>CAYMPW010000010.1:0-52822 GCA_964392725.1 uncultured Methanomassiliicoccales archaeon
TCAATCCAAATTATAGAAAAGTTTCAAAACACAATTTTAGAAATAATGTAATTAACAACCATGAAGATTTGATTATAAATCGTAGTTTATCTGCAGACGAAATAGGCGGTTTAATTATTCTGATAGGTCCAAATAATTCCGGAAAATCCAATGTTTTAGCAGCATTGAAGTCTTTATACACAAACATTGATCATATAAGAGACACCTCTGATTTTGGCTATGGTGTGGATTTTATGCCCTCTGTGGCTGTTATTAATGGGAACAAAGGTCAAACTCAAAAGATTCCATCATATAACATAATGCCAACCGAAATAACCGAGTCCATTTATTCGTTACATGCTATATTTAAGTCGGCACTTTCGAAATTAAACGAACAAGAGTCTCAAATTTTTCGTGGAGATGAATTAGAGGATTTTTGTAATTTCAACTTTAAATACGATTTCTTTGCCCATCTTATTGAACCCAATATTAGAACTATTATCAGAGAAAATTTATATGATAAATTTTTCGTAATCATGTATACTTTTATCAATCATATTATTAACATCTCAACTGCCGATTATGGGGGCTATATCAAACCACGTATTAATTATAAGGACTTGTTCGACCAAGGGAACATAACCCTGAATACAGATAAAAACGTTGCAGAAGAAGTAAATTTTATAGCAACGGATGGAAATCTATTTTACACAGAATTTGGTTTTTCTCAAGTACCAAAAGTCATATCATACAATCCGAACAAAACATCCCCTGAGATGTTAACCTGCACTCCGCAAAATATCAATGGATTATGCAGAATCGTATTGGAAATAGTGGGTGTGGATTTCGCAGAGGTGAATGCAAAATATCAAAGGTTCAGAGAGAGAAAAAACTGGAGTGTATTGGAGAAGTTTTCAGACGATGTTAATAAAAAAATAGATGTGCAGATAACAGATTTATTCAATAAATTATATTATTGTGACGATACAAAATACTCTTTTAAGATGAGATTTTCGGACGATAGAATTTATTTCTATATGATGCGCGGAGATATTCCATTAGATTTAGACCGGCAATCAGATGGGTTCAGATGGTTTTTTGATTTCTTCTTTAATTTTATAAGAGGTAATGATATTTCGAGGGGAGACATAGTATTGATGGATGAACCAGCAACAAATCTTCATGTTTCCGGACAAGTAGAATTAAGAAAATTCATACAAGAATTTGCAAAAGCCAACGGGTATACATTTGTCATATCTACGCACTCTCCATTCTTAATCGATTGTGACTATTTGGATGAGGTAAGAGTGGTATATAAAAACGAAATGGGATATGCACGCATTGCCAATAATTTCTCTGTAATCGGAGATATGTATGAAGGAGAGGAGACCTTTGATAAATCTGTAGATCGGATGGAGCCCATTTTAAAAAGTCTCACAATAGGTCGTCATATCATCATGGATCCAAGGCATCGTGTTGTTTTTGTTGAAGGGATGACGGATTACAACTATCTCACCGCATTCAAGATAATGTTCGGTATCGAGGGATTGTACTTTATGCCCATAAACGATATAAAAAACAAAGATCTTGCGAACAATCTGAAGAACATAGATGCCAATCCATTCTTACTTGTCGATGGAGATCTAGAATGTGAAATTACAATGGAAAATTGTGGCGATTCTATAACAGTAAAATCAATTGGTGATGTTGAAGGATTGTGTGTAATTTCATCAGATAAAATCGAAATAGAGGATTTATTCACAAAAGAAGATCTTGAACTAATAGGAATTGAAGGCAAGGATGTGAACAGATCTACAATATTCAAAAATTTCATTGAAAAATATTGGAACGATCTTTCAGATATAACGAAAGATAATTTCAAGAAGGTTTTAAATGAGTGTTTGATGGAATTTAATTTTAAGACAATCGATTGAAACTCTGTTACTGTTAGCAAAATATAACGTGAGAATAAATGGATGTTGGGCAACAATTATCGGAAAGATAACAAAATAAAAACAGTTATGTTATTTTATTTGTGTCAATATTCATTTTCGATGGGCTGGCATCAACATAAGCATACCAAAACCCGAGTTTGACTTATTCAAACTCGGGTAAAATATACAAACGTTTAATAACGAAAAGTATATCTCAGAATTATACAACTGGGCAGGTAGATCAGTTGGAAGATCGCTACATTGGCATTGTAGAGGCCGCGAGTTCGAATCTCGCCCTGTCCACCATTATATTTTAAAATTTTTGGTTCAGCGTTAGCTAACCATGTCAATTTTTGAGATCGAATTCCACTTATTTTTGAAAAATCTGTGCAGAATCTGACTTCCATGTCAAGTTTTCAATTACTTTTATTCTACGTTGGGATGTGATGGTTTTCAGATCACAGCATCGATTAACAAGATCTTATAAAAACTCTAGATATTTATATGTTGTAATGAGTTTAACACCATAAAATCTGAAGACATTGGAATGATTAAATGGGATTCATGGGACAAATTGAAAAAAAGCTGAGAGCTAAGAGTGGAGACACATATGCAATGGGCGATTTATTCGAAGAGTTTGTATTGACAATGTTTCCCGATGAATATTTTTCGATCGTGTTTAAAACACCTCACAAAGATGAATTATCCGGACGGGGTACCGAAATGTGCGGGTATCCCGACTATTATTTAAGGGATAGAAAAACAGGAGTGGCATTTTGAGTGGAATGTAAATTCCGCAGTAACGTGAATTATGACGGTTCTTTGAAATGGTGTGAGTATTATCAACTCAGAAGATACATGGAGTTGTTGGAGAGAGGGGATAAAGTTTTCATTATGATTGGGTTGGGTGGCGAGCCCGAACATCAGGACAACATTTTCTGTATTGATTTGGAAACCAAACCATACAACGTATTGTACAGATCTTCATACATGAAATATCATCTTCAACGTTTTGAATTTCAATCTTTGGGAGAGTTGATTGGTTTGGTTGAATCATGAATATTCATGGAAAATTGAGCGTGTTTTTCCAGAATAAAAGTTTTATTTTTGAGGATTTGAGATAAAGAATCAATCAAAGTTCCGAGTTAAATGAACAAAAGCGGTAAGAAAAAATTTTGTTAGCCAGACATTTCTTTAAACGATTTTTTTCTGAAAAATAACATAACTCTGTTTATATATGTAAGTTGTCAATTTATGCTAATCTTAGAGTTTAAACCTATCAAATTGGGTTTTTACCGTGAAAGAATGAAAGTGATCATCTTGAAGGAAAAGATGTGATTCAATCCGTTGGAAGATTTGAGATATAATTTTTCGAAGGATCATACGAAGAAACATCTCCCTGAGCACACGATTGTTCGGAGAGCTTAACACATGTTCCCTCCCCCCTATGAATACTCGTAGGGGGGGGGGGAGATGAGTATAATGAAAAAGAATATGAAATTTTTAATGGCTTTCGTGGCCGTGGCTTTAATGCTGGCGGTTGCGATTGTCGGAACAACATCAATTGCTTCAGAAGAGCAGGTTGATGCGAATACAATTGAATGGAATGGATCCGGATCGTATTCTACGAAGAATGAAGATTCCCTGTCTGGCAATCTCACTATTCAGGATAATGGTGTTCTTACATTAACCGAGGGAGTGACTCTTGATCTGAGTGGACACAAGATAATCAATAATGGAGTAATAAAAGTTGAAGATGAATCTGGTTTATTGATAGCTTTAGGACAAAACGGTAAAGTAGAGCTCGGAAAAGATATCGATAGAAATGGTGCGGAGAAGCTAAAACTTACTACAGAAATAGAACTCAATTTAAATGGACATGATATAACCAATTCAAATGGAGTTTTTACAATTTATGGGGGTAGTTTGACAGTAATTGGAGACGGTACAATAAAGACTACAGCCCATTCATCTGGAGCATCTGCGATAATGGTTGGTGGATGGTTAGGTGAAGGGGGTACAGATGTCGATGGGAAGTTGATTTTGGGTACTGGATCCGACAATCCAAAAATAATGAATGACAAAGGTTATGGAATTTTTGTCGCATATCAATCCGAAGTAACAGTAAATTCAGCAACGATAAAATCATGCAGTGGCGCCATCAGTGGGAATGGATCAGTCACAAATGGGCAGGCCAAATATGGGGCAACGAGTTTAACCATTAATGGAGGCACATTTACCGCAACAGATGGTGCAGCGATATACCTTCCAAGTACTAACAATGTGACGATTAATGGGGGTTCATTTGAAGGACTCACAGGTATAGAATCCAGAGCCTCATCTACTATCATTAAGAATTGTTCTATCAAAGCTACAGGTAATTTTACAAATGAAGTGAATAAATCCAATGGAAGTACTGAGTGGGGTATCGGGATTGCGATAATTGATAACCCTAATTATAAAGCAACTACTGATATTGAATTCAATATCTCTGACGTCGAATTCGATGCGGGGAATAAGATCAATATTTATGTCGGTGACATGTGTGGTAAAACTAACACATCCGATGAAACGAAAATTCAATTTGATGATACTAAACTAAATGAGGGTTATACTGCAAGTAAGAATATTACTGTGACCATTGATGACAACATTACGTTGGAGACAATTAAAGACAAGTCATCAGGACGTTTTACCTTTGATTGCTGTACTGACTGTGTTGAATTCAAAAACTCATGTGTAATTAAAAGTGATAATGAAATGCATATAGTGGGGAAGGTTGTAATTCCAACTGGTATTGTAATAACCAAAGAAGGTAAAATTACAAACAACGGTGTAATTGAAGTTAACGATGTCGAGGGATTCAAATTCGCAGTAAGTGTTGGTGGAAACATCAAGATTGTGGAACAATTGGTAATCAATGAAGAGATATCAATTACTGAATCTGCCAATATAACTGCCGCAGTAGATAACGCATTTAAGATGGTTGACAACGGAAAGATAACAGTATCAGGAAACGGAACCGATGTAACGATTACAGGTACCAATGGACGTGTAATTGAAGCCGATGCAAAAAACACTCAGGCAGTAATTGAAGTGAAAGATGAAGCGACACTCAAATTCACTCAAGATAATGCAGCAAATACAGGTTCTTTAGTGTGGGCTAAGAACAAATCTGCTGGAATTAACAATATGAGTTTAAGATTCATCGTCAACGGAGCAACTCTTAACTTTGAAAATACAGGAAGTGTTCAGGCATCTGCGATGCAGATTACGAACGGTAAGGTTAACTTTACGAACTATTACTCTATCGCAGCGGATCTCTATTTGGAAATGGATAACAGTTCACAGCTTAATGTTGAATCCAATAAGGCTACCGCCCTCGGTATCAATTTGTTGAATGCAATTGTGGCTGGAACAGTTACAGTTGATAAATCCATATTCTTCTACGGTGGCGGCGCAGACGATGCAGGAACTTTCGCATTAGATGGTGCAACTATTTCTGCTGCAAAGTTCGCTAAAGCATATGCAAATGGCGATGTTACTTTATCAGGTTCAAAAACCTTAAGCGGAGAATTTGTAAAAGGATATTACAAGAGTGGGAAGATTGTGGACACAAAATCATCTAAATTTATAAACAAAGATGATTTGAACGCAAGGAATGGTTTGACCATAAACGCAGGAGTTGTACTCACATCTGAAGGTAATGTTAATGGAGGTACCATTAATCTTGCAGAGGGAGAGACAATAACGTTTGATACCGGTTCCGAATTTAATGGAACAATCAATGCCGAGAATAATGTACTGAGCGGTAAATTCCAAGCATCCGCTGAGACTAAGATTACCGCAGGATCCTTATACATAAATGGTGGATTGAAAGCAATAAGTCCAGGTGACACAGTTACCGTCAAAGGAGATAATGTCACGATTTCCGGTAGTTTGGATAATGGTGTTAAGTTAGTAATTGAGAAGAATGCAGATAAGAATTCAAATGTTATATTTGATGATTTCACATCTCCAGCGAATACCGTTGAAGGATTTGATAATGCAGATATGACTATGGTAGGTAATGTTACTATTGCTGATTTGCCATATACTATAACGAACAATAATGCACTGACCTATAATGGAAATCAGCAGGAGATGCTCGCAACCATTTCATTCGATTCGGATAAAATTGATAGTTGGAAAGTTACTGAAGAGGGTAAGAACAATCGTCAAGGCACCGATGCGGGAGAATATATCGTAACTTATGAGTATATCTTGAAAGGGAAAACTGAAAAAACAATTCTTAAAGTAACCTGGGTAATATTACCACAGGAAATTACAGTAACTAATGGTGAGATTTCTAAGGTATATGATGGTAGTGAAACCGTAAACGGAGGATATACTGTATCAGAAGGAATTAATCTTAATGTATCATCTGCGAAGTACGATAATAAGAATGTTAATGAAAATAAAGATGTAATTTTGACATTTACATTCACTAACGAATCAAAGATGTCTAATTACAAGTTTATGCTTGACGGAGTAGAACTTGCTCCTGTTGATAACACGATTATTTTAGATGGTAAGATAACACCATTGGAAATAACGTTTGAATCTGACCCTGTCGATACTAAAGAATACGATGGAACTACCAACTATAATTCAAGTAATTATTCAATAACAAATAGTATTGAAGCACTGATGAAGGCAGATGGTGTAGTATTGTCTGCTGAATTCAGTGATGCTAATGTTGCAACATCATCAAAACAGATAGTATTCACCTTGAATGTAGATCCCGATGCAGCCAATTATACTTTGCCTGCTAATGTGAATGCGACAATAACTGTAGCGACAATAACTGTCACTCCTAATGCAAATCAGAGTAAGGTGTATGGAACTGCAGATAAGGCATTCACATACGGGTATGCTGGAGTGCAGAATTCTGAAGTTCCCGGATTTAACGGAGCACTTTCCAGAGCTACGGGAGATTCTGTAGGAGATTACAATATAACAATCGGTAATCTTGCATTAGTTGATAAAGAAGGATTTACAGCATCGAATTATGAGCTTGAGATAAATTCCACACCTGTTGCTTTCAAGATAACCAAAGCTAAGTTGGATACTCCAACCGGTATGGCGTGGAATGGTTTCACAGCCAGCTGGAGCACGGTAAGTCCTGTTAAAGAAGATACCGTGTCATATCTCGTACAGCTCTACGATGATGAATCCAAAGTAGGTGAAGCACAATCCACAAACAAAACATCATTCGATTTTGAATCGATGATGAGCGAAACCGGAGCGTATACATTTACCGTTGTTGCAGTAACAAGTGATACAGAACATGCAAATATAAATGATAGTAGCGAATCAGACAAATCTGGAGTGCAGAAAGTCTGGACCGTTACCTTTGATAGGAATGGTCATGGAACTGCACCTGTTGCACAATATGTGATAGATGGAACGAAGGCGACAGAACCTGGAGTAATGACTGAGACGGGATATGCCTTTGACAAATGGAAGAATGGAAATGATGATTATTCATTCGAAGCTAATGTGACCGCAGACATAAATTTGAAAGCGGAATGGAAATTAAACAATCCAGTAATCAACACAGAACCAGTAGTAATAACAGCAAATTATGATGGAGACGATAGGACTCTTACTGTAAAGGCAGAAACAGACGGTGCCGGAGATCTTGAGTATCAGTGGTATAAAGGTAGTTCACCTATTAGTGGCGCAACCAATGCCACATACACTGTTAAGGATGTTGAAGACAGCGGTAGTTATCATGTTGTAATTACAGCTACGGATGGCACACTTACAAGCAGTAAAACTAGTGGGACTGTAGCCGTCACGATATCTAAAGTGAGTTTGAAGGATCCAACCGGTATGGCATGGAATGGTTTCACAGCCAGCTGGAGCACGGTAAGTCCTGTTAAAGAAGATACCGTGTCATATCTCGTACAGCTCTACGATGATGAATCCAAAGTAGGTGGAGCACAATCCACAAGCGACACATCATTAGATTTTAGATCGATGATGAACGCAACCGGAGAGTATACATTTACCGTTGTTGCAGTAACCAGTGATACAGAACATGCAAATATCAATGATAGTAGTGAATCAGCCAAATCTGGTGGACAGCAGGTTTATACAGTAACATTTGATGAGAATGGACACGGTGCAGAAACCAACAGTCAGTATATAATAAGCGGTGAGAATGTAACAATGCCTGCAGCATTAGTCGCAACCGGATATGAATTCAATGGATGGAAAGTTGGAGATACAGACACAATTCTCGTTGGAGGTGCCACTTGTGTTGTATCAAGCGATGTTACCATGACTGCGCAGTGGACTCTTGAAAAGCCCAGTGTTAGTATTAGTCCTAACGCAGTTAGCGGAGAATACGATGGAACTTCGAAACAGATAGTCGTCACACCAAGTCATGCTGCTAATGGAATAAAATATACATATTCATGGACTGGTGGAACAATTAGTCTTGGGAATGTAGATAGATTCAATGTGATGAATGTTGCAGATTCCGGAACATACACTGTGACCGTAACAGCTACTGACGGAAGATTGAGTAACACACAGAGTGAATCCATTACTGTCACGATATCTAAAGTGAACATTACAGTTAATGATATATCAGCTGTGGTCAATGGAGAGAACACATTCGAATTTGAAAACATCAAAGATGGAGTAACTCACGATGATATCGTAGAGAAATTAGGTTTGAAATTTACAACTGTGAATGGAGAAGCTAAAATCTATACAATAACATCGAGTGATGCCACTGGCGATAATGCAAAAGTAGAATTGATCAACGGAACAAACGGAAATGCAAATAATTACACGATTGTAATATCCCCTGAAGCGAAGTTAACCATAACCAGTGATTGGACCATTACATTCGAAGAGTGGATTGGATTGAAATATTCAGAATCTCAGACAATAAATACAGAATCAGACAGCACAAAATCTGCTATGCTTCCGTTTGCGAAAGAAGAACAGATAAGTGTTGGTGGAAAGGATTATAATTTCATGGGATGGACTGATGTTAAACCTACTGCTGGTGTAGAAGGTGTTGTAAAATACCAACCTTTGACATACATAACTGTGTCTACAAATATGACGCTCTATGCAGTGTATAAGGAAGTTACAAGTCCGGAAACAGTTGATATTACATTCCAGCAACAACTCGATGACGGAGAAGTTAAAGATATTGGAACAATGAATGTTCTGAAGAATTCCACCATATATCTCCAGGCAATGAGTATCGAAGGATACAAATTCGATGGATGGTTTGTTGGTGCAGAACCCGAAGGAAAGATAGGTAATTATGTTGTTGGAGACGAGAATGTAACGCTTATAGCCAAGTTCACCAAGATAAGTGAAGAAACATACACTGTAACATTCGACTATAACGAAGGAGTTGCAGGCACAATATCTTTGACGGTTTCTGCCGGAGAATCAATCGTGTTGCCAACAACATCCAAAGTTGGTAACACATTCCTCGGATGGAAAGTTGGTGAAACAGAAACAATTCTCGGAGCAGGACAGCTTTACACTGTAACCGGTGGAGTCACATTTACCGCACAGTGGGATGTTGATGAGGTATACTTCACCGTAACACTCGATAACGGATTCGGATCAGTATCCGAAGTCAGTGTGAAATCCGGAGAAACATACACCTTGCCTGAATTGAATGTCCCATTCGGATACAAGGATGCATATTGGACGTTGGAGGGTGAAGAGATAACATCTCCAACAGATGAAATTAATTCAGATTGTACATATGTAGCTGTATTCGTAAAAGATACATTTACTGTAACTGTAAACATCACCTCTGGAGATAATGGATCTGTTGTAGCACCTTCAGAACTTCTTAACGGACAGTACGGAATATTCGTTACCGTACCTGTGAGAGGCTATGAAGTTAATGAGGTGATATCTACTAACGCTATAGTCACAGAGATTGCTGAGAACACATATTATTTCACATCCAAAGATGGAAAGAATGTGACATTCGAAGTATCTTTTAAGGCAATCGAAGCATCCGAAGATTTGGACATCGATATTGTCAATGTTTCGAAGGTTGTAGATGGAACAGAAATCGGTGGATTCAAGACAACACTCGCAGCAGAGAGAGGATTGATTCCTGCAGGAACTTTCACACTCAGAGCAACATACACATACATGATTGCAGACGAAGAGGGAGTTTCAGTGCCTGCATATGATGGAGTCGAGGTCACAGAAACAAGATCTGCAGGTGAAGGAGAAACTTCCAAAGAATTATCTTTGTACACAGATGGAATAACCAGCGTGACGGCAGATAAATCTCTCGTTTACGGATTCGCATACTTCACTTATGGTGATGAAAATAAAGATGTGATAAGTACCGAGAAGATTGTTGCAATTCAGGTTGAAACTCCAACTGTACCTGTTTCGCCATCCGAGAATTCAGCAACTGCATGAATGAGGAACTGTAAATGAATGTAAGAACAAGGAGCCAAGAAATCATCGCGTTCTTGGTGGTGCTATCCATGGTGATGTCCGCAGTGGCATTACTGGATAGCACCGTCGTCGACGGAGACGTCGACGACTCCCGTATTTACGGGACCGGACACAGTGATTCGATGGATTTAACATACTACAACGGACACATATTCATAGAACCTCTTGTGAAGTTTCAAGAAGATCTCCCTGTGAAAGTATTCGTTAATGGTGAATTCCAAACAGATTCCAAAATCGGATCAAAGTTTGCAGTTCCTGCAAATCTTGAGAAAGATAACAACTACAACGTAAGCGTGATCGGATCTAATCTAAATCTTAATGCCGTCCTTGAAGTGAAGTTACAATACCTCATAACATCCTCGGCAGGAGACAACGGATCTATTTCACCAAGCGGAAACACATATGTTAACGAAGGTTCGAATCCAACATTTACCATCTCTCCCAATTCGGGATATCATATCTCGGGGTTAACGGTTGATGGGGAATCCGTATCGATAACGTCATCATACGTGTTTGAAAATGTTATAGATAAACATACAATATCTGCAACATTCGCAAAGAACTCGCCTCCGGGTCCGGGACCAGGACCCGGACCTGATCCAGGACCTGTTGATGTAACAATCGTTGCATCCGCAGGCGAAGGCGGATCTATCTCCCCCGAGGGAGACGTAAAAGTCGATGCAGGAAAGGATGTTGTATTCACAATCACACCCGACAAAGGATACATAATATCCGATGTGAAGGTCGATGGAAAGTCTGTAGGAAAAGTAAGCTCGTATACCTTCTTCAAGGTAGCAGCTAACAGCTCCATATCAGCAACATTCGAGAAGAGCGATCTCCCGACACCCGAAGAAGTTCCCACATCCGAGAAGATTGAAACGGATTTGAAAGACAAGGATAACGTTGAATACTTCGTTGACGAAAACACAATGAAAGATGAGAATTCTTCCGTTGTATCAACCGATGTATTGAAAGACATCCCTGCCGGAAAATCCGTTACTTTCACCGTGATGAAAGACAACGTCGTAGAATATGCAATAACTTTCAGCGCGGATTCCACATACGTTCCGGATTCCAAATCAATCGATTTGAGAATCGACGGAGATGAAAAATCGACGACGGAAGTTGAAGAAGCCGCAAAGAATGTCGGTTCTGACAAATCCTTCTATTTGGATTTGAAAGCAAGCGGACCTCTTCCAAAGGATACAACAATCGTCTATCATCTCGGTGAAGGATACGCATCCGGAGATGTAGTAAATCTTTACTACTACAACCCTGAAACGAAACAGATGGAAGATCAGAAACAGACTTTGGTCGTTGATGATAAACTGAATGTATCGTTTACGATATCTCACGCATCGATTTATTCGGTGTTAAAGATGCAGGATGCTCCCGCGGACAACACAATGTTGTATGTCATAATCGCAATAGTTGTAATCGCGATTATCGCAGCTTTGGCGTACTTCTTGATGAGGTCTAAGAATGCCTAAGATTGGAGCGAAGGTACTGGAGGAAAAACATCTGATCTCAATCTTATTGTTTCTGAAGGAAAACGGAAGGTGCAATAAGATGACGGTCTACAACAACATATCTTCCAACCCTCGCATGCCGGATAAGCTCAACACCCTCGAAGACTCGGGATTGTTGACGCAAACTCAGGACGAAGGTTCACACACCGTGTGGTTGACCTTAACATCGAAGGGCGAGAAGGTATCGGAACAACTTCAGATGATTGATTCAATCATCTGAAAACTCCGGACTTTCATACGATGGCAAAAAACCGATACCGGAAACGGTATCGGCAAACCTCTTACCAAATTTTTCTTTCTATCAAAATCAGTTATCTTGAATACAATTAAAAACATTCAAAGTTTGATTTTATCCATCAACTCTTCAACATCATATTCCGACAACTCACCTAATTTGTGATCGAATTTTGATGCTGACACTTTGTAAATTTTACCAAGTCTTACTGTTGAATCATGATCTAATCCCGCATATTCCGTATCCATAATCGTAAAATCTTTTTCCGAATGCGCACCACTGCTTGTAATCATAACAACATCAAACATTCCGTTGTTTTCTTTCACGACTATCCCCGGTCTTTTCTTCTTATCATCTGAATTATCAAACGGAAGTTCCACAAACCATGTTTCCATCGGTTTCGGAGATTTGGGGCTGCGATTATGCGACGGTTTTTTCAAAGGATCGTATTTCATGGATTCACCTCTTCGCATATTCATTCATCTTCCATACAAGATACAACGGAAGGAACGTAAGTTTTCCGTTCTTGTAATTTTCTTTCGAAACAACAAACGATTGTTTCGGTTCGAATCTTCTGATGTATTCTTCCATACTTCTTATGCGCGGAACGTTACCGGATTTAACTTCAATCGGAATTGCATTTCCATCAACGGAAATAACAAAATCCACTTCTGCATTTCCTTTGGGATTTTTCCAGTAAAAATACTCATTTCCATCATCAAAGGCTGTAAGAAGTTCGTTCAAAACGAAGTTTTCTGTTATTCCGCCTTTAAAAGTTCCAAACTTTTCATCATCAGACATTATGGATGATGCCGAAATTCCCGCCATCATTCTGAGAAGACCAATGTCCGTAAGATACAATTTAAACAATTTATCCGATGCGTTGTTCGAAAGAGGAATATCAATCTTATCGAGCATGCGAACTCTGTGAATCAATCCCGAATCAAGCAGCCATTGAAGGGAATCCACCAATTGATGGGATCTCGCACCTTCTACCGCCTGTCCGAAAATAAATCTTTTGTTTTCTTTGGATATTTGTTTCGGAATCGAATTCCAAATGGCTCTGAGTTTTACCCCATCATTTTTATTGGCATATTTGGTAAAATCAGATTCATACGAAGTAATAAGATTGCGTTGAATCTTTTCCACCGATTCCAAATCTTTTTCTAAGATCCACGACTCCACCGCTTCCGGCATTCCTCCGACGATGTAGTATTCTTTCAACGTATTTTCCAACGTATTCAACGAAGATTCCGGAAGTTCTTCTCCAGGTTTTATATTCTTCAGTAAATCGTAGTAAAGGGGGCCGAGCCTTGCATTTACGAATTCAAGAAAGTTCATAGGCCTCAAAGTAAGGAAATCTACTTTTCCCACGGGGAAGGATAATTTATCATCTCTTTTTTCGGGAAGCAAAAGTCCCAGCAAGGATCCTGCGCACGCAATATGATATTCAGGAGACTTTTCGTAGAAGTATTTCAGAGAGGTGAGTGCTGCGGTGCAGAATTGAATCTCATCAAATATTATGAGCATTGAAGAATTGATTTTGGAACCGTGCATTAAAGACAATTCGAAAAGTATTCTTTCGGGCTCCAAGTTCTTTTGGAAGATTTTGTTTAAATCATCGTTTCCTTCGAAATTGAAATATGCAACACCTTCGTAATTATTCTTTCCAAATTCATTTAACAGGTATGTTTTACCGCATTGACGTACTCCTTTCAATATGAGCGGCTTCCTATTTTTGGAATTTTTCCAGAGAATCAGATTCTCGGTGATTGCGCGGTCCATATTTTTTAGAGTACTTAGGGCTATATAAATGTTATTTGATTACATTTTATGGGGGGGTAAAATGTAATTTTTATAACATTTTATGGGGGGTAAAAAGTTTAAAATGTTTGAAAATCAAATCGACAACACAGATCCCAATACAATATGAGGTCTGTTTTCAATCTCCTCGATCATGCATTCTACTCCGTATATGCGCTGAATATTTTCTTCGGTAAGAACATCCTTTGCGGGACCTTTTCCAACAATGGTTCCGCCCTCCATCAGAATTATTTCATGTGCATATTTTGCAGAGATGTTCAAATCGTGGCTGATCATAAGAACAATCATATTTTCCTGAATTGCCAAACCTCTGAGTAATTCCGTGACATACACCTGATGTTTAACATCAAGATTTGCCGTAGGTTCATCCAAAATCAAAAGCTTGGGTTTTTGAATCAACCCTCTGCATATAGCAACCTTTTGATGTTGTCCCGCGGAGAGTTCGTTGAATCCCCTCATAGTCAAATCATCAATTCCCATGATTCTGAGAATGCGATGTGCCAACACAACATCTTCATCGGAATTTCTCCACCTGGATTTTGTTTTTCTTCCGAGTAAGACCGCATCAAGAACCGGCATGGAGAATACGTCTTGTGTTTTTACGGGAACATATCCGATATATTCTGCGATTTCTTTGAGTTTCATTGTATTCGTGTCAATACCATCTATCGACACCTTTCCGCCGGTTGGTTTTTGAATCTTGTTCATGCATTTGATCAAAGTAGACTTACCCACACCGTTGGGACCTACGATACAGTATAATCCCGGTTCTTCAAGTGTTAAATTTATGTCATGAAGAATAGGGTATGTCATTCTGCTGTATTGGAAAGATACATCTTTCATTTCTATTTTCAAAATATCATCCCCATATGGTACTGTTCTTCCTGAGGATAAGCCAAAGGAACAAAGGTCCGCCCAAGAATGCCGTGATTACGCCGACCTGCAACTGTGCGGGTGCAATCATAGTTTTACCGATAAGATCTGCAACAATCAACAAGAGTGCACCGAATGCTGCGGATGCGGGCAGAAGATATCTATTGTCCGGGCCGATAACGGTTCTTACGATATGCGGAGCAACCAATCCCACGAATCCGATGAGTCCTGTGAAACTTACTACCGATGCGGTTATGAGAGCTACGAGAATCATACAAAAACGTCTAAGTTTTTCTGCATCGATTCCGAGTGATTTTGCGCTTTCATCTCCGGATGCCAGGATGTTTAATTTGTTCGAAAGAATCTGAAGAATTATTGCACCTAATCCTACCATGATTGTCATGAACGGCAAATCATCTGCAGATGCAAATGCCAATGATCCTACTGTCCATCTGTACAAATCCTGTAAATCATTCGGATCGGCCATGAGTGTAATTACGGTTGTCATAGCTCCAAATATGTACATGACCGCAATTCCCGCCATAATCATGGTTGTAGGTGATGCGTTCTTTAATTTGGAGACAATAACGATTACAAGCATGGGAATCAAAGAGAACACGAATGCATTGACTATGATTCCATATTGTTCAAGTCCGAAAAGACTGATTCCGAGAATCATTCCCAATGTTGCACCGAATCCCGCACCCGATGAAACACCTGTTGTGTACGGATCCGCTAAAGGATTCATGAGTGTGCTTTGCATAGCCACACCCGCAACCGCAAGTCCTACTCCTGCTAATATTCCCGCGATTATACGCGGAAGTCTCAATGTGAAAATAATACTGTCTTCCAATGGCTTTTCTACATTTCCGATTATGTGATTCCATACGATCTCATATGTTTCGAAAAAATCGATATGATAATCTCCAACGGATAATGCGAATCCCACCACGACAAACATGGATATAATACAGAAAATGATGAACATCCATTTTCTTCCAATGTATTTGTTGTATGTTTCAACAACTTTGGATGATTTGTCATCCACAATCATGTCGGATTCCCATAGGTCTATGGAATTCCTGACAACATCTTTGATTAACGGATCATTCAACATATTTCTTCAATCCATAATTCAATACAAAGAAAAAGAGGGCCGAAGCCCAGTTTTATTTATGCAACCTCGGGAAGTTTATATGGAATCGAACTTCCAAGTTTTTCCAAGCTTGTGTCTGTATACGCTGTGAATTCTTCGAAGTACTGGGTCAAATAGTTCCAGCATTTTTCTTCATCGAAGAGTTCGGGCCAAATGTATTCTGCCAAAACAGCAAGCTGGGGAATTCCGCAGTAGTTTGCAATGTTGTAGTAGTTTACACCATACACTTTACCGTTCTTGTATGCCTCTGTTTGTTCGAACACCTTTGCGCTCTGTTCAAAGTTTTTTTGGATATCATCTATTGTATATGATGAATCGTGGAACATAATTATGAAAATAGCATCGGGGTTCTGTGCATATACCCATTCAAGACTAACTTCGGGACATCCACTGTCTACAACAAGATTTGCGCTTTCCATTGGGAGTTTGCTGATTGTGTAAACATCACCGGGTGCACTACCGTTTGTGTACGGAGAGTCAAGCTTAATTGTTGTTTGTCCGTCTTTAGTGCTGGTAAATGGTGTTATGAATGTGTATTTTTCATCCATTGTAGAAACTTTTTCGTTGATATATTTCTGGATTTCATCAATGTAGTCGATATATTTGTGTGCAGCTTCTTCCTTCTGGGTCATTACTCCAAGCATAAGAAGTGAAGCATACTGGTCGACGGTTTCAGCACTGTTTTTGCTCATGGGAAGTTTTACAATTTGTGTGTCAAGATTACCAGATTTTATGATTGTTTCAAGTTTTGAATAATCTGCATCCCATGGGGAAAGGAGAATGTCTGCTCCAGAACTAAGGAATGCCTGGGGGTCTTCATGAGGTGTTCCAATATTTGCAATACTTGTTCCAATTCCTGGATATCTGTTAGCGTCTCTTCCGACAGAATTTGAAAATCCTTGATTGGACATTCCGACAACATCATCGTAAATACCGAGGATAATACAGGCGTCAAGAGGGTAAACATGGTGAGTAGCGATTTTTCCTACAAGAGGGTAGTTGATTTTCGCAACTTCTGATGCTGCGTTGTAATAGTAGAGTTCACATTCTTCTTTGTTTACAAGTTTTTTAAGAAGGATAACATCTTCATTGTTAAGATATCCGTCTGCATTAGTGTCTGCAAAACAGTTCTTTTTAGAATCATATTTTTGTTTTCCGGAAATAATATCTTCAAGGGTTTTTATGTCATTTTGATCAAGATGGTCATTTCCATCGGCGTTACCAAACACCGCCAAACGAATTTCGTTGTTAAATTTAAAGGTGACTTTACCGTCTTCTTGAAGGTCATCATTGTTGCTATTGCCGGGGTTGCCTGCAACTAACAAAGCTCCTCCGATTATGGCTACAATTGCCACAACTCCAATTATTGCATATAGGGTTTTAGAATCCATAAATATCAATTGGATTATACATCCAATTGTATATATAAGTTTATTGTGAGCCCTCATTTAAATCGAAAATAAAATTTAATAAGCAGAAAAATTAAAAAAAGATGGAGCAAAAAGCTCCGTTTAATCAGTTTCTGTGATACATCAGATACGCTACAGCTACAACAACGATCAACAACACCGCGGCAATAACCAAAAGTGGCATCAGATCAAGTTTTTGCTCATTATCGACAACGATTTCTTTCGAAATCAACACATGTTTCGTATCATATTCCGTAGTGAATGAAACGTATCCTTTCTTATCAACGGAAACCATCTGTTCTTCGTACAGCAAATCTCCTTCGTGATAAGTCATAACGGCGTAGATTTCTCCCGCATAATCGGTTCCCATGTAATATTTTACAACCGAAGTATACGGAGCAACACCCGTTCCGTACATGTTGATATAGAAAGCATCAACGTCATCGTATCTGTCCAAAACAATGCTTTGAACATTCGGCATGTCAACTTCCAACGCATCGAACGAACCTTTGATAATAACGTTCATATCTGAATCATCCGCGTAATCGGGGTTCAATTCTTTTGATGAATCGTATGAAATCGAGTAGACTCTGTTTCCGTTCTCATCCAAAGTAACGAATTCCAATGTCTTTCCGGTCATGGAATCGAACACTTCCGGTGAAATCACCGCGTTGCCTTCAAAGTCATCCGGAAGTTCATACCTCACTCCCGAATTGGATTTTTCAAGATCTTTCAGGATTGTATCCGCATCCGGAACATCATCAACTTTTATGTACAAATCGGTTGAAGATATCTGTCTGAACGTTGCGGTCAAAACCTGTGCCTTTGTTACGATAACTTTGTGTGTCTGTTTTCCTCCGTCCGACCAAGATACGAATTCATATCCCGTATCGGGGGAAGCAAACACCATTGCCGAAGTTCCGTATTCGTAAACTCCTCCGCCGAAAGCACTTCCTCCGTTAGAGGAAGTTACCAAGACTTCGAAGTATTGTTTCTCGTTTGCGTCATCGTCTTTGGAGAATTCCGCGGTAAGTACGAGATCCTTGGTCATTACTATAGTATGTGTTTTCAATCCTCCGTCCGACCAAGATACGAATTTATATCCTTCGGAAGGTGTTGCGACTACGGTTGCAACCGCTCCCGAAACATATGTTCCAGCACCGGAGATTGAACCTCCTGCGTTAGCTTCCAAACGTAAGAAGAATTTATCGTCTATTTTCTCAAATACGGCAACCATGGAAACATCGGAATTCACGGTAATGTTGTGAGTTCTTTCTCCGTTATCCGACCAAGACACGAATCTGTATCCGTCGTTTGCAACCGCGGTAATCGTAACTTCGGTTCCGTTTGCATAAGTTCCGGATCCCGAAACCGCTCCCGCATCACTGGGATATGCGGATAAAGAAACCGTATTTTCATCCGTGGCATGTTTTTCGAATGTTGCCGTAAGAGTTTTGTTTTCGGTTACGACAAAACTATGTGTTTGTCCTCCACCGTCCGACCAAGATACGAATCCGTATCCTTCGTTAGGTATTGCGGAAATGGACAATACGGTTCCTTCAATATATGTTCCTGATCCCGAAACCGCACCCATATTAACGTCAGATGAAATCAATGTAATTTCATATTCCGGTTTTACGGGAACAACATCTTCTTCGAATGTTGCCGTAAGTGTTGTATTCTGAGTTACGGTGTACGTTCTTATTGCATTCGTATCTCCATCGGACCATTTTACAAAGTGGTATCCCGTTGCGGGAGTCGCATAGATTTCGGCAATTGAATTTTCAACGTATGTTCCTCCGCCGCCGACTGCACCGTTGCCCGAGGAAATCAGACTCAAAGTGTAATTTATCTTGATAGGTTCGAACATTGCTACCAAAGTTGTATCTTTTGTGATAATTATGTCATGGATTTTACTTCCGTTATCCGACCAATTCAGGAATTTGTATCCTTCGTAGGGTATGGCTTCAACAGAAACTTCGGTTCCTTCAACATAAATTCCTTCGCCGGTTACAATACCGCCTTCACCTGCGATTAATGTTAATTCATAGGATACATCTTCTTTTTCGAACAATGCAACTTTTGAAATGTTGCTGTTTACAGTAACATCGTGGATGATATTGCTGCTATCTGACCAAGCTACAAATCTATATCCCGGAGCAGCAACGGCATTAACGGGAACAACGGTTCCGTTTGTGTATGTTCCCGATCCTTCGGTACTTCCACCGTTACTGGGATATGCCGATAAAGACAGATTGTATTGATTCTCCGCAGCTTTTACGAAAGTTGCCGTAACATTCGCATCCGCAGAAACGGTGATGCCGTGAACCTGTGCTCCTCCGTCACTCCATGAATCGAAAACGTATCCATCGTTGGGTATTGCGGATATCGAAACCACGGTTCCTTCGTAGTATGTTCCCGTACCGGATACGGATCCTCCGAGGTTGTTTTCAACATCCAAAGAAATATCGTATTTTTCTAACACGGGAATCTTTTCAAAAGTAGCACCGAATTTGTAATCCTGATACATTACCAGAATTCTGATATTGTTCGTATTTCCGTCACTCCAGGATTTGAATTTATATCCGTCGTTGGGGACGGTAGATATTACAATCTGATCATGTTCATTATATGTTCCGGATCCTATTGCGATTCCACCGGGCCCTGAAGTCAATTCAACTCTGTATTTTACGGGCGTGGTAATAATTTCACTGAATGTTGCGTTGTAACTTCTTCCGCTGTTTACCGTTTCGGTTCTGGTTTCCGTTGTTGTTCCGTCATCCCAAATTACAAACTCGAATCCCGGGTCCGGGATAGCCGTAAGCGTAATCGTATCTCCGTACGAATACAATCCTCCGCCCGTTACGGATCCTCCGGGTCCGGAGGTTGCAACGACATCATAGGTTTTCATGGTCCAATGCGCATAAATCGTATGATTTTCGTTTACAATGGAATCTCCGTTTTCAATCTTTACACCATCAACGGATGCAGTATACCATCCTTCGAAGGTATATCCTGTTTTATCGGGTATTGGAAGATTTTCGTAAGTTGTTCCTGTGATTGGAATAACAGTATCCTGAAGATATCCGCCCTGTGGGTTAAAAGTCAAAGCCATGTACAAATCGAGTTGTAATGCTCCGGAATTATCCGTTGTAACAACGGGATTATCTTCATTGTTCAAAGTTACGGCAGTAAATCCGTAGGCAACATCACGATTGAACGTTACTTTCAAATTGTTGTCGTAATCGTATTCCGTATCAAATGAGAAATAATTATCACCTGATATCAAAGGTCTGTCTTCAACCACGGGAAGTTGTCTGTTTCCTTCAAAGATATAGAAATTTTTATTGATATCAAAAGTTTTGTTGTTGAAAGTTCTGTTCGAGGAATCTACGCTTAATACAAATCTTGCATCGTAGAATACATTTTCACTGTATACGAATTTTGAACCGGAACATTTACCGTTTGCCAAATATACAGCTAAATTCATATTCGCAAAAATATTATTTTGAATTGTTACGGTATTGGATTTCGTACAATCTACCAAGATTGCAGCCGTGTAATTACCTGTTGTTTGTTTTTCGCCTTTAAGGTTAAAGATGTTATTTTGAACAGAACTTCCGTTTCCTATGGAAACCAGAACATATCCGAAAGATCCCGATACGAAATTCTTTTCAAAGAGAATTTTTTGTTTGTTTACATCGACGAATATGTTGCAGAACAAACCGTCGTTCAATTCAATATTACAATTTATGATTTTTATGTATGTGTTTTTCGATAAGCCGTCTATTACGGGATTGTTGTAATTACTTACAACATCGAATTTTATGTTGTCAAAAAGAACGGTTTTGTTTCTTTCGATATAGATCGAATCTCCGTTCATGGAAAAGATTGTGTTGTCGGAACCGTAAATTTCAACGTTTACATCAATGTCAAAATCTCCTTCGTATGTTCCATCGGCAACAAATATCGTTCCGCCGTCGGCTACGCCGTATAGCGCATCATCCATGTTGTTGTACGGGTTTGCACGCGATCCGTTTTGCACTCCCGTGTTGCTATCGTCTACGTATACGGTATCGGATAGGAATATGATTCCTTCCGTCTCCGAATTATTGTTGTTTTGAGCTAGGGCAATCGACGATGTTACCAATAGTAAAACCACCGCCGAGATCAATATGATTTTTCGTTTCATTTCAGGTACCTCCTTGCAATACATTTCCGATTTCCCGGAAAATTTTACGGAAATACTACGAAGGGTGAGTTTATAAAGCAAACAGTTCGACAATTGCCTTAGTTGGCCATATTTTTCGCCGATTTTTTACACTTTTTCCATTTAAGTGCAAATTTATATGCTTTTTTTCTAAAGCACATATTAATAGAGTCTCGTCCATATTCTTCCATTCGGAAGGCTGAAAAATGTCGGAAAATAATATTGAAAATGCAAACATTCCTTCGGGGCCGTACAACAAAAATAAATTGAAATTCGAAACGTTGCAACTTCATGTAGGACAGGAAGAAGCAGATCCCGTTTCTGACTCAAGAGCCGTTCCAATTTACTTGACATCCGCATATGTTTTCAAGAGTTGCGACGATGCAGCCGCACGTTTCAATCTTGAAAATCCCGGAAATATTTACAGTCGTTTGACCAACACGACTCAAACGATTTTCGAGCAGAGAATGGCTGCTTTGGAAGGCGGAACCGCAGCTTTGGCGGTTGCTTCCGGTGCGGCTGCTATCACATATGTTATCCAAAATATTGCCAGAAACGGAGATCACATCGTATCTTCCAACGCAATTTACGGAGGAACATACAACTGCTTCGCACACACGTTTACCAAATGGGGAATCACAACCACATTCGTGGATCCCGATGACTACGAAGGATTTGAGAATTCCATTCAAGAGAATACAAAATGTCTGTATGTCGAAACAATCGGAAATCCAAATGCTCAGATCAGCGACATAGAAAGAATGGCCGAAATTGCGCACAAACACGGAATTCCATTGATTGTCGATAATACGTTCGCAACTCCATTCTTATTCAGACCTTTGGAACACGGTGCGGATATTGTTGTGGAGTCTGCAACAAAATTCATCGGAGGTCACGGAACCATGCTCGGAGGAACCATCGCGGAGAATGGAAAATTCGATTGGTTTGCATCCGGTAAATTCCCTGATTTAACAGAGCCAGATCCAAGTTATCACGGTATAAGTTTCGCAAAAGACAGTGATTGTCCCGTATGTACAAGGGTTCGTGCAATTCTTCTCAGAGATACCGGAGCATGTTTGTCCCCGGTTCACGCATTCGGATTCCTTCAGGGATTGGAAACTTTGTCTTTAAGAGTAGAAAGGCATGTTGAAAATGCTTTGAAAGTCGTTGAATTCCTGAACAACCATGATTTGGTTGATAAAGTGAATCACCCTTCATTGAAAGATCATCCTAACAACGAATTGTATCAGAAATACTATCCAAACGGAGCAGGTTCTATTTTTACATTCGAAGTCAAAGGCGGATTGAACGAAGCTAAAAAATTCAGTGACGCTTTGAAAGTTTTCTCTTTGGTAGCGAATGTTGCCGATGTGAAATCTTTGGTCGTACATCCCGCAAGCACAACCCACTCTCAACTTACCGAGAAAGAATTGGCGGAAACGGGAATCAAACCAAACACAATCCGTTTGTCTATCGGAACCGAACACATCGACGATATTATCGCCGATTTGGATCAGGCTTTGAAAGCATCAAGATGATTAAGATCGGATTCTGCTTTCGCAGAATCCTCTTAATCCAAACTCTTTCAATTTTAACACTGGGATATTCTCCCGAAATGTTATTTTAACGACATATCTAAAACAAATTTCACCGCAAAACTATTTCAATTCTCACGTACTCTCAGGAATGTTATCCATGAATGAAATTTGGACCGAGAAATACAGACCTAAAAATCTGGACGAAGTTGTAGGACAGAAGCACGTAACCGAAAGGCTCAAAGCCTACGTCGAAGCAAAGAATATGCCGCATCTTCTTCTTACAGGTCCTGCCGGAACCGGAAAAACAACCTGCTCTTTGGCAATGGCAAGAGAGATGTTCGGTGACGGATGGAAAGGCAATTTTATCGAACTTAACGCATCGGATGAAAGAGGAATCGATGTTGTTAGAGGTAAAATCAAAGAATTTGCAAGAACAGCACCTTTGGGAGGAGCGGATTTCAAAATTATCTTCATGGATGAAGCAGATGCTCTGACCTCCGATGCTCAGGCTGCATTGAGAAGAACAATGGAAAAATATTCGAAAATCTGTCGTTTTATTCTTTCCTGTAATTATTCTTCAAAGATTATCGATCCTATTCAGTCTAGATGTGCCGTATTCAGGTTCAGTCCGGTTTCCAAAGATGATGTTTTTGAATATTTGAACAAAATCGTTCAGAATGAAGAAGTAAACATCGATGAAAGTGCAATGGATGGTTTGGTACATGTCGCAAGAGGAGACATGAGGAGAGCGATCAACTCTCTACAAGTCGCCGCTTCTACCGGAAAACCGATTGATATCGATACGATTTATCAGACAACGGGAATGGCAAATCCCGAAGCTGTCCGCAATATGTTGGAAGAAGCTTTGAACGGAAATTTTGTCCGTGCAAGAGATATGCTTGATGATACGATGATTACTTTCGGTCTTTCGGGACAGGATATCATTCGTCAGATTCACACTTCGTTCTTCGAACTCAGTATTACAGACGCGGAAAAAGTCCGTTTAATGGATAAAACCGGTGAAATCGAATTCCGTATCGTTGAAGGAAGCAACGAAAGAATTCAGTTGGAAGCCTTGTTGGCTTATCTCGTTATGATCGGCGGATCTAAGAGATAAAATTTCTAAAAAATATGGGTTGTTGCAAACGCAACAACCCAATTTAGTTTTGTTCAGTATCTGTTATCAAAGATACGGTTGGATTTCTTTTCACTTCTGGGAAGTTCGCCCATGTCCACAGCTTTTGGAATAATTGTAATTCCGACTTTGGATTTGAAAGAATCTTTCACTTCGTGTTCCAACTCTTTGCGTTCTTTGTCCTGAAGTTTTGTTTCAAAGAAAAGAGTCATACGGTCTTTTCCTTCCAAGTGATCAATCATTACCTGATATTCGCTGCTTACACCATCAACGGATTTCAAGACACCATCAATCTGTCCGGGGAAGATATTGACACCTTTGACTTTAACCATATCGTCGGTACGGCCGATGAGAATATCGATCCTGGGATGTTTGTCTCCGCATTCGCATTCTCCGACTATGAAACGAGTCAAATCATGCGTTCTGTATCTGATCAAAGGAGCTCCTTCTTTCCGAAGTGTTGTTATTACCAACTCTCCGATTTCTCCATCCGGAACATTCTTTCCTGTTTTTGGATCTACTATTTCGAAATAGCAGTAATCGTCCCAACAGTGCATGCCGTTTTTCTTGTCGCAAGAGATTCCGATTCCGGGGCCGTAGACTTCTGTCAAACCGTAAATGTCGAAGAGTTCAACGCCTAATTCATCCGCGATTCTTGCGCGCATTTTATCTCCCCAGCGTTCGGATCCGATGATTGCTTTTTTAAGACAAATCTGATCTTTTACGCCAAGACGGGTGATTTCTTCCGCAAGGAGCAATGCGTACGAAGATGTTGCGCACAATACCGTGCTCTTCATATCGATAAGCATGCGAATCTGTTTTTCGGTGTTTCCGGGTCCCATGGGGATAACCATTGCACCGACTCTTTCAGCTCCTGCCTGGAATCCGATTCCCGCAGTCCATAATCCGTATCCCGGAGTTACATGGATTCTATCCTTGTTTGTAACGCCCGCCATTCTGTAGCAGCGTTCAAACTGAATAGCCCAATCTTCCACGTCTTTTGCGGTGTACGGTATGATTACGGGCGTTCCAGTTGTTCCTGACGAAGAGTGGATTCTAACGACTTCTTCTTCGGGAACCGACTGAAGGCCAAGAGGGTACGCTTCGCGAAGTTCACATTTATCCGTCAAAGGAAGGTTTTCAAAATCTTCTTGGGTTTTAACATCCTGAGGATTGAGATCTGCGTACTTTGAAGCATAAAATGGACTTTTGTCTTTGATTGTAGACAAGCGTTCCCTTATGATATTGAGCTGATTTTCGTTCATTTGCATGATGTAGCCTTCAAGTCATGTTATGACGGACACATATATTAATCATACTACTAAAAAATACATTGATGTACATAAATGTACATTATTTGTGTGTTTTTTGACCAGAATTTGATATGTGACAATTCAAATTTGTGAACTTTATGTAATTGAGATCAAAGTTTGTGTGTTCGAATAAACCCCAAGTATACAAATATCAAAAATCTAGGGTATACAATAAATTCTATATCTGCAACAACCATATTCCAGTGTATGGCAAAGGATATCGTACTTCGTAAAGAATATCTCCGCAAGCTGTCTTTATTCAAAGATAAAGCAGATTTTGTTAAAGTAATCACAGGAGTACGCCGTAGCGGGAAATCCACACTAATATCTCAATTCATAGACCAATTGAAAAATGACGGTACTTTGGATGAAGATATAATACGCATATCATTCGAAGATCCGGAATATTTCAACATCAGAAACGATACGGATTTGGCAGAAATATTATTCCCCCAAATATCCAAAGACAAGAAATGCTACATTTTTCTCGATGAAATCCAAAGAGTCGAAAACTGGGAACGTGTAGTAAACACTCTCATATCCGGAACCGAATCCGACGTTTACATAACCGGAAGCAATGCTCATCTTTTATCTTCCGAATTGTCTACATATCTCACGGGGAGATACGTCAGAATAGACATATTGCCATTATCATTCGCAGAATGGAAAGATTTCCGTTGTAAAGATTTGGATCCTTCTGCCGCATTATACAAATACATGACATACGGAGGATTTCCCGGTGTAGACCCTTCTATGGGAGACGAATCGGTAAAAACAATACTGAGGGATATGTATGCTTCCATCGTTAAATGGGATATAGCATCACGCGGACAGATCCGTAATATGGAAGAGTTGGACAGACTTATGTTGTATCTGATGCAGAATATCGGTAATCCCATGTCCATCAACAACATAGTAGAAGGTTTGGGTGCCGGTAGAGAGTTGGTTGATCGTTACATAGAGCTGATGAAAGATGCATACGTAATCTATCGTGCTGACAGATATGACATAAAATCTTCGGCTTTGAACCCGTCTCCGAAATATTATTCGGTGGACCCCGGACTCAGAGATATGGCAATCGGATCGCTGCAGAACGATGTCGGCCGTGTGTTGGAGAACGTAGTATATCTTGAGTTGATAAGGCGCGGTTATACCATACAGGTTGGTAAATACGGAGCTAAGGAGATAGACTTTGTAGTATCTTCAATCATGGGGGAGAAGGCATACTATCAGGTTTGTCTCTCGATGGCTGATGAATCAACTTCCGAAAGGGAGATAAGCGTATTACGTTCAATCAAAGACAACTTCGCCAAGATTATTTTGACGTTGGATCCGGTTGTGAAACACTCAACCGAAGATGGTGTGATAATAATGTCCGTTACGGATTGGTTGCTTGAGAACTAATCGAAAACTACAATCGAGAATCATCTTTTTTGAACTAATGCAAAAAATGCAGCAGTTCAAAATAGATGAATATACAATATTGTACACAGTACCTGAAAATTTATGCAATTAAAATCATTGCAAGTTACTCAGAAGTTCCAAAGCTTCCTGATTTCCTCTGCGTGCAGATTTCTCAAGCCATTTTTTAGCATTGTTTTTGCTTAAAACCAATCCTTCTCCGGAAAGAGACATCTTTCCCATCATCAACATTGCATCGGAAGATCCTTTTTCTGCGGACGAGTTTAGAAGTTTCACAGCTTTTCCTAAATTCTGGGGAATTCCGCGGCCTTCCATGTACATTATTGCCAATCTGTATTCGGCTTTGTCATGTCCGTGTTTTGCCGCTTCTTCAAAAGTTTTGATAGCTTTTTCCTCATTTTTAGGAATTCCGCGACCCTCTTCTTCCATAACGCCCATTCTGTACAATGCGATCAAGTTTCCCTGTTCCGCGGCCAATCCGTAATAACGATAAGCTTCAACAAAATTCTGTTCCACACCGCGACCGTCGGAATACATGTGTGCCAAGTTGAATTGAGCTCTAGCATATCCCTGATCCGCCGCTTTCCTGTATAAAGAAACAGCTTTTACCTGATCTTCGTCGGTTCCTTCTCCACGGGTTTTCATAAATCCCTGGGCGCAAAGAGCTTCGGGATTTCCCTGTTCCGCGGAACGTTTGAACCATAAGTAAGCTTCACGCAAATCTACGGCAACTCCGTCTCCTTTGTAGAACATGTATCCCATTGCGCATTGTGCGGAATCGTCACCATCTTGAGCGGATTTCAAAACAGTTTCAAAAGACAACGAATCACCTGCGTTTGGTTTTCAATTCAATAAGAAGGTTTTCTGCGTCTTTGTCACCCTGTTTGGCGGCTAATTGCAAATATTTCTTTGCCAAACGGCTGTTTTGTTCGACAAATTTACCTTCCATGTATAATTTACCGAGATAATACTGACTTTCGTAGTATCCTGTTTCCGCCGATTCCAAAAGAATTTCCATTCCTCTTTCTTTATCTTGGGGAACGTCTCTTCCGGTAATCAACATCATGCCGAGGAATGCCTGTGCCTGCGGCATTTTCTGATCTGCGGCCAAATCAAACCAAAATGCGGCTTCTTTGGGATTCTTTTCAACACCGCGACCTTCCATATAGAAGCATCCCAATGCGTATTGGGAATTGGGTTCTCCCATTTCTCCGGATTGTGTGAACAAATCCACGGCTTTTTCCGCATCTACTTCGTGATAGTAACCGTTTGCGTACATGCATGCCAAAGCGTATTGTGCGTATCCGTTGCATTGGTCTGCGGCAACCTTAAACCATCTTGCGGCGGTTTCCCAATCTTTCGGTAAAACTTCGCCTTCAAAACACATGTTCGCATAATCGACCATGCATTGTTGGACTCCGGCTTCGCAAGCTTTTTCAAACATTTCTTTTGCTTCTTCTACGTCGCGTTCGACGCCCTGTCCGTATGCCAAGAACATTCCGTATTGATGCATAGCTTCGGAATTTCCGTTGTATGCGGATTTTTCCAAAAGTTTTACGGCACCTTTATGATCTTCATGACGGCCTCTCATCATTTTGATGAATGCCAAGGCACACTGTGCGTCCGCATTGTCTCTTTCGGATGCGAGAGTATACCATTTGATTGCTTTTTCCACATTTGGTTCGATGTAACATCTTCCCTGTTCGTACATTTGACCCATGCGGAATGCGGCTTCTCCGTCTCCCGCGTCGGATGCTTTGGTTAACCATTTGACGGCTTCGTCGAAGCTTTTGTCAACGCCTTTCCCCATCATGTACATGAATCCGACCGTGCGTTGGGATTCAGCATCACCGGCTTCTGCCGCTACCGAACACCATTTTATGGCTTCGTGATAATTCTTTTTGAATTCTTCTTTTCCTTTGCTGTATTTTTCAAAAAGGGTGCGACAGGATTCTACATCTCCGCATTCGGCGTTGAAAAGAAGTGTGAATATTTCTTCACATTTTTCGGGATTGTCGAATAAGGGTTGAATGCTCAAAGCTTCGGGATTTCCTTTTTCGACTGCGATTAAAATAATATTTTTACCTTTTTCAGTGCTTTGGTAAACACCTTTTCCAAGGTATGTCATAATGCCCAATACACAAGTTGCAGCCGGATCCGTGGAAGCATAAAGTTCTCTTGCTGCAAGGTCATATTTTCCCGACGAAAGAAGTTCAAACGTCTTTTGATTTTCGGGCGTGTACGGATACATAGGGTTGCAATTATACTTCCTTTATTTATGTGTTCAGTGAATTGCTTATATATTTGATTCCCAAAAGCCTTTAGCGGAAACTTTTGTTTTATCCGCCGAGTCTTCCAGCATTTGAATTTCTTCGCTGGATAATTCTGCGGAAGATGCCTTGAAAGCCGATTCTACATGTTTGGGTTTTGTTACTCCGATAATGGGAATTGTTCCTTTGGATGTTGCCCAGGAGATTGCGACTTCCGCCGGAGTTAGGTTTTTGGAAATTCCTATTTCTTTCAGTGTGGAAATCAAAGGTTCTATCTTTTCCAGTTTACGAGGAGGGAATGCCATTCCGCGGCGTGTAAATCTTTTGAAATGATTTTCTTTTGTGTATGTTCCAGATAATGCTCCCTGTTCCAAAACCATGTATGAAAAGAATGCTATGTTCTGATCTTTACACCATTCCGTAATTCCGGATTTATCGCATCCGCGGTAAAGAAGACTGTAATGATTTTGTATTGCGGATAATTTGAATCCTGCTTTGTTCAAAATTTCGTTTGCTTGTTTAATCTGTTTTAAATTGTGGTTGGAAACACCTACATTTTTAATCAATCCTTCTTCGAGAAGGGGGATTAATTCGGAAGTCCATTTCTTTACGTTATACGGCATGTGAATCCAATAAAGATCGATACTTTCGCATCCGAGACGGGAAAGACTTCCTTCGACTGATTTTCTCATTGCGGATTTTCTGAATTTCAAAACAGGTGTGAATTTGGTGGAAATTATTTGGGGATCCGAAGTTTTCATGAAAGATCCAAGCATGGATTCCGATTGACCTTTACAATAAATCGGAGCAGTGTCCCAGAGGTTTAAATTCTTAGATATGGCGTAAGAAAAAACAGGTTCCATGTCATGTTCGGAGAAACTGTTTCCAAAAATGAGTTTTCCTCCGACTCCTCCACTTCCCCAAGACCAGGTTCCCATTGCAACATTCGGTATGCTCAAAGATCCTACGGTTTTTCTTTCCATAATCGGAGATGTTAAAGGATATTGATATTGGTTTGCAAACAAAAGAAAAAAGATGTAAGGGGTTTGTAAAAAGTTTGGTGATAGCTATGAAAAAATCTCATCAATACATTAAATCTGGAACTTCTTTACAAACAGCATTCTATATCCGTTCAATTTTATCGGATGTTTTACCATGTGCCTGTTCCAAAAGTTCCGTAATTAAAAGAGTAATATCCTGTACACACATAACATATTCATATTCTGACAATTCAAAATCGTCCATCATTTACCTCCAAATTCACCATTCTTCTATTGGAATATATGAATCGGGTACTACATGTAATATGTAATACGGAACAAACAGATCATAATTTAATTTTTGAACTCAAAAGATCAAACAATTCTTTTGTTGCCGCATCGGAACTTTGATTGAATGCGTAGTAATCTTCGTTGTAGAATATTACGATACACGGCTTGATGTTTGTATATGATGCCAAACTATAGTTTCCGAATTCCGAATTTTTGAAGGTTCCGCTGTGAATGGTCGGAGTTCCGTATCCTCCGATTCTTTTACCTTTGTCAAAATCTTCGTCAAGATACATTTTTTCTATCTTGTCATAATCAAAACTTTGGTTGAATGCCGGAGCTTTTACGGTAAAATATTCATCTTCCAATGTTATGTTTACGGATTCCGACGACGTGGATTCCGATAAAATAACTGTCGAAGCGGATCCGATTATTATGATGGATGCAATCATAATCGCAATACCTGTTTTTCTGGAACACGGTTTGTAGAATTCCGCTTTGTCGAGGAATTCTTTGTTGGTTGCGTGTGCAATTCCATAAAATAAGATTGCCATATATACCACGCATCCCAGAACTACCGTAATAATTCCTATCGGAACCTCATACAAAAGGAAGGAAAGAGCAATTGCAAAAACTACTGTTCCGATTACCATTATTTTTCCCATGAATCTTGAAACGTAGGGTAATTGCGATGGTGTTAATTTGGTCCAATCCACTCCGTTAATCCATCTGTGTCCCGAACCTTCGATCCACATGTAAAATCCGTATACGATTATAGGAATCGTACAATAGAAAATAACGGAATTCATGAATAGCGATAAAGAATCCTTGGAATATGCCGAAACAACAATAAAAGGAATCGGAGCAAGCAATGCAAATATTGCATATAATTGCCAATAATGATTTTCTTCGGAAACTTTATTGTTCATGGTTGCAGAACCAATCTTAAGATTATACAATTTTCGCTGCCGTCTTCCATAGGTTTTAACTGATCATTATTAAAACCGGAATATTTGACAAATCCAAATTGGGTGTAGAAACCATAATCAGATTCGGAATCCGTAAAGAGACCGATGGTTTTGATATCATTTTCTTTGCATTCGTTGATGAAGTTGTTCAAAAGAAGTTTTCCAAATCCTTTTCCTCTGTTTCCGGAGTTGATCATAAAGAGATTTACGACGGCATCAAACTCCTTTTCTCTTTTTGCGATCTCGGGGGAAATCGATGTTGTTTCTCTGAGTTTTGTTAAAGCTTTTCTTCTGTTTCCGAAATGACCCAGAAGAAGATTATTCCATATTTTCAATCCGAGTTTCAAAGTTGTTGATTTTCCGTGAATTTTTTCGGAAAATGTAAGATTGTGCATTCTGCAGAATATGAATCCTTCGGGTTTTCCGTTTTCTTCTAAAATTTGTAAATGGTTGCTGAGGGAAACATAATGTTCCGCGTAGGCTCTGTCCAAAAACGGTTTTCCCGTGTTTTTAATCCATTTGTCAAGGTTCCAAGTATCCTTTACGCATTTTTCGCAGAAGTCCAAATCTTCTTTTTCGAAGGATCTTACGGTTGCCATCAGTCAACAAACTCCACATGATTTTCTTTGACTTTATCTACGGAACTTTTGCTGATTAACCCAGCTTCCAAGAATGCGGCGTTCATAATTGCGTTGGGAACAAGACAGGTTGCCGTTAAAACTCTGATATTGGAAGGAGATAAAATTTTACTGGATTCGATATCGATTATGTCGTCCATCGTAATCGTATTGCCCAAAATATGTGCGTATTTTTGAATCTCGGTACAATCGGATTCTATTTTCAAAGAAAATGTTCCATCGGCATTATCATCTACGGAAATGGTTGCGGTTCTGTTGCATATGCTCATGTCCGCACGTACGGTTGCCATATTTTGTTATCGACAATCAATTATTCAATTCTTTTCAATTCCGGATATACATATATTCTACGCAAAATACTCAAGACCCAAATACTAGAATTAAGATACATGTTGGATGGATAAACCAACGAATGAAGGTCCAGGGTCGATTTTCGTTAACAATCGTATGTTAAGATGCGGTCATACTACGGGTACGTGTGCAGCAGCGGCAACTAAAGCAGCTACAGAAGCACTTCTTTCCAAAAAACCCGTGGAATCTGTTAAAATTCTGACACCAAAAGGAATTCTTTTGGATCTCCCCATCGAAGATTTGAAAATTTCCGAAAACAAAGCATCCTGTGCCGTAAGGAAAGACGGCGGAGATGATATCGATGCAACTCACGGAATCTTGGTTTATTCGGAAGTAACGTTAACCGATTCCTCTGATATCGAAATAGACGGAGGAGAAGGGGTCGGAAGGGTTACGCGCAAAGGTTTGGATCAACCGGTCGGAAATGCCGCAATAAACAGAGTTCCGAGAAACATGATTCATGATGCGGTTGAGGATGTTTTCAACACGCTTGGATATTCCAACGGAGTTTTGGTTAAAATTTCTGTTCCTGAAGGTTTGACCGTAGCAAAAAAGACTTTCAATCCCCATTTGGGAATCGAAGGCGGAATTTCCATATTGGGAACAAGCGGTATCGTTGAGCCGATGAGCGAAGCTGCATTGGTAAGCACGATAAAAGCCGAAATGAATATGAGAAAAGCTTCCGGACAAAAAACAATACTCGTCGTTCCGGGAAATTATGGTTTGAAATATACCGAAAGTATCGGTGGATTGGATCCGGAAACCGCAGTTAAATGCAGTAATTTTATCGGTGAAACTTTAGATTATGCGTGTGAAATCGGATTGAGCGGTTTATTGTTGGTGGGAAACATCGGAAAGTTGGTAAAACTTGCAGGCGGAATCATGAATACGCATTCCCGTCACGCGGATTCCAGAATGGAGATTCTTGCGTCTCATGCATTAATGGCAGGTGCAGATGCGGAAACGGCCAGAAAAATAATGGAATGCGTAACAACCGATGATGCTTTGGATATTCTTGTCGAAAAAGATCTGGTTAAGAAAACCATATCGCGTTTAACAGACAGAATCGCATTCCACATGGACCATCGCACAGGCGGAAACATAGAAACGGGTGCAATGGTATTCTCTTCGAAATACGGATTCTTGGGACAAACTCAAAATGCCGAAGAACTTATCAAAAAAATGGATTTGGAACAATGATAGTAAAAATAGTATGCTTCACATCCAACGGCGGTTTGGTTGCCAACAAAATTAAAGATTTATTGACAGAAGATTCGGTTTCTGTTTTCTCCAAAACTTCTTCAATCGTGGAAAATACCGAAAAAATGGACTGCAGTCTTTCCGAATGGACCGAATCAAATTTCGGATCGGACGCTTTGATTTTTGTTGGTGCAACAGGTATTGCGGTACGCGCAATCGCTCCGTATATCAAAAGTAAAACCACCGATCCCGCAGTAGTTTGCGTTGATGAATCGGGTAAATTTTCAATTTCACTTCTTTCGGGACACATCGGAGGATGTAACACCCTTGCGGAACGTATCGCAAAAGGAATCAATGCAATTCCCGTTGTAACAACCGCAACAGATTTGAATAAAAAATTCGCCGTGGATTCTTACGCATCTGAAAATTATATGCAAATAAGCGATATGACTTTGGCAAAAGAAACATCCGCAAGAATTCTCGATGGACGTTTCATAGGATTAAAAAGTGATTTTCCTATTGAAGGAGAAATCCCGGATGGATTGATTTTAGCGGATTCGGGAGATTTCGGAATCTATATCACTGATTCAAAAAATAAAACTCCTTTCGAAAAGACTCTTCGCCTTACACCCATGACAAATTCTTTGGGAGTCGGTTGCAGAAGAGACAAACCATTCGAAGATGTTTTCAGAGTCGTATCAGAAACGTTAGATTCCAATGATATTTCGGAATTCAGTATCAATACGATAGCCAGTATAACTTTGAAAGCCGACGAACCCGCAATTCTGGAACTTTCGGATGTTCTTGGAGCTCCCGTGGTTTTCTACACCGCAGAACGTCTGAATTCCGTTGAAGGAGATTTCTCATCATCGGATATGGTAAAGAACGTTACCGGAGTGGATTGTGTTTGCGAACGTTCCGCGGTTGCGGCATCCAAAGGAAAATTAAAAGTAAAAAAGACGGCAAAAGACGGTGTAACCGTGGCTGTCGCACAAAAAGATTTCACAGTTAAATTCAGAGGTAATTAAGATGAAAGGAGATAAGATTCTCATATTCGCAGGAACAACCGAAGGCAGAATGCTTACGGAATTCTTGGGTGGAGCGGGTGTTGACGTTCACGCATGCGTAGCAACCGAGTATGGAAAACAATTAATCGAAGCAAAAGAACACATCGAAGTTACCGCTGCACGTTTGGATATAGATGCTATGGCCGAACTTATGGGAAAAGGTTACAGATATGTTATCGACGCAACCCATCCTTATGCCGTAATTGTTTCGGGAAACATCAAACAGGCTTGTGAAAAGTCGGGTGTGGAATATGTTCGTTTGTTAAGAGCGGAAGGAGAAAATTCCGCAGACAGCGATTTGATTTGGGTTCCCGATGTTGCTTCCGCGGCAGAATACCTTTGTGACACCGAAGGAAATGTTTTGGTTGCTACCGGAAGCAAAGAAATCTCTAAATTCACGATTATTCCCAATTTCAAAGATCGTATTTATGCAAGAGTTCTTTCTTTGGCAAATGTTGCCGTTGCTTGCGCCGAACTCGGATTCGAAGGTAAAAATCTGATTGCGATGCAAGGCCCCTTCTCGGAAGAATTGAACTATGCAATGCTGAAACAGATTGATGCGAAATATATGGTTACAAAGGATTCCGGACAACCCGGAGGATTCGATGAAAAGGTTCGTGCCGCACGCAGAGCGGGTGTGAAAACAATTCTTGTTGGAAGACCTCAAAACGATGCGGGAAGATCATTCTCGGAAGTTATTGAGTATTTGGGCAAAACTTATGGATTGCCCGCTGCTCCGAAAGATCCTTCTTACCGTTCATCAAACAAAAGAAAAGTTTCTCTTGTCGGTATCGGAATGGGTTATGAATCCGGTCTTACCGTTGAAGCAACCGAAGCTATTGCGGATGCAGATCTTCTCGTAGGTGCGGACCGTATGGTTGATTCCGTTGCTTCCGCAGGAAGAGAAATCTTAAGATCATATCGTGCGGAAGAAATTTCCGAATATTTGGAAAAGAATCAGAATTTCAACAGAACCGTGGTTCTTCTTTCGGGAGACGTAGGATTCTACAGCGGAGCAAAACGTTTGTTGGAAACCCTTGACCGCAACGAATTCGATGTGGAATTATTCTGCGGAATATCTTCCGTTGTGTATCTTTGTTCAAAATTGGAAACTTCATGGCAGGATGCACATCTTATGAGCGCCCACGGTCTCGATTCCAACGTTGTGGGAGAAGTCAAAAGGAATTCCAAAGTATTCTCGCTTCTTAACGGAGCGGAAGGCGCAAAAGCTCTTTGCGAATCTTTGGAAGAGTTCGGATTGAACGACGTTATCGTAACAATCGGACAGAATATGGGCTCTCCCGAAGAAAAATTCGAATCGGGAAAACCTTCGGAAATGAAGAACAAAGATTTCCTGAGTCTCTGTGCGGCTTTGATCGAAAATCCATCTCCCGTATTGGAAAATCCGATGGGAATTTCGGATGAAGATTTCATCAGAGGGGATGCACCCATGACAAAGAGCGAAGTAAGAACTTTGTCGGTTGCAAAATTGAAACTTTGCGACGATTCCGTAATTTATGACATAGGTGCGGGAACCGGATCGGTATCAATAGAATTGGCATTAAACGCAAAAGCAGGAAAAGTTTACGCCATTGAGAAAGAAACCGAAGCCGCGGATCTTATAGAAATCAACAAGAAAAAATTCTGTACGGCAAATGTCGAAGTTATAAGAGGGCCAGCACCCGATGCGATGATTGACCTTCCAACCCCTACACACGCCTTTATCGGAGGTTCCGCAGGGAACATGAAAGAGATTCTTTCATTGCTTTTGGAAAAGAATCCAAACATAAGAGTAATAATCAATTCGGTTACATTGGAAACGATTTCCGAAACTATGGAATGCATAAAAGCATTGAATCTTGTTGAAGAAGAGACGGTTTGCGTTAATGTTTCAAGATCTAGAAAACTCGGAAAGTATCATCTCATGACCGCGCAGAATCCTGTTTACATTACAGTTTGTCAGGGGTCTAAAGAATGACCCAAGCGCGCATTCTTCTGACGGCTCCGGCAAGCGGAAGCGGTAAAACCCTGATTACATGCGGAATACTGCAGGCACTTGTAAACCGTGGAATGAATGTCGCTTCGTTCAAATGCGGACCCGATTATATCGATCCGATGTTTCACAGCAGAGTAATCGGAACACACTCTAAAAATTTGGATCCTTTCTTTGCCGATTATGATTTGTTGAAGTATCTTTTCGCGGATTCCGCAAAAGAATCGGATATTTCAGTAATCGAAGGGGTAATGGGATTCTATGACGGAAGGTCGGCAGCATCTTTGGATGCAAGCACATACGATGTATCCGAACAGTTGAGTTCCCCGGTTATCCTTATTGTGAATTGCAAGGGAGCAAGCATATCCTGTGTTCCTATTATCAAAGGATTCAAAGAATTCGAGAAAAATAACATTCGCGGTGTAATCCTTAACAACATGTCTGCGAAATTGTTTGAAGAAATCGCTCCGGTAATTGAAAAAAGAACGGGAGTAAAACCTTTGGGTTTCGTACCGAAGGTTTCCGAACTTGTTTTGGAAAGCAGACATCTGGGTCTTGTTATGCCTTCTGAAATCGAGAATCTTAAAGAGAAGCTTAACGCACTTGCAAATATTTTCGAAGAAACCATCGACATCGATGCTTTGATCGAAATGGCAAACTCCGCTCCCGAATTGGAATACAAAGTTCCCGAAATAAAGAAATGCGAATCGGTAAGAGTGGCGATTGCCGATGACGATGCTTTCTGCTTTATGTACGAAGACAATCTGAATCTTCTGAAGAAAGCAGGAGCGGAAATCGTTAGATTTTCTCCGTTAAACGATGAGAAACTTCCCGATGATATCCAAGGTTTGATTTTATACGGAGGATATCCCGAACTCTACGCGGAAAAGTTGGCTTCCAACAAAACAATGATTGAAAGCATTCGGTCATCGTTGGAAAACGGTTTGCCATGTATGGCGGAATGCGGTGGGTTCATGTATCTTCATGAAATTCTTGTCGATCGCGAAGGAATCGAACACAAAACCGTTGGTTTTGTTAAAGGAAAAACCTACAACACGGGAAAACTTGCACGTTTCGGTTACATTCAATTATCTTCGGATAAGGATTGTATGATTCTTCCTTCGGGAGAAGTGGCAAAAGCTCATGAATTCCATTACTGGGACAGTGAAAACTGCGGAGAAGATTTACTTGCCGAGAAACCGGGTAAAGGAGTGAAATACAATTGTTCTCATTCCAACGAGTGTTTGGCAATCGGATATCCTCATCTGTATTATTATTCAAATCCTGAAATCGTATACGGATTCATGAAAGCAGGTTTGAAATTCAAAGAGAAAAACCTCTGAGTCGGACAAACCAATTTATCCGAACAAAACATTCCAGGTCTTATGAAATTAATAGATGCGTACAAACTTGCCGTTAACGCAGGAATCGATAACGATCCTCGTTCAAGGGATGAGATAGATCGCATTTTGGAAGATTCCAAAAAATCTTACGATTCTCTTTCCGATGAAAAGAAAGAATATTTCGATATGGAAAAACTTTGGAACCCTTATGCGGATTCCAGATTTACATCCGGAGATGAAAACGTAGAAGTTGATACGATTCTCTGGGGAATCGATATCGGAACCGGAGAAATTCTTCTTGCGGATCGTTTGAAAGAGAAAGGAATCTCCATATCTGCGGTTGCAGCCCACCACCCGAACGGATTGTCAAGAACTCCGTTCCCGGAAGTTATGTGGATGCAAACCGAGATGTACAATCAAGCTGGAATTCCGATTAACGTTGCGGAAGGTATAATGAAACCCAGAATGGACGAAGTTTCCAGGAATGTTATGGGTTCCAATTACAATCAAGCCGCAGACGCAGCAAAACTTCTCGATATTCCGTTCTTTAATTTGCACACGGTTGCAGACAACATGGTTCAAAAATATTTGGAAAAGGCCATGGAAGAACTCAATCCAAAATATGTGGGCGATATTATCGAACGTTTGCTTCAGGAACCTGAAATGAAGGCAGCGGCAAAACAGAATAATCCTCCTTGCATTATTGTAGGAAACAAGAAAGCACGTTGCGGAAAAGTCATTGTAAAAATGACAGGCGGAACATCTGGTCCCAAAAATCTGTACGAACAATTGGCACACGCAGGTGTAGGTACGGTTATCGGAATGCATTTTCCCGAATCTCACATCGAAGAAGCTAAAAAATACAACATAAATCTTGTAATTTCAGGACATATGCCCTCGGATTCATTGGGAATAAATCTCATTGCCGATATTTGGGAAAAAGAAGGAATTACAGTACTTCCCTGTTCAGGTCTAATCAGAGTAAGCAGGAATTGATACAATGTTCGGATCAAAAGCATCATCAGTTATCAAAAACGGTCGTAAACTCATGTACGAGTATGTTCCCAAAAAGATCATGCACAGGGATGAGCAGACGAAACGTTTGGAGATGCTTTTCCGTCCGATGTTCGAAGATAACGTTCCGGTAACCGCTTTGCTATCCGGTCCCGTAGGTTCGGGTAAGACGGTAACCATGAAACATTTCTGTCAGGAAATGGAAGCTTACGGAAGAACGGTTGACAAAAACATAAAAAGTATTTTTATCAACTGTAGAACGTACAATACCGAAGCAAGCGTAATGCTTCAATTGGTGAAGTTTTTCGATAAAGGATATCCCGAAAGGGGACTGTCTCCCGGAGAAATGACACGTTCGTTTAGAGCACATGTTATAAAAAATGCAATGCCTTTGGTTGTTGTTTTCGATGAAGTCGATATTCTGATTAAAAAGAATACGATTGATTTGATTTACCAACTAACAAGATTCACCGAAGACAGAACGGATGAGATCCCTCCCGTTTCTTTGGTATTGATTTCACAGGATTACATTTTTGATGATTTGGATGCCGCTTCCCAATCCTCTTTCCGCAGAACGAATACCGTTCGTTTCGATCGTTACAACAGAGAAGAGTTGTACGAGATTACGGAAGCGAGAGCAGAAGAAGCGTTGCATGAAAATACTCTTGACAAAGATGTTCTGAGTTTGATTGCGGATATTGCGCAAGAATACGGTGACGCAAGATTCGCCATCGAATTGTTGGATCGTGCCGCTCATTTTGCCGAAGAAAGGCCGGAAGGTCTTGTTATTTCCGATGATGTACGTGCTGCCAAAGCAATGACGTACAGTGTCGTTACCGAAGACAAATTGGAAGTCTTGGATGATAACCGTAAAGTTGTTTTGTTGGCAATCGCACGTGCAATCAAGAAGCAAACTTACACCACTACGGGAGAAGTAGAAAAATTGTATTATATCGCATGCGAAGAATACAATGTTCCGAAAAGGAAACATACCCAGTTCTGGCAATACATACAGGATTTGGAAAAATCCGATTTAATTAAAATTATAGTTCGCGGAGATACGGAAGACAACGGAGGACGTACAACGTTCATTTCCCTTCCCGATATCCCATCAAAAGTTTTAGCAAGAAAAATAGAAGATATTCTGGATTACAAAACAGATCATTTCTATACTCATGAGGTGTGAAAAATGAAATGCGATCTCTGTCCACACGATGCTGTTACATTCATAAGATACAATGGAATGCACCTTTGTCCAATGCATTTTATTTCATATGTGGACAAAAGAATCAAAAAAGAGATTCGTAAACAAATTCACTTGGTCCCGGGAGATATTCTCGCAGTTGCCGTATCCGGAGGAAAGGACAGTATGGTAACGTTGCATGCTTTGCATGAAACTTTCAAAGAACGCAGAGACATCTCCATTCATGCTATCGTTATCGATGAAGGAATCGATGGATACAGGCCTCCGAGTGTGGATGTCGTAAGAAAATATTGTGAAGAGAAGAACATTCCTTTGCATATCAGATCCTTTGAAGAGGATTTGGATTTATCAATGGATGTTATCGCTCCGATTTCCGGGGACAGCAGCCCATGTACCTATTGCGGAGTATTTCGCAGAAAGTTAATGAACGACGAAGCAAGAAAAATCGGTGCGACTTATTTGGCAACCGGCCATAACTTAGATGATATGGCACAGTCGGTTATGATGAATTTTGTTCGCGGTGATGTCGATAGATTGGCAAGACTTGGACCTCATAAAAAAGTTCAACCAGGTTTGATTCCAAGGTTCCACCCTCTGAGAATGATCCCGGAAAAAGAATCTTTGTTGTATTCGATAGTTGCAAACATTCCCCATTATGACGGAATGTGTCCGTATTGGGAAGCAGCATTAAGAAATCAGTACCGTGAAGTCGTGGATGAATTGGAAGACCGTTCGCCCGGTTCCAAATTCAGCATACTTTCATCATATGATCAAATCAAACCTTTGTTGGAAGATTCTTCTCCTCCCGCAGATCTTAAGAAATGCGAATGCGGAGAACCAACACACGGAAAGTTATGCAAAGCTTGCGAATTATCCGCAAAAATGAAGAATAAACTCAAAAGTCTCTGAACGGAACCAAATCACAGCAGGTGCATTTCATGCACATGGTTTCAAAAGATTCTGATGATAATCCGTATTCATTCAATATCTCTTTGTGAAGTTTTGAAAGTTTGATCAATCTTTCGGTTGTATTGGGAGCAGGATTATTGAGCATTTTCATCATGCTTGAATCGTTAATGCTGTTTCTTTTCAAAGGTCTGAGTCCTACAACTATGCCTTTGGAAGCCATTTCACGAATCATCTTTTCGATTTCTTCATCGGTTTCTCCCAATCCTACAATCAAATTGGAAGTAACCTTTCCTTTTCCGAAGATTTCAACCGAATCCATAAGTCTTTCAAAAATTATTGTTCTGTTTAATTCGGGACAAGCTTTTTCGAAGATTTCGGAAGTTGCGGATTCGATGTTTATTTTGATTTCATCCGCTCCGGCTTCTTTCAAAGCAATGATATGTTCTCTTGTTGAAACGTAAGGTTCCACACCTACAATCATTTCCGGGAAATTAGATTTAATCGCTTTTACGCAAGAAACAAAACGTTCTACCGTTTCATCAACCGAACCGACCACTCCGCTTGTTAATGCGGCAACCGGAACGTCCTGAGTTTCTTTTGCCAAAGAAATCATTTCAACGATTTTCTCATCCGTCAAACCTTTGGTAGAATCTTTATCCAAACGGGGGGATGCACAAAACGCACAATTGAATATACATCTTTGATCCAAATTGAAGAAAGCCTGTTCCGGACAATGGTATACGACAGGGATAATTTTTACATTTTCCAAAAAGAGATTTCCGTCACGGAAAAGAGAGTAATTTTCTTCCGCTGGGACTAACTCAAACTCTCCTTCTTCGTAGGAGATGGATTTCTTTACGCGGCATCCGTCAAATTCCAAAGCGATTGAACCGAATCCCGCACCGGGTCCTGCCGTTGATTTAGAAATACGAACAGGAACCTGAAAACCCGAAGGAAGCTTTACGCCTCCTCCGAGTATCAATTCTGATTTACAATTAAGTCTCAGATTTTCTTCCATTTTGCACCATCTGCGGAATCTTCCAACTGAATTCCCGCTTCTGTGAGTCTGTCGCGGATCATATCCGCCAAGTCGTAGGCTTTGCGACTTCTGAGTTCTGCGCGCATATCGATAAGAATGGACATAACCGCGTCCATTGCATCATCGTTTGCTTCGTCAGCGGGAAGAATTCCTAAAACGGTATCGATTTCTTCCATAAGTGCAACTGCTTTTGCGGCATCTTTCTTGGTGAATGTTTTCTCTGCCATGGACTTGTTTGTTGAACGTGCCATGTTGAATAAAGCTTCGATTGCTGCACGGGTGTTGAAATCATCGCTCATTGCGGTGTTGAAATCATACTTTGTTTTATCGAGAAGATCGCAAGTATCGAATTCTCCTTCGGGACCGTTTTTAGCATAGTTCTGAAGTTCTCTGTAATTGTTCCAGAGTCTCTTCAATGCAGTCTGAGACTCCACAATCATTTCTTCGCTGTAGAGCAAAGGACTCATGTAGTGTGTATTGAGGAAGTAGAAACGGATGGTTTGCATATCATATTTTTCCGCAACGTCTTTGACTCTGAAGAAATTTCCAAGTGATTTGGACATTTTTTCTCCTTTGGTCTGAAGCATTCCGTTGTGCATCCAATATTTTGCAAGTTTCTTTCCGGTGCAGGCTTCCGTCTGAAGAATCTCGTTTTCGTGGTGGGGGAAAATCAAATCGTTTCCTCCTCCATGTATATCGATGGTTTCTCCCATTAAGGACCTGATCATAGCGGAACACTCGATGTGCCATCCCGGTCTGCCCTCGCCCCAAGGTGAAGTCCAGGAGATTTCACCGGGTTTTGCGGTTTTCCAGATTGCGAAATCCATAGGATTTTTCTTCTGGTCATCAAGATTTACACGTCCCGAAGATTCCATATCTTCCAATCTCTGGTTGGTCAATCTTCCATAATCTTTGACTTTTTCAACCGAGAAATAAACGCTTCCGTCGGGTGTAACATATCCGTAATCGTTGTCAATGATTTCCTGAACCATTGCTATAATGTCATCCATGCTTTCGCTTGCTTTGGGATACATATCCGCTTTGTTTACTCCCAATTTTCCGGTATCTTCGAAATATCTGTCGATATAACGTTTGGAAAGATCAAGAGCTTCGATTCCTTCTTCTGCAGAACGGTTGATGATTTTATCATCCACGTCGGTAAAATTGGTAACGTGGGTAACTTCGTAACCCAAATAACGGAGGTAGCGTGCAACCATATCAAAAACGATAATGGAGCGTGCGTGTCCCATGTGAATATCATCGTAAACGGTTACTCCGCACACGTACATTTTCACTTTTCCCTCTTCGAGGGGGACGAATACTTCTTTCTTGTTTGTTAGGGTGTTGTGTATCATCAACGACATGGAATCAGTTCCTAAATCCACTCCCTGTTATTAATTATGCGGTAGAAATATAGATGCGGGATAATCGGGAAGATAGCTTACGCTGTTCTATTTGATATTTTCAAGAAAATTCATTCCTTTTTGAAATCCTTTTCGCACTCAAGTTCATCGATACGGGTTTCGAGTTTTTCGATGTGTTTGAGAAGATTGTTGTACAAATCTTTGATGGGATCGGGAAGATCGTTGTGTTTCAAACTGTCTTCGGTTTTCACACCTTTGTGTCTTGCAACGCGTGCGGGATTTCCGACTACGGTACAATCATCGGGAACGTCTTTCAAAACAACTGATCCCGCACCGACTCTGACATTGTTTCCGATGTTAATGTCACCGAGAATAATTGCTCCCGCACCTACGACGACATTGTTTCCCAAAGTAGGGTGTCTTTTCTCTTTGGCGGAAGAAACTCCTCCCAAGGTTACGCCTTGGTACAAAGTTACGTTATCGCCGATAATCGCGGTCTCTCCGATAACTACGCCTGTGGCGTGATCAATGAAAAAATTATCACCGACGGTTGCACCGGGGTGAATGTCACATCCTGTAAGTTTGTGTGCTTCGTAATTTACTGCACGGGCTTCGCTTTTCTTTCCGGAAATCCATAATTCATGGCTTTCTCTATACATGGAAACCGCGTGGAGTCCCGTGTGGTACTTTATCGCATCGCCTTCATCGACAATGGCAGGATCTTTCTCCATTACCATTGCAAGGTCGCCAGGATTTATTTTCATCGTACCACAGAGGACTTTATTTGATTTATTACTACTGCCGAAATCAGTCTTTGTAGTAGAGCATGGCGTTGATTATTGTTGCAGCGATGTTGCTTCCGCCTTTCCTTCCTTTGGGAACGATAAAGGGAATTCCTGCTTTCATAATCAGTTCTTTGGACTCGACAACATTGACAAAACCGACGGGAGCGCCTACGATAAGTGCGGGGCGCAATCCGTTTTCGATCAACTTGGAAAGTTCTACCAAAGCCGTGGGTGCGTTACCGATTGCGAAGATAACTTCTCCTTCAACTTTAGCTCCGCGTTCCATACTTACTGTTGCGCGGGTGCATCCTCTTTCTTTGGCTTCGTGGATAACGTCTTCGTCGCTGATGAAACAGTAAACGTTTCCTCCGTATCCGTTTAATTTGGTTCTGTTGATTCCCGCAGCTGCCATTTTCGTATCGGTAACAACACTTGCACCGTTGCGAAGTGCTTTGATTCCGATGTTAACCGCGTCTTCGGAAAATACCAAATTATCGGCGTAATCGAAATCAGCGGATGTGTGAATGCATCTTCTTACAACCGAGAAATCAGGTTCGGGGAAGGTTCTGTCTCCCAATTCGGAAACAATGATTTCCATACTTCTTTTCTCGATATCTTCGGGTTTTACGGTTTCGAATGCCATGATATCACACCTTATATCCTCTGGGAGTAATTATTCTGCCGTTTGATACATATGTCTGAGAATTTCCGATGAGTACGACGCAGAACATATCAACATCTTCGTCACCTAATTTTGCAAGGGTTGTGATGGTTGATTTTTCGTCTTTGCGACCTGCATTGCGAACGATTCCGACAGGTGTTTCGGGTGATCTGTATTTCATCAGAATTTCTGCGGCTTTGTTCAAATGTTCGGTACGTTTGTGACTTCTCGGGTTGTACAAACAAACAACCAAATCTCCGATTCCCGCACAGTCGACTCTTTTCATGATCAAGTCGAAAGGAGTCATCAAATCGGAAAGACTGATGATTGCGAGATCGTGCATCAAAGGTGCTCCGAGTACGGATGCTGCGGTAGATGCTGCGGTGATACCGGGAATGGTTTCAATCGTAATATCTGCGGACATTTCATCCGCGATCTGATAAATAATGCCGGCCATTCCGTAAATTCCGGAATCTCCGCTGCTGACCATCGCCACGGTTTTACCCGACATAGCGTCTTCAACCGCCATTTTACAGCGGTCGACTTCTTTCATCATGCCGGTTGCTTTGTAATTTTTATCCGGGAAGTATTCTTTGAGAATGTCGATGTATGTTGTGTATCCTGTAACAACATCTGCGTTTTCAATAACTTCCGCAGCTTTGAAAGTCATGTGTTCTTTTCCGCCGGGTCCGAATCCTACAACATACAAAGTACCGCTCATTCGGAATCCTCCTTATCGATTCCTTTGCGGTATTCGGTTGTGAAGTATTTGTCGTAAAGTTTTGACAATTCGTATTCGTCTCCGAGGAAATCTCCAACAACGGTGAGAGCGGTTTTTGTGATTCCCGCTTCTTTGACCTTGGGTGCAATATCTGCCAATGTTCCGGTAACGATTTTCTGATCGGGCCAAGTTGCTTTGTAAACAACGGCAACGGGTGTTTCGGGTTCGTATCCTCCTGTGATAAGAGTGGAAGACAATTCATCCAAGAATCCGACGCTTAAGAAAATAATCATGGTTGCGTGGTGTTTTGCCAAATCAACAAGTTTTTCTCTTGCAGGGACGGGTGTGCGACCTTCCATTCTTGTAAGGATCACGGTTTGACTTACGTTGGGAAGGGTGTATTCTTTTCTGAGAACCGCTGCGGTTGCAAGGAATGAACTTACACCGGGAATAACTTCGTATTCGATTCCCATGGTTTCCAAGCGATCCATCTGTTCTCTGTGTGCTCCGTAAATTGCGGGGTCACCGGTGTGAACGCGAACAACTTTCAAACCTTCTTTTTCCGCAGTGCTCATAACATCGATAACTTCGTCGAGGTTCATTTCCGCACTGTTGTAGATTTTAGCGGATTCTTTTGCTCCGCCGAGTACATCGGGATTTACCAAAGATCCGGCGTAGACAATAACATCTGCCTGGTCAATCAGTCTTTTTCCTTTAATTGTAATAAGTTCCGGATCTCCGGGGCCTGCACCTATGAATGAAATCATCTTAATTCCTCTCGTTTTTCTTAATAAGAACGGTTGTAAAATAACCGTATTTGCGGTCTTCGTCCATGGGACCGACGTATTCGTCTTCCATTCCGATGCAACTGATTACGGTTGCACAGGATATAGGGATATCGCGATCTTTGAGCATTTTGCAAAGTTTGGGTATGGAACCGAATGCTTTCATAACAACGATGTTATCGAAAAGATCCAATGCTTCTCCCAGAAGTTCGTTTTCTTCCGCGGATGGAACAACGGCCAATCCTTCGTTTCCGATCATGAGCATTTTCTTTGCTCTTGCTGCTCCGGAGCAGAATGACGGAATTCCTGGAACGACTTCCGTTTCATATCCTCTGGATTCGATTTCGTCGTTTATGCGCATGTAGGTACTGTAAACCGCAACGTCTCCCAATGTAATCATGCAGACATCTTTTCCGGAATCCAAAATATCGCAGATGATGTTCATTGCATCTGCTCTGCATTTGCCGCGAACTTCTTCGGATGGATCCATTTTGAAAAGAAGTTCTATGATTTCTTTTCCGGTAATGTCCACAACCGGGGAAATGATGTTGAGAGCGACACTTGGTTCTCCAACATTTTTCACGGGGTATGCGATTACCGCAGATTTGTCCAATAGGTCTTTTGCTTTCAGCGTCAACAGTCCCGGTTCTCCGGGGCCGACTCCGATTCCGTACAGTTTACCTTTCATTGCTATGCTTCCTGTTTTTCAAAATGGAGGTATAGGTAATATATGTTTGGTTGAATCATCCAACCTATTTTATAAAGGATTTAAGCAGAAATCAATAGTTTTGCGTATTTCTTAATAATTTAATAGAGTTTAAGCAGATAGTTAAACAGTTTTCTTTAAATACTCTGTTTTTCCATATGAATACATGAACGAAAATATAAAGTTAATAAATTGGAAATTATTGATTTTATGTGTTGCGTTATGTCTCGGAGGAGGATTCCTGTCGGGACTTACGTCTCAAAACACACTAGGAATCTATGAAAGCTTGAATCTCCCCGATCTTTACCCTCCGGGTTATTTATTCTCCATCGTTTGGACGATTCTGTATATTCTGATGGGAATTTCTCTGTACATGGTTCTTAATTCGCCCATGAAGAGAGATATTCTTACGTTGGGTGTGTTCGGAATTCAGTTGGTTTTGAATTTCGCTTGGACACCCGTGTTCTTTGTTATGAGCAACTATCTCGCAGCGTTTATTCTTCTTGTAATAATTTGGGTGTTTGCAGCGTTGATGATATACTTCTTTTACAAAGCAGATAAGAAGTCTGGGTTATTGCAAATCCCATACCTTGTATGGTTAACGTTTGCGGCATATCTCAGCTACAGCGTATACGTTCTGAACTGACGGTGATTGGCGGGGCGAAGCCCCGCATTCACTGAATATTTTTAACCTAAGTTTTTGAGTTGAATTCAATTCATACGATAATATTTTTGTAAATAATAATGGAAACAATAGGATCTGTTTCAATAAACTAACAAAAGGAAAAATACTTGAGTCACAGATACAGAAAATGGCATAGAATCAAAAGGATTGGATTATGAAAAACGGAGAAATCAGAATGGATGTAAATCAAATATTGGATAACGTAAAACAATCATATCCTGCGATTGAATTCGAAGAGCTGGGTATCGATGGTTATTCGGTGCATACGGGACATACATATTCTGATGGGGATGAACTCCATATCGTTCTTAAAAAACATGAATCTTCATGGATCTTCACAGACGAAGGTCATACTGCAATGCAGCTTTCTTACGAAAATCAGGATATTGACGGTTTTAAAATATCAGAATCTGCAAACAAAGTTGTATTGCGGGAAGGCCGTATTGTTTCGGAAATACAGGATGAAGAATCTGCGGATGTTGCACTCAATTCGATTATTCAATCAATGCTTCAAGCGATAGATTCGTGATTGTTCCATATCTATTTTCATTCAAGGATTGGCGGGGCAAAGCCCCGCATTCACTGAAACAAATTCAACTTTTGAATACGTGATAGTTTTTTGATTGCAGCTTCACGACACAAAGCTTCAGATTTGGATTCAAACGATTCCGAATATTCCATAATCACGGGAAGACGGCCTCTGGTATATTTCGCACCTTTTCCCTGATTGTGGGTTTCCAATCTGTGTTCCAAATTGTTCGTATATCCCGTATACAAAGTATCATCCGAACAACGGAGAATGTACACATACCATTGTTTGATTTCCTCGGATGACATATCAATTCAATCTGATCAAATCTTTATCGGCTGCCGAAAGAATCCATCTTATAGGCATATCGGAACCTTTGTTCGTTCCTCCGACAATCGATGTTGCGAAATATCTGATTTCCATGAACTGGGACTCTGCAAGTTTTATGAATTCATCATGTCCGTTTTTCAACAGATATGCTCTGATTTCAGAATCTCCGAGAACCGTTTCGGAAAGTTGAATTTCTCCTTTGATCGGGTTGGAATCAGCCTTGGTTACAACAATCGCAAGAGGTGTTTTCGATATCGATGCGGGACTAGATCCCGTGATATTATGAAGCATTCCAAGGAATGTGGAGAACGCGTTCAAAGATTTTTTAACATCGCTTTTCAAGATACTTCCATCGATGGAAAATATAAATCCGTCCGTGTAAGAAAAGTATTCTTCAAAGAGATTTTTGTTCTCGTATGCTTCATATTCTTTTCCAGAAATGTCATTGAAAACAATCTGTTTTTCATGGAAATCTGGAGATTGAATGAAAACACAATCCGAATCTCTTTCTCCTATCGGTGTTCTAACGGATGTTTTGCTCTTCAAAACCTCTTCGGAAACACCTTTGCTTCCGGATTCGATAACAAAGTTTTTGGAACTTCCGAGTTCGATAAGATTGCGAATCGATCCCAGCATAAGCGTGGTTTTACCGGAATCCACCGCACCCACGGAAGAAACAACCAAAGGTCTTGCTTCGTGCGTGTTCAAAGGTTCGTTACAGAAACGGCAAACCATGTTCAGTTTTCCTCTTTCTCCTTTGTTGTAAACACAGGGGAAATCGTGACCTTTGTTGCATGTGTGGTATTTGGTTCCATACTCGTTGGGAACGGGATATCTCATAACCTGTCCGCATTTGCAAACCATATCTGGGTATGTTAAATTTCTTTTACATTTGTGACAGATCGCATACTCGACTTCCTTCTCGTAGTATTTCTTTTCTTTACTTGCGGCACTTTTGATTTTCAATGCGAATATCAATCTTAACAAGATAAAGGGAACAATGATTGCCAAATCAAAGAGAACGATGAACGGAATCATTGCGGGGATAAACGGAATGAAGAGAATCAACAATAATTTGTTGGAATTCCAAGCGGAAACAAGGATGTTTACCGGGGTTGCGAGAGTTCTGACAATTGCGTTTGAACGGTGGGTAAACAACTTCTCTTTCGGTTCGTCGTTATTGGATGTAACGTTTTTGGATTCGTTGGTGAAACATCCCGCAACCGTAAGGATCCATCCCAATGCGGTGAACGAGATTGCAACGATTGCCCAAATCGAAGGTTCGAGTTCGACTTCTTTTTTGAGAACCGACATAACCTGATTCACAAGATCTGATAAGAAATCCATGCTTATGAAGAGATTTTCTGGTTTGAAGACTTCGGAAGTGAATAACGCTTCCGTCGGGAACAGAATAAAGAATGCAAAACCGGTTTCGGGATGCATGTATTGGTAGTATGAAGAGACTAGCATGCAGACTGTGATATATGCTATTCCAATACCAAAAAGTACACCAGAAATTTGTTTGTTTATTCTGTTCATAGTATAGGTATGGGAGAGGTTGGATAAAACGGTTTTTCTATGTTATGTGGGAGATGAATTCATATTATTTTCTTCATAAATTTTGAAATTATTTTTTGGAGTATGTCGAAAGTGACATACTCACTATGTCGAAAGTGACATACTCTTTATAAACTGACCATCTGTCTATAAATACTAAGCCGGAAGGGAGAGATTGTTCATAAAGGAGAGAAAAAAAGGTTGTTTTTTGTTGACGGGAAAGTAAGGATTTGTCCCGAAATAGAATAAAACTCGACATAAAAGTACCGAAACCCAATAGAAATACAACGATGACGGCAGGACATAAGGTTCTGATGGAATTCGTGTTCAAAGATATGGGATTGATGGATTTTTTAAACAATTTGAAAGGGATCTAAGGCAATTCGGTTGCTGCGGAAACAATTGCTTTGGTAGCAAATTCTGTGGAAATGATCGGATAAAAATTCTGTATGAATGCCCAAAATCCTTAGATGATCAAAAGTTCTTTTTTCATATCTTCGTTATCCATGCATTCTATTGTTACCTGAATCATCTTTCGGCAGAGACGGTTGAAAGTTATTCTTTTTTCCGTGAATGCGTTTAATCTATGTTTTCGTCATATGACGAATCAATGGATTGTAGTTATCTTTAATATTTTTTCAAAGGGATGGCGGGGCTTCGCCCCGCACGTGACTACGTTGATTGTACAGAGTATATTGATGCGCGCAATCGTCAGACCTTCGATCTTCCTCATACACGCGAAGAAGATACTTTTCGTGTTTGTATGTGTGTTGAAATGTGAAGAAAAATTTGTAAATGTGTTGTTGGTCAAACCCTCTCTTTCGACGAAACCGGTTACCTTTGTTTCGCGGAGATACTCTCCGATGCGGTTCAGTAGCTTCGGATCCTCTCATAGTCGCAGATCAGTCTGTAGAGAGGGTTTGATTTACTAACTACGTTGTTGTTATTTAGAAAATAATATGCTTGTCTGTTGACTGATGTATCGTTTACAAATTCAATCTACATGTTTATGAATTCAATTTTAAACATCCACATCGAATATTTCAAAGATATGTTGGGTTATTTGAATCGTTCCAGTCAAATTTTTAAAAATCTACTATAGATATTCAGACAATCGAAAAATAGATTTCGAAAGAGGTTTGTACTATGTGGCTAATATGAGATATTGCGCTTAAAGATTCAGTAGTTTGTCATATATTTCACGTCTATTTGTGTTTGTTTTATTTTTGAAATCTGTATTTTTACACCATTCGATCAAAGCTTCATAGTTACGATTCTCTTTTTCAATAGATACAAAATACCCCACAAGATAACTTACATAGTCCATTCTATCCACGTCAGTTAAATCATTATCATACAAAAATTCCAGAACTTCATCCAATGCATTCAAGGTAATCTCAAAACATATCTTTAGTTCCGGTGGTGTAAGTGCACAAAGATTATTAGCTTTAATGTCTGATGGAAATGGTGCAAAATTAGATTTATGTTTTTGATTTGTAACTTTTTCATACGCGGGATTCAAAGCTGCAACAGGATAGGATGTTGTTGTTTTTTGTGGGGAGTAGAATCTCTCATAACCTCCATCATCCATAATTTTGTTGAACTTACGAACGTAATCATTGTATATGTCAATATCATGTATTTTCAATTTAGAAAACGTCATCTGTACAGAACTGACAGTACTTCCTGCATTGTTTAAAACTTCAAACCATGTTATTTGTTCGTCCTCGGTCATGTCTTCTGCAAAATTAATGGTGTATTCGTAGGTCATAAACTTGTTTCTAATACCTGTTAGGAGACGCTGAGCTTCCGAGTCAAAATTAACAGAAACATAATCAAAAAATATGGCCCACTCTTTGTTGTATAATATGCCAACTGGAATTTGTGAATCTTGCTTAATATCAACCTTTATAAAGTATCCTTTGCGCAAATCCAAAACGATATTTTTAAAATCGTTATGGTCTGAGTACGCTTTGTAATTTGTATTCATTCTTTGTTGGCCATCAACGATTGATTGCATGCCACTTTTTGTACCAATTCTTTCTCTTGTTTTGAGTGAAAATTGGGGAACTGCAAGATCTTCATGTCCTGATGAGATTATATTTATGGACATTGCGGAAACAGGTGCCTTTTCCAACAGTTGGTAATTTAACAGTTCTATCGATTTAGATATCGTCCAACTAATATCACGTTGATATAAAGGTAATGAAAAAATATTATTTTCAATTTTTTCACAAATATCACTTAATGCCATGCTTCTTGTTTGTTTAGTGGGGTTCCTTTGAGAAGCATCTACTAATTTTTTATTTATCTTAAATACCATGTTATCACTCGCTGCGTATTTTAGCAGCATAATATTAGTTAATAACT
>CAYMPW010000011.1:0-49262 GCA_964392725.1 uncultured Methanomassiliicoccales archaeon
GCATCAAACATTGGAGGCACCATTCTGTACTACCGTGATAAATATGGTTTGGAAGTGGATGCTGTTCTCAAACTTGATGATGGACGTTATGGTTTGATAGAAATAAAACTTGGAAATTCTGCTATTGAAGACGGTGCCAAACATCTTTGTGAAATTGAAAAACTTATAGTAGAATCGAAGTTGAAAACGCCTTCTTTCAAAATGATTCTTACAGGCGGAAAATTAGCATATGTTCGCAATGACGGAGTATACGTTGTTCCGATTGGATGCTTACGTAATTAAATTGATTAAAAACAAAAGGAGTTTGACGCCCGGAAAATCCGGGCGTCTTTTTGCACTCAGTTGTCGAGTGTGATCAATGCATCGACTGCCCAGCAGCCGGAGCCTTTCTTACCTACGATAACAGGGTTGATTTCCAATTCGTGGATTTCAGGGTTATCAATGGAGATAAGAATGATTCTTCTGATTGTATCTTTCAATGCAATGATATCTGCTGCTGCCTGACCTCTTGCACCTGCCAAAAGCTTGTATGCTTTGGTTGAAGTGATCATTTCGTCAAGAGCTTCTTCGGTCATAGGCACGTGTGCCTGGGAGATTTCTTTGAGAATCTCAACAAAGATTCCACCAAGACCGAACGAGATGACAGGTCCGAAGTTTTCATCGCGTACCATTGAAAGAATGACTTCCTGTCCGGAAACCATCTGCTGAATGGAAACACCGTCGAGTCTTGCTTCGGGTTTTGCTGCTTTACAGGATGCCATAATCTTGTTGAAAGATTCTTTAGCATCATCTGCGTTCTTTACGCCGACAACGACACCGCCGACATCAGTCTTGTGCTGAATGTCAGGAGAGAGAATCTTCATAACAACAGGGTATCCGATCTTGTTGCATGCTGCAACGGCTTCGTCAGTGTTGTTGACTGTAGCTTCTCCGGGAACAGGTACTCCGTATGCTGCAAAAATCTGTTTTCCTTCGGATTCCGTGAGTGCTCTTCTGCCTTCTGCTTTTGCATCACTGAGAATCTTCTGTGCAACTTCCTTTCCTTTTACGGAGGGGTAGTTCATAACAGTCTTCTTTGCATGATCATTGAGATAATATCTTCTTAATGCGGAAAGTGCACGGAGTTCTCTGTCTGGAGTGGGGAAACATACAAGTCCGCCCTCTCTCACAATCTGAGTTGCCTTTGCGCATTTGAATCCGCCTGCGAAACAGGTTACCAGAGGGATATTGATTTCTTTTGCGACTTCCACAATACCTTTTGCAACAGATTCAAGATCTGCTGTGTCGAGAGGTGAAGACATAACTGCGATTGCTGCTACGTTTGGATCCTTTGCCGCGATTCTGATACTTTCCTGGAAGTATTCTGCTTTTGCATCTCCTCTAACATCGATAGGGTTGGTTGCGTTTGCAACTGTAGGTACCCTTTCTCTGATGAGTTGTTTTGTTGCGTCTGTGAGTTCTGCTGCGCAAATATATTCATCGCTGAATGATGCGTCTGCAGACATGACACCGAGACCACCGGCGTTTGTAATGAGTGCTACACCTTTTCCTTTCATAGGTTTGCACAAAGACATTACTGAAAGAACATCGAACATTTCATCCAAGTCTTTGGGTCTGTAAATGTTAAGTTTCTTGAAAACAACATTGTAAACTTCGTCGGCTCCTGCGAGTGAACCTGTGTGTGAAGATGCTGCTTTGGAACCTGCTGCTGTCCTTCCGGACTTGAAAACAACCATGGGTTTGGATTTGGGCATTGCTTCCACGGCTTTGATAAACCTGGTTCCGTCGCCCATACCTTCGATGTACATACCGATAACTTCGGTTTTATCATCATTTCCGAGAATTTCGATAACATCTGCTTCATCTACGTCGGATTTGTTTCCGAATGTCATGAATTTGGACATACCGATACTTTCGGTGTTGCATCCCCAATCAAGAATGGATGAACCTACTGCACCGGACTGTGAAAGAATTGAAATGTTTCCGAATTCGGGAACAAACATGTTGAATGTTGTGTTGAGACCGGTTTCGACGTTAATGTTACCGAAACAGTTGGGGCCCATGATCCTAACACCGTATTTAGCTGCGGTTGCGAGGATTTCTTTTTCAAGAACTGCACCTTCGTGACTTTCTTCTTTGAATCCTGCGGTAAGAATAATTGCCGCTTTACATCCAATTTTTCCGATTTTTTCTATTTCGCCGTTTACAAATTTAGCGGGGATAATAATAACCGCTAAATCAACGGGTTCTCCAACCTGATCGATAGAGGGGAATGCTTTGACTCCCTGTACTTCTTCTCTCTTAGGGTTAATAGGGTATAATCCGCCTTTGTATCCGCCTTTAATCATGTTTGCCATGATAAGGCCGCCGACTTTCGTAAGATCATCTGTTGCGCCGATAATTGCTACCGACTGTGGGTTGATGAATTCCTGCATAATTCTCGGTATCGAATTTTATTTGATAAACTCTTCTATTAGGGGGGATACAAATTATATGAAAAGCGTAGCAAAGTTACAGATATTCGCAAAATATCTACGAATATCATCAATTATTTTATGAATTACGGCAACTGCCGTATATTTTCTATCGTTCACGGCATATGACCCTATTTATCTTCGTCGTTTGACGTAAAAAACCTAGCAAATTGGATTTTATTTATATAGTTAAAATATAGTAGGTGTTTTGCCGGATTGATTATGGGCGCGATTCAATGAACGTCTAACAATACAGTGCGGCATACAGTGATTCCTTTCCCTTTTTTAGGGGGCCCTTGCGGGAGCTGCGACGAGTCGTCGTGTGTGATGACCGGAAGACAACACGGAATACAACAAATACTCCCGGCGGGGTCAGTGCTTCGAGATCGGCGTCATCGTCGTTACAGTGAAAAAGTGTGTTATCGCCGGGAGACAATTACCCGGCGATTTTAAAGTTTAATTTTGTTTAATATATTATATTTACAAATGGAAGCATAACCTCTTAAGCCAATTCTCCGCTTCTTCCGCTCTTGGATAATTATCTTCACGTGCATGGAACTCTTTGCTGTGTACTTCTCCCGTAGGGTCGAAACCTATCATAAGATGAAGATACTCATGATACAACACATAATCCAACACAAAATCGGGAATAGATTCCGAATCCAAAACTTTGGAAAGTACTACGACTTTCATGAGAACGGAACAGTATCCGACTCTTCTTACATTTGATTCCTTTGTCCATGTGAGAACAACATTTGGATCTTTTTCAATCAACCCTAATTTTACCAAACGTTCTTCGGCATCTTTCAGATTTTTAACTTCTCCTTCGGATGTTTTGATGATGTTTCTACTGCGCCTTAGGTATGTTGGTTGTTTGTATGTAACAAAATCAGGATCTGTTACAAAATCTTCCAATTCTTTGGAATAAGGTTGATCGTCGCCTTTGATTTTGGAAAAGAGAGTTCTTGCCAAAGATTCGAATACTTCGTAGGAAGCATCCATGATATAATCCGAAACTTTGAATCTAGCCCATCTGTATGATCTTTGCCAACGGACTTTGAATTCTTTGTACGCAATGAATTCTGTTTCCACGGTATCATATCCAAACTCTTTTCCAACTTTGCTGAACGCTTCGTTCAGTTCATATTCGGGGTCCATATTTTTTTACTCCTGGGCAACCTTTTGCTTGCCTGGATAGTAAAAAATCACTTTGAGATGTTATAATGAAACAATACAGTTAACAGTTAGTTCAGTTGAATGAATACCCAGCGTAATTACTATAAAAATACAGAGTTAGCATAGATTAAATACTACGAATATAATCAGAGTCTTAGGAGATTAACATGGTTAACATAACACCCGATGCAATCAACTTCATCGACGAACTTCTCAAGAAGAACGGCAAAGAAGGATACGGAATCAAGATTTACCTCGCAGGTCAGTCTTGCTCCGGACCCCAGTTTGGAATGTCTTTCCAAGAAGCAGTAGCAGAAGGAGAAATCGAAGAAAAACTCGAAACACTCTCACTCTTCTACGATGATGAAACACAGACTGCTCTCGAAGAATGTATCATCGAATTCGTCGACGATCCCAACTTTGGAACTGGTCTTACCATCCGTAACCCTAACTTCAACGGCTGCGCATCTTGCGGCGGCGGTTGCGGAAACTAAATAAAACCGGGGTTAAACCCCCGCTTACTTTTTAACTTTATATTGTTTAATTGATACAATGACTTTTGTTTCCCACCCCAGGATTGTTTCGGATACCGTGGAAGAGCGCAGGTATCAGACTACCATGTCTTCGGGTTGCCTGACTTCAAATACGCTTCTTATTTTACCTACGGGTTTAGGTAAAACCATTGTTGCGTTGAGGGTTACCGCGGAAATTCTGAACAGAGGAAAAAAAGTTTTGATTTTGGCACCTACAAAACCGCTTGTCGACCAACATACCAAAACAATGGAGAAAATGCTGGTTAACGCAAGCATAGGGATTATGAATGGAAACATGGCACCAGATAAAAGATGGAAAATTATCGAAGATAATGATGTTATTGTTTCCACTCCGCAATGTGTTGCCAATGATTTGAAAAATGAACGTTACAGCCTGGAAGATATTGGATTGATTATTTTTGACGAAGCACATAGGGCTGTTGGAAATTATGCATACGTTGATATTGCATCCGAATACGACGGAATGTGCATGGGAATGACTGCATCCCCGGGAAGCGATCCCGGCAAAATAGAAAGTGTCTGCAGAAATCTCAATCTTAGGAGGATCGACATTAGAAACGATGATGATCCTGATGTTTCACCTTATGTCCACGATGTTTACGTGAACAGAGTGGAAGTAAACATGCCCGAAGATCTTCTGGAAATGATTGCTCAATTCAAGAAGATGCTGGATCATTATTCGGTAGAGTTAACACAATTGGGATTGATGAATCCGAATTGGCCCGCTTCAACCAAACATTTACTGTTTGTTGGTTCCGAACTTCAAAGACGTTTAGCCAGAGGTGAAAAAACATCTATTGTATTCAGGGGATTGACGGTTCAATCCATTTGCATGAAAACACTTCATGCGATAAGTTTGGCAGAAACCCAGGGTGTTTCATCACTTCGTTTGTACATTAACAAACTAAACGATGAATCACAGGGAACCAAAGCAAGCAAAGGATCCAAAGAACTAGTCCTCAGAAAGGAATATCTCAAGGTTATGGAAATCTTGGAAAAAACAAATGTAGAACATCCAAAAATATCTCGTGTTCTAAGCTTGGTTTCCCGCATCGTAGTTGCTGAAAAATCAAAAGTTATCGTATTCACACAATATCGCGATACATGTGATTTGATTGAGTCCAAATTATCATCGGTCCCTGGAGTAAAAGTTGGAAAACTTATAGGACAGGGAAACGGTGGATTGAAACAAAAAGAACAGATAGAGATGATTGATAAATTCAAAAGTGGAATTTACAACGTCATTGTATCTACTTCGGTTGGAGAAGAAGGATTGGATATTGCTAGTACGGATGCCGTAATCTTCTACGAACCCGTACCTTCGGAAATCAGAACAATTCAGAGAAGAGGCCGTACAGGAAGAAAAAACGACGGTGAAGTATATGTTCTGATTGCAAAAGGAACAATGGATGAAGTATTTGAAAAATCCAGCTCCAAAAAAGAGATTTTAATGCATACGCATTTAGAAAGACTTAACAAAAATTTGGAAAAGGCAAATTCAAAACTCCCATCCAGAAATCAAACCAATTTGGGCGATTATTGATAATGTACATATACAAATGAACCTTATCCGAAATTATGCTTTACTCTGATGTCGCAGAGGTTTTTGACAGAATGGAATCCACAAGCAGCCGTCTCGAAATGACTGCGATTCTTTCCGAATTTTTCAAAAAAATTAAATCCGAAGACCTCAAAAATATTGTGTATCTGACACAGGGTAAATTACATCCTGATTATTATCCTCAGGAATTGGGAATGGCAGACCGTTTGGTTTTGAAAGCCATTGCATTTACAGTCGGTGTTTCCGAAAGTGAAATCGAGAAAATGTCCATTAAAGAAGGAGATCCCGGAAATGTTGCGGAACTTCTTATCGGTAAGAAGAAACAAACCACTCTTTTTTCAGAACCTTTGACGTTGGATCGTGTCATCGAAAGTTTGGTACGCATAGAAAATTCCGATGGAAAAGATTCCCAGGATAAGAAAATGAAAGTTCTTGCCAACATGCTTCATGATTCGGGACCGATCGAAGCAAGATATCTTTGCAGAATCGTAACCGGAAGAATGAGATTCGGAGCAGCAACCATGACTGTGCTTGATGCATTGGCAGATGCTTTTGCGGAAAAAAGCGATCGTCCGAACATCGAGAGAGCATACAACGTAACCTGTGATTTAGGATTGGTTGCGGAAACAATTTCCTCGAAAGGAATACCCGGAATAAATGAAATTCAGGTTAAAGTCGGAAATCCGATCAAAGTCATGTTGGCTGAACGTTTGGCATCCATTGCGGAAATTGTCGTTAAAATGAACGATCAGTGCGCAATGGAATACAAATACGACGGAATAAGAGTTCAGGCACACATAACCAAAGACGGAGTAAAATTATATTCCAGAAGATTGGAAGATCTTACTCCAAACTTCCCGGATATCGCTGAAGCTTTGGCAAAACATCTGAAAGGAAAAGAAGCAATCATCGAAGGAGAATGTGTTGCCATTGATGGCAAAACAGGAAATATGTTGCCTTTCCAAACAGTTACCCACAGAAGAAGAAAACATGGAATGGAAGACGCTGTTAAAGAATACCCAGTTCGTATTTTCATGTTTGATTGTTTGTATCTTGACGGTAAAGATTATACATCCGAGTCCTACCTCAAACGCAGAGAAACCCTTGCTAACGCATTTGACATTTCCGACAATGTTCAACTCTCGACAATGAGAGTTATCGATTCATCCGAAGACGGAGAAGAATTTTTCTCCGAAGCCATTGCGGCAGGATGCGAAGGCATTATGACAAAATCCACTTCCGAAGATTCGATTTACAGAGCTGGGTCTAGAGGATTTTTGTGGATAAAATACAAAAAAGACTATCAATCCGGACTTACCGATTCTTTCGATCTCGCAGTTGTGGGAGCATTCTTCGGAATGGGCAAAAGAAAGGGAAAATACGGAGCTCTAATGATGGCTGCGTATGACAGTGAAACTGGTATTTTCGGAACTGTTTGCAAACTCGGAACAGGATTCGATGATGCATTTTTAGATAGTTTGCCTGAAAAATTGGAAGAATACAAACGTGAAGAATGTCCGTCGAATGTCGAAGCGAAAATGATTCCCGATGTTTGGTTCAATCCAACAATTGTTTTAGAAGTTGTCGGAGCGGAAATCAGTGTCAGTCCGATACATACCGCGGCCATGGATTCGATTAAAGAAGGTGCAGGCCTTGGAATCAGATTCCCAAGATTTACAGGAAGAGTCAGAGACGACAAAGAACCTGAACAATGCACCACTGTTCGTGAAATCGAAGAAATGTTTGACCTGCAAGGTGCCGAAACCGACGGAATTGCCTCGGACGAATAACCCATATATACGCGGGTACGACAAAAGATTTAATAAGGCCGTATCTTTCGAGAAATTATGCAGCCTTACGTTTTCGAAAAAACCGATAAAACCGTAACCGTTCGTTTCAAAGACCCTGATATGACCATTATCACGGCAATTCTGAATGCCTTGAGGAATGATTCCAAGGTAGAGATCGTAAGATTTATTGATGTTCACCCCGAACTTTTGGACAAAGGAATTTATGTCCAGCTCAAAAAGAAAGGTGACGCATTGGATGTTTTTAAGAAAGCAGCCAAATCTGTATCCGACTATTACGGTAAATTGAAAGCGTAATTCCATGACATACCGCAAATGTGAAACCGCTGAAGCGGACATTGGAATGCTTTACTATCTTAGCTCGGCTGACGGTACGAAAGGCCGTCTTAAAGCAGAGCCTGAAGATTTTATCGTAAAGGAAATTTCAGATAAACCTCCAAAAGTAGATGGAGGAAAATACACTATTGCGGATGTAACCAGCAAAAATTGGGAAACCAACCGTCTCATTCGTCTTTTGGGACGTGAAATGGGTTGTTCCAGAGAACGTATCGGATTTGCTGGAACCAAAGATAAAAGAGCGATAACGACTCAGAGCATGTCGTTTTATTGCGCTCCCGAAGATTTAAAAAGAATCGACTTGAAAGACGTTTTGATCGAGAACGCATATACTGCAAAAAGAGACGTCCGTATTGGAGATTTGATCGGTAACGAGTTTTCTATTCGTGTCAAAGAATGCGAAATGGAAAGCAATAAAATTGAAAATACACTTGAATCCGTTAAAACGGATATCAAAACCGTTGGCGGATTCCCCAATTATTTTGGAGTTCAAAGATTCGGAGTTATCCGTCCGATTACACATATCGTGGGAGAACACATTGTTCGCGGAAATTTGGACAGAGCCGTAATGGCATATGTTTCCGCACCTTCCAATCTTGAAGGTGAAGATATTACCAACGCACGCGCAATGCTTGCAACATGTGATAATTACAGTGCAGCATTGGAAAAAATTCCAAAGAATATGTCATTTGAGAAACTTATGGTAGAACATTTGGCTTCTCATCCCGATGATTATATCGGTGCGATAGAACGCATGCCTACGAATCTTCAGATGATGTTTGTTCATGCATACCAATCCAAACTTTTCAATGAAATGCTCAGCGAAAGAATGGCGCAGGGAATTCCTCTCGGAGAACCTGTCGAAGGTGACGTAGTCATTCCGATAGATGGAGACGGAACTCCCATGGAAGACAGACCGGTTATCGCCACGTCAAGGAATTTAGATCTTGTAGCCAAACAGGTTCGTCTCAAGAAAGCGTTCATCACCATCAACCTCTTCGGTAGCGACTCGGTTATTCAGGAAGGAGTAATGGGAGATATCGAGCGTAAAATCATTGAAAGAGAAAACATCGAAAACAAAGATTTTATCGTTCCTGGATTGAGCCACTGCAGTTCCAAAGGAAGCAGAAGAGCAATCATTTGTCCCGTTGGAAATCTTGGATATGAAATGACCGAAGACGGATATGACATCATGTTCTCCCTCACCAAAGGAAACTATGCAACCTGCCTTATGCGCGAGTTCATGAAGTCAGAAATGAACCGTTATTGAGTTTTTTACGCATATCTCGCTGGGGCCCTGGCCGTAAAATATCCCAAACAGACATTATAATTATATAGGTGTTCAAGATTACAGAGATACAACGCATCTGTAATCTAGTTGGTTAGGATTCAAGCCTTCCAAGCTTGTCACCCGGGTTCGAATCCCGGCGGGTGCACCATACTTTCTTTCACATTTCTTTGAACACAACATGTTCGATTTTATTTTGTAAATGTTAAGCAGTGTTTAAGTTATGTATTAAATAGGTTCAGACTTATTCCATCACATCTAGTAACGCCGTTTATTCGGATTACACAAAGGAGAAAATAGCATGGATAAAATGAACAAAGTTTTAGAAGGCTGCACACTCGATTACTTCAAAAGTGGAGCATACAAAGCAACTATGGAAGAATTCTTGGAGATGAAAAAAGAAGGAAAAGCAATCATGATTGATCTTCGTACAAAAGACGAAGCAGATCTTATCAGCTTCTCATTCGCAAAAAACATCCCTATCGATGAATTGCCCGCACGCTTGGACGAACTTCCCAAAGACAAGACAATCGTCACATTCTGCGCAAGTTCCGTTCGTGCAGTTATGGCATTCTTCTACCTTCAGTCCGCAGGCTATGACAGTAAAATCTACCTCGGTAAGATCAATGATTTAACTGCACCTTTCATGCCTCCATTCGTAGCAAAGAACTACGATATTCTCAAAGAGGAATAATCTTTTTAAATGCGGGCTTAGGCCCGCTAATTTCTTAGAGCCAAATTTTTTAAAAATATTCGTTCGGCAGTTTGTACCGATTTCGTTCGGCAGTTTGTAAAAATCGATTTAATAATTTTAACCGAAACAAATTGTACAAATTAAAAAAAGTACTAACGAACGAGAAAAAAATGGGATGTTGGATGGGATCTCTCGTTCGTATAAGACGTTGCATGGGGATGCGTTCTTTTCGTCTCTAAGTACTACATTGTGATTTGGGTATATTAACCGATTCGTGAGGGGTCTCCGAAAGTAGTATCCTATACCGAAACTAGTCACTTGGATTTGTGTCTAACTTTGACCGCAATGCCTCTTTTGAGCTGAACCATCTCGCGTCCGGCCATTAATGCAACACCGACTGCTTTGATTTCGCCGTTGCACATAACGATTGCTTCGTCGCCTTCACGGATATTAGGATCTGCATCCAAAACACCCACTGCGAAAAGATTGCCCTTCATTTCAAAGTCGGTCATCTCAACCGTGAACATCTTCTTCTCTGCGAGAATCTTTGCTCCGTCCAATGTTAAAGAAACCATTCCTCTTTCGGGAGTGAGCATACCGAGTTGTGTATCTTTGTTTATGAAAATCTTCCAATAAGGGAATTTTCCTATAACGTATGCTTCTTCGGACATGATTGCATCGGCTGCTTCGGATCCGAACTGGAATCTGAGGATGGAACGCATTGTTTCCCTGCGTTCAATAAGATAATCAAGATTCTCCATTCCTTTGGTTGCCGCACGAACCGCTGCATCCAAATTATCCAAAGATGCGGGAGAGGTTGGATCTCCGACAACGGTTTCGGTCATCTCTGCGAGACCTGCAACCAATTCTGTATCTTCTCCCAAGTGGGAAATGACTTTGTCGTATCCTTGTTCAATAATGTGTGAAATCATTTCACGTATTCTTGCTTTCTCTTCGCATTTCCATTCTCCGGTAACCGGAATGTCGTAGGAATTCGGAGGGAAGAATATATCGAGTTCACGGGGAACCGCTCCCAAAGGTGAAGTTACAATAACTTCGTGCACCAACGTATCGTGAGGTGCTGTGTGAATCGCGGATGCGAATGCTTTGTGTGATTTTGAAGTGTGATAGGGTTTCTTTGCGGAACATGGCAAAAGAACGAGAACTTTCTTGTGGGAAGGTTTCACATACTCTTCCATAATTTTGTTCTTGTATCTTAAGATATCAGGTCTGCGAAGTGCCTGGGTTGTGTTGCATGCAAATCTTCCGCCGACTGTGGAACATGCTTCTTCCTGATATTCGAAATAATCTCTGTCGAATATCCTAAGAATTGCTACCGCGGACGGTGATGCTGCGGCTCTCTGATCCACAAGTTCTCTAAGTCTGCCTGCCTGTGTGAATGTTCTTGCTTTGGATGCTTCGTTCTTGAGTTCTTCCGCGTTGGATTCGGATACATCTCCGGCAACGAAAATCTCTCCTTCCGGGATCAATGAAATTCCGTTTAATCCCATAGCTCTTGGCAAAGAATCGTCAAAGACATCGACGCCCATGTATGCGAGCATGGAAAGGGTTGAAGGTTCCGCAATACCGAACATACAAAGAATCCTGCCGAATCCTGCTGCTTCGCGAATCGCGGAAACGGCAGCAGTAAGTTTTCTTGCGTTTTTCCTGAGTTCGTATGCGTTAGGAACTACTACGACTTCTGCTTCTTCTGGAATGATTATTTCTTCGGGGAACGGAAGCCTTACAACGGCAATTCCATCCGTGCATGTGATATTTTCAACAACTTCCGAAGATACGGTAGTAAGAATATCTGAATCTAATTTAATTTCGGTTCCCGAAATATTAAGAATTCTTCCGCCATCATTTTCTGATATAAACATCTGGCAATCGTCATCCGTAGGTTTGTTTACGGAAATTACCGCAGGTGTCCTTATCGACAAATCTCCCTTTTTAAAATCGCAGACTCTGCCTCTGTGAGACCGAGCAATTACATCCAACATGAAGTATCCCATGGCACACCTATTAAATAATTTTGGGGGAAAAAACAGGTTTTCGACAAAAGGTTAAAATCATCTAGAACCGATTGCGGATTATGGACTTCTACGACAGGGACATCGTGTCTATCAAGGATTTTACAAGAAATCAGATTGAAGAAATTTTGGAATTGGCTGAAGTTATGGTTCCTTATGCAAAAGGCGAGAAGATTAAACGCCCTCTCGACGGCCGCATTTTGGGAAACTTATTCTTTGAACCTTCGACCCGCACAAGACTTTCTTTTGAAAGTGCAGCATTGAGGCTCGGTGCGGATGTTATCGATGTTTCACAGATGTCGATGACTTCTATTGCAAAAGGCGAAACACTCGCTGATACAATCAGAATGGTTGACACATATTGCGATGCCATTGTTTTGAGACACCCTCACGAAGGTGCAGCAAGACTTGCGGCAAAATTCTCTGAAAACCCTGTTATCAACGCCGGAGACGGTGCAGGATCACACCCTACACAAACCCTCCTCGATCTTTTCACAATGAAAAGAGAAAAAGAATCCATAGACGGTCTTAACATAGTCCTTGTCGGAGACCTGAAGTACGGACGTACCGTTCACTCTTTGGCAGAAGCCCTTACGATGTTCGGAGCCAACCTTACATTTGTTGCTCCCGAACAGTTGCAGATGCCCGATGATACCGTTGCGCACCTCAAAGAAAAAGGATGCAATCCCACAAAAACCGATTCTCTCGAAGAAGTTATCGGAAACGCGGATGTTCTTTACGTTACAAGAATTCAGAAAGAAAGATTCCCAGACCCCGCCGAATACCAGAAAGTTGCGGGAACATACAGAGTCAACAACGAAATGCTCAGGGAAGCGAAAAGCGACCTTATCGTTATGCACCCTCTTCCCAGGATCGACGAAATTGCTCCTGCAGTTGACTTTACACCTCACGCAAAATATTTCGACCAGGCATTCAACGGAATCCCGGTCAGAATGGCTTTGCTCTGTGCGGTTCTCGGAGGTGAAATGTAATGGATGATATCAGGATTGCACCTATCAGAAACGGTACCGTTATCGATCATATTACTTGTGGTCAGGCACTTAACGTTTTGAAGATTCTCGGAGTAAACGAAAGTAACATCGATTCTTCGATCAGTGTTGCTATGCACATCCCTTCTCAAAAGGAAATGATATGGAAAGATTTGATTAAGGTTGAAGACCGCGAATTAGAACCCGATATGGTGGATAAAATCGCACTTATCGCACCAAGTGCAACAATCATAATCATCAGGGATTTTTATGTTGCAGAGAAATTCACGGTAAATCTTTCAGACCACATTACAGGTTTGGCAAGATGTAGCAATCCTGATTGTATTACAAACAAAGGTGAACCTATCGAACCTGATTTCCAGGTTATATGCCGTCACCCCCCAACACTCAGGTGTTCATATTGTGATAGAATCCTTACCAACATCTCGGATAACTTATTATGAAGCTTATTATCGTTGCTGGTATGCCCGGAACGGGCAAAGAAGAATTCCTTACGGCTGCACGTAAAATGGATATTTCATTCCTTAGAATGGGAGATATCGTAAGAGAATATTATGCTACAAGAGACTCGGATTGCGAAAGCATGAATGTGGGTCAGTTTGCCGGATCCGAGAGAGAAAAATACGGAACCGGAATTTGGGCCGAACGTGCTCTCGAAAGAATGAGTGGAGATATTTTCTTGGTTGATGGCTGCAGAAGCATGGACGAAGTCCGCGCATACAGAGAGCTTACACCCGATGTGAATGTTGTAAGTATTCATTCTTCTCCCGAAGTCAGATTCGAAAGACTTGTAAAAAGAGGAAGAGATGACGCTCCCAAAAACAGGGAAGAATTCGAATCTCGTGACTCCAGAGAAATAAGCTGGGGACTTGCGGAAACGATTGCGATGTCGGATATCATGCTGGTAAACGACGGAACATTGGAAGAATTCTATCAAAGATCTACGGATGCCCTTGAGAGGATGAAACAGTGAGATTCACGATTGCCAGACTCTGCGGCGGTAAAGCATTGATGGCTACGCCCCGTGAAGACATTGTTATCGATTTGGAAAAAGCCAAAGAAATTCTATCTTCCGAAGGAACAATCAAACAAAAAGATGAACTCCTCTTAACGATGGATTGGAAAAATATGGAAACCACCATCTATGAACAGGGAAAAATCATGTTTTATCCTTTGGAAGATCGCATCCTCTGTGTAGAGTATGCAACATATATTCTTGAAAAAATATGCTGATTTAGGCATAACTATATAAGGAAAATAACATACAGTTGTTGTGGATGTAATTGTTAACACAATCCTGACTGTGGCACTTACCTTATTTCTCTCGTATTTTTCGTACAGAAGAGGTTTGTTGACAAAGGATGGATTATACGCAGCTATGGGAATTGGCCTTATTATAGGTCTTTTAGGTTCAGCATATTGGTTGTTACTTCTCATTGCATTCGCAGTTATTGCGTTCGCCGCTACTTTATTCGGCCTTACCAAAAAAACCGAAGACGGTTTACAGGAAGGTGCCCACGGAGAAAGAGGATACAAGAATATTTTGGGAGTCGGTATCCCACCTTGTATCATCGCGGTATTGTCTGTAATCGTAGGAGATTCTTATGATACTCTTATGTCGGTTGCCTATGTATCCACAGTTGCGGTTGCGGCCGCAGACACAGTTGCAAGTGAAATCGGAGTAAGAGATCCGAAAGTTTGGTTGATTACAACCTTTAAACCCTGTCCTCCCGGAACAAACGGAGGAGTATCCGTACTAGGAACCTTGGCTTCGCTTTTGGCTGCTATGGTCACCGCAATACTCGGATGGATTCTTGTTATTCATGAACCGGTTAATGCGCTTGTTGTTATCCCCGTATTTTCGGGTATGCTCGGAAATATATTGGACAGTCTTTTCGGAGCATGGTTCGAAAACAAAGGATACATTTCAAAATACGAAAACAATTGTTTAACCGGAATTCTCGGAGCAATCATCGGTGCGTTGGTTGCCGTATCATTCCTTTGATTGTTTCTCGACAAGATATTTTATTGTCTCGTTTGCCAAAGTGAGACCGAAGATTCCCGGGATCGTAGGTATAACACCCAACGTACTTTTACCGAACTCGTTTCTTTCCGTAGGCTTGATTTTTACTTCTTCGTCGGAATAAACGCAGGTGATATTTGACGCATCATAATCTCTGAGACGGGATCTTACCGATGATGCGAGAGGACATACTTTGGTTTTCTTCAAAGGAGCTATTTTAATGGCCTGTGCATCAAGACGAAGTGCTGCACCCATAGAGGAGAATGTTTTGATACCGTTCTCAGCTGTAAACGCCAATAACGCGGTTTTGTGCTCAATCGTATCGATGGCATCTACAACAACATCAGGATTATTGGATATCAGTTCAGATAGTTTTTCGGAAGTTATGAATTCATGAACACTTTCAAAAATAATATTTGGGTTTATGCTCAATGCACGTTCTTTGGCAACTTCCGCTTTGGACATTCCGATTGTATTGTGCGTTGCTAAAATCTGTCTGTTCAGATTGGACTCTTCTACTTCGTCTCCATCTATAACTCTGATTCTTCCTACACCTGCACGCACAAGAGCTTCGATAACATATCCGCCTACGGCTCCCGCACCCGCTACAATAACAAAAGAATCCCGAAGATTTTTTACTCCTTCGGATCCAAGCAACAATTCGGTTCGAGAGTTTTGATCGGTCATCTTAGAAGCCTCTTAGCGTTGTTTGCGGTAAGTTTTACCAATTCTTCTTCGCTGATTTCGACCAAAGAAGATATCACTGAAATAAGTTCGCACAATTTTCTTTTGTTATTCGGTGCGTCCGTTTCTATGAGAAGACGATCTTTTGGAATCCTGACTAAAAGATTCTTAAGATTCTCTTCGGATTTTGAAAGAATATTCGGAGAAATGGAAAAGTAACAATCTTCTTCGACAAACGCATTGATGTAACTCTCGGGACCTTTGAACGAATGTAAAATCACGGAACTATGTTTTGTTGATCTTAAAACTTCTAAAACATATTGTTCGGAACGTACCATATGCACATTCGATACGCGGTTTAATTTTCCTGCCAAATTCAATTGTTCGGAGAATATTTTCTTCTGAAAATCCATGTTTTCTTTCGTACCGTCCAATCCGATTTCCCCTACACCGGCTTTTGGATTTTCAATAAGATATTTTTCCAATTCCGAAATGTCGTATGAATCCAAAAACCAAGGATGGATTCCATAGAAAGGAATGATTTTGGAATGTTCGTCGGATAATTGTTTTAACTTTATCCAATCAGATCTGTCTGCGGAACAGGAGAACAATAACTCTGCCTCATCCAAAGCTTCATACTCGGAATATTCGAAATCCGTTATATGCAGATGTGCGTCCACAAACCCAGTATCCATACTTGTACAGGGCAGACCGATTTGAAAAATATATCCCCCTGCTATATAAATAAAATATACTCACGTGGGTAAATGTATTATATTGACATCTCATAGACACACTTCGAGGAAATGGAACTAATCAGAAGTTTTCTCTGCCTCAACATGTGATATCATGACAGAAGAATATCCAGAAGAGTTTATGCCTTGGCTTAAACAATACAGCTCCAAAGTACCTAAAAATATAGACTATCCTGAAAAGACCATGTATGAATGTGTAGAATCTGTTGCCAACGAGCGTCCAAAACAGGTTGCCCACGAATACATGGGTCGCAAAATAAAATACTCCAAATTCCTTGGTGGAATTGATTTACTTTCTTCTTGTTTTTACAATATGGGTCTCAGAAAAGGAGACAAAATTTTGATTTGTATGCCGAATTGTCCTCAAGCAATTCGCTTGATGTATGCTGCAAATCGCATCGGTATTGTATGTGCGATGGTTCATCCGTTTTCAGCACCTAAAGAAATTGAATTCTATATAGAAAATTCAGACGCGAAGGTTGCAATAACAGTAGATATGTTCTACCCCAATTTCCCATATCCCGGTGACAATAATTGTTTGGAAAAACTCGTTGTTACAAGCGTTAGATATGGTATGTCTAGACCATTATCCATCGGATATCAGATCTTAGAAGGACGTAAAAATCCAAAACCTGATTTTGATGACAAAGTTATTTCATGGAGAACTTTCAAAGCATATGGATCCAAAGATACGATTCCTGAAAAATGCGGAACACCCGAAGATCCCGCGCTCATTCTATACAGTGGCGGAACCACAGGCAGAAGCAAAGGAATTCTCCTATCCAATCTAAATCTAAACTCAACCTCGATAGGAACATTTGCTGCAAGCGAATGTGAAAGCGAGGGAAAAATAATGATGGCTGTTATGCCTATTTTCCACGGTTTTGGATTGGCAATCGGAATTCACCTTCCTTTTATTTTGGGTATGAAATGTATTATCGTGCCCCGTTTTACACCCGAATCTTACGCGAAACTTGTTGCGCGTAAACATCCAAACTTCATTGCAGGCGTTCCTACTCTGTTCGAACACATGCTCAAAAGTAAACATCTTCAGGGTGCAAACCTCAAATGTCTTGAAGGAATCTTCAGCGGAGGAGATACACTTACTGCAGATTTGAAAACACGTTTCGACAAATTCATTGCAGAACGCGGATGTGAAAACACAATCCGTGAAGGATATGGAACCACGGAATGTGTAACCGCATCCTGTTTAACACCAAAAGCTTTGGATAAACAAATTTCCGGAAGTATCGGAGTTCCTAACCCTGATATTCTCTATAAGATTGTACGTGTCGGAACAATTGAACGTGCGGATTATGGCGAAGATGGAGAAATCTGTATTGCAGGTCCGAGTATCATGATGGAATACATCAAAGAGAAAGAAGAAACCGACAATACACTCAAAGTTCACGACGATGGTTTGCTTTGGTTGCACACCGGAGATCTTGGAAGCATGAATTCCGATGGTTATCTTTTCTTCAAACAGAGACTCAAGAGAATTATCATTTCTTCGGGATACAACGTTTATCCAAGTCAGTTGGAAGATGCCGTTGCCCACCACGAAGCTGTGGAAAAAGCTTGTGCGGTTGGTGTGAAGGATAAAGTTCGCGGAGAGATCGTAAAGATGTACATCGAGCTTTCGCCCGGATACACCCCCAGCAGTGAACTGATTGTATCGATCAAAGAACTGTGTACAAAGAGCGTTGCAAAATATGCAATTCCTCGTCAGTTTGAATTCATCGATAAAATTCCAATGACAAAGATTGGAAAAGTTGCATACACCGTCTTGGAGAAAAGAGCAAACGAATCCGCAGGCGCATACGTTTGTCCCGAAGAGGAAGCAACAATCATCGAAGTTCTTGACGAACTCTGAAACCCTATAAAAAAATAATTTCATTCATTCAGATGTAAATTTGAATGAATGAAATTACAATATTCTGAAAAAATATCTCCCAAGGATATTATATTAAAAACTCTATAATCGGCACAATGGGTTGGCTTTAAATTAAGTTTTCAACCCCTTTGAATTTGTGATTTATAATGTCCGAATATCCTGAAGAATTCATGCCTTGGCTTAAACAATACAGCGAGGGCGTTCCCAAGAACATAGATTTGCCAAATATGACTATGTACGAATGCGTGGAACAGATTGCGAAAAACAGACCTAACAAAGTGGCTCATGAATATATGGGTCGTAAAATAAGATATTCATACTTTTTAGATGGAATCGATTTGATTTCTTCATGTCTATATGCAATGGGTCTCAGAAAAGGCGATAAAATTTTGATTTGTATGCCGAATTGTCCCCAAGCAATCCGTATGATGTACGGGGCAAACCGCATAGGTGTCATCGCAACAATGATACACCCGTATTCAGCACCCAAGGAAATCGAATTCTACATTAATAATTCGGATGCTAAAGTTGCCATTACATTAGATTTATTCTATCCCAATTTCCCATATCCTGGAGACAACAATTGTTTGGAAAAACTTATTGTTACCAGTGTAAGGTACGGTATGGCAAGACCTTTGTCCATGGGATATTATTTGTTTGAGGGACGTGACAATCCAAAACCCAAATATGACGACAAAGTAATCTCATGGATGACTTTCAAATCATACGGGTCTTTGAGAAGATTACCTGAAAAATGCGGAACAGCTGAAGATCCGGCACTTATTCTTTACAGTGGCGGAACCACAGGCAGAAGCAAAGGAATTTTATTATCAAACAACAACTTGAATGCAACATCCATGTGCACATACGTTGCGAGTGAAGGTAATAAGGAAGGAACCTCAATGATGGCAGTTATGCCTATTTTCCACGGTTTTGGATTGGCAATCGGAATTCACCTTCCTTTTATTTTGGGTATGAAATGTATTATCGTGCCCCGTTTTACACCCGAATCTTACGCGAAACTTGTTGCACGTAAACATCCTAATTTCATCTCGGGCGTCCCTACATTATTTGAACATGTTCTCAAGAGTAAACATTTGAAAAATGCAAATCTTAAATGTCTTGAGGGTATTTTCAGCGGAGGAGATTCACTTACAGCGGATTTGAAAACACGTTTCGACAAATTCATTGCAGAACGTGGATGTGAAACCACCATTCGTGAAGGATATGGTGCAACGGAATGCGTAGCAGCGGTATGTATTACTCCCAAATCTCCAGAAAAACAAATATTGGGAAGTATCGGAATTCCGAATCCGAATACCATCTTCAAAATCGTAAAAGTCGGTACGGCCGAACGTGCGGATTATGACGAAGACGGAGAGATCTGCATCTCGGGTCCGAGCGTAATGATGGAATATGTCAAAGAACCCGAAGAAACTTCCAATACTCTCAAGGTTCACGACGATGGATTGCTGTGGTTACACACCGGAGATATGGGACATATGAATTCCGACGGATATCTCTTCTTTACACAGAGACTCAAGAGAATTATCATTTCTTCGGGATACAACGTTTACCCAAGTCAGTTGGAAGATGCTGTTGCCTACCACGAAGCTGTTCACGGAGCATGTGTTGTTGGTGTAAAGGACAAAGTTCGCGGAGAGATCGTAAAGATGTATATCGAACTTAATCCCGGATTCGAACCAAGTGAAGAACTTGTGGATTCAATCAGAGAATTGTGTAAGAAAAGCGTTGCTAAATATGCGGTTCCCCGTCAATACGAGTTCATCGATAAAATTCCGATGACCAAACTTTCCAAGGTTGCATACACCGTATTGGAAAAGAGAGCCAATGAGTCTGCCAAGGCATATACTGTTCCGGAAGAAGGAGTAAAAATCCTCGAAAAACTCGATGAAATTTGAGCGTTGGCCAAATTACTGGCCGCCTCAAATCGAGAAAATCTAGAAAGTATTATATACCAACTATGTATCGCTGGTATTGGTATGACGGCCATAGCGGCGGGGTCACACCCGGTCCCATTCCGAACCCGGCAGTAAAGCCCGCCTGCGTCTTTGTCTGTACTGTATTGCGCGAGCGTACGGGAACACTAAAACGCTGTCAACCACTTTTTCATTTTATTTCGAACAGCACTTGTGCTGAACTTATATTTTAAAAATCTGTAAGCACAGATTGAATAAAATTTCATTTAGATTAATTTATGATTTGAAAATATAACAAAAAATGAAGGGGGGTTTAATCCCCTTTTTGGTTTAAAGCTTTGAAAGTTTTATGAGCCTGTCCCAGCGTCTGTCGACTTCTTCCTGAATGTCTTCGACGAGGGGTTCCCATTTGTCGGTAAGGAGGTGTTTGTACCTTCCCTGTGCCGCAAACCACTCTCTAACGGTCTTCTTCTCAACCTTGCCGTCTGCGATCCTTGCGGATTCTGCGGTAAGGGTGTATTCAGTTCCGTTCCTTACTTCGTAGAGAGGCCAGACGCATGATTCAACTGCAAGTTTTGCCATTGCGATTGTATCTCCGGATCCAAATCTCCAGCCTCTGGGGCAAGGTGAAATGGCGTTGATGAATGAAGGTCCGCCGCACTCGAATCCATTGTTGGCTTTGGTTATGAGATCTCTCCAGTTGTGGGGAGATACCTGAGCTGCGTAAGGGATGTTGTGTGCAACCATGACCTGAGTCATGTCCTTGGGGAACTCTTTCTTACCGGGTGAAACTGCACCTGCGGGAGAGGTTGTTGTTGATGCTCCTGTACCTGTTGCACCGGATCTCTGAATACCGGTGTTCATGTACGCTTCGTTGTTGAGACAAACGAACATCATCTGGTGACCTCTTTCCATTGCACCGGAAAGTGCCTGAAGACCGATATCGTATGTTGCACCGTCTCCGGCGAAGTTAACGAATCTCATTTCTTCGGTAATCTTTCCCTGTCTCTTGAGAGACTGGTATGCTGCTTCCACACCTGCACATGATGCTGCACCGTTTCCGAATGCTGTGTGAATCCAGGGTGTATTCCAGGAAGTGTAAGGGTAGATTGTTGTCGAAACTTCGAAACAACCTGTTGAACTTGATACAGCTACCGGATGTTCTGTTCCCATGAGAATCTGCCTTGCAATAACGGATTCTGCACAACCTGCGCAGAGCCTGTGACCGCTGGTGAGCCTGACGGGAAGTTTGTTCAAATCTACCAATGACATTGTACTCATAACTTCACCCCCAAATAATTGAGCTTCTTAGCTTTGCCTTCAATCATATCCATGAAGACGCTTCTGAGCTGAGGAATTGTTGCGTCTACTCCTCCAAGACCGTAAACGTAGTTGTACATACCGGGCATAACTTCAAGGTCGATTGCGGCTGCAACAACTTCAGGATACAAAGGTCCGGTTGCACCGACGCTAAGGTGTTTGTCCATAACGGCAACTGCCTTCTTTCCCTTCATGATGTTTGCGAAATCGACTTCGGGGAAGGGTCTGTAAAGGTGGGGCATTGCGCATCCAACCTTGTATCCTTCTGCACGGAGTTCATCGACTGCTGCTTTCATTGTACCGAAAGTTGAACCGATGACGATTGCGATATATTCTGCATCTTCGCACATATATCCGGTAACGGGTTCGTATTTTCTTCCAGTGAGTTCTTCGAACTCCTTGAATACATCCTTTGTAACTTCGTATGCTTTTTCCATTGCAAGGACCATCTGATACTTGTGCTGGTAGTAGAAGTCGGGTGCATCCATAAGTCCGTGTGAAATTGGGTTCTTGTGATCCAAGAGAGGATACAAGGGCTTGTATTCACCGACGAATTTCTTCACATCGTGTGTTTCAACAGGTGTGATTCTCTCAATCGCGTGAGTAAGAATGAAACCATCAAGGTTTACGAGACAGGGGAGCTGAACATCGTGGTGTTCTGCAATCCTGGGTGCGATGATGGACATATCGTATGCTTCCTGAACGTTCTCAGAGAAAAGTGTAATCCATCCGCAATCTCTTGCTGCCATTACATCTCCGTGATCGTTGTTGATGTTGATGGGTCCGCTAACTGCTCTGTTTGCTACAGCCATAATCATAGGAACTCTCATTGCCGAGGTAATGGGAAGCATTTCCCACATGTAGGCAAGACCCTGAGAGGCTGTTGCGGTGAATGTCCTTGCACCTGCAGATGCAGATGTGGTACAGACTGTAAGAGCACTGTGTTCAGATTCTACACAAACGAATTCTGTATCTACTTCTCCGTCTGCTACAAAGTCTGAATATCTTTCTACGATGATTGTCTGAGGTGTAATGGGGTATGCAGCACAAACATCAGGGTTAATCTGCTTCCATGCGAGTGCGACTGCAGAGTCACCGTTTATTGCGATATCTTTTGAAACCATATTTACTCCTCCTGAAGTGAAATTGCCTTCTTGGGGCAGACGTTTACACAAATTCCGCATCCTTTGCAGTGCGAAAGTTTGATTCCGGTCATTTTGTTGTCTTTAATAAGAATACAGTCATCAGGACAGTAAATCCAACATGTGAGACAGTCGATGCACTTTTCCATATCTACTACGGGAACCAATGATCTCCAGTCGCCTGTTTTGAAATCTTCGGCATTGCCGGGTGTGTTTACACGGCCTCCGATAATCATGTCTTTGAATTCTACCATTTACTGCACCTCATCGAATGCTCTCTTAAGAGCTGAAAGGTTCTTTACGATTACTTTGTCTGAAAGTTTTCCTGTGAATTTTGTGGTAATCTGATCTTCCAATGCGGAGTAAGATACCAAAGGACTTACCTTTGTCAAAGCACCCAAAATGGCGGTGTTTGCCATGGGTTTACCGATTTCTTCCATAGAGATGGCAGTAGCATCAAGAGTGTGACATTCTGCATCTGTACCCAATGCTTCCTGAAGTTCTTTGGGTGTTCCGGCATAATTTGCAAGAACGAATCCGTCTTTCTTCAAGCCACCAAGCATATCGACTTTACCAACAAGAGTTCCGTCCAAAATAATCACGATATCGGGTTCGTAAACCTGACTGTGGACTTTGATAGGCGTTTCTGAAATCCTGGTGAATGCTCTGATTGGAGCTCCCATTCTCTCAGGTCCGAATTCCGGAAAAGCCTTAACGTACTTTCCTGCACTGATTGCGGTTTCAGCGAGAATCTCGTTTGCCGTGACTACTCCCTGTCCTCCTCTTCCATGCCAACGTATTTCTATGTTCATAGGAACCATCTATTTTTTCGAAATGGCGCAATATGATTTATACTCTTGTATTATTAGGGTATAGTGGCTGATAAAAAAATCAAAAAAATACGAGAAAACAGAGAAAACCAATAATTAAATTACGAATTTCGTAGTCTAATTTCTGAATCGTTATTTTTGATACGTACGTTAAAACGTACATAAGCATACAATTTTTTAAGTTGGCTGGGTAAAGGGTTATTATCTACAACGAATATAAGGCATTTAGACGCGGCAAAAATGCTTGCGAAACAGTTTCTTATAACAAAGGTGAAACAATGGAAAATATCATCGACGTACAAAACCTGCGTGTATCGGATATCCCGGCCGTAGGCGGAAAAGGAGCCAATCTCGGAGAACTTACATCCGCAGGTTTCCCTGTCCCTCACGCATTCGTACTGACTACAGCTTCCTATGACTATTTCATTAAAGAAAGTAAAATAATGGAAAAAATCAACGAGGAGCTTTCAGGAATCGATAAAAAATCCGATCAGAGTCTTGCCGATGCGTCTGCTCGTATCAGAAATCTCTTTGAGACTTTCGACATTCCTGCAGACCTCAAGAAAGAAATTGAATCTAACTACAACCTTATGTCCAAGAAAAAGAAGATTTTTGTTGCGGTAAGATCAAGCGCAACAGCAGAAGATCTTCCTGATGCAAGTTTTGCAGGACAGCAGGAAACATACCTTAACGTTGGAGATATTGACGACCTTTTTGATAAAATCAGAAAATGCTGGTCTTCACTTTTCACAGCTCGTGCAATCGCATACCGTGAAAAACAGGGATTCGCACACGAAGATGTGAAACTTGCAGTTGTCATTCAGAAAATGGTCAACTCCGAAATTTCCGGTATCATGTTTACACTCGATCCCAACACAGGAAAGAAAAACATCGTTATCGAAGGAGGCTACGGTCTCGGAGAAGCAATTGTCGGCGGAGAAGTTACACCCGACACCTATACAATTGATAAATCCAGAATGGATATTACTAACAAGAGAATATCCACTCAGAAATGGAAATACACCAAAAATGCAAAAGGAAACACTGTGAAAGAAGATGTTCCTTCAGGCATGGAAAAGGTACAGAAAGTAAGCGATCAGATTATTCTCGAATTGGCTGAAATCGGCCGCCAGATCGAAATTCACTACGAAAGACCAATGGACATGGAATGGTGTGTCGAAGACGGTGTTGTATACATCGTACAGGCAAGACCTATCACAGCCGTAGGTAATGCAGATACAAATGAAAGTGTTGGAACCAACATTTCAAGCGAAGAAGTTATCACATCCGGTCTCGGAGCAAGTCCCGGTCTCGCATCAGGTAAGGTCGTAATTTACGATGAAACAATGAGTCTTGACGTTGTTAAAGACGGAGACGTTCTCGTAACAACCATGACTATGCCCGACATGGTTCCTGCAATGAGCCGTGCGGTTGCAATCGTTACCAACGAAGGAGGTATGACCTGTCACGCAGCAATTATCTCCAGAGAACTCGGAACACCTTGTGTTGTAGGTACCGGAAACGCAACCGATATTTTGGCAAACGGAATGACAATCACCGTAGACGGAACCACAGGTACAGTTTACAAAGGAGAGATCAAAAAGAACACTGAAGAAGATGTTCCCGCGGCAAGCGCAGTCTTTTCGGATTTTGTTCCTCCTACCGGAACCAAAGTTATGGTCAATCTCAGTATGCCCACTAAAGCAGATGATGTTGCAAAACTCCCCTGCGATGGTGTCGGTCTTATGAGAAGCGAGTTCCTTTTCACCAACTACATCGGAGAACACCCCTGTGCAGCTATCGAGGCAGGCAGAGGCGATGAACTCATAGACAAACTCGCAGAAGGTATCGGAAAGGTTGCAAGATCTTTCTACCCCAGGCCCGTTGTTCTCAGAACTTCTGATTTCAAAACAAACGAATACCGCGACATGAAGGGCGGTTCCGATTACGAACCTATGGAATCCAACCCTATGATTGGATGGAGAGGTTGCTCAAGATATGTTTCCGACAACTACCGCGAAGCATTCATCTGCGAACTCAAAGCTATCAGAAGAGTAAGAGAAGAAATGGGAATGAAGAATCTCTATGTTATGCTTCCCTTCGTAAGAACCGTGGAAGAAGTAATCGAGATTACAAAAATGATGGAAGAAAACGGTCTCAAAAGATCACGCGACTTCAAGCTCTATTTCATGGCTGAAGTTCCTGTTAACATCTTCATGGCCGATGAATTCTGCAAATACTGTGATGCATTCTCAATCGGATCCAACGACCTTACCCAACTCACAATGGGAAGCGACAGGGATTCCGATATCCTCGGACGTATGGGATACTTCGATGAAAGAAACGAAGGTGTCAAGAGAGCCATTGCTCAGTTGATTAAAGTCGCACACGAGCACGGCAAACCCGTCAGTATCTGCGGACAGGGTCCTTCGGTTTATCCTGAATTTACCGAGTTCCTTATCGAAGAAGGAATCGACAGTATTTCTTTGAACCCTGATACTTTCATCAAGACCAAGAAGCTCATCGCTTCCGTCGAACAGAAAGTTATTCTGAAAGATCTCAGAACACTCAGAAACAAACTTTAAACATAAAAGGGGGATATCCCCTCTATATTTTATTTTGGTGAAATTATGATTTACTTTTTTACTGGAACCGGGAACAGCAAACATGTTGCATCAGCAATTGGAAAAATTGTTAATGAAGATATAATCAGCATCAATTCCGGAGAAAGGGTAGTTATTGATTCTGAAAAACCAACGATTATTGTTTCTCCGACTCACGGATGGAGACTTCCAGAAATTATGGAAAATTTCCTCTCAGTAGCAGAATTCAAAGATAACAAAGATGTTTATTTTGTTCTCACCTGCGGAAACGATATCGGAAATGCACCCGTGTATGCAAAAAAATTGTGTGAAAAATTAAATCTGAATTACAGAGGAACCGCGGAAATTCTTATGCCTGAAAACTATATTGTTCTGTTTAAGGCACCGAATATCGAAGAATGTTCAAAGATTGTAAAGAAAGCAGACACAGTTGTTGAAACCGTAGCCAATACAATTCTTGAGAATGAAGATCTTGTTCCACCTTCATACCCTGTAAAAGGATTCTTTGAAAGCACCGTTGCGAATCCATTATTCCGCCGTTTCATAATTAAATCCGATAAATTCTGTGTAACTGGAGATTGTATCGGATGCTCAAGATGTGCAGACGAATGTCCTGTAAATGCAATAATTATTACAGAAAATGGTCCGACATGGAACAATAATTGTATTCACTGCATGTCCTGTATCAGCGGATGTCCCCAGGTAGGAATCGAATACGGTAAGAAAACCGTTGGAAAACGTAGATACGTCTTCATAGAAGATTAACCAACCAATCTTGCATTGATTGTTGCCGCTTCATCAGGTGGAAGAAGCATCGTTGTAATCTCCATGAACGGATGTTTTGCACCTTCGATTATGTTTACATCATCGAGGGATTTGAGACCCCATTTGTCTGCGGTTCTTTCCAATCCCAACATTACATCGGAATCATTGGGGGAAAGAACGATTGCTTTGAACATTTCTGTGCCTGCACGCTTTGCTGCCATTGCACGGTGGTGTCCATCTACAATCAAATATCCGTTACGTCTTTTTACAACAATCAAAGGTTCGTACAAACCTCTTTTGATTTCATACTGACGACCGATAAGTTCGTCCATGTAAACTTCTTTTTGAGTTGGCAACAATTCTGCAATAGGGATATCGGCATTAGATACTCTCAATCTGATTCCATTCTGTTGCTCCAAGAAGTTCTTTACACTCATCACTTTTCCGGGACGAGCTTTTTCAATCTGAGATCTAACAATATCGATGTTGGAAATAATCCCCACGAGCTTACGATCATCATCTACTACAGGGAGATTTCTTAATCCATATCTGAAAAGAATACGGGTGGCGTCTTCGACACCCATTGAAGGAATTGCGCAAAGTGTTCCGCGTTTCATTACGGCTCTCATCTTTGCATCGGGCTGATCTACAAATCTTAAAAGTTCTTTGGCTGTTACGAATCCCAATAGATATCCGTTTTCAGCAATTGGAAAACCATGGAAATTGGATGAGATGATTTTCTCTCTTACTTCTGCAACTGTCATATTTGGTCCGACAGTCTGGACGTCGCGAACCATGTAATCTCCAATTGTTGTATCTGCCATTTTATTCCCTAATACCTAAGATACGGCCGTAAATAATAAGGTTTGGTTGACTATATTTAAGTGTCAGAATAGGCTGGGTCAGCCGAACCTACCCAAGGATTATATACTGCTTATGTATCCCTATTTTGCTGCCCCGGTAGTGTAGTGGCCTATCATGAAGCCCTGTCGAGGCTTCGACACGGATTCGAATTCCGTCCGGGGCGCTCATTTGTTTTGAGCGTTTACACATTTTTTCCAAAGTCAATGCTTATTGATTTTTGATTAGGACCGAAAGTCTCTTTTATCTCGATACTTTAGAGGTGTTTATGCGCTGGATGCTTCGCGGTAAAATTCACAGGGCAACCGTTACGGAAACACGCCTTGATTATGAGGGCAGTATCACCATTGATGCAGATCTTGTAGAGAAGGCTGGCATATGGATTGGCGAGAAAGTTTACATCGCCAATGTAAACAACGGTAACCGTTTCGAAACATATGTTTTGGAAGGAGAAAGAGGCTCCGGAATTATTGCACTAAATGGTGCAGCCGCACACCTTTGTGATATCGGCGATAAAATTATCATTATGGGATACGAACTCACGGATGATCCCATACACGCAAAAGTCGTTCTCGTAGATGCCGATAACAAGGTTGTCAGGGAGTTCGAATACTGATGTATGTATTCTACTCGGACGGGGGCGCTAGGGGCAATCCCGGGCCTTCTGCGTGTGCCATTGTTGCCACGAAAGATGGAAAGGTCATTTATGAGCATGCTGAGTTTTTAGGAATCCAGACAAACAATTATGCCGAATACAGAGGCTTGATTGCCGGAATCTCAAAAACATTGGAACTTGGGATAAAAGAAGTAGAATTTGTTATGGATTCTGAAATAGTAATCAAACAAATGCGTAAAGAATTCAAAGTATCTTCACCGAATCTGAAAAATCTTAACAAAGACGCGGTTGCGTTGTCTTCTTTGATACCATCGGTTAAATTCACTCACGTTAGAAGAGAAAATCCGATGATTTCCCGTGCGGATGCTCTGCTCAATGCAGAGATGGACGCACAGAAATAATCATCCGAGAATTGTTTTTGCAAGTTCGGAGAACTTAACGAGATTCTGTTCTCCGGTTTCCATGTTACGAAGAGTTACTGATTCATCTTCGGCTTCTTTGGAACCGACGATAACAACATACTTTGTTCTTGCAGATGAGGCGTATTTCATTGCCTTTGCCATCTTACGTCCCATTATGTCGATATCCGCACGGAGGCCTGCTCTGCGAAGATCTGCTACAACGGAAGAAGCTTTGAGACGCATATCATCGGAAGTTGCGATAACGTATGCATCGATTCCTTCGGGAACGTATGTGTTGCCTTCTTTTTCCATTGCAAGGAGTATTCTGTCAAATCCTATTGCGAAACCTGTGGAGAATACCTTTTCTCCTCCGAAGAGTTCCGATAATGAATAAGAACCTCCGCCGCAAATCTGTTTCTCGGCTCCGAGTGAGGGTGCTTCTGCTTCGAAGACCATTCCTGTATAATAGTCGAGTCCACGTACAACGCCCAAATCGATTTCGACATCGTTTACACCCATTGCTTCGAGAATGTTAATGATTGAAGAAAGATATTCACCGGTTTCTCCGGGAACGGAAGAAAGAACTTCTTTTCCGCCAACTGTTTCCGTAAGTCTGAAAATATCATTGATGTCGTCGGAAGATACACCCATGTCAAGAAGAATGGGTTCTGCTTCGTCGTACAACTTTTTATCGAGTTTCTGAAGAACTTCTGCGGTTCTTTCGGAAGGAACTCCCGCATCAGCGATTCTCTGTCTGAGAACACCGATGTGTCCGATTCTGATTTTGTATTCTTTCAATCCAAGTGCCTGGATCATGGAAGCTGCCATCGCAATAACTTCCGCATCGGTTTCCGCGTTTGCGTTGCTACCGATAAGTTCGGCTCCGAATTGGAAGAATTCTCTGTATCTTCCGCTCTGAGGTCTTTCGTATCTGAAACACTGTCCGAAATAGAAAGCTTTGATTGGTTTTGGATCGTTACTCATTCCGTTGACAAACAATCTGATTGCAGATGCTGTCATTTCGGGACGGAGTGCGATTTCACGACCTCCCTTGTCCTCGAAAGAATACAATTCTTTGAGTATATTAGGTCCGGATCTGAGAATGAAGAGTTCCGATTCTTCGAAAATAGGTGTCTGAATTTCTCTGAAACCAAAAGAACGGGCCGTGTTTCTCAGCCTGGCTTCATATGACCTGCGCATCTCCATTTCATCGGGGAGGAAGTCTCTTGTGCCACGCGGACGCTGAATCATAATCTGAGTTATATAGAAAGAATATAAAACGTTTATCAGAAAACGGGAAAATCATCTGCGTACGATGATTGTAACGATATCTTGGTCCTGAAGAACGTGATCTATACCAACGGTTTGACCGGGGAACTTTGCGCTTTTACCCCAGACCATTGCATATCTGAAATTGTTACGGAAATCTCTGTGAATCTGTTCGCAGACAGCTCCGATATCGTTTCCGCGTTTTACGATAAGTGGAACTTCCAAATCCGCTTCCTGACCCTGAGGTTTAAGGTAAACACGAATCATATCGATTGTCTGATACAATCCTTCTTTGAGATCTTCTACACCGTAACCTGTTGCTGCGGAAAGTGGGATGTGCATATATTCGGGATACATACTCATTGCTTTTTCCAACTGTCCAGGCTGTGCGATATCAACCTTGTTGATTGCCATTACGGCTTTGATGTAAACACGGTTTCCTGCAAGAACATCCAACATCTGTTCAACGTTGATATCTTCACGAATAACCACATTTGCATTTACATGTCCGTAAGCTGCAACCATATCTTTTGCGGTTTCTACGGTTATCTTTGTAAGTTTAACAGTAGGTTTGATTATAATTCCGCCGTGATCGGAGTGTGAAATAACCACATCGGGTTTTTCCTGATTAAGACGGATTGCTGCATTCCAAAGTTCTCTGAGAAGAACAGAAATGTCCGGATTGAAAACGTCGATAACCAAAAGAATAACATCCGCAGATCTTGCGGCTGCGATAACTTCTCTTCCCCTTCCTTTACCACGGGAAGCATCTTTGATAAGACCGGGCATATCGAGAATCTGAATTTTTGCGTGGTTGTATTCGAGAACACCGGGAACCACATCAAGAGTTGTGAAATGGTACGCTCCGATTTCGGATTTTGCACCTGTAAGCTGATTCAAAAGGGTTGATTTACCTACACTGGGGAAACCGACTAACGCAACAGTGGAATCTCCGGCTTTTTTAACATAGAAACCTTTTGTCGGACCTTTCGAAGATTTTCTCTTCTCATCTTCCAACGCAAGCTTGGCTATCTTGGCCTTAAGTTTACCGATATGACCTTCGGTAGCCTTGTTGTATTTAGTGTTGGCAATCTGCTCTTCCAACTCTTTTATCTGCTCTTCTATGGTAGCCAACTGTTGCTCCTCAAGACAACTCTATAACTAGGATATATTAGGATTTATCCTATTTTTAAATATAGTTTCTGGAAAAATCAGACCGAAAATGTATTAAGAGCAAGTGAATCTACGTCAAATAATGACAACTGCAAATGAAGGGTTAATGACGAAATTCATCAACCTTGATAAGAAAAAAAGAGGATACATCGGAATGGTGATCGCATTCGTTGTTGGTCTCCTTCTCCTCTATTTTGGAATAGGTGCGGCCTGTGGATTTTTCCTCGTAGGTCTGTTGATTTATCTTATCCCTCACTATATGGGTGCCGAAGATGTTCGTGTTATGACCATTTTTGGTGTTGTGTTTATGCTTGTAGCGGTAGCCTTTGGAACATTTGCTGTTTCTATGCCCATGATTGAAGCTGGATCAGAACCTCAGACTAACGAGACTTTCACAGATGTGGATGTTGTATACGAAGATGGTGTTCTTACATTTACAGCTGAAACTCCGATTGATACAACATCTGGTGGAAAAAATCAACCATATGTTCATTACAATACTGTAATGGGTGCTGGATATTATGTTGTAAATATTGCTAGTTTGGAGTATGAACATATAAAGTTAACCGAAACTTCCTCTGACTCTACGAAGACATATTGGAAGGCAACCAAAGAAGTTGAATTCGGAACTCTCGGTTTGGTCTATCTTGATTTGATGACCACAAGCGAAGACGGAAAACTCGTACCTGTGGAAAAAACGGATACTTATAAATTCTATATAGATGAAAGCACAGACAAAGACCACATCCAAAGTTTGTGTCTTTTCGGTAACGCATACAGCGTTGTTATGATCATGATTGTGTTCTTCATCATCTTGTTTGCAACATTCATTATGAGAAAAGTCATTGAAAACGCAAGAGTGAAAATGGAAGCCGAAGGACGTTTGTATCCTCAGGGTTACGGCGCATGTAAGAAATGCGGTGCCGTTGTTTTGCCCGGAGAAGTATGCTGCAGAAAGTGCGGAGAATACATCGAAGTTCCTGAAGAAATCAAACACAAGAAAGTGGAATGGATGGAATGTTCGGATTGCGGTGCAGAAGTTCCCGCAGATGCGGTAGTTTGCCCTAAATGCGGTGCATCATTCGATGACGAGGAAGAAAACCCCGAGAACTCGAAATACATTGTATGTTCAGAGTGCGGTGCAGAAGTTCCAAGTGATTTCGAAACTTGCCCAAGATGCGGTAAAAAGATGCAATAAACTAAAAAGAGGGCTTCGGCCCTCCTTTTTTTCAATCACATTTATAAAATTCCAGTGCATTCAACGTTTTGGATGCACGAAGAAGATATTACCCCAAAGGACAAAAATGGGTCAAAAGCTATAGCCCATAAACTTGCAACCAAACAGCAAGAGATATCTGTAACAGAATTTTTTGAGAAAAACAAACACATTCTAGGATTTGATTCACGTTCGAAGTCACTTTTGATGGGAATTAAAGAAGCTGTGGATAACTCGCTTGATGCTTGTGAGGAAGCAAACATACTTCCGGACATCATTGTTGAAATGAAACGTTTGGAAGATGATGATTTTACCGTAAAAATTGAAGATAACGGTCCGGGTATCGTTCACAAAATGATGCCTAATGTTTTCGGTCGTCTTCTGTATGGATCCAGATTTCACGCATTGAGACAATCCAGAGGTCAACAGGGTATCGGTATTTCCGCCACGGTTATGTATGGAAACACAACAACCGGAAAACCTGCGCACGTCATGTCCAAAATCGAAGGAGAAGACGAAGTTGCATGGCAGATGGACATTGTTATTGATACAAAGGTAAATCGTCCTGTTATCACAAATGATACCGCATTTACATGGGAAGGAAAAGAACACGGAACGTGTATCGAATACTGCATCAAAGGCCGTTATATCACTGGAAAACAGTCTATTTTCGAATATCTTAAAAACACGGCTATCGTGAATCCGCATGCAAAAATTACTTTCCGCGACCCCGATGGAAAAATGTTCCTTTTTGAAAGGGCAACGGAAATAATGCCTCCGAAATCCAAGGAGATTAAACCACATCCCGAAGGAATGGAAATTGGAGATCTTCAGAGATATGCTGCAAATACCCAGCAGAAAACAGTTAAAGCTCTTTTGAAAAACGATTTCTCCAGAATTACGGACAGAATCGTTGATGAAATTTTAAGTAAAGCTGAAGTTAAGCCGGAAACCAAACCCGCAAAACTTACAAGAGACAATTGTAAAGATATCATCAAAGCCATTGAAACAGTAAAAATTATGGCTCCCCCTACGGATTGTCTTTCACCCATCGGTGAAACTCTGATTAAGAAGGGTTTAATGCACGTCTTGGAAGGACTGCGTCCCGATTATTATGCCACACCCGTAACAAGAGCACCTAAAGCCGCTAACGGAAATCCGTTCGCGATTGAAGTAGGTATTGTTTACGGTGGAGACCTTCCCCGCGACAGTCAGGTATCAATTCTCAGGTTTGCAAACCGTGTTCCTTTGTTGTATCAACAGGGTGCATGTGCAATTACAAAAGCAATTGAAAATATGGATTGGCGCAGATACGGTTTGGAACAGAGAGGTGGTAAAGGTATTCCGTACGGACCCGCAATCATCCTCGTGCATATTGCATCTACCAAAGTTCCTTTCACATCGGAAGGAAAAGAAGCCGTTGCTAATCTTCCTGAGATTCAAAGTGAAATTAATCTTGCACTCAGATTATGTGCAAGGAATCTCAAAAGCCATCTTAACAAGATGGAAAGGAAAAACAAAACACATGCTAAATTTGAAATCGTTCAGGAAATTCTTCCCGCACTTGCAAGCAAAAGCGCGGAAATGCTCAACAAACCGGTTCCGGATCTTAGCAGAACAATCAGTAAAATCATGAACGTTGTTTGGATTGAACCTGAAACAAAGAAACAGGGAAAGACCAAACGTTTGATCAGATATCGTGTTTACAACTATACGACACAGGAACGTACATTGAGATTACATATGCAGGTTCCCAAAGAGTGTGTTAATCTGTCTTTGTTTACCAACCCCTATTTCATCGATATAAATGACGAGGGAAAAGTGAACTGGGAAATCAATAATCTTCAACCCAGCACACACATTGATATCGAATTCGATCTCAATGGTGATTTGGCTGACACATTCAGTGCAGAAGATGTTTACATTTCAGGAATAAATCCCATTCTAATCATGGGGGCCGAAGCCTTACCCGGAGATTGGGGAATAAAAGGATTGGAAATTGTTGAAACCGATGACTTCGTCGAAGAAGACGAACCTGAAGAAGTACAGGAGGCGGAAAACCTTGACGAAGATGAATGAAAGGCAAAAGAAAGCGATGGATAACCTTGAATCTATCGTCGGTTCAATTTACGATCAACTTAACGGTGGAGAAATTCCATTGATGGAACTTCCACTCAGATCCAAAAAGAATATCGAATTCGATCCTTCAACTGATGTATGGAAATACGGAGATTTGATGACATCCCGTACCGCCAAAACGGTTCAGGGAGCACACATGATGCTCAGAACCGCTTACACTGCAGATTTTATCAATGAAATGATAAAAGAAGGAAAATCATCCACCTTAAGAGAAATGTATTACATTTCGGAAGGCTGGAACTATGCTAAATTCCACAGTCAGGATGAAAGTAATCTTCTTGCAGAAGATTTGGAAATCGTTTCAAAATGTATGAGAGAAGATTTCAAACTCCGTCCCGAAGAAAGCGGTGCTCACGTTTATGGAAACATTGATATCAGCACCATGACCAAAAAAGGAATGAAGAAATTCAACTGCATGGATGATGTTGCGGAAACAGGTTTTGCAATTCCATACAATGTTGAGAAAGAAAACTTCGAACTTGGAAAAACAGATGCCAAATTTGTTATGGCCATTGAGACAGGTGGTATGTTCGCTAGGCTTATCGAAAACGGATTCCCCGAACGCTACAATTGTATTCTTGTCCACCTCGGAGGTCAGCCCGCAAGAAGTACGAGACGTCTCATAAAGAGATTGAATACGGAATTGAATCTTCCCACCACTGTGTTCACTGACGGTGATCCTTGGTCATTCAGGATTTTTGCATCCGTTGCATACGGTGCAATTAAAACAGCACACATTTCCGACTATCTTGCTACACCTGCAGCACAATACATCGGAATCACCGCATCGGATATTCTGAACTACGATCTCCCTACTGATAAATTATCGGACAAAGATATTGCCGCATTGAAAGCAGAACTTTCCGATCCAAGATTTACTGACGAATTCTGGGTTTCCGAAATTCAGGCAATGCTTGAAATGAAAAAGAAATCTGAACAGCAGGCCTTGGCCAAATACGGTTTGAATTTCGTTACGGACAAATATCTTCCCGAAAAACTTACAGATATGGGAATTTTGTAAACAAATGGGGGGTTATCCCCCTTTACTTTATTTTGGTACAAATTGTAGAAATCTACAATAAGTTCCTGGTATAAATTGTAGTTATTTACAAATAGTTCCAACTATATTTAAAAGACATGTTGAAAAGGAAGATTTATTCTGAATTGGTCAAGTGGAAAAATCGACCTCATAAATGTCTTGTTGTTTCCTGACAAAGGCAAGTCGGAAAAACACATATTATCCGCGAGTTCGGAAAAGAATATGACCATTTTATAGAATTGAATCTTAACGACGACATTGAATCCAAATCAATATTTGAAGGAAATATCGATGCCGAGACCATTATAAAAAGATTGAAATTAAAGTTCAACGACAAAGAAATAGAACCTGGAAAAACTTTGATCTTCTTGGATGAAATACAGGAATGTACCGAAGCATACAGTTCGTTAAAATCGTTTACGGATTCCGGAAAATATGATGTAATTGCGTCTGGATCTCTTCTCGGAGTAAAAATTCCCTGTTTGAATAATAAAAATCCGGCTCCGCTCATACCTCTTGGATATGAAGAGCATATTACGATGTATTCTTTGGATTTCGAAGAATTTCTTTGGGCTAAAAACATATCTTCGGAAATTATCGAAGAAGTACGTTTGAATGTAAAAACAAAAACACCGATTGATCCATTTGTTTTGAAAACCTTTGAAACTTTATTCAGGGATTTTATGATTGTAGGTAGTATGCCGGAGGCTGTGCAAACGTTTGTAGATACGGATAACTACAAACAAACAGGAAAAGTTCTTTCGGATATTATTGTCTCTTGTAAAAAAGACATCAGAAGATATAACTCCGGGATGAACAAAATCAAAACCGAAAATTGTTTTGATTCTATTCCTGCCCAATTGAGAGAATCGAATAAAAAATACATGTTCTCCAGAATTGAAGGAGAAGGCAGCAGAAAATCTTCTGAAAAATATATGGAAAATTTACTCTGGATCAAAGGTGCGGGGTACGGAAATTTCTGCTACGGTTTGGAACAACCCGCATCTCCGATAATGTCTAATGTCAAAAAAGACAGTTTTAAAGTTTATCTTTCGGACACGGGAATGCTTATGCACATGTACGGTCCGAATACCATGAAGGCAATCTATGAAAATGATATTTCATACAACATGGGAGCGATAACCGAAAATGTTGTAATGGAGTGTCTTAAAAAAGATGGTTTTGATCCATACTATTATGAAAAGAAAAAAGGCGATAATAAAATGGAATTGGATTTTGTTATCGAAGGAACGAAAGGAATTGTTGCTATAGAAGTCAAATCAGGAAAAGAAAGAAATGCTCCCTCTATTGAAAAATCATCAAAGGTTTTCGATATTGCTCGCAAAATCAAATTGGAAAATTCCAATATTTCAGTGGATGAAAATGGAATCGAACACTATCCTTTGTTCGTATCCGCTTTTTTTAAAGAAACCGAACCGGAATGGAACGGTCCTGAATTTTAATTAAAAATCCCCCTCTTTCGAGGGGGTAAATTTGTTTACTGTGATGCCTGGTTCAACCTGTTCATGACGAAGTTGCGATCCATACTTGCAACGAAATTTCCAAGCCTGGGTCCTGCGGTTTTTCCGATGAAAATCTTATACAGAGCCTGGAATCCTTTCTTTCCGCCGATAGGTGATTCTTTTGCGGTATCGGAAATAATCTTGCTTATTGTTTCCGCATCCCATGCGCATTCCATCATCCTTGTGGTAAGAGTCTTGAAGAAGATCTTCTCATCCATTGAAAGTTCAACACCTGCAGGAACCGATGAACATACGGAGAACTTGACCATATCGGGTGCGAAACCGTTGAGCCAGAATCTTACACACTCTGCTCTGCGTTTAAGTCTCTTAAGGTCTTCTTCGTTTGCGACAGACATATCTTCTGTGCGTGCGAGGACTTCCATTACGCCATCGAAATCATCAGCCATCTGAACAACGTTTACCAAGTGTCTGTAGGGAATCTGCAAGGGCATTTTCTCTGGAACATTATTGTGCTGTGCGATTTCGTATGCACGTACGCTGTTTTCTTCCACTTCGGAGAATTCTCCGCCAAAGAACAATTTCTCCATTCTATCGTATTCATCGGCCATATCCAAAATTCCAAGACCGGAATCGTAATCGATGTGTCTTTCGGGATTTACCCTGAGGAACAGATAGTTGAGAACTTCGGGAGGTGTCATGTTAATGGCATCCAAACCTGTAACGGGAGATCCCAAAGATTTGTGCATCTGTCCTACGCCTTTAAGCTGAACGAATTCGTAAGGAATAGGGTGGGGTGCAACACCATCGAAGATTTCGGATACGATACGTTTTCCTGAATCGTGTGAACCTCCTGCTGCTGCGTGATCTTTTCCGAAGGGTTCTGCACCGGTTCCGAAAATCTTCCATTTTGCGGGCCATTCAAGCCTCCATGTAAGCTTTCCTTCTGCTTTCCTGATGTCTGCTTCTCCGCAAACACCGCAGGAACAGGAGTATCTAACCATTGGGAATTTGTAATCCGTGAAATCGGCTGTGGCGAAACGACCGCATTTTGAACAAATGGGGTTGTAAGGAGCGTAATTGGGATTTGCTTCTTTACCTGTAACTTCGTGAAGAATCTCGATTACTTTCTCTCTCTTTGTGATTGCCATATCGATACATTCTGCGAATTTGCCTTCTTCGTAAAGTTCGTGGGTCCAAATGATTTCGCAGTGAACTCCCAAAGAATCTACTGCGTCAAGGAAAGGCTGAACGAAGTGGTGGGCGTAATTGTCGTGTTTTCCGCAGGGACATGGTATGCGGGAAATAGGCATACCTACGTACTGTTCAAAAGATTCGGGAAGGAAATCGTATCTCTTTCTCAAAGGATCGAATGAATCGATAAGATAGATCAATCTAACATTTTTACCGAGTCCTTCTACCGCGCTGCGAATGGATTCGCCGGTAATAGCTTCTCTGAGACTTCCTACGTGAATAATTCCGGTAGGACTAATTCCAGTTGCTATGAGGGGATTTTCGTACTTATCTGCCAAATCTTTTGCCACTACGTCTGCCCAATGCATTTGTATCAAATTCGAGTATGGATGATATATAAAAGACACTTTCGGTCCTTGCGCCGTTTATTATATAAAGAGAACGAGCCAATATATTTATATCCAAAATCTATCGAGTTTTTAATGGCAAAGAAAAACGACAGTGGATTTCAGTCTGCAGCCGGTCTTGTAAGGTACTTCGATACCGAAAACGAGAAAGGTATCAAGATCAGTCCCAAATTCGTAATTGGCTTGGCTATCGCAGCCATAGTTATCGTTATGGTTCTCCAGACATTCTGGCCCGTAGCTTAAACCTTAATTCGACGCTTTGCGTCATTTTGTTTTACTAGAATAGCGAAGGCTTTGTGAAAAATATCATTGATTTTACGATTTTTAGCCGTTAGCATTATCTATAACTTAGCATTCCCAGTATCGTGGCCGATTTCCGCGTTATCGCCAACAAAGATTTTGGCCACACTTTTTTAACACATGTTTTTCATCCACAATAATCTCCAACTTGGTTATCGATTCTATAGAACTAATATTTATTTTTGAAACTTTCACTTCTGTTTTAAAATCTCATTACATATTTTTCCAAGTTTTAAAAATCTGTTATGATATGCCACAACAAAAATCTCGAAAATAATTCTAAAAATAACAGGGGATTTTAAGCCCCTGTTTTTTAAAGTGTTTGTTGACTTTGATCTTTAAACAAAATTGATTCTGTTTAAATTCCTGCATCGGCCCACATGTCTTCCGGATATTTCTTGCGGAACATCTTCGAAAGAATCGGAGGTGCGATGATAGTTGTTACCACGGACATGAATATGACAACGGAATAAAGTTCGGGAGTCAAAATATGATATGTGGAGTAACCGATGGTTGCAACGATGATACCTACTTCCCCACGGGGAATCATACCTACACCGATTATACGGCAACTATCTTTGTCCAAGGATTTGTCTCCGAGTTTTGCTCCGAGTCCGCAACCAACCAATTTTGAAATAACCGCAAGAACGATAACAATCAAACTGAGGACGATAATATCAACATTCGTGAATGCCGATAAGTTGACCATAAGTCCAACATTAATGAAGAACAAAGGCAAAATGAAGTCTGTAATACTTTCGACTTTTGCTTCGAGTTTCCATTCGTGTGCGTGATCCGCAAATATCATACCTGCAAGGAAAGCACCGATGATTGCTGCCAATCCAACGATTTCTGCCAATGCGGATAATGCAAGACAAACAATGATTGCGATTGCAAACATATCCATGTGATGAATGGGCTTACCATCTGCTTTAGCAAGCTTTGCCTGCTTGTATTCCATAATCTTGTTGTAAAGAATGGGATTTATCTTCAAGCAGTAAAGAAGGACCACAACGACGAATGCAACCGCTACTATGGCGATTGTTGCAATGCTAACGATAGACAATGCTTCTCCGCTGGTTTCGGCCTTTGCCATTCCTACAACGATTGCAAGAATGATCATACCGAGAATATCGTCGATAACCGCAGCTCCGATAATAATTCTGGATTCGCGTGCATCGGATAATTTCATATCTTTGATTACACGGGCCGTAATTCCGACACTTGTTGCAACCATTGCCGCTCCGAGGAACAATGCTTCGAGCATGTTTCCGTCTTTAACCATGATTACAATGAAACCTAATATGAATGGAAGTACGACTCCCAATATTGCCACGAGGAATGCGGCTTTTCCAACCGACATCAAATCTTTGGCACGGGTTTCTAGACCTACTGCGAACAAGAGGAAAATAACCCCAATTTCTGCAAGGGTATACAAAATCACATAATTCGAACTCGGATCGACGCCTTCGGAACCGATAAAGATTCCGAGCATCTCAAGAATGGTTGTATCTCCGATTACCAAATTGGCAATCAAGACACCTATGAGAATTTCTCCCACCAAACCGGGGACGCCGAACCGTGTGAACACCATCGAGCCGACCTTAGCCAACGCTAAAAGGACGACCAACATAATGAGAACACTCAGTAAATCCATAGAATTGGTATTTTATAGAAATATTTTAAAGTTCACTTTAAACTTGAAGTGAAAAATAGAAAAATGGGATAAGAGGTTTGTATTTCGGATTAGAATCCGAATGAAAAGTTTACGGATGTTCCCAAATTGTTGGATTCGACTCCGGCAAATGTAAACGAAACAACAGTAGATTCAGGAGCACAATCCTGAACTTCGGGAAGCATGCACAATGCTTCGAGTCCATCGTCGTAGGATACATTTACTTCAGGTGTATCGACTTCCAACATTTCGAGATCTTCAGAGAGCTGAGGAATTGTGAGTTCCATCACTCCGGAAACTTCATCTTCAACTTCAATGAATGTAGGTTCGGGTAAGAATGTCTCTTCCGATTCTACTTCTTCGAGTACCAATGCAGGTACGCATGAAGATTCTACTGCCGCAACCGTAACGGCTGCGGTCATTACTTCATTGTTGAAACGAACTCCGGGCGCTCTTCTGATAGGTGCGCTTGAAGGAGGAAGGAAATCATAATCATCAGAATCATATGATTCTTCGACTACTTCTTCTTCAAATACGGGGATTGCAACCACGGGCACTGATGCAACAGAAGATGTCATTGCCAACTGAGGAATTGCTGTAATGAGTGAAACTCCTACAACCGCTGAATCCACAGATGCCGATACGATGTCCTGGAAACTTCCTTCGATAGCCTCGACGGATGCTTCTGCAACAGGTGTAAACAAAGCAGAAATATCGATGAATGCGGGTTTTGAAACTACCTCTTCAGAATGTGCTTCTGCAACAGGTTCCATAAGTGCAGTGATGTCAACGAATGCTGGTGCTGATGCAACAGGAATCATCAAAGCAGAAATATCAATGAATGAAGGTTCTGCATATACGATTTCTTCTGTGGCAACGGTTTCTATTGCTACCTCGTCGTACACATCCGAAAAGATAACCTCTTCTTCGGATACTGCAACAGGTACCATAAGTGCGGAAATATCGATGAATGCAGGTTCTGCAAATACAACCTCTTCCGTAACTAAGAACTCTTCCTTGTCAATGGTTGCGACAGTTACTTCATTAACTACATTCGAAAAGATAACCTCTTCTTCGACTGTTTCTAAGACAGGTGCCCTTGCGTTAAGGAACATATCTGCAGCATATTCGGCAACGAATTCGCATTCGAGTTCATCAGAATTGAGTTCATCCTCTTTTACGGGGACGAATTCATGCGTCACAGAAAATTGATCGGGTTCGATCTTTCTTAACTGCGATGAAATTCCGTTGAATCTTTCTTCATCTGATACGGACATAATGAAAACATCGTTTTCATCCGCAAGACTGTACATCTGGAAACCACTGTCATTAGTCTTAACAACAGCCTCTTCGGATTTTCCGGCCCATATAGGAGCGATTGATGGCGCTACTTTACGGAGCGAAATTCCAGACAATGCATTGGAGAGTGATCTCACAGGCATTGGTGTATCTCCAGGCTCGTTAATATTTTGAGCAAAAGCTGTAACCTTCTGTCGAAGTTTTCTAGCGCCTTCGCTACTGTTGTGTAGGTTTTCAAACCCCATGCTATCCCATCCAAATAATGTATACGCAATCATGATTAATAAAGGTTACACCTAATCTATTATCCACGTACAAACTTAATATAGTCGGCTTTTCCGGTAGATTTGATGTCTTTTAGCATTTTTGACATAGTTTCAGCATCACTTGAGATTAACATAATCTCCAAACAGTTGTGATTTTCTAAGTGGGAATGAAGCTGAGTTTTGATTTCTTTTTCGAATTTTTGTTGGATTATACTTATCCAAGGGTCGCTATGATCCTTTCTTACGATAATTAAAACGCCTTCAACCGTTCCCGACATGTTTTTGGTTTCTCTTACTTCGGCTTCCGCCGCACGGATTGCTGCACGGATCGCTTCGCTTCTTCCGTTGAGTCCGTACTCCTTTTGAATTTCATCTAAAGATGCGATGTTGTCATCGTTCAAAGATACACTAATGATTGGCATTTTTATTCCTCGGGTTATTAACAAAATATGTGTAAAGGACACAAATGTTATTAACATATTCATAAGTCTTTAATAACATAAAAACCTAAATCGCAATATGGAACCAATTGTAATGTTTCTTCTAAGTATGCTTGTGGTGACCGCAGTATCACTTGCGGGAGCTTTCCTACCATTTGTGAGGAAACTTACCGACCGTCAGATTCATTTGCTTATTTCATTGAGCGCGGGAATATTCCTCGGAATTCTGTTTTTGATGCTTTTGCCTCAGGCCATTCATGAATCAATACACGGAGGATATGAACCGATAACCGTAATGACGTTCGTTCTTGGTGGATTTTTGGTAATTTTGGCTGCAGATCTTATTCTCAGACATTATCACATGCAGACTTGTGCATGCGGAGGATGTAACGATACACACGGACACAACCTCGCTTCGCTTTCCGCATTCATCGGACTTTCGGTTCATGCCGCGGTTGACGGTATTGCTTTGGCAGCCGCAATGATTGCCGGCGAAGAAATCGGAACAATGGCAATTATCGGTATGTGTTTACACAAACTCGTCGTTCTCTTTTCGTTGTCTTCGACATTCCTTCTCAGCGACAGATCCAAGAAAGATATTTTCACATATCTTGTTGCGTTCTCTTTGATTACACCGATCGCAGGAATAATTTCATTCCTTGCAATGGGTTCGATTGCGGTAGAAGGCATTGTGGGATTGTTCATAGCATTCGCAGCGGGAACATTCATGTTCGTTGCGCTTTGCGATATGTTGCCCGAAGCATTCCACAGAAAGGATCAGGATCTCAGATCTTACATTCTTGTCGTTCTCGGTATCGTAATTGTCGGTGCGATTATCCTGATTACAGGTGCAATGGGACACGTTCACTAAACCTACGGTCCTCACGGGCCATTTTTTATATTCTTTTTCTTATACACCTGTATGGTAGATTCTACGATGTGGATTGGCTTCCTTGTTTTGGTTGCCTTTTTGCTACTTCTCGATTTAGGACTTTTCAACAAAGGTTCCAAGCATATTTCCACACGTAAAGCGATTTATCTCACCTTATTTTGGATAAGCCTTGCGATTGCATTCGGTGTGTTTGTATACTTTACGATGGGTTCCGCAAAAGGTGTGGAATACTTCACCGCATACATTATCGAAAAAGCGATGAGTGTCGACAATCTGTTTGTCTTCATCATCATCTTTGCATTCTTTGCAATCCCTGATGAATATCAGCACAAAGCACTTTTCTACGGAATCATCGGTGCTTTGGTATTCAGAGCAATATTCATCTTTGCCGGTGCCGAATTGATGAACAACTTCAACTGGATGATGTATGTTTTCGGTGCGTTCTTAGTGATTATTGCATTAAAGACAATGTTCAAAAAAGAAGGGGAAGAAAACAACAAAACCGCTGTTTGGATCAGTAAAGTTTTCCGTTCGTCTCCCGAACTCGACGGTGGCCACCTTACCACGATTTACAAAGGTGCGAGAGTTGCGACTCCGCTTCTTCTCTGTATTATCGTAATCGAACTTACCGATATTGTTTTCGCAATAGATTCCATTCCCGCGGTGTTGGCAATTTCAACGGATACGTTTATCATATACACATCCAACATTTTTGCTATCTTAGGACTCAGATCTTTGTACTTTGCGATCCACGGATCTCTCAACTCTTTGAGATACTTGAAATACGGTCTCGGAATCATCCTTGCATTTGTTGGTGTAAAGCTTCTTATTTCAGGATTCTACCACATCGATATACCCGTATCCTTAGGATTTATTCTCGGAGTTCTTCTGATTACAATCGTTGCATCCCTGATTAAAGCAAAGCCTGCGGAATGACCGCTAGTTTAAATACTAAGAATATTAGACCCAGATGTGATAACGCACATTCGCGCGTTATACAGAGAGTTGACATTGTGACATATTTTGAAGATTTGGGTATTTGCAAAGAAGTAGTTAGAGCTATGAATGACATGGGCTGGAGTGAGCCTACTCCGGTTCAGGAAGCGGCAATACCCGTGGGATTGAGCGGTTCGGATTTGTTTGCCCAGGCTCAGACAGGAACTGGAAAAACAGGAACATACGGTTCAATCATTTTAGGAAAACCCGAAACCAGATCAAAAGATGTCAGCGTACTCGTGCTTACTCCTACAAGAGAATTGGCACTCCAGGTTTTCGAAGAACTCGTCAAACTCTCCAAATATACAAAACACCGCTGTCTTGCGATTTACGGAGGCGTCGGAATGACACCTCAGATTTCCGCATTGCATAAAGGTGTGGATATTGTCGTCGGAACTCCCGGCAGACTTAAAGATCTCCTTAACCGCGGAGATTTGGATCTCAGCAAACTCACAACCGTCGTATTCGATGAAGCCGACCGTATGTTGGATATGGGATTCTCCAAAGATATCGATTACATTCTCAACAAAGCTCCGAGACAGCGTCACACCATGCTTTTCTCGGCAACCATGTCTCCCGAAATCAAGAAATTGGCAGTTAAACAGATGAACAATCCCAAAGAACTGTTAGTTTCCAAAGATGAATTGGTTTTGGATCTTACCGCTCAGTACTATCTTATGGCAGACAAAGACAGTAAACGCAACGCACTTTACACAATTCTTGAAAAAGACAATCCAAAAACAATTGTTTTCTGTCACACCAAACGTAAAGTTCACCAAGTAGCCAAGAAAATGACTACGGACGGATACTGCGTAGGAGAAATCCACGGTGATGTTGCTCAGAACAAAAGAGAAAAGGTTGTTAAATCTTTCAAAGCAGGATCAATCAATGTTTTGGTTGCAACCGATGTTGCGGCACGCGGATTGGATATCGACGATGTTGATTGCGTCGTTAACTACGATATGCCCGACGAACCCGAAACATACGTTCACCGTATCGGAAGAACCGGAAGAGCGGGAAAAGAAGGAATGGCAGTTACATTCGTTATCCCCAACGACAGGGGAGAATCGGGTATGCTCAAAAGAATCGAAAGGGTCATCGATAAAGAAATCGAACCTTTGGATATCAAAATCATTACAAGAATGGATGATCTGAAAAGACCTAAAGCCGTTCCCAAAGTTGTTAAATCCACAGAAAATACCAATAACAACAATAACAAAAAGAGTAAAAAACCCAAGAAAGCACCGATGATTCAGATTGAAATCAATCTTGGAAATGCGGATAAAGTCGGTAAAGCGGAAATCTGCAAATTCGTTATGCAGAACGCAGGTCTTTCAAATGTGGAAATCGGTACAATAATCATGGGAGAAAATATCTCACTTCTTGATATCGAAGCTACGAAAGTCGAAGCAACATGCCAGGCACTTACTCAAAAGAAATACGGCACAAAGGTTGTAAAAGCAAGTCTTATTTGAAAAGACTAGTGCTCCTGCCGGGATTTGAACCCGAGTCGAAGCCTTGAGAGGGCTCCATGATTGGCCGCTACACTACAGGAGCTTATAATAAGCCTTGGATATCTAAGTTGTTAATAAAAGTTTGGGCGATATCCAGACTTGGATTGACTCTCAATCCAAGTAAATTCCGGGTCTGACGGGAGGAAGTCTCTTATGTTCCATGGTACGGACGACTTCCCGGACCTCCGAAATCTTTTCCAAAGGCATGCCCGTGGATTTTGCAATCTCGCGATCTGACATGTCTTCTTCCAAACTGTAAAGAATTGAATCCAACTCATCGTATGTCATTCCCATATCTATTTCATCAGTTTGTCCTTCCCAGAATCCCGCGGTCGGAGGTTTTTCTATGATATTTTCTGGAATTCCGATCATGCGCGCAACTTCGCGAACATGTGTTTTGTAAAGATTTGCCAAAGGTGTTACATCACATGCTCCGTCTCCGAATTTAGTGAAGTATCCCATGAGGATTTCACTCTGATTCGACGTTCCCATAACGATATAATTACGCTTTTTTGCTAAATTATACAAAACGATCATTCTGCACCTGGCAGAAATATTTCCGCGTTCGAGAGGTGCTTCCACATCCGAAAGTAAAACGGAAATCAATGAATCCACCATAGGCTGGATATCGATTACCTTGTATTCGGTTCCCCACTGTCCGCAAAGTTCCGAAGTAGACTTGTAATCCTCATGAGGAGTTACCCTTGAGGGCATGAAAACATTGAGAACCTTATCCGCACCAATTGCATCGATACAGAGTTTTGTGGTTACCGCGGAATCCAATCCTCCGCTGAGTCCGATAACAACTCCGTCGCATCCGATATTCTTTATTGTGTTCTTTATGAAGGACACGAGCTGTGAAACATCGTCTTTTGTGATGTGGGGAAGAATATTATTTGACATCACCTACGTAATGAGATTTCAGATAGATAAAATCTGCTTTGGATTCTTTAAGAAACTAACAGAATAATTAATATGAAAGGAGACATTTACGGCTCATGGCTCTGAAAGTCGTAATGTGCCAAATTCAGTCAATTCCCGGCGAAGTCGGAATTAATTTGAATAGCGCAGATAAACTCATCAAGAAATCAAAGGGAGATATGTTTGTTTTCCCCGAACTATTTCTTACAGGTTACATTGGCAAAGAATGCCAGAATCTGAAAGATGAGGTAAACGATGCGATTAAGAAATTAGAGTCGATCGCAAAAGAGAGGGATGTCTGCATTGTTGTAGGTGCACCTTCTTATTGTGATGATAAATTGTACAATTCGTTGTATTTTATCGGCAACGAAACCTCGGTTTACCACAAAATGAATCTTCCGTCTTTCGGAGTATTCTCGGAAAAAGATAGTTTTGACGCTGGTTCCGACCCGGTTATTGCAGAATATCAGGGTATGAAATTCGGATTGAGCGTATGCTATGATTTGTATTTCCCCGAATTGTACAGATATTATGCTATGAAAGGAGTTGATTCTTTCATTTGTCTTTCCGCCGCTCCGATTACGTCCGAACCTTTCTTCACAAAGGTTCTTCCCGCGCGCTGTGTGGAAAATACAACATACATGATATTCGTGAATAAAACGGGTATCGCAGGCGGATTGCCCATGGCAGGTCGCAGCGTTTGTATTTCACCTATCGGTAAAAACGTGGGATGCTGCGGAAAAGATCCCGCTGTTCTCAGTGTTGCAATAGATCCTTTGGAAATTAAAATTGCCAGAGAAAAAAGGCCAACGGTATCAGATGTCAGAGATGATATCAACTGGTACTGAGAAAAAAAGGCACAAAGTTTTAATGGGAGTAGCAGATAGCCGTCTTATACGCCGAGATGGCCCAGCCCGGTAAGGCGCGAGCCTGGAAAGCTCGTGGGAATTTTCCCTCGGGAGTTCGAATCTCCCTCTCGGCGCCATTTTCCATTTTTCTTCGAATAACGAACGTTTTCTTTACTCTGATTTTTCATGAGAATATTCGATTCCGAACACTCCGATTAAAATCATTGCAAGGAACACTGCCTTTGCAAAAGTAAGAACATCGTTGAATAATACAACACCAAGAATGATACTTCCGACTGCACCGATTCCGACCCATACAATATATGCGGGTCCCGCGGGCAAACCGTTATGCAAACCTTTGTTGAGAAGATACATGCTGATTACCAAAAGAATCAAAGTGGGTATGAGCCAAACAGGTTCGGTAAATCCGTCTGATAATTTGATTGTGAGAGCCCAGCCGGTTTCAAAAAGACCGCCGAGAATAATAAACAACCAAGGATTCATGCTGAACCACCCGTGTATGCAAGACCGACAGCACCGATAATAATCAAAGATGCGAACAAAACCGTTTTTAGAGATATTTTTTCTTTGAAGAATAACCAACCTACCCCGACAGCGCAAACCGCACCGATTCCGGTCCATACCGCGTATGCGATTCCAACGGGAATTCCGGTCATTGCGAAAGAAAGACAAACGGGGCTGAGAATCATCATTACGATTGCGATAACAGAATATTTCAAATTCTTAAAATTGTCAGCTTTTTTCAAAGCAAATAACCAAATCGGTTCGAGCAAACCGCCCAGGATCAACCAACATATAGATATCAAATCGTACACGCTATCATCTCTAAAAGATGATTAAGTAAAACATGTATTAAAATTAAAGGGAAAAAACCGGACCCGAAGGTCCGGATGCGGGGTTTTCGGAAAATCGGTTTACATACCAAAGTATCTTTTGACACCGGGTATAAACAGATATCCAACAGAGCCCAGATTGAATAATAATCCCAAACCGCCCAATATTGTAAAGGGAAGTCCGAAGACGGATAAGGAAAATCCGATGTATGCAACGTAACCTGCGACGCAAGCCAATGCCAATCCTAATCCGATTCCTACATACCAAGCCTGTGACCAACCTTTGATGAATCCTGTACCGACGACGAAGGATGCGACTCCTGCCAAAACCAAGAAGGGGAATCCCAAAAGTCCCATTATACAGAGAATGATTCCTCCGATTAAATGGAAAACACCTGCAACCATCAATAACATGGGAGTTGAAACTCTGTCATGTTGTCTGACCTGTTGATTTCTCGGTGGTTCGTAGTAAGGTCCGCCGCGAGGATCATAATAATTATTCTGATTGTAGTTCTGATAATTATTTTGATAATCATGGGGTGGTGCCATGCGTTCGTATGAGTTTGCGTTA
>CAYMPW010000012.1:0-45948 GCA_964392725.1 uncultured Methanomassiliicoccales archaeon
GTAAAAAGTAATGCTCAAGATCTTTTTTCAAAACTTGGAATGGATATGTCTACAGCCGTAAACATATTTTTACGTCAGGCGATAAGAGAACAAAGTATTCCTTTTGCAATCACACTTGAAACTCCGAATAATATTACAAAAACTGCTATAATTAATTCTAAAAGTGGAAAAAATGTTGTAGGACCGTTCGACACAGTTGATGAATTAATGGAAAATCTAAACAATAACTGAGTAATTGAAAAATCACTCTTCGATTCCACTTTCCTTACCGCGTGCCCATGAAGCATATGTTCCGACAGCACCCATAACAACACCGAATATTGCCATTGCTCTCAATGTGACAATAAACGAATCGAAAGTTTCAGGTGTAATAAAATCCGAAGATCCCATAACAAATGCGATTGCACATGCGGCAAAAGCCATACTGAGCATGGTTCCTCCCTGTCTCAATGTTGCCAAAGTTCCGGATGCTTCGTTTCTGTATTCTTTCGGAACTGAAGATAAAGTGGTATTCAGATTGGAAACGGCAAACAATGCCAAACCCAAACCGGTTATCACCAAAATCGAACCGACATACCACAAATTAACCGTGGATTCCAAAAAGAACAACATTCCGATTCCTATTGTCGTTAAAACCATTCCCGAAGTAGGGAGAATTCTTTTGTCTTTTACTATATCCGTAAGTTTTCCCAACCAAGCGGTCAACAAAACCTGCATCAAAGGCTGAAGCATTAAGATTAAACCTGTTTCGGCCGCAGTCAACAATCCTATTTTCAATAAATATAACGAAAGGAAGAATGTTAAAGCGTAGGACGAACCGTAATTCATAAACGCTGCCAAACAAGACATTGTGAACATTTTGTATTTGAAAATCTTCGTATCGAGTATCGGATCCGCGCCTTTCTTATTCAAATAAATGAAAATCGAAAGCATAACAACTCCGATAATTGCGAAAGGAATCGCATATGTTTGCAACGGATTCATCATACTGTAAGATACAAAAGCTATGGCAATCATATAAACCGCGGAAATTCCCACGAATGATTTTGACAATGGAACGATTTTACTGTTTTTCGGAAGATATGAAATGAACATCAACGAAACTATGGTAAACGGCAATACGGCCATGAATGTGGATCTCCATCCGAACGCATCGGTAATCAAACCTCCGATTGTGGGGCCGGATGCCATTCCGATGTAAACAAACAAAGTGTAGATTCCCAAAGCCCAGCCTCTTTTATCGGGTGGGAAGAAATCAGCCACGATTGGTGCGGAAACCACGGAAACCATAGAAGCTCCGAATCCCATAATGAATCTCAATATCAATAAAAATTCAAAAGACGGAGCAAAAAATGAAAGAATCGCTGTTGAAATCGTAAGTAAAACTCCGATAGCAAAGATTCTTTTTCTACCGTATGCGTTGGCAAGACGGGCACATGGAATCATTGAAATTACGGTTGCCAAAATGAATACCGAAACAACCAATGATAATTCCGTCGAACCGATATTGAATTCGGTTCCGATTTTACCCAAAGCGGGGTTCAGCATCGTACTCATCATCGGCATGATGAATGCTCCGGCACATACGGCTAGAATAACCGCGGCCGTTTCGAACCTGTTGCTTTGTTCCATATCCCCGTAATATATCTAATCAATTTAGTCTTTAACCTTTTCAGCCAAAGATTTCGGTGTAAAATATCTCAATCTGAGTGAATTTGTTACAACCGAAATCGAAGATATAGACATTGCCGCCGCGGCAATCATGGGCATATGCAATATTTCGCCCATTCCGAAAACGTATGGTAATCCCGCAGCGATCGGAATTGCAACAATATTGTAACAAAACGCCAGGAATAAATTCTGATGAATATTTTTCATCACAGCTCTGCCGGTTTCTATTGCTACAGGGACACTTCTTACATCATCGTTTATTAAGATCACATCAGCGGAATCCACTGCGATATCCGTTCCAGATCCTACTGCCATTCCGATATTGGCCTGAACCAAAGCAGGAGAATCGTTTATTCCGTCTCCGATGAAAGCAACGGATTTTTCCTTGATCTGAAGATCTTTTACAACCGTCAATTTATCTCCGGGAAGTATTTCCGAACGTATATTCGCAATTCCCAATTCTTTTCCCACGGCATCCGCGGAAGATTTTCTGTCTCCGGTTGCCATGATTACGTCCACGTTCAAATCTTTAAGAGATTTGACTGCCGAAGAAGCAGTATCTTTTATTTTATCGGATACTGCGACATAACCTTCGAAGTTTCCGTCTATTGCAACAAAAGCAACAGTTTTTCCTTCCAATTCTGTTGAGAAATCCGGAATATCTATGTTGTTGGATTCAAACAAATGGTAATTTCCTATCAAAAGATTCTTGCCGTCAACCGAACATGATATTCCTCCGCCTGTATTCGATTGGAAATTCTCGATTGATTTTTTATCAATCTTTTGATTCTCGGCATATTCTATGATTGCTTTGGCAACGGGATGTTCGGACATTGATTCGGCCGATGCAACCAAAGAAATCATTTCCTTTTCTCCGGATATCGAATATACCGAAGAAACTACGGGTTTGCCTTCAGTCAAAGTTCCTGTTTTATCGAACACAACCGTATCGACATTACCGCATTTTTCCAACGCAGCGGCATTCTTGAACAAAACACCCAACCGTGCGGATCTTCCCGTTCCGACTACGATTGCCATAGGTGTTGCCAAACCTAACGCACAAGGACAGGATATAACTAAAACCGAAACCGCGATGTTTAAACCGAAAGGTATTGATTTTCCGGAAATTATCCAAATCAATGCAGACAATACGGCAATTGAAATAACAACCGGAACGAACACTCCCGCAACTTTATCGGCAATTCTGGCAACGGGTGCTTTGGTTCCTTTTGCTTCTTCCACCATCTGTGCAATTTGATGCAAAACGGTATCATTTCCCGCTTTATCCACTGAAAAAGTCAAACTTCCGGTTCCGTTTACTGTTCCCGCATATACAATCGAACCTTCGTTCTTTGTTACGGGTATTGATTCGCCCGTAAGCATGGATTCGTCAACGGACGAAGATCCTGAAATTACGGTACCATCGGCAGGAATTCTTTCTCCCGGCCTGACTACGACAATATCGGAAACAACAACTTCGGTTGCGGGAATGCGTAATTCTTTTTCATCTCTGATAACGGATGCTTCATCCGGAACCAAACGAAGCAAACCTTCCACGGCATCGTTTGTTTTTACTTTGGATCTTGATTCAAGATATTTTCCTACTGAAACCAAAGTTATGATCATCGCAACCGAATCGAATGCTAATCTTCCAGCATATGAAACATCACCGGATACAATCATGTAAATGCAGAATAAACTGAAAATGAACGCGGTTCCTGTTCCTAAAGAAACCAAAGAATCCATCGTAGGACTTCTTACCAATGCGGGAATTCCACGAATGTAGAATCTTCTTCCCGCATACAGAACTGGAACACAAAGAATCAATTGTATTATTGAAAATACAAGAGGTTCGTCGTAAAAGGGAACCATTAATCCAAACATTGGACCCATAGCATAAATCGTCAAAGGTATGGAAAATAAAATTGCCAAAAACAAATCTTTTTTCATCTTTTCGGATTCGATTTTATCTATTTCCGAAGTGTTTCCTCTGATTACGGTATACCCTGCTTTTTCCACAGCGGAAATTATGATTTCTTCGGATACGTTTTCAAAAGAAACCGTCAATGAATTATTCGCGAAGTTTGCTATTGCCGAGTCTACGCCTTTAACGGACTTTACAGCTTTTTCTATTGAGACAGAACATGCTGCACAGGACATGCCCCCAACGCGAAATGTTTTCTTGATCATTTGAAAAGTCCGCGTTTAACTTTAGCTGTGAAACCTGCGTTTACAACCGCGGCAACCAAATCTTCGGGAGATGATAAATCATTGTGCCAGACTTCGGCTTTTCCCGCGGATACATTAATTTTTACTTCTGTAACGCCGGCCATGGATTTTAGAGCGTAATCTACTTTGCCCTTGCAGACGTCACACATCATACCTTCTACCAGAAGAACTGTTTTTGTCATTTGAACCATATTTAGGAATGCCTTAAACACATATAATGGTTTTGATATTTACGTATCAAAAATCAATAAAATGGTTAACAACACTTTATTCGAAACCCAACAATACGGTGGATGTTTTTGCTTCCAAATCCAAGTTGAATTCTTTCTTGATCAGTATATCGGATGACGTCGTGGGGGATGCAAAAACCGCTTTGACTTCTTCGAGACCGGGATACGGTGCAGCGGGAACGACAAAGCGTTCGTTTTCATCCATTTTTGCATCGGGAAACAGAACAAAATCATCCGATAGCCAAACAACATCGTCTCTGTTTTCATAAAGATGCATGTCGCATTTCGGAACATTGGTTCCAACGATTTTTCCTGTGTTGTCCATAAGAACCAAACATGAACTTCCCCTATCTTCTTTGAAAAGATCGTTATCGATTATGATGCAGACTCTTTTGGGTTTTTTCATAACCTCTTCGCATGCATCGTTATCGACATCCATTCCCGTATCAGATGTGACATTGCGTTCTTGATAAAGGATTGCATCGCAAATTTCCGAAGATAGTTCGTGAACCGAAACAACACCTTCTGTGTTTGCAACATAATCCAATACTTCGTTCATATTCATGCTCTTTTAACCCCTGCGCGTATCCATTTGAGAAGATCTGCATCTTCTTCTGTCCATTCGGGAGTGTATCCGTTAACAATAAACTCTTTGTACCACTCTTCGGCTTCTTCCATATATTTTGTCATTTCAAGCTTATCTTTGATGATAATATATGTGTTCTCGGGACTTGGTTTCCATCTTGCGGGCCATCTGTAATCCTCTTCCTCCAAGAATCCTACGAGGAATACGATTCTATCCAAACCTGAAAGTTCGGCATAAAGGGATGCCTGCATCATATACGATTGGGGAACGACGGTTACTTCCCCGTTTTCATCAAGCCAAGATTCTTTGTTTCCGGATGTTTTGATCTCAAGAATACTGTTGCGTTCTCCGTTTGCCAAAATATATCCGTCAACCATACCTCCAAAGAGTTTGTTGTCATGGAAATGATCATACTGACATGTTTCCTTTTCTGGTGGAATTTCAACTTTAATTTCAGTTCCTTCAGGAAGAGAAAGCAAAGGAGACAACATCTTTGTAGAACTGTGTCCCAAATAATCTCTTAAAACAGGTTCGAGAGCGTTTCCCGCGTCGATGTACTTGTTAGGTTTATCTCCGGGATAAATGCGTGCAAGTTCACATGCAACTTTGAAAGGTGTGGAAAATTTACTTTCTCCAAATATTGCTCCGATCTTGGTTCCCGTTATTTTTTTGGGTGTCCATGTTTCGAAATAGATAATTTTTGAATCATCGTCTATTTCGATAATATTGTTTCTTCCGTCGTATGCCATAGTACTGCATAATCCTGAAAGGATAATAAAAGAACGGTGTTGTTTTACAAAATACGGGAATGATTCATATTGATGAACACCATACTCGTGCTCAGGCGAAAATATGTTGGAACTTCTGAAAGAAAGCTTGGAAAACTGTCCGATCGTAGATATGGGTGGATACCACTATTTTATTCATCCGATTACGGATGGAATTCCGATAATGAAACCTGATGTTCTCAACGAAGTTTTGGACTGTCTTGAAAAAATCGTAAATTTTGATTGCGATTATTTGCTTGCTTCCGAAGCCATGGGAATTCCCCTGGTTATTCCTTTGGCCCTTCGCAAAAATATTCCTTATATCATAATCAGAAAGAGAAAATACGACCTCCTGGGAGAGGTGGAAATAACAAAATCCACTGGATATTCCGAATCTCACATGTATCTGAACAACATCAAAAAAGGAGACAGGGTTGTCATAGTCGATGATGTTCTGAGTACCGGCGGAACGCTCAAAGCAATTGTCGATGCGTTGAAAAATACGGTTGGTGCTGAGATTGTGGATATTGCCATGGTCTTCGAGAAAACTTCTAAAAAGACAGAGTTGGAAAATGAAATCGGAATGGAGATTAAGACACTTTTGAAAGTAGACGTAAAGGATGGAAAAATCTTTTATGACGATGTTCTCTGATTCTTTCGATTCCGTAAATATTTCATATTTGTGTTCTTTTAAGCAAAACACAGGAAAAATGATACAATTAATTTTAAATATCCAACAACAGCCTATTTAAGAGATTACTATGGTCGAAGTTAATTTACCAGTACTGAGTAAAATAGGCTTTCTCCTAATAGGATTAATCTTTATTCTGTGGGGAATTGTCTATTTAGATTTTGTTTATGACTTTATCACAGATGTAAGTCTGTACGAATATTTCGTTCCAGTAACCGCCATAATGTCGGCACTTACCTTGTTGGTTGGTGTTTTGGGATTGATTGTAGGCGGCAACAGAACAAGTGCGTTTACATTCATTCTGATGTCGATTCCTTTTGTTCTTGCTGTCCTTCCCATATACGTAGAAAATTTCAACTCCGACTACAACAACTACATATTCCTTGCCGGCGGAGTATTGCTTCTTATAATGGCAATGATGAATGCAAGAAAGAGAACGGTTCTTGGTGCATTCGTAGCATTCCTTGTGGCAATCGCGTTCCTTATATCGGTTTTACCTGTATTTGTTGATAAGGCAGCGGATTGGATCGAACCCATATACTACGCAATAACGGGCATATACCTCCTTGTCGGAGTAATGTGTTTGGTTTTGTCGGCAACGGGACGTTACGAAGAAGCTATTTGAAAACAACAACCGGGGAAATATTCCCCTTTTTTTCTTAATTTTTAGATTGTTTGATTGAAACAATAGTGTAAAAAAATGTTCTGAATTGCCTTTATTTTACTGTAAAAAATGTTCTAAAACACCTATAAAAAACTGTAAAAAATGCAATATTCAAATACTGAATGCTTGATATTATATCATGCAACGTTTCCTTTATTCCAATCTTGTAAAATGGAAAAATAGTCCTGATCGCAAACCTTTGGTATTAGATGGAGTAAGACAGTGCGGGAAAACATATCTTTTGAAAAAATTCGGAAATGAAAATTACGAGTCCGTTGCATACGTTAACTTTGAAAAAAATCCAAACTTAACCAAGTTGTTTGATAATGATTTAGATCCTCGTAGAATCCTGATAGAATTGGGATTGATTTTGAATATGAGAATCGACAGCAATACGTTGATAATATTCGATGAAATTCAAGATTGTAACAGTGCACTTACTTCTTTGAAATATTTCCATGAATCTGCTCCTGAATATCATGTTGTTTGCGCGGGTTCGTTAATTGGAATACAACTTTCCAAACCCAAATCATTCCCTGTCGGAAAAGTAAACAGACTCTCCCTGTACCCGATGTGTTTTCATGAATTTCTTTTGGCCAACGGCGAAACAGATCTTTATAATTACATTTTGAACGTGAATAATAAAATCTCATCTCCCGTTTCATCAAAATTGGAAGCATATCTCAGAGAATATTGCGTTGTCGGAGGTATGCCCGAAGTTGTTTTGTCTTGGGTTACGGAACACGATGTGTCCAAAGTAAATGATTTACAATCATCCATATTGAAAGATTATACGGATGATTTTGAAAAATATGCATCAAGACAGTTTCAAAATTTAAACCAGATTTGGAAATCCATTCCGACCCAATTATCCAATAATAATAAAAAATTCATGTTCGGACACGTCAGAAACGGAGCCAGATCCAAAGACTTAGAAAAATCTCTTCAATGGCTATTGGATGCGGGTTTGGTTTACAAAGTATCCAAGGTCGAAAATCCCGAAATTCCGTTAAATCTTAATTGTGACGAATCGAATTTCAAAATATATTTTGTGGATGTGGGTCTATTACGCAATCTTGCAGGGTATCCTCCGAAATTTGTTCTTTCGAATGATGATGAATTCAGATTATTCAAAGGTGCCCAAACTGAAAACTATGTGTTGTGTGAATTGATTTCAAAATACGGAAAACCTTTGCATTTCTGGAAATCCGGAAGATACGAAGTAGATTTTCTTTTTGAAACATCCGATTTCGTAGCACCTCTTGAGGTAAAAGCTGAAAAGAATACGAGTTCGATAAGTATGAAACATTACATCGAAGATTACACCCCTAAGAAGGCGGTGATTGTTTCGATGAATCTTCCATCAGATAACGAAATTACCAACATTCCGTTGTATTCAATACGAAATCTGACAGAGTTTCTAGAGTAAATTTGTTGATGCAAACATTCTGTTTCCGAAGATTTGTACAAAATTTTCATAAAACACAATAAGTCAAAAACAGAAATTGACAGATATCCTTTTATTCTGTGAGCCATCATAACCGTAAAACCTGTACGCATGCGCGTATCAAGAAGGGTAATATTATGACGAATACAGCATCCAAACTTGCAATAGCACTTGTTGTTATGCTCGTTGCCGCATCTGCAGTAAGCATATTTGCAGAGGAATCTGACGGAGCAACAAGATCCGGAGATTGTGGAGACGACCTCACATGGACATTTGATAACACTACGGGAAACCTTGTTATCACAGGATCCGGAAAAATGACAGATTTTAAAGATAAAGCTGCACCCTGGTACAGTTTCAAAGACAGTATAAAATCAATCAGTCTTCCCGAGGGTCTTACATACATCGGAACATACGCATTCGTAGATTGTTCTGCGATTTCAGGAGAATTGAGACTCCCAACATCCATAATTGCAATAGGTGACAATGCATTCGAAGGTTGCAAAGGATTCAGCGGAAATTTGAAACTTCCAAGTAACCTTATTGAAATCGGAGATAACGCATTCGAAGGTTGCAGCGGATTCACAGGATCTCTTGTATTCGGAGATAAATTCGAAACCCTCGGAAATTCTGCATTCGCATCGTGCTCCGGATTTGACAAAGATCTTACAATCGGTAAAACACTCAAAATCGTAAGTGACAATGCATTCGAAGGTTGCAACGGATTCGAAGGAAAACTCACCGTCGGAGAAGCTGTTACGGAAATCGGAGCATATGCATTCAGCGACTGCGGAGGATTCACCGCGATCACATTCCCTTCATCGCTTTCTACAGTCGGAATCGATGCTTTTGACAGTATTGATTTTTACTCCGATGACACAACAACCAAACTCAGTGCTTCCGCAGGTAATCTCGCAGGATACACATTCACCGGAGACAGTTCAAAACTCATTCGCGGTGGAGCACCTCCCGCACCCGCTCCGATTTGGGACAATCTCGTATTGTACATCTTCATGGCAGCACTTTTGGTAATGATTGTTTTAATCGCCGCATACTTCTTTATTTTCGTCAGAGACAGTGTCACTGGTAAAAAGTAATCAAACCAAAATGGTAAACGCGGTTCCAACAACAACCGCAACTATCAGGAGGAGGGCAACTATTGCCCACTTCCTGTCTCTTTCTTTTATCAAATATCCCGTTGTAACAAGCACTCCCATAAACGGAGCGCAGATTAAAACAAATAATCCTGCAAACAAAACCTTGTTGCTGAATTCAATATTGAAAAGATACAATCCCATTCCTACAACGAGAATTAAAATTCCGATATAGGTGAATATCGTAAGCACCTTGGATGTTGCGTCATACATATTCAAAGTACACCACCTGCCTGAAGGAACATTACTATTGAAATTATGATTACCATTATTCCGAAATATTTCTTAAGTGATTTACTTTCGAAACGCTTGGAAAGATTTACTCCGATTAAAGATCCTATGAAAGAACCTACCGCAAGGAAAGCTGCAACATCAAGCAACATGTTTCCCGTAAGAAGATAAACGATTGCTCCCGAGAATGCGGTTATTCCGATCATATACGAACTTGTAGCCATTGCGGCTTTGATTGGAACATTCATTACTATGTTCATAATCGGAACTTTGATCACTCCGCCGCCAACTCCGGTAATGGATGAAATCACACCTGCCAAACTGCAGATTGCGAACCCTTTGTATTTGTTGTGAAGATTATAACCGATTTCAAAATCACGTTTCATATCCCTGTATACAAATTCGCTTTTCTCGGGTTCCGTACGGACGGTATCTCCGATATCAGGAGTTTTTGCCGTGTACATACGAACTCCGCTTATTATCATAACCAAAGCAAAAATTCCCATTATTGCCCATTCTTGTAAGTATCCCGCGATCAACGCACCGGATATCGCTCCGATAACCGTACTGATTTCAAGGAAAAGACCCACACGGATATTTGTGACTTTATTTTCAAGATAAAATTTGGTTCCACCCAAAGATGTTGCCACGATTCCCACCAAACTTGCGGCAGCGGCATCCATAGCAGATAAACCAAAGAAAAGTGTCATAATCGGGATTGTAATCAATCCCCCTCCGATTCCAAATAGAGAACCGATAGTACCTGCAAAAATTCCGACGCATAGTATTGCAATCAATGATACAGGTTCCATACACCCGAAATAACACCGTGGTTTATCAAATCTCCCCCAATTTTTCCCAATACTTTCTGTGCTATTAGCCAATATTTAATATAAAAAAAGGATGTTTGAGAAATTGGTCTTGAATATGGAAAAAGACATTTTGGAAAAAGTAGCACATGCTGCACATTTTGCTGTCACCGAGGAAGAAGCAATCTTCTTCGCTGAAGAGCTTAGCGACTTGCTCAATGATTTGGAAGTGCTTGACAAAGCACCCGTTGATGATTGGGCAGGCGTCACTCCGATCGAGGTCCCCGATCTCCTCAGAGATGACGAACCGAAAAACAACTATGATGTCGTAGAAATTCTCAAAGATATGAGAACCTATGACAATTACATCAAGGGGCCGAGGTTATGATTTCTAAAATTACACCTCAAACTCTCGAAGAGGTTCAGAATCGTTACTCCATATTCAATAATTTCAATTCAGAATCTTTCGATGGAAAATTCACATTCTCCGCATCGGATGATCTTTTGATCAAAGGACTTCCGACTACATGCGGATCTGAAATGCTTGTGGATTTCGATCCCGTATACGAATCTACACCTGCATTGGATTTAATTTCCGCGGGAGGAAAACTCGTAGGTAAAACCCGCATGGATGAATTCGCATTCGGAAACTTCGGAATTACTTCAAAATTCGGTATCGGATTGAATCCTTTCGGAAAAGACAGAATCAGCGGCGGAAACGCATCGGGATGTGCAGCCGCAATATTCGAAAACCATGTTGCATTGGGAACAAAAATCTGCGGAACATCATCATTCTGCGGAGTATACGGACTCGCTCCCACATTCGGACGCGTATCCAGATTCGGACTTCTCGAACAGGCAAGTTCCATGGATAAAATCGGACTTGCTGCAAAAGATCCGAAACTCCTTGCGGAATATATTCCAAAAATCTGCAGAAAGGATCCCAAAGACATTACTTCGCTTACCCAACCCGAATTTGATTTCGGAAATGAAGTAAAATCGATTGCAATCCCATCGGATGCAACCAAAGGCGTAAGTGATGCCGTATCAAAAGCATTCAACGATTCTGTAGAATTGTTAAAATCAAACGGTGTCGAAGTTAAAACAGTCGATATTCCCGAAACAGAATATGCATCCGCAGCTCACGCAATCTTTGCGTCGACGGAAGGAGCTAGCACACTTGCCAGATTTACAGGAATGAGATATGGACAACAGGACGGAGATTACACCTTGAAATTCGATGACTATTTCACCGACATCAGGACAAAATACTTCGGACCCAGAACCAAAGAAATGATCATTCTCGGAACATATGTTAAAATCGATACGCTCAGAGACAAATACTATGTGAAATCACACATGGTAAGAAACAGTTTGATTGCAAAATACGAAAAGATTCTTTCCGAAGTAGATGCAATCGTAACACCTACCATGCCTTTTGCGGCACCTACCGTTGCTGATGCAAAGAAGATGTCAATCAACGATGATTTCGCCGCAGGACGTTTCACGGATGCTGCAGAACTTGCAGGTCTTCCCCAACTTACCGTACCTTGTGGATACGACGGAGAAATGCCTCTCGGTATGCAGTTCATGTCCAAACGTTGGACCGATGGAATGTTGATAAAAACAGCCGAGAAATGGGATTCTGTTTTTGATGTTAAGGAGGCGGTATTGTGAAGATAGGTTTAGAAATCCACGTTCAACTTCCAACAAAATCGAAAATGTTCTGTTCCTGTTCCACGGAAGAAGCTGCACCAAACACACATGTTTGTCCCGGATGCCTTGGCATGCCCGGAACCAGACCTTCCGTAAACAAACAAGCTGTAATCTACGGAATTAAATTGGCAAAAATGCTCAACTGTACAATTCCCGAAAAATCTTGGTTCTCAAGAAAGATTTACTATTATCCCGATAACAGCAAGAGCGTTCAGATTACACAATACGAATCTCCTGTCGGAAAAGGCGGAGTTTACTATCTTAACGGAAAGAAACCCATTAGAATTACGGAAATCCACTTGGAAGAAGATCCCGGAAGTACCAAACGTACCGCGGACAACTCTTCACTTCTCGATTACAACAGATCAGGAATTCCCCTCGCGGAAATCGTTACCGAACCTGATATAGCAAATCCTGCGGAAGCAAGAGAATTCCTTAACCAATTGGTTGCCGATATCAAACACACCTTGGAGATTGATACCGACAGCGAAAGATCCATCCGTTGCGATTGTAACATCTCAGTCGGACAGGAAAGGGTTGAAGTCAAAAACGTCACAGGTTTGAAGAATGCGGAACGTGCACTTACATTCGAACTTATCAGACAGACCAAACTCATAAAATCCGGCGGAAAAATCGAAAGAGAAACAAGACACTTCGATGAGGCTCGCGGAGTTACTCTCCCTCTTAGGAAGAAAGAATTCGCATCCGATTACGGATATATGGATGAGCCCGATCTCGGTATGTTCTATGCTGCGGAAATGGCAAAAGACATCAACATCAGGGAAAGTCCCATGGTTCTCACCGTAAGACTTGCAAAGGATTACGAGATTCCGGATAAATTGGCAAAACAGCTTGTTTCCACATCCATGGATTTGGCAATGCTCTTCGAAGAAATCGCCAATGCAACAGATAGCAAAACTGCGTTGTCCATTTCAACAGGTGTTGTAAGTGCCAACTGGAAAGTTTTTGTTACCAAGGATAAGGAAACCGCACCTATCGTCGAATCTGCGGTTAAACTCTTCAAAGGAGAAATCAACGATATCGAATGTTCGATGGCAATCAAAGCATACATGACCGATACCGACATGGAAGCTGTCAAAAACGTTTCGGGAAATCTGGAAGAACTCATCAACAAATATCTTGATGAACACCCCGAAATCGTTGAAGATGCCAAGAAGAATGAGAAAGCCGGAAACCGTGTAATAGGTTATGTCATGAAAGAAACCGGTGGAGCATATTCCTCTTCGGATATCGTTGGAACAACCAAAAAACTCTTGGAAGCAAGATTCTAAACACAAATTCTGCCCGTTACTGGGCAGAATATTTTATTTATATTACTCAATACAAGATTATGATTGAGGAATTTGTAAGTACAACTGCTGGGCGTACTGCAGTGTATCGCAACATAGCAGAAACAGACACAATTCCCATAATATTTTTACACGGCGGACCTGGTCATCCGAATGCAAGAAAAGTGGATGATTTCGGAAAAGATTTTCTTGTTTTGACATACGATCAAATCGGTTGCGGAAAATCAGATAGAGTTCCGCAATACGATGTAAATGTCTTGACAGAGCACCTAAAGGATGTCATTCAATCATACAAATTCGAAGAATTTATTTTGGCCGGAGGTTCATGGGGCGCAGGATTGGCTTGTGCATACCTCGACAGATACGGCACCGATGGATTGATGGGTTTAGCATTAACATCTCCATTTTTAGATCAGGCATTTTGTGAAGAATACGGACTTGAAAGAATATCAAAATTCAAATCCGAAGCCAATACGGAAATAAAACGTTGTTTGAACGATAAAGAATACGGTGAAGAACTGGCACTTTTGGAAAGAGAATTTTTCTTAACCGCATACTCATACAAAGGAAGTCTTCCCTTTGCAGACTGGGGATTCGGACCACCGAATGAAGTCAATATGGAAATGTTTGGACCGTCCGAATTGAAATGTACGGGAAATCTATTGGATTTCGATGTTACCGATGTTTTAAAAACTATAGATGTCTCGGTTTTCTTTGCTTTGGGCGACAATGATATTATTCCCGAAGAAGAAATCGAAAGATATGCTTCATTAACAAAAGAGTCGGAACTCCACATCTACAAAGATACGGGGCATATATTCATGGGCGATGTGAAAGAACAGCATCGTAAAGATTTGCTTTCATATTTCAGAAGAATTTTAAAGTTACCGAATGCCAGCGAATATCCCTCGGAAGATTTTGATATGATCGTAGAAAGTACCGGATTCGATACAATATCTAGGCTGAATTATTTTGCATCAATAATGAATCTTCCCGAATGTTTGGATGCCGCTGAAAAACATCTTTACGGACTCGATGTTCCGGAATCTCCATATTCGGGATTGGTTTTTGCAACCGAAGCTATGAATAAAGAACTCAGGGATTTGAAGAAACTGTTGAACAAGGCAGAAAAACCATACAACAGAGAATATTCCGAAAATGATCCGGAAAGAAAAACATGCATTACACCCAGAGGTTTTGAGTGTACCTGCTGCAGCGATATGAGAAAAATGCTCAAAGAAACCTGGACATATAATGAAAATGGAATTGTTATAATTGACAGAGGTTGTGAAAATAACAGACCTTTTATACACACCGTAAATCTTGATTCCTGTCCATACTGTAATGCGAATATTTCAATTATTGAAAATGTTGAATGCTCGGGTTCTACAAATTTAGCTGAAAAATTGATGAACGAAAATTCTATAGAATCTTCACTTAAAGCACGTTCTATCCTTCGTAAAGAATATCAAACCGCCATGGAGAACTCCAAAGGTTACGAAATGGTAAAAGAATGCAAGAAAAGAATCCGTGATATCGAAACGGAACTTTCAAACAACATCACGGGAAAACTCACCCGTTCGAGTATTGGTTACGAATCATTTTGTTGCAATAAATTCGCTAATAATTTCGAAGGTCTTGTTTCCACAGGATATTATGACGGATTTTATGATCTTACCGAATTGAAGAATCTTCCACCGTCTCAAATATACGCCTGTCCGTACTGTGGAGAAAGGGTGAAAAGAGTTCCGAGACACTATTGAATCAATAACCCCAACCGATTGAAACCACGGGGAATTCTTTGGATATTTCATACTTGATTCCGTACGAATCCAACTGCTTGCAGAATCCTTTGATCAAATCATCATTATGAATTCCCTGGAGGGATTTCATTGTGAATATTCCGTTGGTTGTTGCCATTTCCATCATCCACGGAATTCTATGAACACCGATATGATTCTGCATGGATTCGAAATATTTTGAAAACTCTCCGAAGGAGGGTGGACGCATATAACTTACAAAAAACGTACATACACCAAGACTGTTCTTTACAACATTCTGGCACATTTCCTGTTTCTCTTTTACGGTATTCTTGGAATCGATAAATGTACGTAATTTTATTGATCCATTTACGTATGCTTTTAAAGATTCTTCTGAAAGGAAATCATCTCTTTTTTCTTTGAAATCATTAAGAAGATCCGAATCTGATTTTAAAAGATCTTCATTGGAAATCGGAATCAAAATATTCGGAAGTACGCTGTAATGCGTATTCGGATAACCGAGGAATTTCTTAATCTGTGCGGCTATTCCGGAAATCATGATTTTTTCATCTTTGGTTCCGTCTCTTTCACGAATCTCGTCCAATGTTTTAGCCATCAACATTGTGACAAAAAGATTTGGGTTTCCTCCAACGGATTTTGCCAAAGTTACAAATTCGGTTTCATCGAATTTCATGTAATATCCTATGCCGGGTTCTCTGTCGGGAATTACATCTCCGGGAATCTGATATATATTTTCAATATCATAAGATCTAAAACTTCCCGCATCGGCGTATGGTTCTTCGGGATACGGATCAATCCATTCATCTTCCGTGCAAACATCCCCGTTCATAAATTCCGATATAATGGAAGAATCCAACTCGGGATGAACCAATAAGAAATAATTGCAGAATACCGTACGTGCAAAGAACAACATTCCTCCGCCATCGCTTAATCCGTGGAAACAATAGAAGTAAATATCGCGGCCGTCAACATAAATCTGCCAAAGATATTCATTGGTTTCTTTACCCCACTCGGTTGCCAATTTCGTACTTACTGGGACATCTTCCCTGTTATGTATAAGAACAAAATCTTTTTCGGTAGAATCCAAACGAACCGCAAAATAAGGATAACGAAGTAACGAAATTCTTGTTGCTTCTTTTAATTTTTCCAAATCGATATCTTCGGCCAGCGTAAAACCGATGTTGAAACAATTGCCAATAGTTCTACTAGAACCATAATAGTAAACACCACCTTGTGAGATTACTTCCCTGTCCGGATAATCGACCATAAAGGTGTATCTTCGAGATACAAATAACTGTTTCGTAACCAAGATGTCAGATTATTCTTATATTTGATACACTTACTTAGACATAGATGGATTTATTTGAATATTCGCGTAAAGAAGCTCTCAGCAAAGGGGCACCACTTGCAAGCAGAATGAGACCCGAAACTATAGATGATGTAGTAGGTCAACAACACATTCTCGGCAAAGAAATGCTTCTTTATCGCGCCATCAAAGCGGACAAACTCAGTTCGCTTATTTTCTACGGACCTCCGGGAACCGGAAAAACTACACTTGCAATGGTTATTGCAAACACAACCCAAGCACATTTCAGACAATTGAATGCGACATGTGCCGGTAAAAAAGACATGGAAGAAGTTGTTGCCAAAGCCAAAGCAGATTTGGGAATGGAACAGCGCAGAACCATTCTTTTCATAGATGAGATTCACCGTTTCAACAAAGCACAGCAGGATTATCTTCTTCCTTTCGTAGAGAACGGAACGATTATTCTTATTGGTGCAACGACAGAAAATCCATATTTTGAAGTTAATCGTGCATTACTCTCAAGATCTGCAATTTTCCAACTTAAATCAATTGAAAAGGAAGATATTGCAAAACTTCTCAGAAAAGCATTGGAAACACCGGGAAAAGGATTGGGAGATTTCAATGCTGTTGCTGATGACGATGCTATCGAATTTTTAGCGGATATCTGCAATGGAGACGCAAGATCTGCATTGAATGCTATTGAACTTGCAGTTTTAACCACGGATAAAAGTGAAGATGGAGTTATTCACATTACTTTGGATGTTGCTTCGTCCTGTGTTCAAAAAAGAGTTTTGGGATATAACCGTCAAAGTGACGGCCATTATGATACGATTTCGGCTTTTATCAAAAGTATGCGCGGTTCCGACCCCGATGCTGCGGTTTACTACCTTGCAAAAATGTTGTACGCAGGAGAAGATCTCAGTTTCATTTCCAGAAGAATCGTGATTTGTGCATCCGAAGATGTTTCCAACGCAGATCCGAATGCATTGGTTGTTGCCAATGCTGCCGCGGAAGCCGTAGAACGTATCGGTATGCCGGAAGCGAGAATCATATTGGCCCAAGCCGTTCTTTACGTTGCAACCGCCCCCAAAAGTAATTCCGCATATGTTGCGATTGATGAAGCTTTAAGAGTTGTTGAAAAAGAACATGCGGATCCCATTCCTCCGCACCTTAGGGATGCTCATTACAAAGGTGCTAAAGATTTGGGACACGGACTTGGATACAAATATCCTCATGATTATGAAAATCACTTTGTGGAACAACAATATCTTCCGGATAATTTAATCGGTCGTAAATTCTATAAACCGTCTGAAAATGGATATGAAAGAGGAATTCTTGGACGTTTCACAAAGAAACGTAAATAATCTTTGAAATAAAAGTTTGATAACTTTTCATTTAACTTAATAAGAAAAACGAAAAGTTATCTTTAACATCACTCGTATTTACGAAGATCTGTCACGTGTTTTGCTTTACCTTCAAAACGTTCCAGTGTTCCGGGAAGTACAAGTTTTACATTTGCTTTGATATTGAGAACTTCTTTGAGTCTTCCTGCGAGTTCGGATGCCATGCGATTGAGTTTAACCATATCTTCCGTAAGGTACTCTTCACCCATTTCACATTCAACTACAAGATTATCCATGTAATTCTCGTTTGTAAGCGTAAGGTGGTAGAATGGACTGAGGAATGCCATCTCTCCGATTACGCTTTCAATCTGTGAAGGGAACACGTTGATTCCGCGAACCACGAGCATATCATCGGTTCTTCCCGCGATTCTGTCGAGACGGGGGTGAGTTCTGCCGCAAGCGCACTTTTCCCATGTAATGGAACTTTTGTCTCCGATTCTGTATCTGATAAGAGGGAAAGCTTCTTTTTTGAGCATTGTAACAACAACCTCTCCCCTTTCTCCTTCTTTACAGGGTTCTCCGTTCTCATCGAGAATTTCGATGTAACACAAATCGGCCCAAATGTGAACTCCATTCTGTTCTGCGCATTCAAGGAACATAGGTCCGTAGAATTCGCTTGCTCCGTAACAGTTGTGAACACGGATTCCGGTACGATCTTGAAGTTTTTGTCTCATGGACTCCGACCAAGGTTCGCCGCCTGCAATTCCCAATTTGAGTTTGGTATCTTTACGGATATCAAGTCCCATCTGATCGCATGTATCCGCGATGTGGAAAATGTACGAAGGTGTTCCCGCAATACATGTAACGGGAAGATCCTGCATAAGCTGAATCTGTCTGTTTGTGTTTCCGGTACTTGTCGGAAGAACGGTTGCTCCCAAGCGTTCTGCTCCGTAGTGAACACCGAGACCTCCGGTAAACAAACCATATCCGTGACTGTTTTGCACCATATCGTGTTTGGTCATTCCGAAAGAACACATTCCGCGTGCCAAAGATTCCGACCAATTATCGATGTCGTTTTGTGTGTATCCTACAACGGTGGGTTTTCCTGTAGTTCCGGAAGAAACGTGAACCCTTACCAACTCTTCGTATGGTTTTACGAAAAGTTTGTCGGGGTAATTATCCCTGAGATCGGATTTCTTCATGAAAGGAACTTTACGGAAATCTTCGAATGAATTAACATCATCGGGTGTTAAACCGATACTTTCCATACGCTCACGGAAAAATGTAGATGACGAATACATATCGCGAACCAGCTTTAAAAGCAGGCTGAGTTGAAGTTTTTCAAGCTCTTCTCTCGACATCGTTTCCATTTCTTCATTAAAGAACGCCATTTTTTCACCGTATGTAGAGTGCTATCACATAGCACGGTAACTTGTGCTATGTCCCCATATAATAAAAATGTTGTTGAAAAATGACTGTTGAAGTATGAAGAGTTTTATCAGATTTTGATACCCTATAAATTTTTTAACATCCTTTTTAGTTTCAAAAAAAAGAAAGCTTTATTACCTAAGACGACAGTTAAGACGACAGTTAAGACGACAGTTAAGACGACAGTTAAGACGACAGTTAAGGGCGATGATTATATGATTCCAATAGATATTTCAAACTTGATATCACAGCGCACTGTGGAAAGTTCACGCATAGAATATAAAGAAAATTGGAATCCTGAAAAGATTCTTCATACGGTATGTGCATTTGCGAATGATATTGATAATCTTGGAGGGGGGTACATTTTAATTGGCGTGGCAGAACAAAACGGTATGCCCATACTCCCAATATCGGGAATTAATAAAGATTCGATTGATCGCATAAATAAAGAAATTTTAAAAACATGCAACTTGATTGAACCCAGATATATTCCGATTGTTGAACATACGACATATAACGGAAAAAATATCTTGGTTATGTGGGTTCCGGGTGGAAATCAACGTCCATATAAATGCCCGGCACACATTTCTTCCAATAAAGCATCACAAGATGTAAAGATTGCATTCATACGTAAACTGTCCAATACGATACACGCTAATTCCAATGATGAAAAAGAATTGTATAATCTTGCTAGTAGAGAACCATACGATGATAGGATAAATCATATGGCAAATATCGAAAATTTAAGGCCCATTTTAATATCAGATTATTTGGGTCGCGTTAACAGTAATCTGTATCAACAATCATTATCAATGCAATTACCAGATCTTGCACAACACATGCGTATTGCTGCAGGACCTGCAGAATATCTTAAACCGATTAATGTAGGTCTAATGTTTTTTAATGAACAACCCGATAATTTCTTCAAATATGCCAGAATTGAAATTGTCGATAAGCCTGATCCCACGGGCGATGGAATGATGGAAAATATATTCACAGGTCCGCTTAACATACAATTGGAAAATTCATTAAAATTCATTGAAAACTATGTTATAAAAGAGAAAATCAACAAAAAAACAACTTCGGCTATCGCAGAACGTTGTTTCAATTATCCATTTCAAGCAATTGAAGAAATATTGTCCAACGCGGTGTATCATAAAGATTATCAAATCTCAGAACCGATTACGGTTACAATTACACCTGATCATATAGAAATCCTTAGTTTCCCCGGCCCCGATGGATCTATTTCTGAAAAGGATTTGAAAAATTGTCATCTTGTTGCTTCCAGATATAGAAATCGCCGTATAGGTGATTTTTTGAAAGAATTAAGACTTATTGAAGGAAGAAACACAGGCATACCCACAGCATTGCGTGCATTGAAACTTAATGGATCAGATATGCCTATATTCGAAACGGACTCTGATAGAAATTATCTCAGAGTTACAATTCCAATAAATAAAAAATTCATAAAAAATCAAAAAACAACAAAGAAACATGTTTCGAATAAAAGAAGTTTGGAAGAACTTAAAGCAGATATTTTAAATAAATTATCTAGCGGAAACGAATATTCAATACGAGAATTATCTTTGGAACTGGGATATAAAAGTATTACTCGCAACATGAGTGCGTGCATCAAAGAACTTCTTGATGAAGAAATTATAGAATACAAATACCCAGATAAAATAAATAGCAGAAATCAAAAAATAAAAATGAAGTAACAAATCTTTCACAACCAAAAAAAGATTGTGAAAGATTTGTTAAAATCATTCAAGAGTTGCGGTTCCGACGACTCTGAGCTTTCCGCCTTCGAGATACATAAGAACTGCTACATCACCGGGTTTGTGAATAATTTCCGATTCCAAAGCAATCTGTACTTCGGGAGATCTGAAATCATCGCCGTTGTCAACGGATTCGATCCTTGCGGGAACCATCTGCATCCAATGTCCGATGTGAAGAACCATTCCTTCTTTGAGTGCGGCAGGCCAATATTTTATCAGCGTTGCTTTTCCGGAAATGGATTTACTCATTTTTATTGAAGGATCGGTTGTGAGAACAAATCCGCGGTCGAGATCATCGGAATCGATTCCTCTCAATGCAAGACCGACGTGGTCTCCTTTTACTCCATCGTCGGCATCAACATCGTGTTTCTGAATGGATTTCAAAACAACTTCCTTGTTCAAAGGGAAGACTTTCATTTTGTCGTGCTTTTTGAAGTGTCCGTCGCTGACAGATCCGAGAACAACGGTTCCCACACCTTTTACGTTGAAGTGACTGTCTACAGGACAGGATCCGCATGAACCGTCTCCGGCTTTGCGGTTTTCCGCACATGCCATATCAAGAAGAGCTTCTCTGATTTTTACGGGATCATCCTCGATGAATTCGTAATTTTCCAAAGAAGTTCCTGCCAACAAAGGTTTGAGCTGTTCGGGCTGAACGTAATTCTGAAGAACAATCCATCCTTTTGAAATTCCGAAACTATCGGTCATAACGATTGTTTCTCCCAGGTGGGCATCGATTGCATCCACTATAAAGATGGCAAATTCGGACATTCCGACGGAATAGAAAAGAGATGATAATTTCTCCGGATACTTGGAAGGCTCGATAAGTGTAACCGAATCGTTTCCGCGTTTAAGTTCGAAGAACGTCATATCGGTGACGGTTCCCTTCTTTCCGACTTTTTCTGCATAACCTGTTTTTCCGAGAATGGCAACATTAAGATTTCCCATTTAAATCTCCGAATCCTTTATTGTTTCAATGCCTGCTTCTGCGAGACATGCGATTGCTTTTGCAGGATCGTCTACTCTAAGGAAGACGACTGCTTTCTCATTCATTGAGTAAGCATATCCATACTCTATGTTAATGCCGCATTTACCGAGAATGCTGGCACTCTCGAACATAGAACCAGGCTTATCTGAAATTACAACACCGATAACATCGGTTTTCTTTACGATGATATTCTTGCTTTTCAAAGATTCGTATGCTTCTTCCGGTTTATCTACAACCGCTCTGAGAATTCCGAATTCGACGGATTCCGCCAAATTGAAAACTTTCATGTTTACATTGCATTCTTTGAGTATGCCTGCAATAGCTGCAAGGCGTCCGGGTTCGTTGTTAACGAATATCGAAAGTTGAGTAATTATATTTCCCATTAGATTTGCCTCCTGTCGATTACACGTTTTGATTTGCCATCAAATCTTGGAAGTGTTCCATATTCTTTAAGTTCGATTGCAACTGCAATGTTAAGGTATTTCTTCATGTCAGATTCCAATTGTCTTTTCAGACTGATCATATCTTCAACTTTATCACTGAAGCATTCAGGTTTGACTTCAACCTGTAATAACATAGAATCCAAGTCTCCGACCCTGTCTACGTAAATCATGTATTGATCTCCGACCTGAGGGGTACGCATCAAAGTGTATTCGATCTGAGATGGGAACACATTGATTCCACGAATAATAAGCATATCGTCTGTTCTTCCGGATATTCTTTCGATTCTCGGGGATGTTCTGCCGCATGCACACTCTTCGTTCATAATCGAGGTAAGATCTTTGATACGATATCTGATAAGAGGGAAGGCTTCCTTGCGAAGCATGGTTACAACCATCTCTCCCTTCTGTCCGGGTCCGAGAGATTCTCCGGTCTCCGGATCGATTATCTCCACGTATGTAATATCGCTTTGAATGTGAATTCCTTTACGTTCTTCGCATTCCGTGAACATAGGTCCGCCCATTTCAGAAGTTCCGTATACATCATAACATCTTATTCCGGTAGACTCTTCGAGACGAGATCTCATACCTTCGCTCCAGGGTTCTGCACCAAGAATTGCTGTTTTTACTTTGGTATCTCTGCGGAAATCGATTCCTATTTTTTTGGCAACCGTGTTCATGTGAACCAAATATGACGGAGTGCACGCAATAACTGTAACATCCAAATCACACATAAGTTCCAGTTGTCTTTCGGTACTTCCCGTGGACGATGGAAGAACTGTTGCTCCTACTGCTTCTCCTCCGTAATGAAGACCTAAACCACCGGTGAATAAACCGTATCCGTATGCGACCTGAATTGTATCTTCTTCTCCTACACCTATTGAAGTCAAAGACCTCGCCAAACTATCGGTCCAATATCCCAAATCGTTACGTGTGTATCCTACGAGGGTGGGCTTTCCGGTTGTTCCGGATGAAACATGGTATCTAACTACATCTTTTGTCGGGACAGTAAACATCTTAGTGGGATAGTTATCTCTAAGATCTTGTTTATACATGAAAGGCAACTTAGATATGTCTTCGATGCAAGTAATATCCTGGGGCAACACTCCGTGCTCCTTCATCCTGTCGTGATAGAATTTATTCTCGGAATACAGATTTTCAATAAGTCCCTTAAGGCTGTTGTATTGAAGTTTTTTGATTTCTTCCGGAGATAGTTTTTCTATCTTTTCATCCCAAAATTTGGCCATAAACACGCTTATACATTTCCCATATATATTTAACGCGCGAAATAACATAAAATCTAATAATGAAAAATTACGATTTTGAAATGATTTTATAAATTCGTATGGTATTCCAGCACTGTGGCAATTCTGGAAGATATTAGTAAATTACTGGAAGAATCCGGAATTTATGCCGAGGGCGTAACTAAAGATCTTTGTACCAAACCAAATGACTTTAGATCCATGTGTTTCTGGAATATTCACAATCGTATCAAAATCACCGAGGAAATTCTCGGTTTTTACAACAGCAGTTGGTCTTTGAACAGAGTAGAAGTCTCCGAAGAAAAAGAAGGAGAAATGCTGGAACGCATTGTTACGATAACCAGAGATATGTTCGTGGATGTTGTTTCTTCCATTGAAAAATCTTCCAAAGATGCGGTTGAATTTTATTCAAAATCAAATTTGAAAGAAGCGGCTTTGGAGAATAGGAATTATCTGTACCTCAGAAACATAATCGAAGCTTCTTGGCACAATTCTCTTATTTCGGAAAATACGTTCAACGAATGGGAGGGGATTTTGGTTATGAGGAACTTGGTTGCCCATAACAATTCCATGTCGGATCGTGCTCAAAAATATGAGGTTGGCGGGATTGCGATTTCCATGCGTCCCGGAAGAATGATGAAGGGTCCTTTGGATACGTTTGTTGTTCTTACTCAAAGAATCTTAAGTCTTTATTTCGATTGGATTTACATCATGGACGGTAATTTCGGAGGAAAGAAATGAATTCCGAACAATCCGAATGCTGGAATTCTTTTTACAAAACTCAAAACCGTCCTTGGAGAGGGGTTGCAAATCTTCCGGAATTGAACATTTCCGAAAAATCAAAAGTTTTGGAACTTGGATGCGGAAACGGAAAAACATCGGAATATCTTATGCAACTGGGATATTCTGTTACAGCCACGGACTTCTCGGAAGAAGCCGTATCCGCGTGTGAAAAAAGATTTGGAAATAAAATGGAATATGCCGTTTGCAGATCCGATGACCTTCCATTTGATAATGAAACATTTGATTGCGTTGTATTGGTTCACATACTGGAACATTTGGATGATTCTGAAAATGGGAAAACTGCGGATGAAATATTCAGAGTTCTTCGCCCCGGTGGAAAAGTGTTCATAAAATCATTCTCGAACAAAGACATGAGAGCTTCCGAAAACATGGCTGTAAAGGGAAATGGTATTAGATACAGATACTACGCCGTCGGAGAAATCCCTCAGATTTATAAACAATTCAAAATGGTTTATGAAAAAGTTTCAGAAGAACAAACACGCTTTGGTACCACACGTTCAAGAATCGAATGTATGTTTGAACGTGTTTAATCTTATTTTGAAAGGAATGCAGGATAGTACGATATGTTTAACAACCCAGTTTTGCTGTTGCGTTCTACCGATGCTGAAACATTGTATATTTCTTTGATCATGTTCTCTGTAATTACTTCCTCGGGTGTTCCACTACATACAATTTTACCATCTTTGATAACATAAATTCTATCGCAATATTGTGCTGCAAGATTCAAATCATGAAGAGCACACAGTGACGTACAATTAGAAGACTTCACTATATCCAAAACATCCAATTGATAGGATATATCAAGATGGTTAGTCGGTTCGTCCAAAATCAAACATGGTGTTTGTTGTGCAATCGCCCTTGCCAAAATAATACGCTGTTGTTCTCCCCCGGAAAGTGTAGAAAACATTCTATCTTTGAACTCCAACATATTAACTTTTTTAAGAGCATCCAACACAATCTCGTAGTCTTCTTTGGTATCCAAATCCATTGATTTCTTATGAGGGGTTCTACCCATCATTACAACATCCTCTACTTTGAATTCAAAATTATAGTAATTATGTTGTGTTACAACTGCCATCTTTAACGCACTTTCACGAAGAGATAGCGTGTCTATTGGTGTATCATCAATGTAGATATCCCCAGATTCTCTTTTTAACACGCGATAGATTGTTTTTAATAATGTAGACTTACCACTTCCGTTAGGTCCTATCAACCCAACAAATTCTCCCTCATTGACTTGAATAGATGCGCAATCTACAATACATTTAGACGCTACAGAGAATGATACGTCTTCTGAAGAAATATTCACATTAATCAACTCCGAATCCATATGATTTTTTAATCATAATATATGCAAATACGGGCGCACCACAAATTGCAGTTATAATTCCAATCGGAATCTCTGTTGTAGTGAATGAACGCGCAGCAATATCTGCAATCATCATGAATATCGCACCTAAAAGAATAGAAATGGGCAATAATTTCCAATGATTTGTTCCGACAATTGCACGACCTATGTGGGGTATAATTAAACCGACAAATCCAATCAGACCGCAATTACAAACCAAAATTGCAATTAAAAATGCTGTTATTACAATGTAAATTTTTCTAAGAGTGGATAAATTAATTCCCAATGTTGTAGCGGTATCGTCTCCCAACATCATTGTATTCATATTGCGCATCTGAGTTGCAAAGAACAAAATACCGATTAAAAGTGGAATTGCACAAATAATTACAGTATCAAAACCTGTTGTGCTTAAAGATCCCATAAGCCAAAAAGTAAGATTCTTAATCCCTGTGGATGAAGGTGCAAGATATACGATCAAATTTGAAAATGCCCCACATAAAGATGCTATGATTACACCCGATAGTACAAGTTTCATTGAGGTTATTTTTCCATTGATAGACGATAATGTAAATACAGCGACTGATGCTGCAATAGCACCCAAAAATGCAAAAAATCCTACACCTAATGATGCTAAGGCTGTTCCGGCTAATGCGGTTGCTCCCAAAAGAATCGCAAATGTTGCACCTAAGGAAGCTCCCGAAGATATGCCTAAAATATATGGATCGGCGAGTGGGTTTTGAACCATGGCCTGCATGACTACACCGACCATTGCCAATCCCGCACCTACAATCAAACCTAACAAACCTCTAGGTGCATATAATTGCCAAACAATTGCAATTGTTGCCGGACGGATATCAGAGATATCTCCATAACCAAATATTTTGTTTAATAAAATACGCATAACCTCTTCAAAGGGAACTGATACAGCTCCTGTAAACGTTGAAAATGTTAATACACCGAACATTACAATCACTAGTATTGTAATCAATCCGACTGTTGAAATATTTCCAATTTCCATACATAGACCACACATTAATAAAAAAAATTAGAAAAAGGTTTATTTTGGCATCAAGATTATAAAATCTCTACAAGAGCATCCAAGGTATCCAAAAGTGACGGATCGGCACCATATGACACGCTTAAATTCATAGAATAAACATTTTTATTTATGATTGCAGGAGCAGTTGCTAAAATCTCGTCTGCAATCCATTTTTCCATAACACTGTCAAATGAATGTACGTTATATGTGATTACAATAAGAATGTCCAACTTATCAATCTTATCATATACTGTTGCTGTCTGTGCTCTGCCACCTTCCGAGAATAAGTTCTTTGCACCCAATTCATCTAAAACAGTATTCATGAAACAAGAATTGTAAAACCAGTATCCTTTCTCATCGGTTCCCGAGTCATCAAAAATTGCGTAAGTTTTATTACTTTCTCCGAGTGCTTTTTTAACTTCAGATGCTTTGTTATCAAAATCTTTCAAGAATGCGTCGGCTTTATCCTTAACTTTGAAAACTTTTCCAAAGTTTTCATAATCAAGTTTCATACCCTCAACAGAATTCATATCAACCATGGTTCTAAGTGACCACACATTACAATTCAAAGCATTCCAATATGAAGGTTCACCGAGTTTCGAATCGCTCCATGCAACCCATGCGATAACACAATCAGGTTCCCAATCTGTGAGAACAGCCTGACTTATATTTCCTGTAAGAACACGATCTTCTCCGATTCTATCAACAACTTTTTTGTATTCTGCTTCAAGACTCTTTGGTACTTCCTCTTCCATAAAGTAGATTCCAGAAATTTTATCTCCGAGGCCCAAATACAAGAGCATATTCAAAGCAGTATTACAACCTGCAACAACCTTTTCTGGAACTTTTGAATATGTTTGTATTGCAGTATTTCCATTATAATCTACAGGAGTCGTTACAACAATATCTCCATCTGAATAACTATTCTCTTTGTTTATTCCACCTGTTGCTATAAATGCAACTCCTGCAACTATCAAGATAAAAACAGCTGCGACTGCGATTATTTGAGTTTTTGTAATATCCATTATATCTCCGAAAAAATAGAGCGTTTAAAGTCTATTTAAACTATTGGATGTATAATCCAATTAATTAAAAATTAACTAAAATATCAAAAATTGATAAAAATAAGATTAAATCTCAGTTTTATCCAAATTTTTCATGGTATGCCAGCCCCAATATCCCATGAAGAAACTAAGAATAATTTCAGAAATTAAAACTGCGATCCATAACGCAAGAGCTGTTCCTGCCAATGTAACTGCCAAATAACAAACAACAATCTTTACGAAAATTCTTACGAAAGAACAGACCACTAATTTTTTACCATGCCCGATTCCTTGAAACAATCCCGATGAGGTATATCCCCATACAGAAATAGGCATAATAAATGCGAGAATACTGATGCAAAGAGTCAAATCATCTTGCAAATTCTCACTGACATCAGAATATGAAAATAAAATTGCAATATATTTTGCAAATATTGAGAGTATAATTGCTATAATCATCATTGAAATAATGTTTATTTTGAACATTTCTTTGTACGTTATTTCAATGTCTTTGAATCTTTTACTACTTAGTGCGGAAGAAACAATCGGAACGATACCGTATTCCATTGCCCACATAAACGTACATAACAAATAGAGAACTTTCCAAGTTGATGCATATACTGCAATATTATCGGTTCCGCCTTCCGCAAGAATGAAGATTCCGTTAAGAAGTATTCCGGCGAAAGAAATAATAAACGATTCCAAACAAATCGGTATTGCCAATTTTCCAATATCTGTGATTGATTCTTTCTCGATTTTAAACCCATCGAATACCAATTTTACATCTGTTTTTCCTTTTACGAAAATCCAGATCATGACGATGAGTGAAATTGTATATGCAACAACTGTTGCCCATGCAGCTCCCGCCAAACCCATCTCCAATCCGAAAATAAATAACGGATCCAAACACAGATTGATTATTGCGCAGAGAATCTGTGCATACATCGCAATCTTACTGCTCCCTTCTGCACGAAGCATGTTCAAAAGCATGGCGTTGAGAATCAACACCGTAGCACATGAAAAAATTGGAATGGCATATTCCAAACATGATTGGAGCATATCTGCCCCTCCAATCAATGAAAGCATGGGCTCTGCTAAAATAAGTAAAATAATTGTGAGAATTACTGAAAAAATAAGACTGATTAATATTGCCTGTCCTGCAAAAGATGATGCTCCTTTACGGTTGTTTACACCCAAACGTTTACCTAGGGCGAATGTGGCACCCACTCCAAGACCTATTCCGAATGAATGGATTATGGAATACAAAGGAGAAACCAACCCTACGGCAGCCATCGCATCGTTTCCGAGTGATGAAACCCAAGACATATCAACAATATTGTTTAGACTTTGAACCAAAATTGCAATGGCAATCGGAATGGATGTTACAACAATCGCTTTTTTTGGATTGTTCAAAATCATATCCAGTTGATCGCCCATATAATCAATCCTGTTTTGCCATTGAATATTCTTCATCGGATAAAGACGAACCAAGCATAACATGAGGTTTATTATCATTGCTTGTAATTTTACAACGAACCCCATATACGGTTTCTACCCTTTTTTCTTCTATTATCTCTTCGGGAGTTCCAACAATATTTACAACTCCAGGTTGTTCCATAACGATAATTTTATGTGCATATTTTGCAGAGATATTTAGATCGTGACTTATCATAACGATTGACATGCCTTTCTTGGCTGCGATTGCCCTCAGAAGTTCGGTAACATAAACTTGGTGTCTGACATCAAGATTGGATGTTGGCTCATCCAAAATCAGCATTTCAGGCTCTTGAACCAATCCTCTTGCAATTGCAACCTTTTGATGTTGTCCTGCGGATAATTCATTAAAACTACGCATGGCCAAATCTTCGATTTTCAAAAGTTTCATGACTTTGTGAACAACTTCCAAATCTTTTTCGGTTGTTTTCCATTTTGAATGATTATGTCTTCCGATTAAAATTGTATCAATAACATTCATTGAAAATAAATCATTAGATCTCACAGGAACGAATCCTACAACTTTAGCTATATCCTTCTGAGGAATTGTATTGATATCAACTCCGTTAAAAAGAACAACTCCGCCTGTAACAGGATTGATGTTATTCAAACATTTTACCAATGTGGATTTTCCAACACCGTTTGGACCTATGATACATGTAAGTCCCGGTTCTCCGAATGTTAGATTTATATCTTCCAATACGGGCGTATCATCGTTATATGAGAAAGACACATTTTTAAACTCGATTTCAACCATATTATCACCACACATTGGATTGTTTTCTAATAATAAGCCAAATAAACAATGGACCACCAATAAATGCGGTTACGACACCAACCTGCAACGTAGCAGGCGAAATAATTGTTCTTCCAATCAAATCCGCAACTATCAAAAGCATGCCCCCGAATGCTGCACATGCGGGTATAAGATATCTATTATCAGGTCCGATAAATAATCTAACAATATGTGGAGCAACAAGACCCACGAATCCAATCAATCCTGTAAAACTGACAATTACGGCACTTACCAATCCAACAACAATAAGACATATTGTTCTTAAGTTATCTGCATCTACACCCAATGCTTTAGCACTTTCATCACCCGTTGATAAAACATTTAGTTTGCGTGATATCAACTGTATAAAAAGTACTCCTGCGAAAACAACTATTGCAATTATCGGAAGATTGTCCCAGGTTGTATCGCTAAGCGTTCCAACACCCCATTCATATACTGCTGCCAAATCATTTGGATCTGCCCACAACATCATCACAGTAGTTACGGCATTGAACAAGAACATAACACCCAAACCGGCCATAATCATAGTTGTAGGTGATGCGTTCTTCAATTTAGAAACCATGATAATTAATGCGGTTGGAATAAGTGCGAAAATAAATGCATTAAAAATTACTGCGAATTGACCAGCAATTGCAGAAAAACCTACTGTCATAGCCAATGTTGCACCGAATGATGCACCGGATGAAACACCTGTTGTATATGGATCTGCGAGAGGATTGTTGAGAGTACTCTGCATAACCGCTCCTGCTATAGCGAGACCCATTCCTGCTAAAATTCCGGTTATTATTCTTGGCATTCTCAAATTTACAATAATATGATCCTCTAGGTCATTCTGTACATTTCCGATTATGTGATTCCATAGAATCTCATAAGATTCTGTAAAACTAAGACTGTATTCACCAATTGTTAATGCAATACCCATTGTTACAAATGTAAGTATGATGCATCCGATTATGAAAAACCATTTTTTTAAAATATATTTTCTATAGGTTTCGTAATTGTTTTTAGATGTAGTTGAATCTGTTTCCGTGTCCCACACGTTTATGGAATCTCTGACATCATCTCCAATCATTGAATCATTTTGCCAATCCAATACTGTTTTTGTATCCAATTTATTCGCCCCTAGAAAATATTTCAAAAATTTCCCCGATATTTTAAGGATACAACAATATTATTTAATATATTGGATGTATAATCCAACTTAGAGGCAATCTCATGGATAACAAAATAATCGCATTGTTGATTGTCGCTGTATTGCTAATTGTTGGGGCTGGAGCTGCTTTAATGGGTAACGCAAACCAGAACAACGAAACATCGGATGCAACCGGAAGATTGGTTGTATACGGGAACGCAAACAACGATGATTATCTGAATCAGAACGACAGAAAAATGATTGAAGCCATTGTAAATGGCGAATCATGGGACAAGAAAACAAATCCTTTTGCAGATACAAACGCTGATGGTGTTGTTGACCAAGCAGATCTTACACTTTTTGACAAAATTATGAAGAAAGAAGAGTGTAAAATGTACTATTATAACTATTATGGAAATGCATCATATGTCCACTTCCCATTAAAAGGTGATATTGGTGCAACACTCGATTATGGGCTTATGGAAGCACAGGCAATCGGAATCTATGATCGTGTCACAGCAGGAACTGAAAGAGTATTGGGATACAGTACAGACAGATATCCCGGATGTACAGACTTCAAATCTTTGGGAACAAACGCAACGGTTGAATCCATTGCAGAAACCGGAGTATCTGTAGTTATGGGTCGTATCGATGTTAAACTTCATGATGCAGTAAGAGATGCGGACATGGATGTTGATGTAATTCTCCTTCACGGAACCGGACTTTCCAAAGGAAAAGCAACACCTGTTTCAAGTATTTTGACACTTGGAACACTTTTCTCTGTTGAGAAAGAAGCTCAGAAATTCGCATCGTATTATGATAAAATGAATGATATGATTGCAGATAAGACATCGCAGATTAAGGGTGAAAACACCTATGTGATGGCATACAACCCTTCAAGTTATACTGAAACAAAAGTAGATACCACCGGTGCTGACGGATCGATATTTGGAGATGTGTATACAGTATCTCATCTTCCAATGACTGATATTTCAGAACCTATTGGAAATGGATTCTACACAGTTACGATGGAAAAAATCATCTCTCAAAACCCCGAGTATATAATTATCAGCATGTGGGGAATTATTGATGATCAAACCACACCTGAAGAAGCACAGGCACACTTCCAGGACAGATGCAAATATTTCGAACAGACAGAAGCATACAAAAACGGAAAGATTTTTGGAGTCTGTTATGAGACAGTTGGAACATTCCTTGGAATTTCGGCAATGCCTCTTCTCGGATCTTACATTTGGCCCGATGTCTTTGATGAAGATGAAGGATGGAAATTCCTCCAGGAAGGATATGATAACTTCACCCTTCTTGACAAAGATGTTAAACAAGCAGGCGGTCTGCAAGTCTTCAAAATGAAGTCATAAACACATTAGGGGCATACGCCCCTTTCTTACTTATCCAACAATTAGGCGATTGTTTTTATAACATTCAGACATTTTTGAAATTATGAAATGTCCCAAATGTGGAACTGATAACGATGCAGATATTTTGTTCTGCGAATCATGCGATTGGAGATTGGATCAACCGTATGTTGTAAAGAAAACAATCCCTACGATGTATCTTTGTGTTCTTGCCGGAATCGTCGGTATCACAGCAATCGTAACATATTTCCTTCACGTTAATTATGTTCCGATTGTTCTCGGAATCGTCGGTATGGTTCTCGGAAGTTACTCTTTCACTCTGGCTAGAATGAAAGAAGAAGATAACGTTAAAACAACAGGCATGGTTCTTGCGGGAATCGGTATGATGGGTTCAATCATCGGTTTCATCATGGGCCTCATGATTCTTACGGAACTGTTGGTTTAAATGGCAGTATACCGCGGTAAATACATCTTGGATGGTCTTAAGACAATCCCTCCACAAATGGAGTCTGATTTGGATTTAGCCTATGGTATCTGTGAAAAACTTCACAAAGAAACTCCTTGCGAAATGTGTGGAAAGTGCTGCCACCAGCCTTTCATCACAGTTCGTGATGAAGAAATCGATAGCGTTGCGAGTGCCGCCGGCATTCCGCTCTATGATTTTGTAACTCGTTGTCTTTATCGTGAAAGCGATGGAAGATGGCTGTTCAAAACCACAGACCCCTGCAGATTCCTCGGTCCCGATAACAAATGTACGATTTGGAAAGGTCGTCCGGAAATTTGTAACGAATTCCCATATCTTGTTTCTAAGTTTATGAGCAGAGTTTATCTCAGCATAATTACACCCGATCACGACATATTGCCTGATTTGGATTATATGGATGATACTTGGCCCTGCACACCTTTGATTAAAAACCAGATTCCTGCACTTGTAGAAGAAGCAAGAAAGAACAGAAAGATCATTTCTTGATTGAAGCCAAATGTTCTTTCAAAGCTTCTACATACAATGCGGGATGAATATTATGTCCCACATTCGGAATTCTGTAGCTTTTACAACCGGGAATCAATGAAACAATTTCATCACCCATCTTTGGTTCAACCATGATGTCGCTTAATCCATGGATTTCCAAAGTCGGGGATGTGATGTTTTTGACGGTTTTACGGGTATCAAAAGCATCCAAAACACGCATCTGATCAATCAATCCGTTGATTGACACTCCTTTTGGCAATGGAACTGTTTTTCCATCGGCCTGTTTCTTTGCAAAGAAATCTTCCGTGAAACAGAATGCGTTTACCATCATCATAAGATAATCCGCATTTAAATTCTCAAAACCGCATTTCAACATTGAATTCATCATATAACTTGAACGTGAAGGGCGATACAAATATGCGGAAATCAAAGATAATGTACGGACTCTTTCGGGGAACCTCAAGGCGAATGATTGTGCGATGTGTCCTCCCATGGACCATCCTACGATGTGTGCTTTGAAAATTTCCAAATGATTGAGAAGTGATGCTACGTCATTAACCATGTCATCTCCCGTGAATTGACCTTTGTATTCGGTCAAACCAGCTCCGCGGTTATCGATAGCTATGACTCTGTATTCCGAAGACAGCATTGGAATCAAAGATCTCCAAAAATCCGTGTTTCCGCTGAATCCCGTTAAAAGAACGACGGGTTCTCCTTCACCCTCAGAAATATAATTTAACCTGATTCCATTCAGATCTACCAAAGTCATAATCCATTGAATTGTGAACCCATACAAAAATGTGATGGAAAATATGATAATTTTAAAAACGATACCAGCCACTAAATATTACATACCATATAATCAAAATATAGGCATATATGAGGAATTCTTATGAAAGTAGCAGCATTCAATTGCAGTCCTAAAAAAGACGGAAACACCGCACACATGATTAAAACAGTTCTCTCGGTTCTTGAATCCGAAGGAATCGAAACAGAATTCGTACAGGTTGGAGGAGAAGACCTGAAAGGATGCAAAGCATGTATGGGATGTTCACGCAACAAAGATATGAAATGCGTTCAGAAAGATAAGATGAATGATTTCATTGCAATAATGGCAGAAGCAGATGGAATTATTATCGGATCTCCAACATATTTTGCAGATCTTACACCCGAAGCAAAAGCACTGATTGACAGATGCGGATATGTTCTCAGAAGCAACGGAAACCCCCTCATCAGAAAAGTCGGTGCAGGTGTTGTTGCAGTAAGACGCGCAGGCGGAATTCATACACTCGACAGCATTAATCACTTCTTCTCGATCAATCAAATGATTGTTCCCAATTCTTCGTATTGGAATGTAAGTCTTTCACGCGTTCCCGGAGATTTCGAAAAGGATGAAGAAGGCGTCAAAACCATGGAAGATTTGGGAAAGAACATGGCCTGGCTCCTTAAGAAACTTAATTAACCGTACAGGCTGAGTCTGTAATTCAAAACTCCACCGCCCATGACGGTAACCGAGGAGAAATACGACGAAGTTTCTTCGTCGTATTCTTCTCCAATTTTCAATATTTTATTTTCATATTCATAAACCAAAAGATAATTGTATCCGGGAACCAAAACACCCATTGCCTTTTTGATATAATCGGTAACGTCTCCGTCACCCGTACGCAAATATCCTGCAATGAGATCTGCAAGTTTAACGGGAATAGAATCGTCAGTTCCGTAAACTTCCCCCATCGATAATCCAACTGACATTAAATTTTCACAAACTTCTCCGGCTTTGGTTTCATCCGAATCGTGAATTATATTCCCGGGAAACATCATCCCCACAACCATAGTCATAACGGTAATGAAAATCATAGCATCAATCATGGAGGCCATGCCTTTCTTGTTCAATTCCATATAATTACCTCGTAACTACAAAGAAGAGTTCTTCCGTCATCCGCATTCAAAAGAACGCTGCCGACATCCGATCTTACAATATTATCTGTTTTTTCACCGTATGTTTTATCCAAACTTTCTATCGAGACATTACCGATCGCAACAACTTTGATTTTAACCGCCGAATATCCAAAGGCCAAACCTTCCATTTCTTCGTCTAAATCTCCAACAATCTTCTTATCTTTAATAGATAAAAGATCTAAAAATTCTAAAGCCGGTTCTTCAACTACGGTTTCTTCGGGAGAATCAGTCAAAACGTTGTAACTGAGAACGCCCATGAATGCCGTGAGAGAAAGTGTTACCACCATGACCGCAATCATGGCTTCCATAAAACCTCCTTCTCCTTTTCTATTTAGTTTCATAACTAAAAATATGAAAAAGAGGGTTTATGAATGAATCAACTACAGTTAATCAAACACCGCGCATGTAATGTCCGGATGTTGTCGAACCGCAGATTGAAGTTATCCTTGGACGCAAAGTCGGATTCTTGGTGTAGAATGCTTCCGCAACCGTCTTTGCCAAAAGAACAGGACGCTTTCTCAAATCGATTCCGAATGATTCTACGCCCATTGCTTCCAACTCTCCCATACGGTCAAGCAACAAAAGATCGGAAGAATTCAAAATATGCGTACAATCACGTTCATCTTTGTAGACCGGGAAAACGTATTCTTTATCGTCCTTGAGAGTTCCGGCAGTCATTCCCGGATCTCTTGAAAATGCGATTTCCATACGTCCGAACATCATCATTTCTACACGACCGCGATATGAATCAAGCAGGTGTTTGGTTTCAGATTTGTTGAGTTCTACGGAAAGCGTAGTCTGGTATACAGGAAGTGCGAAACTGGAATTGAACATATTGAGAATGTAACTTCCATACATCTTTGTTCCACGATTTGCCATATATTGTCCGGGGTTGTGAATCATTACGGGATGTCCATCGTTTGGTGCGAAATCATCCTCTGTAAATCTGGGAAGATTTGTTACACATTCAACATCTGCGGCATCACACATCTTTTGTGCCTGCTTCAACGATGAGGAATAGTCATAATAGATACGGTCTGCGAAGGGCAAAACGATGTCCAGAACCTTGAGCGAACTTACGTAGAATGAAAGTTCGGGTTTTGTTCTGACTCTGTTTGCGGTCATGGTTCCCAAGTTTGTAGAAGGACGTTTTTTGGAACCTGTGAATTTTGGAGCCGATCCTATTAAATTTTTGACTTCGTCGATACGTGGATCGTAAGTTCTGTAAATGTCGTATACTCCGTCTTGAATTTTGAAAGGGGAAACTGCGATGTTTGCGTCGGTTAATTTGAAACCTCCGATTTTGTCATCGCCTCTGAATATAGAAATACCGTCACGAAGGCTTAATCCCAAACCTGCGGTCTTGAATTTCTTATCTTTTATCGTTACTTTTCCGATGTAATATCCTCTGTTATCTGGGTAAGTTGCCTGTACGGGAGAAATAACTCCTTTGAGATATCCGTCACCGATACCACGGTTGAATACTGTTTTGAGAAGATCCGAAACCTTTGCGATTTCTTCTTTCGGTTCGTGATCTCTGGTCATAACGTATGTCTTTGTTGCAAGATATGCATACGCGGGACTTCTCATTCTGCCTTCGATTTTAACAGATGTGATTCCGATTTCGGCCAAACGATCTAAGTATTTTACGGCGTATATATCACCGGTACTCATTGCATAAGTCTTAGATCCGTCTTTTTCGTATCTTTTTCTGCAAGGCTGAGCACACTCTCCTCTGTTTCCGCTTCTTCCTCCGATAAGACTGGACATAAGACATCCGCCGGACATACAGTAACAAAGGGCACCCTGAACGAAAACTTCGGTTTCCACGGGAGAATCTTTAACGATTTCCGCAATCTCGTCGAAAGTTAATTCACGTGCAAGAATTGCTCTTGAAATTCCGTTTTCGGCACACCATTCCAAACCTTTGCGGGAGTGGATTCCCATTTGAGTGGATGCGTGAATCGGTATTCCGATATCTCTGATGTTTTCCAACAATCCGAGATCTTGGATAATAACGGCATCCGCGCCGATTGATTTTAAGAATTTGACAAAAGAAACGGCATCTTCCATTTCATTGTCTTTAATCAAAGTGTTAACGGTAACGTTAACTTTAACATTATTTTCATGGGCATATTTGATTGCGCCTTCCAACTCTCCGTCATCGAAATTCGATGCCGAAGCTCTCGCTCCGAATGATTTTCCTGCGAGATATACGGCGTCACATCCTCCTTTAATGGATGCGATAAGTCCTTCTGGTGAGCCTGCCGGCGATAATATTTCCACGTCCATCACTAAACACATTTATTTAAAAAGGTTTGTGAAGAAAATTACGATTTATTCTTTATAAAGAGACATTGCTTATACTATGCGATACAATACAACAACATTATGGTTGATTTTTTCAAAATATTGTCTGCAGATAAAGAGCTGGAGCTAGCTTGTACAAAATGGACTCCGAACAGTTCACCGGTTGCAACACTACAAATCAATCATGGCATGTTAGAAGATATGACTAGATATTCTGAATTTGCAGAATATATGTGTCAACATGGAATTGTTGTTTACGGACATGATTGCAGAGGACACGGACAAACCTCCCCTAACAGTTTAGGATTCTTTGCCGAGAAAAATGGTGATGAATTGCTTGTTGATGATTTGTATTGTGTTACAGAAAGAATTATGGAAGATTATCCAAACATTCCACACTTTGTTCTAGGACATAGTATGGGATCTCTAATTCTTAGAAGATATATCACAAAGTATGGAAACAAAATAAGCGGTGCAATATTCCTGGGGACTGCACATCCCTCCAATTTATCTTTAAAATGGGGGCGCGTGTTAGATTCATGGTTGATTACAATCCACGGACCAAAATATGTAAGTAAATTTGCCTTGGGAATGTTATTCAGTAAATTTGAAATTAACTTATTTTTTGCAGGAAAAGCTGGGTGGATGACCCGCGATAAAGAAGAGGTCAAAGAATATAGCAACAATCCCAATTTTGATTATTCTTTTACGCTATCTGCAATAAGAGATCTGTTGGATTTGAACATCAAACTGAAAAGACGGGAATCGTTTGAAAACATACCTCGAGATTTACCGACAATTTTCATTTCGGGAGGCGATGATCCTGTCGGAGACTACGGGAGAGGCGTTACCAAAGCATATCATGATCTTTCAGAATATGTTGATGATAATTCCATGATTCTCTATGGTAAAGCAAGACATGAACTTATCAAAGAAACAAATCGTGATGTGATTTTCAAAGATGTTTTAACATGGATCAATAACAAAATGGTTAACCATTAACTGTAGACTTTTCTTTATATTATAGGATTGAAACGTCCTATATATTATGAAGATAGACTTATCGTTCAAGAAAACCGAAAAAGAAATAGATAGAGCCTCCATCGATGGAGATATTCTAACTATTGATTGTAAGGGCTGCGGACAAAATCCCGACATGGGTTCTCCAATCTGCATAAGATGTGTTACAAGATCCATTGTGGTTCATGGAAATCCTGAGAGAATTTCATTAATTACAGGTCGTAACCGCGAATACTCCGGAAACGTTGTTGAATTTTTGAACGAAATGGCAGCCATCGACAGAATGGCTTCCGCAATCGGAACATATTCGGATTCCAAATGCAAAGGATGCGAAAATTCATGTTCCTATATTTTTGGAATTGCGTGGTCCACCTTCCCGGATCCTGATTTTTCAAACGCAAGAGCAAAACTCAGAATGTTTGAACCTACACGTCCCGAATGCAACGGATGCATTCAGAAGACATACAGAATGTTGGATCAGGCTGAATTGAGTTTTGACAAAGTTTCCAAGAAAGCATCGAAGAGCGCATACAGTCTTTTGGAGGCCTAAACATGCCCAGAATGCTCGCCCCTGAAGATTTTGAAGCATATTCGAATCATGATGATATATTGATTGTATCCGAATACAACGACACGGAAAATACACCGGAACCCGTTTACAACGAAGAAATCGTACACAAATGCAGAATCAAACCAGCCGAAGAAAGTGAAGTTTCAAAACCTAAAATAATAGAAACACACGAACCTGTAGAATATGTACCAGAACCTAAAGTTGAAGTTGTAAATCATACAAGAAATGATATCAGACAGCCTGAACGTATATCGATCAGATTTGCAGACAGCATCGGAAGAATGGCAACAAGAGTTTGCAGAACAAAACCCGCTTATGCAGATTGTTGGCTTGTCGGAAGTCCCGATACTTTGGAATCACCGATAAAATATGAAACTCCCTGCGGAAACGTAGTTATCGGAAGAGCCGCAGATGGCGAAACAGAATACAATCTTACACCTTTTGAATATGGATACGGAGATGCTTTGAATTCGGTTGTCGGAACAACCATTGACAAAGTCAGAGACATCTACAGAAAATCCGGCGGACGTATGGACAGACACAGTATCATCAGTCTTGCAAAGGGAGCTCTCATGGATTCTTCTGATATGCTTGAAGCCGTACTCGGATCCGATGTTTCCACCGTAGACAACATGATTTCCGAAATGAGTGAAGTCGTTTACAGATACACCGTTGGATTGGGAATATTCGAACTTCTTCTTGCAGATCCGAAATTGGAAGATGTTTACATCGATGCACCCTGTGATAAAAACCGCATTCACGTAACAATGAATGGAGTTTCAGGATTGAATTCACATCTCAAATGCAGAACAAATCTTATGGTAAACAAGCGCGAAGTTCAGAATTTAATCAACGTTCTTAAAAGAGAATCGGGACTTCCATTCTGTGAATCCAGCCCTATTTTGGAAACCGATATGAAAGAACACGAAGCAAGAGCAACCGTAGTCGGATATCCTATGAGTCCCAACGGAGATGCCGTTGCAATAAGAAAGCATTCAATCGTCCCATGGACACTTACGAGACTTATCGCAAACGGAACCGTGGATTCTGAAACCGCAGGCATGCTTTCATTCCTTGTAGATAACCGTTCAACATTCCTTGTGTGCGGTGCAAGAGGCGCGGGTAAGAGCTCTTTGCTTTCGGCTCTCATGTTTGAATTCCCGATGTCCCAGAGAATTCTTACAATCGAAGATACGATAGAACTTCCCGGAGAAAAGATGAGACGCATGGGATACAAAGTTCAGTCCATGCTTATCGATGATCGCGGAAACGGAGACAGTTTTAAGAGAGCGGATGAAGCCTTGAGAGTTTCACTCCGTATGGGAGAGTCTGCAATCGTTCTCGGAGAAGTCAGAGGAGAAGAAGCAAAAACACTCTATCAGAGCATGAGAACCGGTCGTGCGGGAAGTTCGATTATGGGTACCATTCATGGAGATTCCGCCAAGACCGTTTACGAAAGAGTCGTACACGACATGAATATCTCTCCCGAAGCATTCATGGCAACCGATATTCTCGTTACACTCGGAACCACAAAAGACAGAACAACCGGCAACCAGATTAGAAAAGTCAACGAATTCGTTGCTACGGGAGAACATAACGGAACATTCTTGGATATCGCGGGAACAGGGGAATTGTACAATGCTCCCGTGATTAAGAGAATTTTAGCATCATCCGGTTTGAGTGTAAATGAAATTTCCGAAGAAATAAAAACCCGCGGAGAACTCCGTGAATTCCTTTCCGAAATGGGAAGCAAGCACGGTGATGAGTTCTTTGGTCCCGAATGGATTTCAATGGCAAACGATCACATGAACAGAGAATTCACATCGGGTGATTTTAACTCTGCTTCCGTCGTGGATTCGTTCCGCAAGAAGTTCGCAAGATGCAACGGATTCAACCCGGAGGAACTTTAAATGTCTTTCATCGAGTTGCTTACAGGTAAGAACAAAGTACCTGCCGAAGCACTTCTCAACGAAGCTCCTTCGGTTATCGGAATGATGGCCGTTACGATTGGATCCGGAGAATCTTTGGATGCTGCAATACGTGATACCGCAGAGAACGGTCCACCCGGTCTCTCCGCAGTATTCAAATCGGTTGTTACCGAAGCCGATTGCAGAATCTGTCCCGATCTCCGCGAAGGTTTGGAAACAAAACTCGGAACTATGCCAGCAACTATGAAACCGTTTGTTCGCGCAATGAATATTCTCATTGCTGCTTCTGATTCCACAGACTCTGCAGAACGTGCCAGAATGACCAAGGATGCCAGCGATATTTCCCTTACGGGACTGAAAGAAATGGGAGCATCGTACAGTTCTATGCTCAACACACCCTGCATGTTAATCTTCGGAATCGGAATCATGGTTCCGATGATTCTCATGTCTATTCTTCCTATGCTCAGCATGGGTGGAATGTTCGGTGCCGCTTCGATAAATCCAATGATTGTTACTTTGATTACATTGGTTGTAATTCCGTCTGCGGTTGCATTGGTTATTATTTCGCTCAACTCGAAGAATCCATTCGTTGATCTTTCGGAAAAGAAGAATGATATCAAAACAGTTCTTCCGTTACTTATCGGAATTCCCGTAGGTGTAATGGTTTGGATATTTACCGAAGATGTGTACAACGCAATCATTTTCGGAGGAATCGCATCCGGAACATTGGCATTCATTTGTCTTGCTCCCGGAGAACAGAAAAACAAAACACGCAAACAGCAAGAATCTGCTCTTAAAGATGGAATGTTTGAACTCGGAAATCAAATGATATCAGGAGCAAACTTCGAAACAGCAGTAGTAAAAGCAGTAGGATCCAGAAAAGAATGTTTGGAAATGTCAGAATCACTTTCCAGAGAATTGGTACTTTGCAGAGGAGACGAATACAAAGCCATAAAAGAATCTTTGAGTCCCTGTTCCTCAAAGGTTTCAGACCTGTATTGCAACATAAGAAAATCAGCCGAAAAAGACCTCAGAGATGCAGGACGCCTCGCAATGTCTGTCGGACGTCAATTGCAGGATCAGGAATCCGTAAGAAAAGATATTGATAACAAATTAAAGTCGATGTTGGATATGATGATGGGGACAGCGGTATTGTTTGCTCCCCTTGTCTTGGGAATGAGTGTATCTATGCTTGCACCGTTAGCCGGAATCGCAGGTGCGGTAGATCCTGTTGGAACCACACTTACACTTGCCATATATCTCATTGAATTGTGCGGATTGATGGCAGTATTAACATCATCTCTTACGGGAAATTCGGGATTGCAACACATTGTTTACAGATTCGGTATGATGCTTCCTATTGCACTGGTTGTTTTCACAGTGAGTACGGGAATTTCTTTCTAAGATGTTAAATAAACGCGGAACGATGGCATAGCATGGACAAGAATGCTCCAATCAAAGTGCTTATCGCCATCTCCGCATTTCTTGTTTTTTTAGTTTTTGTATCACCTTTTACCGCACCTTCAGGATCCGCTTTGGGTTTAGACGGTGTTGCAGGTTTTATCAACCATTGGAACCTTTGGTCGGAATATGACATATTTTCAGGATTTTCATATTTGCTTGGGGACATATTCTGTCACCAACAAGAAGCACGTTCTTTCATTTTGAACGGAAATCAAATGCCCGTTTGCGTACGCGATGTGTTTATCCTCATTGGTTTCTTAATTACACTTTTGATAATTTTGAAACTTAAAAAAATCGAAATAAATCTTCTTTTATTCGGTGCCGTTTTGATGATTCCGATGTTTATGGATTGGATTACTCAATACATGTTGGTTTTGAATTTCCGTCCTACTATAATCATAACCGGACTCCTTGCGGGAATAGGAATGGGCATGATTGCGAAACATGCATCGGATAGTATTTTTGACAGTATTGTTGAAAAGTGAGATGGGTAAGCTCAATAGTCTTAATGTGCGCCAGTCCGAAATTATATTTTGAGGAGCACAGTTATCTCCGGTGCATAAAGGGAACTGGTCTTATCACTACCCATCTCAAATCCCGATATATCTTTTATTATAAAACCCAGACGCGTACGCGATAAAGAAATTCGGAAATCTATATAAATAGTGAAGACATCGGACAGCTAGCGAAGTCACGTATGACCAAGCTTTTTAAAAACATTGATTTTAGAAGGGTAAATTATGGCAGAAACAGATGGTGTTCTTAAAACAGGCACAACCACAATCGGAATCGTTTGCAAAGACGGTGTGGTTATTGCATCCGAGCGCAGAGCAACAATGGGTCACATGATTGCACACAGTCATGTACAGAAAGTCTACAAAATCGCAGACAATCTCGGAATGACCATTGCAGGTGTTGTCGGAGATGCTCAGCTTATGGTAAGATTCATCCAGAGCGAAGCTGCAATGTACAGCATCAAACGCGGAGCGCCTATGTCTGTTAATGCTGCAGCAACCCTTGTAGCCAATGTTATCCGTCAGGGATTCTACCTTGGACTTATTGTCGGAGGATTTGATAAAACAGGCGGACACATCTTCAGTATCGACGGCGCAGGCGGATACATAGAAGATAATGTTGTTTCAGTCGGATCAGGATCAATGTTTGCATTGGGTGCTCTTGAAGCTGGATACAAAGAAAACATGTCAAGAGAAGAAGCAGTTGATCTCGCAGTTACCGCACTTAACTCCGCAATCAGGAGAGATTCGGCAAGCGGCGATGGTATGCTTATTTCCTTTATCGGCAAAAACGGTTACGAAGAGATTCCCGAGGAAACAATTCGTATCCGTGCCGCGGAACTCGGATTCAAATATCCTAATTGAGTCTAAATTTTCCAAACCTTTTCCCCATTATACTTAATTTCAGTTGGTTTCGAAATGAATGCAGAAAGGCTTTTCGATAACATAAGGGAAGAAATCAAAAGATTGGTTCCATCAGAAAAAGATATTACAAATATCGAATTTGAGGGCCCCCTTGTTGTAATCTATACAAAAGAGTATGAAAAATACTCTCAGAACGACACTGTAGCCAAAACCGTGGCTCAGGGAATTCACAGAAGAGTGGATATTAGACCAGATCCTTCAACCCTTGGTGATACGAAAACAGTTGAAGAAAAACTTCGTGCTATGATTCCCGAAGAGGCAGAAATCAACGATATTTACTTCGTGGATGAAACCGGAGTTGCAACGGTAGAAGCAATAAATCCCGGTGCTATCACAGGAAACGAAGGAAAATTACTCAACAGCATCAAAACAGAAACCGGATGGAACGTTAAAGTCGTTCGCGCTCCTCCAATACCTTCTAAAACAGTTTCTGATGTCAGAGGGTATATGCGTGCAAATCTGGATGAAAGACACGCAATGTTGAAACATGTGGCTCAGAAAATCTCTCGTCCTAAGATTGACGGGGAACAATGGGTTAGAATGACCGCAATGGGCGGATTCAGACAAGTAGGGAGATCTGCAACCCTTCTCACAACCCGCGAAAGTAAAATTCTTATCGACTGTGGATTGGATCCCAGTTCCGATGCAACACCATATTTTGCGATTCCTGAAATACAACCCCTCAAGGATATTGACGCAGTTGTTCTTACTCACGCACACTTGGATCACTGCGGAACACTTCCCGCACTTTTCAAGTACGGCTATGAAGGTCCGGTTTACTGTACTCCTCCTACAAGAGATCTTATGGCTCTTTTGCAGCTTGATAATATTAAACTTGGATTTGGAGAAGCAAAGAAACAATATTATGAAGCACAGCACGTCAGAAAGGAAATCCTTCACACGATTCCTTTGAAATATAACGAAACAACGGATATTTCTCCTGATGTCAGGCTTACGCTTCACAACGCGGGACACATTCTCGGATCTTCCATTGCCCACTTCCATATTGGAGATGGATTACACAACGTAGCATTCAGTGGAGATACTAAATTTGAAAAATCCTGGCTCTTCAACGCAGCTACAAATAAATTCCCAAGACTTGAAACCCTTGTCATAGAATCTACATACGGTGGTTCAAAGGATTTCCAACCTCCAAGAGCTGACGCATCTCAGGAAATGCGTGAATTGCTTGTGCAGGCAACCGAAAACGGCGGAAAAGTTTTGATTCCTGTTTTCGCAGTTGGTAGGTCACAGGAAGTTATGCTTGTTATCGAAGAACTTATTCGTACAGGAAGAATGCCTAACGTTCCCGTTTATCTCGATGGTATGATTTGGGAAGCTACTGCTATCCACACGGCATATCCCGAATACCTCAACAGTACATTGAGAACCCAGATTTTCCAGAACAACGAGAATCCTTTCCT
>CAYMPW010000013.1:0-39145 GCA_964392725.1 uncultured Methanomassiliicoccales archaeon
ATGGTTTGTTTGCAACAGACTTGACGTTCTTTTAAAATATGATTAATGACAGGTCATTAAAAAAATAACTTAATTGGGTATATATACATCAGATTTTGATTTGTAACAATCTTAGAGTTTAAACCTTAGAGTAAAAAAGAAGGTTTTGACTGTGAAAAGGAAGAACCGGTCTTTGTAACAGAAGATACGGTTCGATCCGTCGGAAGATTTGAAATATAATTTTCCGAAGGATAATACGAAGAAACATCTCCCTGAGCACACGATTGTTCGGAGAGCTTAACACATGTTCCCTCCCCCTATGAATACTCGTGGGGGGGGGGGAGATGAGTATAATGAATAATATAATTGAAAAAGTAAACAAAAGACAGATCGGTATTCTTTTTGCCGTTCTGTTGGCATTGTTGATGGTGGCTGTGCCGCTGTCGGCAGTTGATGCGGAAACTTCCGTTGACATAACCGTTACGGTGAAGATTGGAAACGAAATTAATACTGCGTTTGAGAATGAAATTCAACTGAAAGGTATAAGTGGAACTAAAAATGCTTCCGTAACTGCCGGAGTATCAGAAACAATTACAGATGTTGCCCCGGGTGATTATGAAGTATTCGATGTTTCCACAGTACCAGGTATGAAGATAGGAAGCATAGAAGTAACTATGGCTACGAATTATGATATTGTAGCACACAACATTACATACACCGATACAGTAGGAATAACAGAAAGCGAATTGGATATTACAAAATTCTATGAAGGAATTCAAACAACATTATCTACACCTGGAGAAGTAACAGGATATACATTTGGCGGATGGTATACCGAACAAGAATTAAACAATGAAGTAACAGAAGTACCTACCAACACTAAAGCAGATTACGTAGTATATGCCAAATGGACTTTGGATACTCCAACGATAAGTGGCATAAGTGAAGGATATAATGGCAATTACGATGGTGCGGATCACAACTTGACAGTAAGTGCAACAGCACCCACTACTGATGGAACCAGCTCAGCTTTGAGCGCCTTGGAATACAAGTGGTATACTGTAGATGGAAATGGCAACAAGACGTTGATTAATACAGAGTCAAACGCAAGTGCAAACACAGCAACTTTAGTTTTAAAGAATGTTACAGATTCGAACAAGTATTGCGTAGAAGTAATATCGAAAAATTCTGCTAATGATAAATTAACAAGATCTGCATTCAGTGGGAATGTTGATGTAACTATAAACGCAGTCAAGTTAGACGTTACAATCAATGCATGGGCTCAAGGATCTGTTTCATGGTCATGCACAGGTGCAGACATAACAGGAATTACCACAACATACGAATTAAAATTATACAAAGGCAGCGCAGATCTCGCGAATATAAAATTCGAAGGTTCAACCAAAGAAACTTCATGGAACTTTAAAGATACAATGGAATTGAATGGAGATGGCGATTACATTCTTACGATAACCGCAAAATCTTCAGATACAGCCAATGTTTCAGATAGTGATTTGGAAACAAGTGCAGCAGAGACAGTTTACAAACTGACATTCAATTCTAATAAAGATGGCGTTACTGTAAATCCGATATATGCTGTTAAGGGAAGCACAGTTGAAGCACCTGCACCCACAACCGCAGGAAATCAGTTATTGGGATGGTTCACAGATAATTCGTTATTCCAGAATGAATATAATTTTAAAACTCCAATAGCAGGATCAGACGAACTTTTCGCTAAGTGGCAGACTTCTTCGACCAGTGTAACATTTGAGAAGACAGTTGTTACTCAGGAAGGTATAACCGTAAATTACGGAGCAACACCAACATTAAAAACTCAGGTGAAGGAAGGATACACTTGCGCCGGATATGTTGTTAAAGGTACGAGTACAGTTTTGTTCTCGAATGAAGGTGTTTTGCAGAGTAATGTATCTGATTACACAGATTCTGATGGAAAATGGATTTGCAACGAAGCCAGTCTTGTATTGGTTGTAAGCTGGGCTATCAATGCTCCGGATTTCACACCCAGTTTTACTGATGTGGATTTCGACGGAGTAGCACAGGTTATCAATTCGAATGTTATAGTTCCCGAAGGAGTAACCGCAAAATATCAGTGGTACAAGGGAACAAGCAACAGCGGAACGAAGATTGTTGGTGGAGATGGCGCAACATATTCCATAACGAATGTAGCTGATTCCGGAGATTATTTTGTTGAAGTGATCTTTGAGGATGCAGATCTTGCAGAACCTACGGCAGCTGTTGGAAAAACAATAAAAGCAACGATATCTCAAGTCACTTTATCTTCCCCTACAGAACTTGAATGGGATACCACAATCGGAACTGCAGAATGGACTGCATCTACAGCGATTACCGGAATAGACATAACATATATTGTTAAGGTATACAAGGACAGTGGTGCAGGTGTAATATACACATCCGAACCACAGGTTGGAACTACTCTGGACTTGAGCACGGTATTAGTTGAGAAAGGTAAAGGAACATACACATTCACAGTACAGGCAATCTCTGGTGCTTCTGGCAATGCTGCCGACAGTGCAGAAACCGACAAATCTGGATCTCTCGCAGTTCATGAAGTAACATTTGATATGCAGGATCATGGCGATGGGAAGAGACCAGCGTATGTGATAAACGGAGATACCTACGAATCACCTAAACAGGATGATGTAACCGGATACACATTCGGCGGATGGTTTGATGATGCAGAGTGTACAGGTTCAGCACACGATTTCCAGGCGGCTGTTGAGGACGACGTTGCACTTTTCGCAAAGTGGACTGTAAACACCCACATTATTAAATTTGATAATAATGGGGGAAGTGGATCAGAATTAATGGCCGATTTATCCATAAATTATGATGAAACTAAGGAACTTACGCCTAATGCTTTTACTAATGATGGAAACACATTCCTTGGATGGGCCACATCCGCAGAAGGAGATGTGGTGTACAAAGATGGAGTAGCATATGTAATGAAGACTGATAATAATGTGACATTGTATGCAGTGTGGGGTGCAAATGTAACAACCGAACCAACAGTAACAATCCACAATGAATTTGATTTCATATCAAAGGATTTCACAGGATTCGGAGGTGAAGTTACAGGTGCAACAGGTACAGTTTATGTTTCATACACCAAAGCTGAAATAAACGCAGAAACAAAACTTATGAGATACAGTACGTCCGGTGCAACCGAAGGCATGGATGATCTTGTAGTTGTAAACGTAGAAGATAAATGGTCTGTCGATACGGAAGTTAAAGGAATCATCAAAGCATATGCATACTTTGAATATCAGGACGGAGACAAATTGGCTCACGTAGTATCTTCTGAAATTCCAGTAACTTCAGTAACAAAGACATTTGATTTGGAGTATGTGGGAGATTCTCAAATTCAGAACGAGAATGCCGAGGCAATAAATGTTGAGAATGTAAAGTTGAAGAATGGTGAGGATTTCAAATTTAAGTTGGCAGTTTCAGATAACGGAGAGTCAATTAAATCCGTCTCATACAAAGTCGGCTCTATGGTTAAAACTCTTAGCGAGAGTGGTGGGGTATATACAATACCTGGGAACGTTGTGAAAGGTGACGTAACCATAACGGTAGAAGAGAATCCGAAATTAGCATCTGTCGAATAAACCGAGGTTCTAACATGAACAGAAATGTTTATGTTACCGGATTGGTGGTCGCCTTGGCGACCATCATGATGGTGACATCAATAGCAGTCATATCTGACACATCCGATGCAGACTCCTGTAGGTGGGAGAGTAACGGCGACGATGGTATGAATGCGACGTACAACGATGGTGATGATTACATCACCATTAAGTTGGATAAAGATCCGGGAAGTTCCGTATTTGAAGTCATAATAAATGATAAGATATTTGGAGCGAAGGGTCAACACTTTGAGTTAGATCTAGGTAGAACTTTGACCGAAGATACATATATTGAAGTGATTACGGATAGGTTCAGCGCAAGTTGTACTCTTTCGAAGATTGATATATGTAATACAACAGTTAACGTATTTGGAAGTACCAATAATTTCGTAATAAACGATGCAACCGTAACACTTGGAGGAGTTTCGCTTACTAATAACGGAAACGGAACATATACAGGTATTGTGGATGTAGGAGAGAAAACATTAACAGTTTCTGATGTAAGAGGTTATGAACCTTATTCTGAGGATGTTACTGTAAACAGTGATGAAATCACTGTAAATTTGACTCCTATATCTTATGATATTTCATATAGTGGCATCGATGGAATCACTGGTTCTAACAACAATCCGGGATCATACGATATTGAAGACAAAGTTACACTCGATAGTGTGGAGAAGATAGGATATACATTCAATGGATGGTACGGTAGTGGTACTAAAACAGAATCCTTTGGACCCGGCGTAACAGGTGTGAAGACATTCAATGCAGAATGGATTCCTAAAAATTATGAGATAACCGTTAATCCCGCAGGGGGTACATTTGAAGACTCTACTATGAACAAAATTTCGGCAACATATGACAGTCATGAATACACCTTGCCTAAGAAGATACCTGTAAAAGAAGGTTATACTTTCGAAGGGTATTATACCGCAGCTTCTAGCGGAATAATGGTGTTTGACAAGACAGGTGTTGTTCAGAATGGAGTAAATGGGTTCACAGATGGAAGTGGAAATTGGATTAATGATGGCGACAATATTACGCTCTATGCAGAATGGACTCTTACGAAATATACGATAACATATGATTTGAACGGAGGTGTCTTGTCTAGTCCTAATCCTGCTGAGTATACAATCGAAAGTGCGACGTTCACCCTGAAAAACCCGACAATTCAAAACGGTACATTTTTGGGTTGGACTGGAACAGATTTAACTGAAGCTTCGGAAGAAGTTATAATCGAGACAGGTTCCTTTGGATCGAGAACATATACGGCAACTTGGGAAATGATGCCAAATTCTGTAATATACGATTCCGAGGATTTGGAGGTTAAATACAAAGACGGAGAAATCATTGTATCTGGTACAATAGTAGGACCTAATACGGAAGTAACACTTTCCGTTAAAGATAAAACCGGATACATAGACCCCAAGATTATGGTTACGGTGAACGGAGCTACCGCTACTGAAGTAAAACCAGGAGATTACACTGTTCTCGGAACTACAAGTTTTGAAGTTCAGCGTATTGCAGACACATATTCAATAACATATGTAGATCCTCTTGAAGCACAGAATGGAAATCCTACGACATATACGATTGAGAGTGAAGTGATATCACTCACTGGCCTTCAGAAAGAGGGCTATACTTTCGGCGGATGGTTTACAGATAGTAAATTTGAGAATAAAGTAGAATCAATTCCTACAGGATCTACCGGAGCTAAAATATTCTACGCAAAGTGGACTTGTGTAATATCCGCATCAGTGAATGAAGGTGGATCGATATCTCCTTCCGGTAATGTGGATGTACTCTATGGTGGAAAACAGACATTTACCATCTCTGCGAATAATGGATACCATATATCCGATGTTAAAGTAGATGGTATATCTGTAGGAACGGTCAGTTCATATGAATTTGCCTCTGTAGAAAGAGGATACACAATCTCCGTTACTTTTGCTAAGAACTCTCCTCCGGGCCCTGATCCACCTAGTCCCGGACCCGAGACCGTAACCATAAAAGCATCTGCAGGCGAAGGCGGATCTATCTCACCCTCCGGTAACGTAAAAGTTGTCAAAGGAAATGATGTTACTTTCGCAATCACAGCCGACAAAGGATACATAATATCTGATGTAATGGTAAACGGAAAGTCTGTAGGAAAGGTTGGTTCATACACAATGTCTAAAGTAGCAGCCGATGGAACCATCTCTGTAACTTTCGAAAAGAGTATCGAACCCCAACCCGAAAAAGTACCTACAAGCGATGATATCGAAGCGGATTTGAAAGAAAAGGATGACGTAAAATATTTGGTAGATGCAAACGAGATGAAGGATAATGCTTCATCATCTGTATCAACCGATGTATTGAAAGGTATCCCTGCCGGAAAATCCGTTACTTTCACCGTGATGAAAGATAACGTCGTAGAATACGCAATAACTTTCAGCGCAGATTCCTCATACGTCCCGGATTCCAAATCAATCGATTTGAGAATTTACGGAAACGATGAATCTTCAACGGAAGTCGAAGAAGCCGCAAAGAAAGCAGGTTCCGACAAATCCTTCTATTTGGATTTGAAAGCAAGCGGAAAACTCCCAACCGATACAACTGTAAAGTATTTCGTAGGAGCTGACTACAAAGCCGGAGACAAAGTCTCGTTGTACTACTACAACGAAACAACCAAAGAAATGGAAAGTCAGAACCAGACTCTCACCGTGGACGCAGACCTCAACGTAACTTTCAAGATATCTCACGCTTCGATATACTCGTTGCTTGATGTACCCGAAGAAAGTTCCAACATAATGTTGTACGTCATCATAGCTATCGTCGTAGTAGTGGCAATCATTGCTTTGGCATACTTCTTGATGAGGTCGAGGGATGCCTAAAGTGGGTGCGAAGGTACTGGAGGAAAAACATCTGATCTCAATCTTATTGTTTCTGAAGGAAAACGGAAGGTGCAATAAGATGACGGTCTACAACAACATATCTTCCAACCCTCGCATGCCGGATAAGCTCAACACCCTCGAAGACTCGGGATTGTTGACGCAAACTCAGGACGAAGGTTCACACACCGTGTGGTTGACCTTAACATCGAAGGGCGAGAAGGTATCGGAACAACTTCAGATGATTGATTCAATCATCTGAAAACTCCGGACTTTCATACGATGGCAAAAAACCGATACCGGAAACGGTATCGGCAAACCTCTTACCAAATTTTTCCTTTTCCAATTTTTCAAAAATAACAAATTTATGATGTTATCTCACAATTTCTCCAATTTTCGTCAATATTTAAACAGAACCTTGGCTACCAAACAGCCAACAAATATAAATTAAAAACAACATCCACTATCAATGGTTATAACCCAGCACTCGGAGGAATTATAATGGCAGACGTTCGTCAATGTCCCTACTGCGGAGAAATAGTAACATCCCAAAGTGTCAACTGTCCCAAATGTTTCAGAGACATCCCTCTACCAGAACCTCCGGTCGAACGCATCGGAAGAAAGAAAAAAACCAAAGAAGAGATGAAAAGCAAAAAAGTTATTTTCGCTTTATCGACAATCCCCGCAATCTTCGGATTATTGGGATTGGGACATATATACCAAGATTACAAAGACAGCCGCGGTTGGTTGTTCCTCGCAGTCGGTCTTTTCGTTTACATCGGAATGGTTTCCATCGTATTCTTCGGATTCGGACACAGCCTTTTCGTTACCATAGTATCGTCTGTACTGATGGTAATCGCAGCTTTGGTTTACATTTCAACGTTCATCGCACAATTGGTGGATTCCTACATGGGATCCTTATTCCAATTCGTTAAATGTTGATCAGTAAAAACCGTCTTTTCTCCTCTGCATCAAAATCGCAGAGGACATAAAAGCAACATCCAAAGCTCTTTTTCCGTCTTTCACGTTCATGGGATCGCCGGGACAGAGTTTATCGTAAGCCAAACGGATTTTTTCGTTTTCCTCTCCTCTGCTCCTAGCTTTCAATTCCGAATCTATTCTGGAAGAAATTTGGGGCATGGATGTAAAAACCCCAGAAAATCTCCAAGGCTGATTCAACAGATATCCGAACATTGTGTTCTGAACGTCATAACAGGCAACGTCTTTCCCGGAAATAATCGCTTTAACCTCTTCCGCAACCTTTTCCAAGGGAACTCCGTTATACAAATCCGCAGCCAAAAGTCCCGAATTCTGTTCCAGATAATCCAACTTGGATTTTCCCATTTCTTTAGGATCCATATTCAAAATTTCGGAATACACGGCTTCGCATTCCATGGTTTTCAAATCCACGCCGACAATGGCAATTTCAGCAATCTCGTCATTGGGAAATCCCTCGTTTCCATCAGCTACGATTTGAATCACGAATACGTTGTGTTCCATACACCCACATACAAAATCAGAGTTATGAAATCTTCCCTTATTTGAAATGAACTTGTTCAACTCTTTATAGTAAAAATAAGATATACGAATATGGAAACCTGCAGGACAATCGACGATCTTTACGACGAAGTAAAAGAATTCGATTTGGTGGTAACCAACGACGCTCCTTTGGCCACGGCTCTAAACAACCGTAAAGATACGGCCAGACTCGGACCGTTTGCGGTTACCGCAAGGCAGGTTGCCAATATGTTGGCACCTGAAATTCTGAAACAACCCGTATTCAGCGATTTGCGCGTAATTTCGGAAATTTCCAGAGAAACAGGATACGGAATAAAATACGTTCACGGTGAAGTCGAAAACATCAGACGTATTCGAAGACACACGAAAGAAGTCGAGAAGTATCTGTATTCCAAAGCTTCCAAATTAGTTTACAGATCTTTTGTTGCTTTGCCGACAATCGAAAAAGTCATGGATGGTTTTGTTGCGGAAGAATCCGATTTCTTTAAGGGAAAGTCGGTTGCCGTTATAGGTGTGGAATTATTCGACGATTTGGATAAACATATGTATCCCGATGTTCACGAAGACGTTGAAGTTTTATCATATCGTAAAGATTTTGAAATCAATACAATCTACGAAGTGGGAAACGATCGTCAGATTGCCGAGAACGCGGTAGATTTGATCAAATCCGAAGATTACACTAACACCGCAATCGTTATGGACGTAGGCGGACCGATTGCCGATGCGGTACGTTCCGCATTGTATAGGCGTAACATTCCTTTCAAAAACAATATGACGGTAAAAGATCTGTCCCAGATCAGAGATTTCATAGAATTTTTAACATCTTCTTTATCTTATGAAACAATCAGGGTAAAACATATTCGCGAGTTAATCTCAGCATACGGTGAAACCATACCTTCGAAATACGATGAATATTTGGTAAGGTTGTACGCAGGATTGGAAAAGAAAGAAAGAATTCTTTCTAAATTGAGTTTAATGCAAAACATCCGTTCTTTTACATTTAACGAAGTTTGCGATAAACTCGTACGCAGTGTTCACCGCGCACAGATCCGTATGTTGTTGGATGATATGCGCTTAAAAGATGAAATGGTAACCGCAGCAAGGGTAAACGATATTTCCTACGCGGTAAACAACATCAACGATTTGCACCACAACGAACAAATTCCCGATAGCGAGAAAATCGGTGTTTTGCTTGTGGATTGTTCCAACTCCGTATATATCGATAGACCTTTGGTCTTATATTTGGGAATGGGTCAGGAATGGGCTACTCCGATTATAGGAAAAGAATACATCAACAGAATGGACCAGGGAGAAAAGGATGCTTTGAAATTCGGTATGCTTTTGCAGCAAGGTACTTCTCAGATTTACATCGTAAATTCAACAAGAAACGGAAAGGAAGCCCGCCCCTGTTTATTGTTTGATGAAATTTTCAAAGATAAATTGAAAGGTCCCGCCGAAAATTTCGGTAAAATTTGTTCGGAATTGATTAAAGGTTCGTGGTACGAACCCGAAGAGGTTCAGCGCATAGACATGGGTGAAACTTCCTACGATTCCAATTTTGAAGTCGGCTCTTTCAGTAAAACTAGTTTGAATCATTTCAGAACATGTCCCAGAGCTTATTTCTTTAATGTTTTAACTCCCTCTTCCGACAGTGAATCTACCGCAATAGGAAACGCAATTCACGAATTCGCGGAATTCTGTTTCTGTTATCCTGAAGAAGTGGAAGCAAAAGGAATCGAATTCTTTTCAGACAGAATCTGCGAGAAATGTGCGGGACTTATGAGTCCCGAATCGGAAAAAGTGGATAAGAGTCACATTCTTGCTATGGTTCGCAACGTTCGCGATTACATTTCCGAACAAAACCGCAGCAACGTAAAATTTGATATCGATATCAACAGCAGATTGCATCCGAACAATCTTTTCCTTGAACTCGGAAAAGAATTTACTTCCGATGCAACCGAATCTTCCCATAATTCGGATTCCACGCCTTTGTACGGAGAATTCGATCTTTTAATCAATGGAAAAATAATAGATTACAAAACAGGAAAACCGAAAGATTTGAAATCCATCTACGACGGAATGGAATCCAAATCCCAATATTTGGAACTTCAGCCTTTGGTATATCTTGCTTTAATGGACGATTGCAAATTGGGAAAAGGAGAATTCAATTTATTCTTCGCGGCAGAAAACCTGGAAGAATCATTCTCGGGAACAAACGATGTAAAAAAGAATGTGAGAAGAATCGTAATAACCGAAGAATCACGCCGTTCTTTTATCAACACATTATTGAAAGACAATTTCTCCGAATCTCCGATTTATTCCAAAGTATACGATCAATGGGATTCTTTCTCTTCGATATTGGATTATGCTTGGGATTCGGGACCAGAAAATTGGCCGAAATCCGAACAATTGATTCTTACGGTAAAGAACCGTCTGAATCTTCCTCAAAAAACATCCGAAGGTGCGGTAAAGAGAGCTTCCGCATTCTTATCCAAAAAGATTATAGTAACCGACAACCAGATCTTGATTCCACGTGAAACTTTGGAAAGTTTCAAAGAAAACGTACGTGAAAATCACAAGGAAGTGATTTCTTTCTACGGATCCAACTTCCCCGCAAAACCCGTAAATTCGTGTGAAAAATGTAATTTCTTCCAACTTTGTACAGGCGATATTCTGATTGGAGGTGAAGAGGATGAGTAATATGAACGATTCCCAACGCATGATTGCGGAAACAACCGAAGGAATGGTGGTTGTTGATGCAGGTCCGGGAACGGGAAAAACCTTCACAATCGTTCAAAGGTATGTAAATATCTTAAAAAAAGATGTAAATCCAAACGATATTCTTCTTTTGACTTTCACACGTAACGCAGCAAACGAAATGGGTGAACGCATAAAATCGGTTCTTCAGACTTCGATGGGATCCGAAGAAGACATATCCCAACATTCCCGTTTCGTTGAAACTTCTACTTTCGATGCATTTTGTTACGCAATTGTAATGGAATCTCCCGATGTAATAAGCGATTTCTTCAGACTTGACGACAAGTTGACAAGAAACGCAAGACTCCAGGAAAACGAAACCTTAAACAAAGATTTCTTCAACCGTATGTACGACGAGTTCGTAAACAATTACGGAGACGATTATGGAAACATCGCAGCCTTGGCTTGCGATTCATCAGGTGATTTATATCACTTAATCAACAAACTAATGTCAAAAGGAATCATACCTTTGGGAAAAGGTTGGTTCGGAGGCAACGACGGAGACGATCTTTACGGAACAAGAAAAGCTCTCCTCGATGAATTGATAAATTTGAATCTCGAAGGAAAACTCAGAACCAAAGATTCCGTCAAAAAAGATAAGAACGACAGTTCTCTCAGATTCCCCTTCAATATAGATTGTTTGAATGTTCCAGAGGAGTTTATCGATGAAGCGGTAAACGATAATATTTCAGAACTTTTGAGATTCATTCACGACGTATATTTCGAGTACATCAAAAAATCGGTTTCAGAAAACCGTTTGACTTTCGGCTTGGTTTCAACATTCGCTTTCGTTTCCTTATACAGTAGCGAAGAAACCAGAAAAAGAATGTCTCATCGTTATGTTATTGTAGACGAGTTCCAAGATACGAACGCATCTCAGATGATGATCTGTTTGATGTTGTTGAAAGAACCCAACTTCTGTGTCGTGGGAGATTGGAAACAGGGAATTTACGGTTTCAGATACGTTTCCGTTGATAATATCATCAATTTCGAAGAAAGGTGCGTGCGCCTGAGACGTTTCCTTAACGATGATGTAACCCGCATAAAGTTCCAGATTCCCGAAGTTCAAAGAATGTATTTGGACACCAACTACCGCAGTTCTTCGGAAGTTATCGATATTTCATTCCGTTCATTAACGATTCCGGCAACAAAAGACGAAGTCATGAATCCCGTTCTTTTGGAAAACATAAAAATGATTTCCGCCGGACGCGAAGACATCGGCGAAAATACAGAAGTTACCTTCATGTCTGCCAAATCAAAAGACGATGAAGTTTCCGCCACACTTTGCAGAATCGACGAATACGTAAACAGCGGAAAATATCTCATCTGCGATAGAAAAACAGGCGAGAAAAGAAAACCTGTTTACGGAGACATAGCAATTCTTTGCAGAAACAACAAATTCTGCAGAGCAATCCGCGCAAAAGCCGAAGAGGTCGGAATTCCAGTTTTCCTTCAGGGGGATGTTGATACAATGTCTACAAGAGAAGGAAAACTCGCTCTTGCATGGATGAGATACGTTAATAATCCTAAAGACAACAGAGGACCTGCGGCAATTCTTGCCGATATGGGTTACACGTTGAAAGAAATCAAACCCATGTTCAAATACGAAGGTCGGGAAAAGGTAGAATATCCCGAAGAAATAACGGAACAATGGAAAAAACTCAGACCCAAGAAACGTAGAATCAACGATCTTTTAACATCGATATTCGCGTATTATGGATTGAATAACGATATTACCCAGAGTATAATTTCCACCATCAGTTCCTTACACAGAAATTCTTTGCTCACGATTCCGGATATAATACGTTTGATGGAAGACGACATCAACAATAATACGGGATATTCCGTCGATGCATTACTCAACAAAGACGCGGTAATCATTCAAACCATGCATAAATCCAAAGGTTTGGAGTATCCGATTGTGATTATCGCAGGAGTGGATCAGCACGTCATTCCAAACTATCGCAGCGAAAGCGGAGTATTCACCTTTAACGACAAATTGGGAATAAGATGTCGCAAAGAATACCGTGAAACCAACGGTTACCACGACATAGGAAATTCCTGGAAATGGAATTTACTCAAAAAAGCTAATGAAAACGATTACGACGAACAACGCAGATTGTTGTTTGTCGCATTATCGCGTGCGGAACAGTATCTTACTCTGATAAGCGGATCAAAACCATCCTCTTTCTTCAAAGGACTTTTGAAAGAAGGGGATGTGGTTTTGGATACAAGCAATCAGGATATCCGCAGCATCGTAAAACCCGCGGAAGAATTGATCCAAAAACCGAATGTTCCGGATATCAAACCAAGAAAGATGAATCTCAGCGTTCACGATCTCATGCGTGCATCCGAAGGATTCAGTTTCGATTCGGAATCTTTCTCCGGAGGAAAAGGAGCACAATACGGAACAAGGGTTCACGCAGCCGCGGAACTCATGGCAAAAGGAATCAAACCGCGTGAAAATCTTCCCGAATTGGAAGAAGTTTCAAAGATTTTGGACAATCTCAAAGATGCGGAAATTCTTACCGAAGTGGAATGCTGTCTCCCTGTGGACAAAGTAATGGTTCGCGGAATTATTGACTTGATTGCAATATACCCAGACCGTATTGAAATCCATGATTACAAAACCGATGAAGAAAAAGAAAACGAAGATGAATATCGTATTCAGTTAACGGTATACGGATTGGTAGCACAGCAATGTTATCCTGATAAACCGGTGGAATGTTTCATCGATTACGTATCAAGAAAAGAATCGGTATCTTTCTCTCCTTTGGATATGAAAGTAATCGAAGACAGAGTAAAACTCTGCATAAGCGAAGCACATTCTCCGTCTTTGGAATCCAATACCGGTGAAATTCTCATGGATTCGGAAATCTACTGATTTCAATCGCGAGAGAACCCTTTTAATAACCCTTCTTACATTAAGCGAATAATTCGCGTACGCGCGACAATATAGGGGCTTAAAAATGAAGGCGTTATACAACGACGGAAGGGTAGAAGAATGCGAAGACGATTTACACATTCTGAGACACACAGCATCACACGTGTTGGCTCAGGCAGTCAAGAGACTTTTCCCCGGAACTAAGTTGGCCATAGGTCCTGCAATCGACGACGGTTTCTACTACGATTTCGATAAAGACGGCGGATTCAAACCCGAAGATTTGGATCTTCTCGAAGCCGAGATGAAGAAAATCATCAAAGAAAATCTTAAAATCGAAACATTCTCCAAGCCCAGAGAAGAAGCAATCGAATTCCTTAAGGAATTGGGCGAAGATTACAAAGTTGAATTGGTCAACGATCTTCCCGAAGATTCAATCATTACATTTTACAAACAGGGTGACTTCACAGATTTGTGCGCAGGCCCCCACATACTTTACACCAAAGGCGTAAAGGCATTCAAATTAACTTCACTCGCAGGCGCATATTGGCGCGGAAGCGAGAAAAACAAAATGCTTTCCCGTATATACGGAACCGCATTCTTCAACAAAGAAGATTTGGAAAACCACCTTGCTTTGATCGAAGAAGCAAAGAAGAGAGACCACCGCAGACTCGGTAAAGAATTGGGCATTTTCACAATGCTCGAAGAAGGCCCAGGTTTCCCCTTCTTCTTACCGAAAGGAATGGTTCTCAAAAACAATCTTATCGAATTCTGGAGAGCAATCCACACCAGAGAAGGTTACGTGGAAATCTCCACCCCTATGATGTTAAACCAAACTCTTTGGCAGCAGTCCGGTCACTGGGATCACTACAAAGATAACATGTACACCACGGAAATCGACGAGGAATTGTTCTGCGTAAAACCCATGAACTGCCCCGGCGGTATGTTGGTTTACAAAACCGAACCCAGATCCTACCGCGATTTGCCAATAAGAATGGGAGAATTGGGATTGGTTCACAGACACGAACGTTCCGGAACCCTTCACGGTTTGATGAGAGTCAGGTGCTTCACGCAGGATGATGCCCACCTTTATATGACCCCCGAACAGGTAACCGAAGAAATCAAAGGAGTCGTAAGACTCGTTGACGAAGTTTACACAATGTTCGGATTCAAATATCACGTTGAATTATCCACCCGTCCCGAAGACAGTATGGGAACCGATGAAGAATGGGAGACCGCAATCAACGCATTGAAACTCGCATTGGAAGAATCCGGTTTGGAATACGTCATCAATGAAGGAGACGGTGCATTCTACGGCCCCAAGATCGACTTCCACCTGGAAGATTCTATCGGAAGGACTTGGCAGTGCGGAACCGTTCAGTTGGATTTCCAGATGCCCCAGAGATTCGATCTTAATTATGTCGGATCCGACGGAGAAAAACACAGACCCGTTATGCTCCACCGCGTTATTTTCGGATCAATCGAAAGATTCATCGGAATTTTGATCGAACACTACGCAGGTAAATTCCCCGTATGGCTTTCACCCCTTCAGGTTAAAGTCCTTTCAGTTTCCGAATCTTCGAGAGAATACGCAAATTCCGTTGTCGAAGATATGAAAGCCGTAGGAATCAGATGCGAAGTCGACAATAGAGATGAGAAAATCGGATACAAGATCCGTGAAGCTCAGCTCAGCAAAGTTCCTTACATGTTGATTCTCGGTGAAAAAGAATCCGAATCCGGAAACACCGTTTCCGTAAGAAGCAGAGACAACGGCGATTTGGGATCTTTGGAAACCGCTGCTTTCATAGAACAGGTTCTTTCCGAAATCACAGAGAAGAAAGGAACTTCTTCCGAGTAAATTTAAGGGGGTTATCCCCCATTTCTTTACAATATTCTTAATTTTACGGATTTATTTAACGTTGTTAATTTATACTAATAATTACATCTAACTATAGGTGTAATCATGGCAGCAACCATTATCACGGCAGAAAATTTCAAATCGCTCGTATTAGAATCTAAAATCCCGGTGTTGGTGGATTTCTGGGCAGAATGGTGTCCTTCATGCCGCAGAGTTCTTCCTCTTATCGAGAAGATTTCCACATCATACGAAGGTAATCTTTTAGTCGGTAAGGCTAACGTTGACGAACAATCCGATCTCAGCGAAGAATTCGGAATCGAATCGATTCCCGCTCTTCTTCTCTTTTCCGAAGGTAAAGTAATTTCCACAAAGATCGGACCCGGATCCAAAGCGGAAATCGACACATGGTTGGTAGCAAACGGAATTAATGAGGTTTAAGGTATGAGACTTGAAAATAAAGTTGCAATCGTAACCGGATCTTCAAGAGGAATCGGTTTCGCCATAGCAGATGCATTCCTCGCGGAAGGAGCAAAAGTTGCGGTTTGCGGAAGCAACCGCGAATCAGCGGAAAAGGCCGCAGAGAAATTAAAAGCCAAATATCCGTCAACATCCATACTTCCCATAGGCGTGGATATGACTTCCTCCGAATCCATAAAAGAAATGGTGGATGCAACATTCGGTATTTGGGGAAAAATCGATATTCTCGTTAACAACGCGGGAGTAACTTCCACAATGAGAATATTCGATATGACCGACGAAGATTTTGATTCCGTAATCAACATCAATCTTTCAGGTCCCTTCAAATGCATCCGCGAAGTTTCTAAAATCATGAGAGACAACGGAGGAGGTTCTATCATCAATACAAGTTCCATGGTGGGAACTTACGGTGGTAAAATGCAAACAGCATATTCTTCCTCAAAGTTCGGAATCAACGGTTTAACAAAATCCTGCGCAAAAGAACTGGGTCCTTTCGGAATCCGCGTAAATGCGGTAGCTCCCGGAGTTATCGGAACGGATATGGTTGCAAAAGCAGTTGATGAAAGAACACTCGAAGCACTGAAGAGTTTCACACCTCTCGGACGCATGGCAGATCCGAAAGAAGTTGCCGGAGCTTACGTGTATCTTGCATCGGACGAATCATCCTTTACTACGGGAACAATCGTTAACGTAGACGGCGGAATTGTGATGTAAATGCCCGGAAAATATGATGTTGCAATCATCGGCGGAGGTCCAGGAGGATACACCGCCGCATTGTATTGTGTCCGTGCGGGTTTTTCCACGGTTGTATTGGAAAAACTTTCCGCAGGGGGACAAATGGCAAACACCGATGTTGTTGACAACTACCCCGGATTCCCGGACGGAGTCAACGGATTCGATTTGGGAGAAAAAATGCAGGCAGGCGCGGAACGTTTCGGTGCCGTAACCGAATACGCGGAAGTATCTTCCGTAGATTTCTCTGATGACGTTAAGAAAATCGAATCTTCGGAAGGATTGTTCGAAGCCCGTGCGGTGATTGTTGCAACCGGTGCCGATCCGAGAGAATTGGGATTGGACGGAGAAAAAGAGATGCGCGGTCACGGAATGGCATATTGTGCCGCATGTGACGGTATGGGTTTCAAAGGAAAGGATGTTATGGTTGTCGGTGGAGGCAACTCCGCAATAGCCGATGTTCTTTATCTTGCCAAGATTTGTCCCAAAGTGTATTTGGTGCACAGAAGAAACGAACTCCGCGCATCCAAAGTGTATTTGGATCCTTTGGAGAAAATCGATAATGTGGAATTCATTTGGGATTCAAAAGTTTCAAAGATAATCTACGAAGATAAAATTTCAGCGGTCGTAGTGGAAAATCTTAATTCGGGAGAACAAAAAGAAATTCCAATCGCAGGATTATTCGCAGCAGTGGGAAGAGTCCCAGATACAAAAATGTACGAAGGAATTCTTAATCTCGACAAAGGCGGATACATCATTGCGGATGAATCAACTCTTACAAATATTCCGGGAGTTTACGCCGTCGGAGACGTACGTACAAAGAAGTTGAGACAAATCGTAACTGCGGTAGCGGACGGTGCCGTAGCTTCCGAATATATTATTGAATATCTTTCTTAAAACTTTAAAGTGGGGGCGAAGCCCCCGTTTATTTACTTTAAACCAACGATTCTTCCGTCGGGAAGAAGATCCATTCTCATTGCCGCGGGTTCTGACGAAAGTCCGGGCATAAGTGTCATGGTTCCGCAAACGGGAACAATGAATCCCGCACCTGCGGAAAGGAATACTTCTTTAACGACAAGATCCCAATCTCTCGGTGCTCCTTTCTTTGAAGGATCATCAGAAATAGACAACTGGGTCTTTGCGATACAAACAGGTAATTTTCCATATCCGTTGTTTACGATATCCTTAATCGCACGGGTTGCGGTTGTAGCAAATACTGCTCTGTCCGCTCCGTAAATCTTTTTGGCGATTATCTGAATCTTATCTTCAACGGATGAATCCAAATCGTAAAGGACGTGGAAATCAGCCTTTTTGTTTTCAATGGTTTCCACAACCGTGCGGGCAAGTTCTTCTGCTCCTTCTCCTCCGTTCGCATAAACTGTGGATTCCGCAACGGATGCTCCTTTCTCTTCGCAGTGTTTTCTTAAATACGCAATCTGTTCATCCGTATCGAAATCGAAACGGTTGATGGCAACCACAACAGGAATTCCATATCCCTGAAGGTTTTCCAAATGTTTATCCAAGTTTGCGAATCCTTTGATCAAAGCTTCGGTTGTGTGAGTGGATTCGTCTTTAATGTTTGCTCCGCCGTGCATCATAAGTGCGCGGATGGATGCAACGATAACCGTACAATCAGGAGCAAATCCTGCTTGTCTGCAAACAATATCCATGAATTTCTCGGCACCGAGATCTGCTGCAAATCCAGCTTCGGTTACAACGTAATCTCCCATTTTGAGAGCTGCTTTTGTTGCGATAATGCTGTTTGCTCCGTGTGCAATGTTTGCAAAGGGGAATCCGTGAATGAATACGGGTTGTCCTTCCAAAGTTTGAACAAGATTAGGTTCGATAGCATCTTTCAAAAGTACCATCATTGCTCCGACGCAACCCAAATCTCCGGCGGTAACGGCTTTTCCGTCGTATGTGTATGCGACAACCATTTTGGACAACCTTTCACGAAGGTTTTCTCTGTCTGTGGCTAAACACAAAATTGCTGAAATTTCAGATGCGGATGTAATCAAAAATCCGCTTTCATGGGTAATTCCGCCTAAGTTACGACCGCCCAAACCAACAACAATCTTTCTCAATTCACGGCAGTTCATATCCATTGTCTTTTTCAAAACAATGTTCGAAGGATCAATCTGATTCGGATTTCCTTTTAAAATACTGTTTTCCAAAATTGCGGAAAGAAGATTGTGTGCTGCGGATACGGCGTGAATATCTCCCGTAAAATGAAGATCGATATCCCACATGGGATATACCTGTGAAAAACCTCCGCCGGTTGCTCCTCCTTTAACTCCGAAGGTAGGTCCGAGGGAAGGTTCTCTCAATGCACCGACTACATTTTTACCGATCTTACTCAAACCTTGCATAAGACCGATGCTTGTAACGGTTTTACCTTCTCCAGCGGGAGTTGCGGTAATCGCGGTTACAAGGATAAGTTTTCCATTTTCGTTTTTATCAAATTTTGAAATAACGTTTAAGGGGACTTTTGCGATGTGGTTTCCATATGGGCGTAGTTCTTCACGATCGATTCCGAGTTGCTCGGCAATCTCCCATATTGGTTTGACCTCGGCTTCCGCCGCGATTTCTAAATCCGTTTTCAATTGAATCACTGCCCGAGTATCTCTTATTTCATTTTTTAACATTGGGGTAATTCCATCCAATACTTTTCCAAAAAATTCAAAAATCAGAAGAGTATTAACATCCCATGCGCAAATACTCAATGTACATTTTGGATTTCGACGGTACGCTTTTCGACACCTTCGGAGGAATCGTTGCTTGTTGCGCAGCAGCCCTGAGACGTTCGGGTATTGAGTATAACGACGAGATTATCGCGCATGGAGTGGAAGACAGTTTCAAACATATGTTTTCAGATCCCGATGAATATACCCAATTCCTGCATTATTATGCGGAGGAAGCTAACTCTACTTTCAACGACAGGGTTCTTCCTTTTCCGGGGACGCTTGAGGCTATAACACGTTTAACGGAACTAGGAGTTCCTTTGTGTATCGCAACATCCAACAACGGAGAAACGGTTAGAAACATTCTTCAGAAAAACAGTATGGATCAGTTTTTCGATAAGATCATCGGATACGAGAGTGTAAAAAACACAAAACCCCATCCCGAAAGTTTACTCAAATGTATGCAGGGATACGATATATCTCCCCATAATGTTGTAATGATCGGAGATTTAATGTGCGATATGAATGCTGCAAAGGCAGCATCCGCTGATGGTGTTATGATTAACAGATATTGGAATAAATCCAAAAACTGGGATAACAGAATAGATTCTCTTTCCGATTTACTCAGATAATCCATCAATGTTGATTAACTGGGTATTTTGTCCTTTGCGGAATGTATCGATAATCTGATTCGCATATGCATTTCCGTTTTCTGCGGCTTTGTTGATCCAAAGGAATCCTTCTTCAACGTTCTGTTCGGTTCCCACACCTTCGAAGAACATTTTTCCGACAGCAAACTGAGCATCTTCGTCACCTGCTTTAGCAGCTTCAAGATACAATTCGAATGCACGTCTTTCATCCTTTTCGATTCCGTCTCCGGATGCAAGCATGGTAGCAAGGTTGAATTGTGCTGAAACCACTCCTGCTTTAGCAGCTTCTTCATAAAGTTCAACGGATTTTGCGCGATTTTCTTCCGCACCTTCTCCTGTGTAGTATGCAACTGCCATTCTGAACATTCCTTCGGGAACTCCCGCTTCCGCTGAAATCTTAAACCATTTCATGGCAGCTTCGAGATTCTTCTCGGTTCCCACACCTTCTTCGCACATGTATCCGCATTTGAATGCGGCTCCACCGTCACCGTTTTCCGCTGCTTTGGAAAACCACTGGAATGCTTTTTCGTATTCCGGTTCTCCTCCCGCTCCGTAGAAATACAACATTCCTGCCTCGGCAAATGCTTGGGGAAGTCCAGTTTCGGCTGCAAGTGCCATGTGTTTCAATGCTTCTTTAGGCTCGGGATCGATTCCGAAACCTCCGTTGTAGATAAGACCCAGTCTGTAATGCGCAGCAGGATTTCCCTGTTCTGCGGAAGCTTCGTAAAGTTCTTTTCCCGCAGCATAATCCAAATCTACGCCACGTCCCGTCATGTACAGTTCCGCGAGTGAAAACTGACCGTTGGGATGTCCCATTTGAGCAGCTTCGGCAAAAAGTTCTGCCGCACGTACATCGTTAGGTTCAATATCGATACCTAAAAGATATCTGACACCTTCGTCACATAATGCCTGGGCTTTTTCGGGAGATTCCATAATTTCACCTAATTAATTTTAGATATATAATCTCACAGTTGACTTGGAGGCAACGGACCCCCGTAGGGTGTGAACATGCGTATGATTTTCACAATCCCTCCGATTCCCGAAGTTGAAGGAATTACTTGGTAAATCATCCTGTGTTCTCTATTGATCCTTACGGAATGCGCACCGATCATCGGACCTTTCAAAGTTCTTGAATTGTACTTCTCGGGAAAGGGATTTTTTTCCAACTCTTCTATAAGTTCCAGTACTCTGTATTTCAGACCTTCGTAACGTATCTGTTCGAAGTCTACTTCGGCCTGTGCCGTCAATATGGCCCGGTACAACTTTCATACCCCTTACAATTCTTTACGTCGATTTTCACACCTTTTCCAATGGATTTGGCCATTCCCGGAATAGAAGTGAGATACAAAGATTCCAAAAGATCTTCCAATTCGTTTTCACTGATAAGAACCGCATTTCCGCCTTTGGAAACAATCTTTACGGGTCCTCCGTCCTGAACGGATGCAATAAGATTATAAATTTCGACTCTTGCCTGAGTCGCATTGATGGTATTCATAAAAGTTTAAGGGGTTTTTACAATAAAAACGTACGCTTTAGCGTACGATTTACAGTGTAAGAACATCTTCGTAAATGTATTTGGATAAATCATCACAGAGTTCGTAAAGCAAGGTTTTGTTATCTTCTATGTGAATTATTGTATTATTCACGGTAAATATACATCCGTATTCCGAATTGGATTTTTTGTACTTGATTGAATTTTCGGTCCATTCGTACTTATCATCGGATATTTTGTATCCTTTTTCGGAAACGTCTTTGGCAAACCGATCAAACACTTCCTTCGCTTCTTCTGCAGAAGATACGACTTCCATGGAAATCTTTCCATCGTATGAATCCCCATTTACCCATTCTATGCTTGGAATATCACCTGCCCCCATCTTCTTTTCACCTTCCCAAGGTGTAAGATATTTGGAGAAATTGTAGGTGTTTCCAACATGTTCCAGTAACACTTTTGGATCCTCTGTAAAGTTCTTATTCACATCATCGCACCATATGGCATAGATGTAGATCTTTTCGGTGGTTCTGTCATCATCGAAAATAACAGTTCCGGTACCGTCAGGTTCAGTGTTCCAGCAAAGGAATTCTTTTCCTTCGTTGCTAAACAAATCCGTACCGTTGCGATAGTTTTCATCAAAAGATTTGTATGGATCTTCGAATCCCTCGTTAACTTCCCCTCCGTTCGAGTGATAAAACACACAAAATGTTCCGGAGTGGAATTGATACTGGGTTCCAAAATAAATTCCTGTGGAAAATGCTGCGACAAGAAGCAAAATAACGGCTGCGATAGCAAACGTTGAAACTTTTTTGGGCTCAGAATCCATATGCCCCCGTAATCGCAAAATCCTAATTAAACCCTTTGTAGAAAATCGCCCATTTCAAACAGTGTAAAATTAATATCCAGACTTTGGAATTTTTGTCGATGTTCAAAAGTTCTCTACGCGCCCGCGCACGCGCGTAATAAACATACGCGATTACAAGAATAATATGATTAATCTTTCAATTAGTATTATATTCTCATACCGCATTCCAAATCCTGATGGGATATGAAGGTTGGAATAGATCTTGGCACTACTTATTCTTCGGTGAGTAAATACAACGAAGAGACTTCTAAAGCAGAAGTCATTCCAAACGCTTTTGGTAAAGATATTACACCTTCCGTAATTTGTTTCCTCGATGACGGGGAAATTTTGATCGGAGAGGATGCAAAAGATATGCAGGCCGGCGGAGCCGGACTTATTGCAGCGGCATTCAAGCGCGGTATGGGAGATCCGAGTTATTCGTTCGAAGCATTCGGAAAAGAATACTCCGCACAGGATTTGTCGACAATGCTTTTGAAACATCTTATCGAAGACGCGGAAAGCAAACTCGGAGAAAAAATAGAAGCAGCCGTAATCACCGTTCCTGCTTACTTCAACGATTTCCAGCGCTCGGCAACAATGGATGCCGGAGAAGCCTGCGGAATCACAGTTCTTAAAATTATCAACGAACCTACAAGCGCAGCCGTTTCATACGGTTACGATCACGAGGATGACAAAACACTTCTCGTATACGACCTTGGAGGCGGAACATTCGATGTTACAATCGTAAAGATCGATGGAAACACAATCGAAGTAGTCGGTACCGAAGGAGACCACGTTCTCGGCGGAAAAGATTGGGATTCGGTTATCGTAAAATACATCGCAGACGAATTCGAAGAGGAATTCGGTTCAGATCCTAGACAGGACGATGTTGCCAAAAACGAACTTATGGTAGCCGCAGAAAATTACAAGAAAGTAATTTCAAAAGCGGAATCCGTCGCAATTCAGGTTAAATTCGAAGGAAATACTGGTAAGTACACACTTACCCGCGAAGAATTCAATCTCAGGACACGTCACCTTCTCAGCGCAACCGAAGATGTCTGCAACCACCTTATGGATGATTTGGGACTTACTTGGTCGGACATCGATGATGTTCTTTTGGTCGGAGGATCCACAAGGATGCCTCAAATCGCGGAATTCATTAAAGAAGTATCTCACAAAAACATCATCGTTCACACGGATACCGATTTGGCCGTTGCGAAAGGAGCAGCAATCAATGCAGCCATGGCATCATCCGATAAAACAGGCATGAGTTCCGGAGCAACCGGACTCAGAGAAGTCAGGATTACGGATGTTACCGCACACAGTCTCGGTGTTTTGGCAGTCAGCCCCGACGGAAGAAAATATGTCAATAAAATTATGATACCAAGAAATTCTTCCGTTCCGAAAACAGTAAAAGATAAGTTCAAAATTCAGCCTGGGAACGTTACCGACAATCTTGAATTCTACATTCTTCAGGGAGAATCAAGAAATCCCTCTGATTGTATCATTGTAAGGAGAGATGTAGTATCCGAATTCTACAACCCCGGTACCGGAGTTGTATTGGAAATCGAATACATTTATGATGAAAATGGACGTTCACACCTCCGCGCATATCAGGGCGGGGACCCCGTAACCGTATCCGAAGAAGAAGTTCCCGAAGATTTGGGATGGATGACCGAATCACCCGGAGCAGCGGACACAACTTCAACAAAAGACAAGAACATCGTTATCTGCGTCGATCTTTCAAGATCTATGACCGGAGAACCGATTGAGAAAGCGAAAGAAGCCGTTTTGGAATTCATTGACACGGTAAAAGGCGAAGGTATCATGTTCGGACTCGTAGTCTTCGGAGACAAAGTTAAGATTTCACAGGAAATCACAGATGATATCGATGCACTCAAAGAAGCCGTCGAGAACATGAGAGTCAAAGAAGTCGGAAGAGGAACGGATGCAAGTCCCTTTGAAACCGCAAGGCTCATGCTTGAAGACCGCAGAGGAGCAAACGTTATTCTCGTTCTTACCGATGGAATTTGGGGTAAGAAAGACCGTGCAATCGGACAGTTTGCAAGATGTAAGAGTGAAAGAATCAACTCAATCGCAATCGGATTCGGAGAAGCGGACACAGTCTTCCTCAGAGAAATCGCCACACTCGATTCAGGTGCACTCTACACAAGTCTCGACAAACTCGGAGATACGTTCAGCACCATCGCGACTGAAATAAGCACGGGATCAATGGGTCTCAGTGTACGTGATTAAGACGGACGGATCAGATGGCGCAGTCTAGGGAAAACTACTGCAAGTTGTTGGGTTTGAATCCTTTAAAGGAATCAACCTACAACTATGCGGATATCGAAAAGAAAATCGATAATAAAGTTACAAAATGGACCAAGGATAGTAAAAACAAGGAAAACGATCCCGAAATGAGGTTTACCGCAGACAGAAATCTGTCTATGGAAAACGACATGCAGAAGGTGTTTTCCAACCCTGAACTCAGCAAAGCCGAGTTCAAGGGTGCCTTGGAACTTCTCAAAGCAAAAGCAACCAGAATCAGAAAAGATTCTTTGATTTTGCATGACGGAACGGTTGTATTACTTCCGGGTTCCATTGACAAATATATCAAATCTCTCCACTGGGACGGAATAACCAAAACCGATCTTTTCTACTTCGAAAAAGTTTCGGAAAAGAAAGTTCCCGCGGTTTCCAGCCCCGTAATCAACGCATACAAAGGACTTCAGGCAGTTCAATGTTTTACAATAATCGAAATGCTGAATTCGTTGATCGATAACCCCGAGTTGGAAATCAATGTAAGAAGGTTGGATGATAACGCATCTCCGACAATCATCAAAGAAGCTTTCGGAAAGTGCGAAGACAGATTGAATCACATCCGTATGGGTGTTCTTTCAACTCAAGATACGTATATTCAATCGTTGAGAGCGGTTAAGTTGATTCTTACACCAAGCGATATGGATCCATTTTTGAAATATTGTAACTGTAACAAAATTTTGATCCCGGTATTCAGCAGATTGGATGAGGATTACGCAACACCTTTCACCAGAAAGTATATTGATTCCGTAATATCCGACGCATCTCAGGGAAAATCCATCGACAGAGATATGGCAGTCAAGATTCTCGAAGACTATTGTTACAAAAAGAAATACATCGCAAACTTCTCTTCGAATTCAACCGATTTCATTCAGTGTCCCAGTTGTCATGCATACATCGAAAACGATAACGACGTAAAATGTTGTACCATTTGCGGATATTCCATCAAAATCGCATGTCCAAGCTGTAGGGTTACCCAACCTGCGGGAAACAAGATATGTAAATCATGCGGATTCGATTTCGTCAGAGGCGAAGTCAAAGCAGCCGACGAAGAAAAGAAATTCCGCATGAACATGCGCAATGGAAATCTTGCTGAAGCCAAGAAAAACATAGATTCCATCGCAGCCGTGTTCGGAACTTACGTTCCCCTCGCGGCAATGAAGAAACAATATCGTGAAGCGGAAGGAGATTTCCACATAATTCTGTCTAAAATCGAATCTTCATACAAGAACAACAAATACTACGATGTTAAGCACTATTGTGAAGACGCAGAGTTGGAATATCCCGGAATTTGGGATAACAATTACGATCTCAAAAAGAAGAAAGAGGATGCTTTCAACCGTGTTTCCGAAGCTGAAAAATATTGCAAACAAGGTTCCGACTCTGCCGACGAAGAATCAAAACTGGCTTTATTCACATTAGCTGCAACCGCATGTCCCGATCATCCCGATGTAAAAGCACATCTTTCGGAACACCCTCCCATGGAACCGACAAACCTTGTCGTTACCGTCAAAGAATCTTATATCAGATTAAAGTGGGTTGAACCCGAAGACAGCAAGAACGTATTCTATTGCATTTACCGTTTCGAAAACAACATAACGGGAATAACGGAATCTACCGTACCTTTGGATTGTATTCAGGGCAACGTATATCACGACAGAACCGTACAGTCGGGAATCGAATATACGTATGCGATTTATTCCAAACGCTGGGATGTCAAATCTTCGGATTGTTTGAAATCCGAACCCGTAACTTTGTTGTTGGAAGTCACAAAATGTGTCGTTGAACCGACCGAAGGCGGTTTATGCTTAACATACGAAAAACCCCCGGGATGTTCCAGAGTCCGTATATGGAGAAAGGAAGGTCTGCGTCAGGCAGGAGTCGGAGACGAGGTTGAGGTTATTCACAACGGAGAACTCGTAATCAACGATTTGGGATTAAGGGGAGATGTAAAATATTTCTACCTTTTCGTTGCGGAATACGATATCAAAGGACACGTAACCCGTTCACAGGGTAGCGTATTCTCGGGAACTGCGATCAGAGTTCCGGATCCCGTTAAAAATCTTGCAATCCGTTGGAACAAAACCGACGGAACTTACACCGCAATGTGGGACAGTTCCAAAGAAGACGTCAAACTCTATGTTTCTCCGAAGAGACTCAAAATCTATGGAAAAACCATGAAGATCGAAGATGTCAAAGCATGGATGGAAGAAATTCAACCTTTGTCCGTAGACGACAACGCAATGACATTCAGTCTTCCCGAAGGATTCGTACAATTCATTTACCCCGTAATTCCAATGGGAAAAATGGTTGTTAAAGGAAAAGAACTGATGGTCGCAAATTTAAGACCGTTCAGAGACGTGGAGACAAAAATAAGCGGAGATTACTGCAATATCAACATGAATTGGCCTCCGAACGTATCTTCCGCAACAATCGTTGTAAAGAATTCGGGAGCACCAACGGGAGTCGATGACCCGGACGCGGAAAAGATTCACGTTACACCGGAAGCATACAACAAAGAAAAGCAGATTCGCATTCCGATGCAGAATTCCAACAAACGTACGGTTGGAATCTACGCAATCTACGATATCGAAGGAGAACAGATTGCATCCCGCGGTTTGGTACTCGATGTATTTTCGGGAAAATCAACCAAAGTAAGATACAACATGAAACTCGAACGCGGAGATAAATACAGCAGCATTCTGAAAATCAATATCGAAACGAATGAAACCGTCAGAGGTCTCCCTCCCATATCCGCAATCATGGTTCAGAGCGGAATTCCTCTCAAAAGATCCGACGGTGAAGCTATTTGGAGATCCGTCAATCCCGTTAGTTTAAACGAAGGAAGAATGACGATCACAACAAAAGTTCCGAAGGACATCGATTTATCGCGTGTAAGATTGTTTATGGATAACAAAAATGATTATTTCATTTACAAATTCATTCACCCGATCTACAAAGGGGGCAAAAGATGATATTCAAGAAAGTAAAATCAAATAATTACGTCTGTCCCTATTGTTTCAGTAATGTGGACGTTACAAAAGCTCATTATTATTGTACCAGAGAAATCTGTGTCAAAATGAATAATGATTTAATCGCATCCGGCGAAAGAAAAGGATATCTCGACGCAAATCCCAAATTGGAAGTCGACACGGAACGTTCATTGTTCCTGGGATTCGATCCCGCGGGACCTTCGAAATGTACATCCACGCAACACATCGTCCGTGATTCTTCCGGAATCTGCGACATGTGCCACCGTCCATGTTACAAAAGAATCTGTCCCGAATGTCACAATCTGATTCCTCCAGGAATCGAAGAAGAGGATAGCGAAATCTTTGTTATGTTGGGTCCGAAAGGAGTGGGAAAAAGTCATTACATGGCTGTCTTAATAAACCAACTCAAAGAAGTATTCGCACCGGAATTCGATGCAAACATGTCCGCGGCAACGGACGAAACCACGCTGAAATATCAGGAAGAGTATTACAAAAGACTTTTCGAAGACAAAAAGAAACTTCCATCCACAAAATCGGCGGAAGAAGATTCTTCGGTAAGAGAACCTATGATTTATTATCTCAGATTCTTTGAAAATGATAAGCCAAAAGTCTACACTTTGGTATTCTTCGATACCGCGGGAGAAGATTTGGTATCTTCGGAAAGAATCATCGATCTCAATCTGAATTCTTTCATCGCACGTTCATCGGGAATCGTGTTCCTTGTTGATCCTTTGCAGATTCCGTATATCAACGGTAGGATTAAAATAGAAAACAAACCCCCCGTCGGACCGGATGTAAACACTATTCTTACGAATGTTACGTCAATCATCCGCAACAGCAACAAAATACGCGGTAAAGAAAGAATTCCGATTCCTTTGGCAGTCGTGTTAACAAAATGCGACGTATTATTGAAACAACCGGAAAACGAAGAGGAAGACAAAGTTCTTTTCGGTCCCGAAGCGGCAATAACAATCGACAGAACGAAAGGGGAATACGATTCCGAGAATTTCGAACAGATCGATGTGGAACTCGAAGAGTACATGCGCCGCACCGTATCTCCGGAATTCACTCAGCAAATCAAAGAATATTCCGATCACTGTTACTTTGCGGTATCCGCATTGGGAAGCAACCCAACCGGAAATACGCTTACACGTGGAATATCACCCATGCGCGTCGAGGATCCCATACTATGGTTACTCAACCGCGGAAGTCAGAACTAAGGTGAAAATATGGTACTTGAAAATCTAAAAAAAGCTTTGGAAAATTCGAAACCCGCGGAAGAAGAAATCGAAGAAACAATCGATGACGAATATGAATACGACGTCGGTTTGGAAATCGCAACCATGCGCGAAGAGATAACCGCTTTGAACTCCAACTTAGAAAAATATGTCACTTCGAGAGAAAATCAAAAATCATTCATGGAATCAATCGAAAAAAGAGATGCGGAAATGGCAAACAAAAAGCTCATGTCCGTATTGGAAGCGGTTACTACCATGCGCGAAGATTTCTTCAAACTATGCGAAGGAATCAACAACAACATCGATAAGATGGATGTTAAAACAGTGATGAAATCCTTCGAAGCTTACGGTGTAGATATGGAAAACATTCTTAACGACGTGGGAATGGAAGTGGGATCGTTCAACTTGGAATCGTTGAGTCCGTTGCACCACAGAATCGTAGGTGTGATTTCAACCGAAGAAGAATCAAAAAACAACTTAATCGCAAAAAGTCTGTCGGATGGATACAAATTCAACGGACGCGTAATTTACAAAGAAAGAGTCGACGTATACAAATATACCGAAAACAAAACGGAGGAATAAATATGGAATACTATGTAGGAATAGATCTTGGTACGACATACTCATGTCTTGCCTTCTTAGACGAAGACGGAAATCCCGTCGTAGAGAAAAACTTTGAACAGGAGGATACCACGCCCTCCGTTATTCTTTTCAATGAAAACGGCGAGATTATCGTCGGATCCTCGGCAAAAGAAATGTCCGTGATGTACCCCGCAGAGAGGACGATTACGGCAATCAAAAGACACATGGGAACCGAATACGATGTGGAAATCGACGGAAATTCGTTTAATCCCATTACATTGTCGGCAACCATCCTTAAAAAAATGATCAACGATTTCAACGACAACCACGGTTGCACCTTGAAAAACGCCGTTATTACATGTCCCGCATACTTCGGACAGGCGGAAAGAGATGCGACAAAGGCCGCAGGACAGGTTGTCGGTTTGGATGAAGTCGTAATCATCAACGAACCTACCGCAGCCGCAATCTCATTCGGATTCGGTGCACAGGAAGAGAAGAAAAGAATTCTCGTGTACGACCTCGGAGGAGGAACATTCGATGTTACCATTCTTGAAATCGACGGACCTTCATTCGTTGCGGTTTCCACCGACGGAGAAAGACTCCTCGGAGGTAAAGATTGGGATCTGGCTATTACGAAACTTATCCTCAACAAAGTTTCCGAAGATTCCGGTATCGATGTTGAAGATCTCATGGAAGACGAAGATGTCAAGCAGTCTTTGGTTCTCGATTCCGAAACAATCAAGAAGAGACTTTCAACCATGGAATCAACCAAGAACACACTTACCGCAGACGGAACAAAGTACGTTTACACCGTAACCCGCGAAGAGTTCGAAACCGCAACCGCTCCCTTGATAGAAACGACTTTGGAAATTATCCAGAGAGCTTTGGATGCAAAGGATTTCTCCATGGGAGATATCGACGATGTCGTTCTCGTGGGAGGATCTTCCAAGATGCCGCAGGTCAAAGCGGGAATTCTTTCGAGATTCCCCGATGCGAACGTGAAACTTTTCGATCCCGATCAGTCGGTTGCAAAAGGAGCATCCATTTTCGGATACTCGTACGATTGGTCCAATGTTGAGAGGGCCGAAGGCGCGGACATGCCGGTAGTTCCCGGAATTTCCGTAAGCAACGTGCTTTCCAAGAGTTTCGGAATCAAAGCAACTTACGAAGACGGTGAGGAAATCATCAGTAACATTATCTTCAGGAACGAGAAACTTCCTATCGAGGCCGTGAAGACTTACTATCCTATGGACAGCAGTCAGTCTTCGATCAAAGTCGAGATTTATGAGGATGCCGCTGAAAATATTTCCGGAGGAAACCACACCGCACTTATCGACGGTACTCTTGTGGGAGATTTCGAAATGAATCTTCCTTCCGACATCACTTCGGATACTCCTATCGAAGTGCACTTCACCGCATCTTCCGAAGGAATTCTCACAGCGACTGTTCTCTGTATGGACGAGAAAACGGATTACAGATTGCAGAACAAGATTGTGATGTCCGACGATGAGATCTCTGAAGGTCAGGGATTGATGGAAAAAGTCACGAACGCAATGTAAAACCAATTATCCGGCTTCGGCCGGATTCATTTTTTATAAGATTTTTATCGAAAATAACTTTGAAAAGTTGTTATTTTTTTACTTTAAGTTTGTTAGGTCAAAATATAACGTTTTATGTTATATATACAAATTAAGAGCTTAACTAAATGATTAAATGAGAACGCTCTGCATGGTCATTGAGGGAGAGGGGGCTAAAACGGTCCTCGTACGATCTGATTATTTTAGCAGAGCTTCGAACTTTATAGCGTGTTGTTTTACGCTGCACGCTGTAAATATTCTGAATTTTTCGGAATTAGCGAAAGGTTTGGAGGAAAAAGTATTATGAAGAGTAAAATGAAAATTATGATGGCTTTTGCAGCCGTGGCTTTGATGTTAGCGGTTGCGGTTGTTGGGTTTACTTCAATCGAAAATGAAGAACAAATCGATGCAACAGGAAATGGATTAATTGAATCTCCATTTGAAGTTAGAGACGAGAGTTCATTGAGAGAAGCTGTTTCGAGTGGAGGATATATCAAGATTATGAATTCATTTAGAATAGAAGCTCCAATAGAAGTAAAGAAAGAAACTTCTATCGATGGGAACAGTATGACTTTGACTGGTGAAGGAGGCGTAGGGAATGAAGGTAGGGGAATATTCCATTTAAATGGAGAGAAAGAGTGTATTTTCAATTTGAAAGATATTAAACTTGAAAATGAAGCAAGCTGGGTAAAACCGTGTGGAATTTCCATAAGAACTTCCAACAATACAGTTAATTTAAATAATGTGGATATTGAATGCGCATATTACGGTATTTTTATAGGCGGTCCAAATGATAATGCATATTCAGTGAAAAATACAACCTTGTCTATAAAGAATAATTGTGAAATTAAAGGGTATGCAGCGATATACCTGAGAGACATGAAAGTGCCGATTGAAAATACCAATATTAATTTGGAAAATTCTAAATTAGTTGGCCGGGCCGTATCTCCTGGGTCAACAAATGGATTCGCAACTGTTGATTTCTGTGGAGTGAAGGATGCAACTTTAAATTCAATCAATTCAACAATAACCAATGAGTTTGGAGAGGGAAAAATTTCTAAACAGAAATTGATTTGTTTTAGCACATATTCACCATATTGTGAAGATATATCTGTGAATTTGGATTCAGATTCAAAATTAATAACGACAGATTCTGATTTGATTCCCTGTATTATATATTGGGGTATGAATGAAAATATATGGGATGATGATGGGAATGATAGGAATAATACCATTAAGATTTCAGAAGGAACATCGGTTGAAGGTCCAGATGGGCAGCAATTGATAAAAGTTATGAGAGGCGACAAACTGATCCATACAGCAGTGTCACTGACTGGTGCGCTATCTGATTTTGTATATGATTATAGATGGAATGACGATCATGTTTATCCCATACTTAGGAGTGGTGATGTTGTTACGATTCCTTCAGGAGTCACTGCAAATGTAGTGGAAACTTATGTTGGAGATGGAGGGGACACGTCAGTGAGCGGGCCAACCAAAGTTATGGATGGAGTTGTAATTAATGTTCTGAGTGGTGCATCGATTAATGTGCTCAATGATCAAGAACTAATTAATAACGGTACGTTTGTTAATAACGGTACGTTTGTTAATAACGGAGTGTTAACCAACAATGGTACGTTTGTAAACAATGGTATTTTTACTAACGAGTCTACAGGTACTGTTTCTATATCGGGATTACTTACGAACAACGGTACTTTGATTAACAATGCAGGAGCAAGCAAATTCATAGGTGGCGCAAACATTGTGAACAACAATATCTTCATCGGAGAAAAACCAACAGGTATGGTTGATAACGGTAAAGACATCACCGTAGAGGATGTAGAAGATACTGAAATTGTTAAAGACATCAGCACTCCTACTCAAGATACAACTCTCAGCAAAACAGAAGATTCTGCAGTTTCGTTTACACCTACAATAACTGGAAATGAAAGTGTGAAAACGAAAGTTGAAATCGATTTGAAAGATTCGATGTCAATTTCAATTCCTAAGAACAGTCTTACCAATGGTACACCTGTTACTGTTATCATGACATCTTCTCTTACAGGATCTGTTTCCGGAGGGAATGTGTATTCCATTGATATTTCTGGAATCATGGGCATTTCGGAATCCAATCCTTTGTACATAACTCTCCCTTCTACAAATGCAAATGATGTTGTAAATTATGTTGTAGGTGGAAAGATTGTTGAGACAATGGAAATTACAGACAGAACATCAACAACGGTTACATTCAAAACAACTCACAATTCAATGTATGAAATCGTTGATTTAACAGAACCTTCTGTATCACACAAAGTAACATTCCCATCAGGCGAAGGATACAGCGTACGTTACAATTCAACAACAATAACAAACGAACTTCCGTTCTCAATCTTTGTTGAAGAAGGATACACTCTCGGAAACGTTTACGCATCCAACGGAGAAGTCCAATACATGGGAGGAGGATCATACATTCTCAAGAACGTAACATCTGATTCTCAAGTATACGTAAACGTGACTAAAACAACATCCAACATCGACAACAGCGGAACGGAAACAGTTCTCGTTGCAGTCGCAGCATTGGCGGTTGTTGTTCTCTCCATTCTTGCGTACGCATTGATAAAGAGAAGTTAAATCAAAACTTTAAACTAAATAAACGAGGGCTAACAACCCTCAACTTTATTTTCTTATTTTTCCCACTTTTCCACCAACATCAACAACAAACACAACTTTTATCCAGACTTCCAAACTTCATCATTACAAATACTGATATATTCATCATGCGATATCTTACGTGGTTCAGATGTTTGGAAGAAAGAAATCTCAGAATCCCGATGATGTGTATAAGATTGTACAGAAGGCATGCGAAGCTTCCAATTTTAAATATCAAAAGGATGACGAAAACAAAACTTTGATCATGACCGTTCAGGGAGACGACTTACCAATAACAATGGTAGCTTCCGTCTACCCCGAAGAAGAACTTCTGAACGTTACATGCGGTTTAATGTTCGAAATCCCGCCGAACAAACACGAATCCGTGATTTCCGCGTTAAACGATATCAACTCAAGTACGCTCATGGGTTCATTTTCGTTAAGCCGTGAAAAGAACATGATTTTCTATCAACTGTATCAAACATATTCCGGAACAAAACTTTCCGTCGATACCGTTAACAAGATTCTTCTCATCGCAATCGGAATAACCGATCGTCACGACGGCGAACTCAAGAAATTGCTTCCCGATGATTGGGATACGGGAATGTACCGTTAATCATAATACGATGCTGTAAAACACGGCAGAACATTTGCACGGTGCGCCGCAAACAGGACATTCATGTCCGCCCGGAGTATCAACCATACCGTTCCAATATCCCGGAATTTCGATTCCGGGTTTCAAATTATTTTGCTCCAAAATCTTCTGAACGTTGATGTGTCCGTTGAAGTATTTCCATGCCATGGCGGTAACCACTCCGACACCTCTATCATCAAGTTCTTTCAAAGCTTCCTTTACAAGTTCGGATCCGATACCTCTTCCGCGGCATTTATCGGAAACCGCAAACGTATCCAAGATTCCGATTTTATCGAAACCCATAACAAGATCTCTTTCTTCGCAATTCGGAAGCTTAAGAAACTCTTTTTCTTCTTCCGGAGTAAATATTTGGGATATTCCAAAACCCACAGCCTCTCCGTTATCTTCGTAAACCAAACAGAATCCGTTTTTTCCGTCGATAACTTCAAGAAAATCTTTTTCGTAAAGATAATCCGCACCGATGTGAATTTTGGAAATCTCCAAACAGGCGGGAATGTGTTCTTCCCTTAACTTCACGATCAAAGACCGAGTCTCCTGTAAAGTTCGGCTCTTTCCGCTTTCGTAATATCTCTGTAACGTCCGGGCCTCATATCCCCAAGGAGAATATTTGCAACACGGACACGAACGAGACGCGTAACTTCATAATCGAAGTGAGCGCACATCCTGCGGATCTGACGGTTGATTCCCTGTCTCAAAACCATGGTTATTTCACATTCGCCTGTCTTTCTGACTTCGCATTTTCTTGTAAAGTTTCCGTCGAGATACACACCGTTGATCATTCCCTGAATGAATTCATCGGTTACGGGTTTGTTCAAAGACACAATGTATTCTTTATCGTGATCGTAACGCGCACGCATGATCCTGTTTGCCAAATCCCCGTTGTTGGTCATCAAAAGAAGACCCTCGGATTCTTTGTCCAAACGTCCGATTGAATAGATGCGTTTGGGATAGTTGATGTAATCAATCACATTATCGGGATCGTTGGGATCCGACGTACATGTAATTCCGACGGGTTTGTTGAAAAGTAAAATAATATCATCTATAACCAAAGAAATCTCTTTGTCTTCCACACAAACTTTCTGTCCTTTGGAAACCACATCTCCCAAAACAGCAACACGACCGTCGATGGTTACCTTTCCTTCTTCTATAAGGCGGTCTGCTGCGCGTCTAGAACATACTCCCGATTCTCCGATATAGCGGTTCAAACGCATACCCTCGCGGTCTACTTTATCCATAACACCTGTGAGAAGTCCTTTTCAGATAAATCTTCCTACAAATCCAAGCAATTTGTTTTTATCCCATTGCGCATATTCTCGATTATGGCATTCGGTTTATTCAGAAAGAGGGTAGGTCCCGTTATCAAAACGGAAATTCTCAATCTTCATTGGGATGTGGAAAATCCCTTCGTGTACTGCGTTAGACACGAAGATTCGTATCCCGTCGGGAACGCACAGCAAGCCCCGCCTCTAGATCAGATAGCCGGAAGAAACCTGGGACATGATTTCAAAGAAAGAATGGGTTTCAGAATGTATCAGGGAAAAGTAGTTCCCGGATTTCCAAGACATCCCCACTGCGGAGTGGAAACCATAACCACCGTCAGGAAGGGCTGCGTAGACCACGCAGACGCTTTCGGAGGCGAAGGTAGATACTCTAACGGGGATACTCACATGTTAACCTCGGGAAAGGGAATACAGCATTGCGAAATGTATCCTCTCGTAAACAGCGAATCGGAAAATCCTTTGGACATTTTACAAATCTGGCTCAATCTTCCTTCCGAATCCAAAGAAGTCGAACCCGAACAAAGAATGCTTTGGTCCGAAGATGTTCAAACCAAAGAAGAAAACGGTTGTTTCGTGAAAGTTATTCTCGGTGAATGGGAGAACCTCAAAGGTATGGAAACTTCCGAACATTCTTGGGCACACAATCCCGAAAACAAAGTCAGAATAGTATTCTTTAAACTTGATCCCAATGCCAAATTAAACATTCCTTCGATTTCGGAAACCGCAAACAGAAACATTTACGTTTTATCCGATTCGGATATTTCCGTAAACGATGTTCCGGTGGAATATCGCAGCCGCGCAAAACTCGATTCTAACGTGGATATAACAATAACATCCGAAGAAGGATGTGAAATTCTCCTTTTGGAAGGAGAACCCATTCCTGGAAAAATAGTTTCTTTCGGTCCCTTTTTCATGTGTTCCGACGAAGAAGTCCGCAGGAAAAAAGCCGAAGCGATAAACGATGTTTGGCCTTGGCCCGTAATCGATAAATTCAACCCAAAGGGAACTCAAAGATTCTTTAAGAAAGATGGAAATTCCGAACCAGAATTCAAGGATTGATTCAATGGAAGAGAATGCCTGTTTGATTTGCGGAAAAGAGTTGGCATATTCAGACTCGGCAAAAGAAATGAAATGCGAAATCTGTGGTCAGATCAAACAATCAAACGCATCCTGCGCAAACAACCATTTCGTATGTGACAATTGTCACACCAATCCTTCGAAATCGGCAATAATGAATTTCTGCTTAAATTCAGAATCGAAAGATCCTTTCGAAATCGCAACTAATGTTATGCAATCCCCTTTCCTTCATATGCACGGTCCCGAACATCACGTTCTCGTGGGATCCGCTTTGTTGACGGCATACAAAAATTCCGGCGGAAACATAGATTTGGAAAAATCTTTGAAAGAGATGGAAATCCGCGGAAGCAAAGTTCCCGGAGGATTCTGCGGATTCGCGGGTGCATGCGGAGCGGGAATAAGCGCGGGCATGTTCTTTTCGATCATAACGGAAACAACCCCGATGTCAAAAGGCACTTGGGGTAAAGCAAACAAAATGACTTCCGCATGTTTATCAAGCATTGGAGATTTCGACGGTCCCCGTTGCTGCAAACGCGACACATATCTTGCGTTGAAAACCGCTTGCGAATTCACGGAAAAAGAAACCGGTATTGCAATGCAGATTCCCGAAAAGATTGTTTGTAATTTTTCAGATAAAAATACCCAGTGTTTGAAAGAACAGTGTTTTTTCAACCCAAAACTTTGAAAATCATGAATCAAAATTAACAAACTTTATAATTCAACCACCCGATACTTTTCCATGGACGTACCAATAGTTTTAGCCGATTCGCCATCCTACATGGATGCATTTGTTGCGCACATGCCGGAAATCCTATTGATTTTGGCAGGTTTGTTCGCATTGTTGATTGTAGCAACATATCGTAATGACAAAGAATCCGGAAAATACAAATTTATGATGCTTATCGGACTCGTTTTGGGAGTCATAATGATTATCTTGACGGCATCTTCATATTCCAAATGGGATTCGACGTCTTCGATTATTATTTTAGTGGCGGCATTCGCACTTATTATCAGACCCTTTAGAGAAGTTAACTTCTCGATTTTATTCGCTTTGTTCGTTCTCGCAATCGTATACGTGTTGTTGGGTGATTTAACAGGATCTTTGGAAATGTTGGCATCCGGTTGGCCCAGATTTATAGTTGCATTCGTTGCAGCAGGTCTTTCATACGCAATCTTTAGTTTTGCCGAAGCTATTGTGGACATAATCGGAAAAATTCTGAATTTGTGGCCCGTACTCGCGGTGCTTGGAATACTGTGTATTATTGAAGGAATATTGGTTTATTTCGGTTATGGTTCGATAATTGATATAATAAAGGGCTATTTATGACCGCTAATATATCAAATACACTGAAACCTTTAAATGATAGTAGTTAATGGAGGGATTGCGGGGCCCGTGGCCTAGCCAGGATATAGCGCTGGCCTTCTAAGCCAGACGCCTCGGGTTCGAATCCCGACGGGCCCGCCAGAGGATTACCACTTATGTGGTACAGATCCAGGAAGGAAATATCATGAAAAGAAGCTCACGCGCCTGGAAGAAACGCGGTAACCAGCGTTGGAAATGGCGCAAGAAGAAAATGAGAAGACGAAAGAGAGCACAGAAGATGCGCAAGAAGTAACCCTGATTAAGGTCAGGAAACCAAGGGAGCGTAGGCTAACCTGGCAGACTGGCGGGCTCCAGTTATAGAGCGTGATTAGAAATGGGTTTGCTGACAGTTGTGATGAATAACTGGAGCGATGACTCAATAATTTCGCGGGGGGTAGCTCCCCCCGTGGTGGAAACCCGCTGACGGGGGTTCAAATCCCTCCACTCCCACCTTGCGCACTTCGGTGTAAATCTAAACGTACCTACCTGTGGGTAGGTACACTTCGTCTTTTTCTTTTAAAAATTATTGTTTCGTCATTCTTCACGTTTTTATCAATGAATTTTTCTAAAAGCGTGGCTGTTTTATAACAATAATTTGATCTTCAAAAATATTCAATAGATATCTTCAATGATTTTGCAAAATAGATCTAGCTCTTCTTCAGAATATTTTTCTTTAAGTCTTTCTTCTATGTCCTTAAATTCTTCTAAATATTCCATCTGAGCTATTTTTTCTTTTTCTGAAAGGTATAATTTCTTTTCACGCCGGTCTTCGGGATTTTCCATTCTTACGATATATCCCTTTTTGACCATGCGATTTAGTCTTATTGTTACTGCTGAACGTGCAATATTTAGATTATCTGCTAAGAATGATGCGGTACATCCTTCATAAAAATGTATGAGTAAAAGATATTGAAGATCATAATATGAAATATCATCAGAAAATTCTGATTTTTTCTTCAATTCATCCATTGATGCATTAACATAATGTTTGACCAAGGATTCTTT
>CAYMPW010000014.1:0-36653 GCA_964392725.1 uncultured Methanomassiliicoccales archaeon
ATAAATTCGATTTTTTTGAAAAAAGTATGGAAATGTATTAAGTAAGCCGTGTAAATGAAATTGATTATTGTGATAATGGAAACATCAGCCGTGAAAAATACGGATACCTGCAACAGGGATTCGTATAACGGATTTTTCCAACATAGGTGAAACAAATGCAGATATCAGAAGAAACAAGAGATTTCGTCTACAGGTATAGATGGGTAATGTTCATTCTATTAGTGGTTGCATACTTCTTCGTATATTTCCACAGAATGTCCATCAACGCCGTGGGCGGTGACATGATTGAAGATATTGGAAGCGGAAGTAAGGAAATTTTAGCTTCGGTGTATTTCTGGACTTATGCAGCGATGCAGATTCCCAGTGGAATTTTGGCAGATCGTTTAGGACCACGCAAAGCAACATTCATTTTCCTCAGTATTGCAACAATCGGATCTTTTATGACCTGTTTTGCAAACAGTTTTGAAATGCTTGTAATCGGTAAAATTTTGATTGCGGCAGGTATGGCTGTTGTTTACATTCCTTTGATGAAGATTATTTCCGTTTGGTATAAAGGCGGAGATTTCCCTCAGCTTAACGGTATTGTTATCGCTGTCGGTAATGTCGGAGCTCTTGCCGCGGCAGGACCTCTCAGCGCACTTGCAGATATTACCGGATGGAGAAACGTGTTCTTTGTTCTCAGCGTTGTTACAATCATAATCGCAGTTCTCTGTATCGCTTTGATTCGCGATCACCCTCATGACATGGGAAAACCAGGTCTTGAGGAAATTCGTCACCAGTTCGAAGGAAAACCAATCACCGAAGATTCATCCGCAAAAGTTCCTGTTATTGCAGGACTTAAAACAATTGCAATGAGCGGAAGAATATTCTGGACGATGGCTTTGGCATATTTCTTCATTTATGGATCAATTATTGTTTTCCAGGGAACGGTTTCTATTGATTACTTCAGATCCCATGTATACACATTCGAAATGGCTGCATGGTTCGTTACCGCGCTCGGTGTGGGTAAGATTGTCAGTACTTTGTTGATCGGAAGACTTAGCAGCAAAGGATACATTCACTCCAAACGCACCGTTATGATTTTCGGAGCTTTATTCTACGCAGTAATCTGGGGAATAATTTGGCTCTTTGCAGGACAGATTGAAAATGAAATATTCTGGTTCACAATATCCACACTCTTCGGATTCTTCGGTGGATTCATGACTCTGTCTTTCTCACAGGTCAAAGAATGGTTCCCCGTATCCATTGCAGGAACAACCGTGTCTGCCATGAATGTATGTCTTTTCCTCGGATCTGCTATCGGAACATCCATTGCGGCAGCAGTACTTCATAAAGTATACATCCTCGAAAACTACGAAACTTTGTGGCTTATTATGTTTGTAATGGCTGCTTTGGCTTTCGTTCTTGTTTTATTGTCAAGAGAAAAGACAGAAGAAGATCCCATCAGGGAAGTTCTTGAATAAATTTAAACATCCGTGGTTTCGGCCACGGACACTTTCTTTTTCTTTTCCTTTACAAAAACAAGCGTATTATCTAATTATCCAATATTCTGTTAAAGGGATAAAACTTTATGAAATTAAAAGTTTTATACCCTTAAACTATCAAAATCTAAATTCATCTCCGAGAAGGAAATCGGATATCAAATTAAGTCTCTTAATTCCGTTATTATCGACAGAGACGGGATCCATGGATATTATGTATTTGGGATATGCATCTCTGATTTCCAGAAGAGGCCTCTCTTCCCTATCTTCGGTATCTTTGGATTCCATCAGATAAGTTACTTGTACATACGCAAGGTCTTTTCCATGAGTAACAATAAAATCAATCTCCTTTGTGCCGATTTTACCGACAGTTACTTCATATCCTCTCGACAACAATTCGATGTAAACTATGTTCTCCAATATGGAACCGATTCTGAGATCGATTCTGTGCTCGGGATAAAACGAATGAATTGCCGGATCTGCAACATAGGATTTGTATAAAGTTTTGAGATTCTTTTTACCTTTAATATCAAAACGATTGCATTTGAGTAAGATCTTACTTGCAAATATCAAATCCATGTATCGATTAACGGTATTAGGTTTGGTATTGATTTTTTCACTTTTAAGGAATTTTTCAATAGATAAACTGGATATTTCAGCACCCGGTGTGGAAATAGCAAAGTTTAGGACCCTTTTCAACAACTGTTTGTTACGAACCTTTCTTTGATTGAGAATATCTTTTTCGATAGAGTTCTCAATCGTTTGTTTTATGTAAATCAATTGTTCCTCTTCGCCGGAATATCTGAAACGTTGTGGGAATCCTCCGCGTGATAGATAGGCATTGAATTCTTTTGTTGAAGAAAAGGGCATGTCATTCAACTCCATGAATTCTTTTACTTCTGAAAAAGAAAAGGGGAAAACCGGGAATTCGATATATCTGCCTGTTAATTTTGTTACCAATTCTCCACTGAGAAGATACGAATTAGATCCTGTTATGAACACGGAAACGCCATCGTTACGATACGCGTTAACAAGTGATTCGAAATTCTCTACATTCTGTATTTCATCGATAAAAAGATATTTTGGTTTTCCGGAGTTGGAAAAACTATTGTCTATTTTCTTTTCCAATTCTTCCGAAGTGGTGATTTTTATGTGTGGCTTGGAATCCAAATCCAAGTAAACAATGTCGTTGTCGGAGAGTTCTGACATAATCTGTTTCAATATTGTTGATTTACCACAACGTCTTACTCCCGTAAGGACTTTAATCATACTGTCGTCATGATAAAACGGACGAATGCGAACCAGATATTTTTCTCTGACAAGATCTTCCATAGATAATAGTAGTAATTTAACGGTATAAAACTTTTGGTTTTTAAAAATTTTATACCCTTAACCAGAAAATCAATCGATTGCCAGAATCGCTCATTTCCATCAGTTTCGAGTATTTTTCTTAAATTTCACACTTTCCGTGCCCATTAAAACACAGGCAAGGAAATTACTCCTATGTACATCCAATCCTATGTATCTCATGCAGCATTCGCTCCTGAACAAAGATAAAACGGATGTCGCACTTTTAGGAATGTAGTCATCTGGATTCATCAATACCGCCTGTTTTTGTTGCTGGTCATTCAAAAATTAGTATAAAGAGCCATATAGGGTTACGCGTATACGCCCGTATAGAACTAGCCGGAGTTATTCCAATGATGAAATTAGTGTTTATTCGCCACGGAGAAAGCCTGTGGAACAAAGAAAATTTGTTTACAGGATGGACAGACGTAGATCTTTCCGATAAAGGACGTATTGAAGCAGCATCCGCAGGAGAAATTCTTCTCAAAGAAGGATTTACTTTCGATGTTTGTTATACTTCATTCCTTAAACGTGCGATACACACCGCGAACATTGTTCTCGAAAAAATGGATTTGGAATGGATTTCCGTACGCAAATCCTGGAGAATCAATGAAAAACACTATGGTGCGCTCCAAGGTTTGAACAAAGTGGAAACCGCTGAAAAATACGGTGAAGAACAGGTGCTCGTATGGCGCAGATCTTTCGATACTCCCCCACCTGCATTGGAACCTACAGACGAACGTTGTCCGGCCCTCAGCGAAAGATACGCAAGCAATCCACCCGAAGGTAAACCCAACACGGAAAGCCTCAAAGAAACGATTGCACGCGCAGTTCCGTACTTTGAAGACGAAATCAAAAAGACCATGCTCGAAGGAAAACGCGTAGTGGTCGTCGCACACGGAAATTCGATTCGTGCGCTTATGAAATACATCGATAACATTTCCGAAGAAGAAATTATGGGAATCAACATCCCTACGGGAGTTCCTCTCGTATACGAATTTGACGATTCATTCAATGTAATCTCCAAAAAATATCTCGGAGATCAGGATACCATCGCCGCTAAGATGGAAGCAGTTGCGAATCAGGGAAAGAAGAAAGACTAATTCCAACGCACAAAACACTAAATAATGAAATTCAATGCAACAGGTGATTATAAATGCAAAACCTCTGCCCTCTTGACTACAGATACGGCCGCGACAAGATGAAATCCGTCTTTTACGAGGAAAGCCGCCTTCAGTTCCAAATGGATGTTGAAGCAGCACTCGCAAGAGCCCACGCATCACTCGGAACAATTTCCGAAGAAGACGCAGCCGAAATCGGACGCATCGCAAATCTTAATGACGTATCCATTGACCGTGTAAAGGAAATCGAAAAAGAAACCCGTCACGATGTTATGGCTATGGTCAAAGCAATGACTGAACAGTGTAACGGAGAAGCAGGAAAGTATGTTCACCTCGGTGCAACATCAAACGATATCGTTGATACGGCAACCGCACTTCAGATTAAAGCAGCATTGATAATCATTTCAGAAGATGTGGATAATTTCTTATACACACTTGCAAAACTCGCAAAGAAGGAAAGAGACACGCTGGAAATCGGCAGAACCCATGCGCAGTTTGCTATTCCGATCACATTCGGTTTCAAGATTGCAGGATATATCGCAGAAATGCTCAGACACAGAGAGAGACTTCTGCAGATTATGCCCAGAGCATGCGCAGGTAAAATGGCAGGAGCCGTTGGAACCGGTGCGGCACTCGGACCTAATTTCTTCAAAATTCAGAAGGCTGTTATGGCAGATCTCGGTCTTACATACGAACCCGCAGCAACACAGGTTGTAGGTCGTGACAGATACACCGAACTCATCTGTTTGATGGCAACCATCGCAACATCACTCGAAAGATACGGAACCGAAATCAGAAATCTCCAGAGATCTGAAATCGCAGAAGCATCCGAACCCTTTGATGTTAAAAAGCAGGTTGGAAGTTCAACCATGGCTCAGAAGAGAAACCCCATCCAGTCCGAAAACGTAACAGGACTCGCAAGGGTTGTAAGAGGATTTGTTTTCCCCACATTCGAGAGTCAGGTTCTTTGGCACGAGAGAGACCTTTCTAACTCAAGCACAGAGAGATTCACGCTTCCCCACGTATTTTCACTTGTCGATGAAATGTTCGGTAAAATGAACACAGTATTCGAAGGACTCGATGTTCACGCAGACCGTATGCTTAAAAACATCGAATCCGCAAAAGGTCTTGTTATGGCAGAACCTGTTATGATGATGCTTACAGGAAAAGGAATCGGCAGACAGGATGCCCACGAAATCGTTCGTGAAGCATCCATGATTGCATCCTCTGAAGACAGACAGCTCCGTGACGTTCTTATCGAATGCGAAGATCTAAAAGGCATTGTTTCCGAAGAAGAAATTATTGCAGTTATGGATCCCGCAAGTTACGTCGGAGGAGCTCCTGAAATCGTAGATAAAATGGTATCTGCGGTTGAAGACTGTCTGGAGAGAAAGGTATGAGTCTTACACCTTACAAAAAACGTAAGTTGCAATACGCAGCCATCCTCGGAGCAGTAGCAGGTGCAGCACTCTTTGCGCTGTTCTTCTACTTGGCAAACAACTGGGCATATCTCGCATTTATCCCATTGACAATGGCAATGGGATGCGGATATTCCTATGTCTCGCCTGACCCCGAAGATGGTAATTAAACCGTTTAACAGAGTTTTTTACCTGCGTCGGGACCGGGAGCCACCGAGTATACTTCGGATACGGTGATTCTGATCAAATTCTTCGCAGGAAGTGTTTCTTTTTTAGCTTTAGCAAAGGCATAAGCTTCTTCGTAATCTGCTCCGGAGTTTACGACTTCTGCATTTCCTTTAACCTGTACGGGTGCTTTGCATTCGGGATTCCATACGTAGAATGAAACAATGGGGTTTTCCTGAATGTTTGCAAGTGTTTTTCCAAAGAAGTTGTCAACAACCCAGATTGTATTTTCGTCATGAACTTTTAACATTCCAACGGGAACAACATTGGGTATACCGTTTTTAGATGCGGTTGCCAATGCAAAGATTCCCTGTTTCTCGATGTTTTCAATAATTTCACTGGAGAGTTTTGCCATAATTATCAATCACATAATCGTGAAAGTATTATTTGTCACTGTTGTCATTGGGCAACTGCTTTGGAACTCGAATCCTTTGAAATTATATGGCCGACAATCGTGATTAAAACACACAATACAAGCGTTATTATTCCCGAAACCAAGAATAAATTACTGCAGGTTCCCAAGAAAGATAAGAGCAATGCTACTACGAATGTACTTGTGAATATTCCAAGATTCAAAGCCATGAAGTATCCACCCATGATTTTTCCTGAAGATCCTTCACGGGCAAGGTTGGACAACCAATTGATGAGGGTTGGTGTTGTCATACCGATTCCAACACCTGCAATTAATCCTCCGACAAATATCACGGGAAGTGATGGAATAACTAATAAAACATATCCACAACCGAGTAATCCGATTCCGATCATAAGCATCTGAATTCTAGATAATCTTGTAGACAGACGTCTAAATGAAAGACAAGCTATAGTTTCAAAAACTCCATGAAGTCCTAAATACAATCCTGCGTCTAATGCAGAACCGCCTAATTCTGCAACATAATAAGGTAATTTCGTTGGAAGAATATACATTGAAATCATAACAAAGAATATTGTAACATAACAAAAGATAGTCTGTGTTTTGATATTTTTGTTATTGGAAATATTTTCTACATTTGTGGAAGATACTTTCTTAACAATGGGTTCCCACAAGAAAAACAACACTCCGAAGAATAAGATTAATCCGATAAGATAAATGAGGAAAGGTTCTCTCCAACCATGAAGTGCCAGACTTCCTCCGATACCCTCCATAATTAAAATTCCAAATCCCATCGCGGCGGACTGGAGACTTATGATTTTAACTCTGGTACTGCCATCATAATAATCGGTAATCAAAGATGTTATACACAAACTGATTCCTGCAATTCCAATACCTAACAGGAAACGTCCGACTAAAATCAACTCAATGGAATTCAAGAAGAATCCGGAAATTCCTGCTACTGTAAATATAATACATGAAAACAAAAAGACCTTTATTTTACCAATTTTATCTGCAAGAAATCCTAAAGGTACGCCAAAAAAGGCAATAGCCAAAGCAGGAAGCGAAATAATCAAAGTAATCATTGATTCGGGAGCATCAGGAAATGCTTCACTGATCAATGGCAAAGCAGGTGCTACGGCAGCACCTCCCATAAGCATAGGTAAAGATCCAAAAAGTAAAACGAACAATAGCATTCTTCCAGGAGTTCTGGATTCACTTTTCAAAGATGTCTTCATAAATTGGGGAATGTGATTTCATATTTACATATGTCGCCTTATTCCTCAAGATTAAATTTAACACCTTTGTAGTTTAAAAGTTCAATTATTGTTTTTACATGAACTCCCAAACCTACATTTAAGAATTGATTTTCGGTAACCATTTTACCTTTGTATTCCACCTTTGGATGGAAACCAAGAGGGAGATGGGCCGTCTGCACCTGCATCGCAGCAATCTTACAATCCTTGTCATAGATTGGTCCTCCGGACTGACCTTTCAATCCAGGTGTGGATGTTTCAAGATACAGCATATCAAAATCCCCATCCATGCTTTTTCCCTTGTATACGTTTCTTGTGTACATTCCATCATTAGGAAACAAAGTTAAAGGTAAAACACCGGGTTTTATTCTAAATGCATTAAATTGTTCATCAAAATCAGATTCGATATTCAAAAATGGGAATCCAAGACGACATAAACTTGTTCCTGGGTGAATTTTATCGGGATTTTTGAAAACCGGATATTCTGAAACCCATGAAGGATCAAAAGGCTCTAACTTTCCAATGCATATGTCAATTTGACGATTTACGTATATGTTTGTGATACGAACATTGTCCTTGCCCCACCAAAAAGAGTGATTTGAAATCCAATCCGGATCCATTTTTATTGGAGGTGATGAAATCACATCGTTTGCTTCTTTGATTTCTGCAACTTTTTTAGAATCTTGTTGAAATTGCATGAAACTATCAAAAAGATGACCTGCGGTAAGAATCCAGCCTTCATTGTTTAAAACAATAAATGCACCACAACCCGCTGTAACCTCACCAGCAAATGTCTTTGTGGAGATAATAACAGGACGGGTAAATCCTGTTGCTTTTTGACAGGCCTCTGCAAACATACTTCCCCAATTGCTATACTGGTTAATATCTCTTGGTGAAGTTGAATTACATAGACGTGATTTCGTCTAACATATTCTGAGCGTCTTCGTTACCTTGTTCAGCTGCTAATGTTAACCAGTTCTTAGCGACATTAAGGTCTACTCCAACACCGATTCCCCTGAGATACATTTTTCCTAATTGGGTCTGTGAATGTGAATCTCCCGTATTTGCAGATTTTTCAAACCACGCTACCGCAGTTTCCACGTTGTAATATCCACGAATTTCATCAAGATATATCAATCCAAGATTGTGCATGGATGCCGTACTTCCCGTACCGGCTGCAAATTCATACAGAGAGATTGCTTCCTCTACGTTCTGAGGGACACCGACCCCATTATCATTCATATATCCGCATTGGAAGTATGCGGCGGCTACACCGCTTTCTTTGGCTTCTATGAAAAGCTTGTATGCTTCAGTATAATTTTGATCGAAACCTGCGCCACGATAATACAGCATACCAAGTTTAAATTTAGAAATGGGATCTCCCGCATCCGATGCTTGTTTGTACCATTTTGCAGATTCATGGAAATCCTGTTCCGTTCCTTCTCCAACACTGTAAAGATATCCGCACATTTGTTGTGCTTCAATAACTCCGTTTTCTGCGGAAATGATTAACCATCTTAACGCAGCTTTGGAATCTTGTTCGATTCCGATTCCGTTAAGATATGCCATTCCAGTGCTGTATTGAGCCAATGGATGTCCTTGTGCGGCTGCCGCGAAAAGCGATAAAAATGATTCTTCAGCAGTATCAGGATCATTCCAGAGAAGTGTTCCGAGAGTGTATTTGGATTCTATGTCTCCTGTTGCGGCTGCTAAACGATACATTTCTATTGCCGCGGGGATGTTTTGCTCGGGTCCGTTAAGATATAAATTTCCAAGTCTTATCTGCGATTCGAAATCGCCTGCTTCTGCAGCTTGTTTAAACCATCTTTCTGCGACTTCAAAATCTTGTCTTACGCCCATGCCTTGTTCATACATGATTGCAAGATTATACATTGCAGAAGTATTTCCCTGGGAAGCGGATAATTTAAACCATCTTATTGCTGCGGAAACATCTTGTTCTTCGCATTCAAGTGCTTTGAATGCAAGCGTGTATTGTGCGTCAGAATTGTTTTCATCGGCAGCGCGTTCATACCATTCGATGGCTTTTTCGGTATTTTTTGGAACGCCAAATCCTTCGTCGTACATACGACCGATATAGAACATGGCATCAGAATCGTCATTAGACGCTGCAAGGAAAAACCACTTGAATGCCTCATCGGTATTTTGTTCGGACGGGTCACATTCAATGTACATTTTACCTACTTCGAATTGAGCACGGGGTGAACCGTTTTCTGCATCTCTAAGAATCAATTCCGGAATTGCCATGATTTAACCTTACTTTTTATTGATTGTTTCCACTGGTTTTCCACAGTGTGGGCATTTTTCCAAAGGCTCTTCAAAACCCGTTTCTGCATTTTCAGAAACGATTGCAGGTCCTTTGTACGTATCCATGAATGCACAACTTCCACTCATAATATCGTCAAGCATTTTTTGACAGCATGCGGATTCGATGTCATCTTCCGAAACAATGAGTTTGTCAAGAGGTCTGGCCTTTAATTTTTCATCTCTTTCTTCGGTAAGGAGAGCTTCTACGCGATCTGCATCGATTGCTGCTCCTTCAAAACCTGTATTTGCTGCGAATGCAAGCATTCTCATGGATTCTTGGAGGTTTCTTTCAACTCCGATACCTTTTTCGTACATGAGGCCCAAATGATACATTGCACTGGGATCCAATGCCTGTGCGGCTGCTTGGAGGTACTCGTATGCTTTTGCAGAGTCTGGTTCAACACCATCACCCATAAGATATAGAATACCCAGTTCTCTTTTTGCTCCCAAATGTTTGTTATCTGCGGCAATTTGGAACCATTTTGCTGCTTCTTTGGTATCTTTAGGGACATCTCCACCGTAAAGATAAATGAGTCCGACCTGATACTGTGCGTATATAGATCCTGAGTTTGCCTCTTGAATTAATGCATCTATTGCCATCTAAATCACTCCGATATATCATTCTTAATATTATTCCTTTGCTGATTCCCATTCGTTCAGTTTTTCAACAGCGCATTCATACCCTTGTTCTGAAGCTATTTTTACCCATTTCAATGCTTCTTCTTCGTCTTTTTCTACGCCAAAACCGTCTTTGTAATAACATCCGACATAATATTGTGCGTCGACCATTCCGTGAAGAGCGGATTCCAAAAGACATTTGAACGACATTTCGGGATCTATCGGGAAATCTTCCTCGCCGAAATAATACATTAAACCCAAACGAAGCATGGATGCGGGATCTCCCTGCTCTGCTGCTTTGGAATACCATTCCGCGGCTTTGTTCCAATCTTTTTTGGCACCGATTCCGAATTCCAAACAAACTCCGATTTGAAATTGGGAATACGGGTTTCCTTTCTGTGCTGCGATACGATATAATTTGTATGCTTTTTCTTCGTCTTTTTCAACACCGAGACCTTCTTGATAAAGGTAAGCCAGACTGTTTCTGGCATCGATATTTCCCTGGTTCATTGATTTTCTAAAAAGATCTGCGGCTTTGGAATAATCCTGATTTACGCAAATTCCGTCTTGATACGCAACACCCAAATAGAGTTGAGCGTCCGCAACACCTTCTTCGGATCCGATTTTTGCATATTCAACCGCACTTTCGGTTGTAATTCCGGTGTAATCTCCGGAAAAGAACATTTTCACAAGAAGAGCCATTGCATCGGCATGTCCCATCTCGGATGCTTTCTCTAATTCATTGAATCCTTTTTCCATATCCGGTTCAATGTCCCATCCGTAGAGATATGCCATACCCAAAGCGTAATGGCCGTCCATACTTCCGCTGGCGGCTAGTTTCTTCACGTCTTCGATATTTGTTTCGTAAGTTTCCTTACCGTTATCGAAAACTATCGGTTTCAATTCTTTGTTGCTCATAATATTGTATAGGCAACCATGTTATTAGGATTGACCCTTAAGATTGATTAAAAATGTGTTGTATTCCTCTTTGTGGGGATATTTATTTTCTTCTTTACGGAAAGCGGAATCGTGAGAACGTTTGGAAGGTCTGTATCCCTGTCTTAAATGAAGACATTCGTGATATACAACATAGTCTAAAACATCCTCGGGAACATCGGCTCTTTCCAACGCGGAAGAAATCGCAACCGTACGAAACATCGGAGAACAATATCCGTATTTTCTGTAATTCGGATGGGTTGTCCATGAAAAATATGCCAAATCGATATCACTGGGAGATAAATATCCCGCATCCAATAATCTCTGAACGGAATCCATCAAATCCCGGGATCCTTTGTGTTCCCTTCTGATATTTTTACTTCTGCGCAAGTATAACGGACGGTTTTTGAGAATGAATTCCGTACTTGTAACCCAATTCATATATTCGGGTCCGTACTCGAAAACTTTTGTTTTGATACCGCGGATTACGCTTTTTGCGAATTCACACATAACGTTTTCCGGTGTACCTTCAAGGTAATCTGAAATCCAAATGTACAAAATACCGTTTTTTCTTTTCCAGCGAATCTGCATATCTTTCAATTTTAGAAATGCTACTTCGCAGATTTCATCGGATGCTTCGTTAAAATATGAACTAAGATCGTCAGACATGTTTTCTACCGGGCTTACCTTCGATTACAATATCTTTCTGTCTCTGTTTCATTTGCATCGAATGTTCGCATTTTATATTTCTTGTATCTTCCATGTCCCTGCGTGTGCGATACATCATTGTCGAATTGGTAGATGGAGTGGGCGTAAAGATCTGAACCTGTTCGGGATTGGTTTTCAATTTCTCCCTGGCAAATATGCTGAGTTCTTCCATGTGTTCTTCTTTGCAACCGGGATGTGCGGCCATCAGATAGTATGTTAAGAACTGCTTCTTGTCCGCACGGCGACTCGCAGCATCGAATTTTCTCTTGAATTCGAGAAGTTCTCTTCTTCCGGGTTTTCCCATCATCTTCAAAACTTCGTCTGTTACATGTTCGGGTGCGATTTTCAATTGCCCGGAAACATGATCTTTTGCGATGCATTCGATGTATTCGTCACCTTTTGCGGTATCGGAAAGAATCATATCATATCTGATTCCGGATGTAACGAAAACACGTTTTACTTTGGGAATATCCAAAATCTTTGAAAGAAGTTCGATTTGTTTGCCATGGTTTATCGGCATTTTCGAACAAATATTTGGATACAGACATCTGCGGTCTTTGCATGCTCCGTGTGTTATCTTTTTGGAACATTCGATTCCGTACATGTTTGCCGTAGGTCCGCCGACATCGTATATGATTCCATTGAAATTCGGATCCTTTGCCATTCTTTTTACTTCATCGAGAATGGATTCTTCGCTTCTGCTCATTACCGTTCTACCCTGATGAACGGAAATTGCACAGAAATTACATTCGCCGTAACATCCGCGGTGGGTTGTGATGGATTGTTTGATTGTTTCCATCGCTTTTACTTTACCGTCTTTTGCGTAGTACGGGTGAACCTTGTTTTCAAAAGGAAGCGAGTATATTCTATCGATTTCTTCTTCGGTTAAAATGTATGATGGGGGATTCTGTACCAAGAATCTGTTTGCATGCATTTGATACAGACCTTTCGCTGTAATCGGATCGTGGTTTTCATAGAATTTTTTGAACATATCGATAAATTCACGATCATCTTCTTTGGCATCTTCATAAGAAGGTAAGTGTACATATCCCGGAATCGGATCTGCGGAAATGTAACATATTCCGCGAATGTCAGTCCAAGGTTTTCCATCACGCATGCGTTGTGCCAGTTCCAGATTGGAACGTTCCGCCATTCCGTAGGTTATAATATCGGCTTTCGCATCGAATAATATCGAACGACGAACATCATCTGTCCACAAATCATAGTGTGCGATTCTCCTAAGACTTGCTTCTACCCCACCCAATACAATGGGTTTTTTGTTCTTCGAATATTTTTTAATCAGATTCGTGTAAGCGATTGATGCTCTGTCAGGACGGCGATTGTTTATTCCGCCGGGAGTAAAATCATCGTCCTGTCTGCGTTTTTTCGTTGGTGTATAATTTGCAACCATCGAATCGACGCATCCCGCACCGATACTCCAGAAAAGATTCGGTTCTCCGAGTCTCATGATATCGTCGGGAACTGTTGTGTGAGGTTGGGCAATGATTCCCACGCGGAATCCGTTATCTATCAACCAATGTCCGATTGTAGCGATTCCGCTGTATGACGAATCTATGTATGTATCTCCGGATACCAAAATGATATCGAGAGAATCCCATCCTCTTGCTTTTACTTCTGAAGGCTCGGTAGGTATGAACATCAATTCACATCTTTTTTTCTATCTTTTCAAGATAAATAACTGCAGCTTCGTCTCCCGAATCAGCTGCTTCTCTCATCATTGCAAGACCTTTTTCTTCGTCTTTTTCTACGGATTCGCCTAAGTAGGTCATATCTGCGAGATCGTAGAGAGCGGGTGAGTATCCTGCTTCGTATGCTACTTTGTAAAGACGGTATGCTTCATCAAGATCTGCTTCGACTCCGAAACCTTCGTGATACATACTTCCCAATGCTGCGGTGGACTGCGCATCTCCGGATTCGGAAGCTTCTTTGAAAAGATTGAATGCTTTTTCATCGTCTTCTTCACCGAGATAAATCATAGCCAGACTGAATTTTGCGGGTGCGTAACCTGCATCCGAAGATTTTTCGTAATATCCGAAAGCTTCGTTTCCGTTCATGACGACTCCGTCGCCTTCTTCGTACATGCGTCCAAGGTAGTACATGGATGCTGCATCTCCTTTATCGGCTGCGGATTTGAATGCTTTGAACGCTTCATTCAACATTTTTGAATCGGAGTTTGCATTCTGATATGCTTCATATCCGATGTTAAAAAGTTCCTCTGCGGAACGGGGGTCTTCTTTCTTCTTGAATAATGCCATAATTATTGCATGCGCATTATAGATAATAGGTTTCCCCTGTTCTTAGAATATTCAATTTAAAAATTCCTTAAAAGTTCTCGGGTATTACCCCGAGAAGAGATAAATGGTTTAATTTTTGAGAATGTTGGAATAGTCTGCAAGACCTTCTTCGAAATTTACACCGAAACGAATATCGGTTTTTGCATCGAATGTGCGCTGAATACTTCCAACTGTAAAATCAACAGCGATTTTTACCGATTCGCCCAATGATTTGCCGCGAAGCATCGCACCGATTAATGCGGAACCGAAAACATCTCCTGTTCCGTGGAAATAACCTTCGATACGATCGGCGAAACTGTATTCGATTTTACCCGATTCTACATCATACACTGCGGCTCCGAGTTTTCCTTCTTCGAAAGTTACGCCGGTAAGCACAACAACATTTGCACCGATTTCACCGATTCTCTGAAGCAATCCTTCGATGTATTCTTTGGTGTAAGGGCCTTCAACATATTCTTCACCAAGCATAAACACGGCTTCGGTAATGTTTGGAATGATTACATCCGCTCTGGAACAAACCTTTCTCATTCCCGCAGGGAAATCTTTTCCGAATATGGAATAAAGTTCTCCGTTGTCTGCCATAACGGGATCGACGAAAATCTTTGTTCCGTTGGGTTTCAAAGAATCGATCATGTCGCAAACAATATCAATCTGTTCGAAAGATCCCAAGAATCCTGAATACATTGCATTAAATCCGATATTTTCGGTTTTCCAGTGTTCTAAAATTGGATTGATATCATCGGTTAAATCACGGTATGTGAATCCCGTGAATCCGCCGGTGTGAGTTGAAAGAACAGCGGTCGGAATAACGGATGTTTCGATTCCTGCCGCGGAAAGTATGGGTAATGCTACTGTAAGTGAACATCTTCCGAAACAGGAGATGTCGTGAACTGCAAGGGCGCGTGTTTGCGGGGCCATAATCGTATCATAACATCAACAGATATTAATGTTAAGGGCTATGGGGTATTATGAGACCCGCGTCTGATGCTCATCTTGAAACCGCACTTGCGGAATACAACGACAAGGTTAATGAATTGGAACTCGGAGGAGATTACGAACAGCTCCTCGAAGCGTACGTGAACCGCGGTTCCGTTTTTTCAATGATGGAATCGTACGTAAGTGCGTTGACCGATTTCGATGATGCATTGGATTTGATTGCGGAAATGAATTCCAAAGATATTCCTGTAGACGCGGGAACTTTTGTTAAAGCCCACATCGGCAAAGGAACACTGCTTTTCGGAAACGGCGGAGCCGAGATGAAAGAAAGTTACATGCTTGCCCTTACACGTATAAAAGAAATCAACAGCGAATCCCGTCATTACGACAGAAAAGGTCTTGTTAAAGCCTGCAGAGATTGCGCCGAAGATTTGATTGACGAAAACTATCCCGAAGATGCCGTGAGTTTTATCAGTATTATAATTTCAAAAGTGGGCACAAGCGATACCGTATGGGATCGTAACCGTTTGTCGGAAGCATACAACCTGCTTGCACAATCATATCAGGACAGAGGAATGACGGATGATGCCATCGATTCCCTTTCCGAGTCGATTATCGTTGCGAAAGATCTGTTGGAAGAAGGACAGTTGGATGATACTCTGGGTCTTGTTTATGCATTCATAACCAAAGGTGATTTGGAACTCGAAAAGGATATGACTGAACAAACGATTTCAGATTATAGAATGGCGATTATTTTGCTCGAAGAAATGTCCGCACATCGCAGACTTCAGGACGTGGATCTTCTCGTCGGAGTTCACCAGGAATTGGCAAAACTCATGATTGCTTCGGGTAAGATGGAAGAAGCCGAAAAGCATTTGGTTAAGGCCATGGAACTTAGCATGAACGGTGCCAGTGATTACATCAGTAATAAGAATTCGATGTGAAATCCGCAGCAGTTTCTCCCTCTCTATTATTCCATATTTCGAAATAATATTCATGGGGTTTTCTGCGCATAATATTCACGATAAAATTGCACATGGTGTTTCCCATGGTACTTCTGGGTTCCTCCAGAGTTTTGATCATTACAAGCAATCCTCCGAGTCCACAGAGATGTCCGTAAAATACGGGAGAGAATTCATCCTCGTCGGCGAGTTTGATACAGATACGGTCACCCATATCAGATCCCTCCGACGTTTGAATTTACGATTTCATTTTTATTTTCATTTCTAAGAAGTTTATATAAAATGTTTTTGCGTTCCGAACGGAACGCCAACCGAATCATAATTTTATCATTCATGATTATTTCCTTCGGGATTTTTTTCCCGTAAAAAACGACTGCCGAACAGAATTTACGAAACTATTCCAACAAGAGAGGAATAGTTCGATAAATGACGATGAGGCTAAGTGACCGGAGGGAAAAAATCACGAAGAAATGTTTCTTTTAAAAAATACGGAAAATCAAATAAAAATCAACATTTCTTTGAAAATACAACACCGGTAAAATCATCTGGCTAAAATTTTATTAAATACTAAAATAATGTTTTCAAATTCAGATTATTATGAATTTCAAAAATTCCAATTTCGGGGGGGGGGGGCTTCTGATAAACTCTTCCTCAAACAAATTTAAAATTTTTCTATCGATCGCAGTAGTATTCATGTTCGTAACAACCGCCTTCGCGGTTGTTGTTGATGATATTGAAGTGGATGGTACAACTCCAACTACGCAATGGTCTAATGAGAATTACAGAGATACCGGATGGGCGAGTAATTACAAAGATAATGAAGGTCCTTTTACAATTTCCGACGCAGCTGATTTGGCACAATTAGCTTTTATTGTAAATTCATATAATAAGACTTCAAACCCCGAAGCTAATTTTAGTGGAAAAATCATAAAAATTGATGGTGAAGTCGATCTTATCGATTTAAGCGAGCATCTCTGGACCCCTATAGGAATATATGATTATGTGAATAATAGTAAATCTTTCAGCGGAACATTCGACGGAAACGAAAAGACAATAACAGGTCTTACAATATCCACTGATTCAGGAGCATCAGGATACGCAGCAGGTCTTTTCGGATATATCGAGGGCGGAACCGTAAAGAATGTAAATCTAGTAAATACGAATATTACATCTTCCAAAGATCATGTCGGCGGAATAGCAGGATACAGCGAAAATGGATCCATTCAGAACTGTACGAACACAGGAGACACATCTATATCAGTACCAAGTAATTCAGATTACTCCCGCGTAGGAGGAATAGTCGGAAACAACAATGGTGGAACCGTTCAAGGTTGTAATAACACCGGAACAATAGAAGCATCAGGTACCGGAGTAACAAACTGCGCAGGCGGAATAGTCGGGTACAATCAGTATGCAATCGTTCAGGACAGTTACAATACCGGAACCATAGAAGCATCAGGCGGAACATCCAACTACGCAGGCGGGATAGTCGGATATAATGAGGGAAACGTTCTGAACTGTTACAATAAGAATACCGGAACCATAGAAGCATCAGGTACCGGAACAAACAACGCAGGCGGAATAGCCGGAATTGTTGATGGTGGAAAGATTCATAACTGTTACAATATAGGTACCGGAACCCCAACCGTAAAAGCATCAGGTGAAACAAATACCAATTACGCAGGTGGAATAGTCGGAGATGTTGAAAATGGAACAACTAAGAACTGTTACAATACCGCAACCGTAGAAGCATCAAGTACCGGAGCAAACGACAACCACGCAGGCGGAATAGCCGGAATTGTTATTGATGGAAAGACTCAGAACTGTTACAATGTCGGAACAATAGAAGCATCAGGTACCGGAGTAACAAACTGCGCAGGCGGAATAGTCGGGTACAATCAGTATGCAACAGTTAACTATTGTTATTGGGAAGGCATTGATGAAGACACTCCTCCGTGCGTAGGACATGGAACTGCAGGAGATGATTGTATTCACTTCGGATCAACGATTATAGACGGAAATTATACTCTTTCAGAAGCGAGCATACACTCACAAAGCACTTCACTCTTAAAAACATTGAATGAAAATGTAATTGAACTCAATGATGGAGAAAACGAAAAATTGAATGCTTGGAAGCAAGGTGTAGGAACCAACAGTGGTCCTGAACTTACCAATTCACCACCGAATCCTTCAGAACCAGAAGATCCATCAACACCGGGTGATCCATTAAATCCCGATAATCCATCTTCAGCAACACACAAAGTAACCTTCCCGCCGTTAAGCGGTGAAGGTTACAGTATCAGAACATCTTCAACAACAATATCAAATGAATTATCATTCTCCATATTCGTTGAAGGAGGATATTCTCTCGGTAACGTCACAGCATCCAACGGAGAAGTACAATACATGGGAGGAGGATCTTACATTCTCAAGAACGTAACATCCGATACTCAAGTATACGTAAACGTAATGAAAACAACATCCAACATTGATAACAGCGGAATGGAAACGGTTCTCGTCGCCATCGCAGCATTGGTGGTAGTTATTCTTTTACTCCTCGCATATGCATGGATAGTAAAGAAAGATCAGGACTAAACTTCAAACAAAACAAACGAGGGTTAACACCCTCACCTTCATTTTTATTTCAATCTTTTTCAATCTTTCTTTGAAAATACAATACCCGTAAAATCATTTGGCTAAAATTTTATTAAATACCTAAATCGCATCTTCGAATTCAGATTAAAATGAATTTCAAAAATTCCAAATTTAGGGGGGGGGGCTTCTGATAAACTCTTCCTTAAACAAATTTAAATTTTTTTTATCAATCGCAGTAGCATTTATGTTCGTAACAACTGCCTTCGCGGTTGTTGTTGATGATGTTGAAGCAGATGCAACTTCACCGTGGGAAGGTGAAGGAACCGAAGGATCTCCATATCTTATAAAATCTGTAGATGATTTGGAAGCATTAGCAACCAATGTTAATAATGAAACATATAAAGGGACTGGCTTCTTCAAACTCACCGCAGATCTTGATTTAACAGGCAAAGAATGGACTCCGATCGGACATTATAATTCAAATTTATTTAAAGGAAAGTTCAACGGGAACTCTCATATGATAACAGGTTTAACAATCATGTCCGGAGATTGTGGTGGTCTTTTTGGAGGGATAGGTGAAGGAGCTGTTGTAAAAAATTTAGGATTGGTAAATACCAATATTACTTGTTCCCCGAGTGACGGAGGGAGTATCATAGTAGCAGGCGGAATAGTCGGATACAATAATGGAGGGACCATTCAGAACTGTTACAATACTGGAATCGGGACAATAACAGTATCGGGTACACCGATAGAAAATGAATCAGTAGACTCAAAGAATTCAGCAGGTGGAATAGCCGGATATAATGGTGGAATAATTCAGAACTGTTACAATACCATAAATATAACAGCAACAGGTAATTTGAAAACCAACCTTGAAGGAGGGATAACGGGAATTATCAAGCAAGGGATCGTTCGGAACTGTTATAATACCGGAAATATGTCTGCATCTGGTGAAGGGGGTAATGCAGCCGGGGGAATAATAGGTATGATCGATGGTAGTGCAACAGTTCAGAACTGTTATTGGTTGAATTCTGACAATAAGAACATCGAATGCATAGGAAACGATACTGATCCCACCATGGCTACCAAATGCAATTTCTTCTCAACGAAAACACTTGGAGATTTCACGCTCGATGGTAATATTTCTGGATCTCCTACAGGTTCATTGAAGAATGCTTTGAATGAATACGTGACGACTGATGGTACGACAGAATTAAAGGCATGGAAAATAGATCCTTCAACATACGGCCCATATCTCGAAGGAATGAAACCAATCATACCCGAAGTCCCACCAACCCCGGAAGATCCTTCATCATATAACGTAACCTTCCCATCAGGCGAAGGATACAGCGTACGTTACAACTCAACAACAATCTCGAATGAATTACCATTCTCAATCTTTGTTGAAGAAGGATACACTCTCGGTAATGTTACAGCATCCAACGGAGAAGTCCAATACATGGGCGGAGGATCATATGTTCTCAAGAACGTAACATCAGATTCTCAAGTATACGTAAACGTAATGAAAACAACATCCAACATCGACAACAGTGGAACAGAAACAGTTCTCGTTGCCGTCGCAGCATTGGCGGTTGTTGTTCTCTCAATCCTTGCGTACGCATTGATAAAGAAGTAAAACCAAACTTCAAACTAAACAAACGAGGGTTAATACCCTCACCTTCATTTTTATTCCAATCTTCTTCAATCTCTATCCCAATTCAAATCAATGATTCATCCAACAGGAATCTTCTGACACCCACAGTCATTATTCCTTCCTCATCCACCCATGGTTTTTCGTCTCCGTTCACCACGATTATTTTTCTGAATGAATCTCTGATATTCAAAAAAGGTCTGATCTCCTGATTATGTTTCTCGGAATCCGGAATCGAATATGCAGATTGAATATAGATACGATCATTACCTTTGTTCACAATGAAATCAATCTCCAGTTGGGTATATTTGGGATTGTTATCTTTTGTAGTACGCACGGTTACCACGCCGACATCTACGGAGTATCCTCTGGACCTGAGCTCGTTATAGATTATATTCTCCATCAAATGTGTTGGTTCTTGCTGTCTGTAACCCAACCATGCGTTCCTCAAACCCACATCTACGATATAATACTTGGAAATGGAATCAAAGTACTTTCTGCCTTTAACATCATATCTTTGCAATCTCTCAAACAAAAACGAATCCAAAAACAGATCCAAATATCTGTCAACGGTTTTATTGTCTACTTTCTTTCTATTTGCGGTAAACATCGTGTTGGCAATCTTGGAAACATTTGTCAAAGAACCTGTTGAAGAACACATCGCACTCATAAGAGAATCCAATGAATCAGGATTACGGACGTCGTTTCTCTCTTTGATATCCAAAAGATATACTGATTTTACAAGTCCCATCAGATATTCTTCTTTATGACTGTCAGTGAAACCTACGGTTTCCGGCATTCCGCCATAACGCATGAACTCTTCCCAAGCCTGCTCTTCCGGACCTTCGTACACAGACAGGTATTCCGAGAATGATAAGGGATAAACACGTATTTCCTCGCTTCTTCCTCTGAATTCGGTAACGATATCTTTGGATAGAAATTTGGAATCGTTGCATATAACGTAAACATCGGTTTCCGGGAGGTGCATCAAACCGTTGACCAAATCCACGAATCCGTCTACGTGTTGAATTTCATCTATCAGGATATAGAATTTATCGGTTTTTCCGGACATTGTTTCTTTGATATGTTGATAGAGTTTGTTACGATCACGAAGATCGATATTGGAAAAATCCTCTAAATCCACAGCTATGATATGATCTTCGGGAACTCCGTTTTTCAAAAGATGGTTTCTGAATAATGTGAATAAAAGATATGATTTTCCGGACCTTCTTATTCCCGTTATTACTTTAACCAGACCATCGAATTCTCTCTCGATCAATTTCTCCAAATATCTGCTACGTACAATCTCTTTCATATCCTACTCCAAATTTACTACATTTTTGTATTGAATTTGGAATATATAATGTTGATGCACTCTGTGGTATTTTTGAATTCAGAGAAATGAAATAACCCTGAACACACAATTTATTTCACATCCAATGAAACTGATAACTACTTTCGGATAACTGTACCCAACTGTTATAACCAACTTGTAGCTATAGAAGTTTCATGCGCGGTCTTTTCTGTAATTATTGTAAAAGTCTTATGCCCCCTGGATCGGAAAAATGCAGGGTATGCGGCAGAAAAATAGACGATGATTCTGAAAGCAACCAGATGTGTTTCGGAGACAATGTTACATTCAAAGAAAAGAAAGTCGAAGCTCCCAAAGAACTTCATGACAACAAAGACGCGCCTTATTTCCCATACATTCCAAGACCTAATCAAATGGATATTGTCAGCAGTATGAGAGATGCGTTGGATTCCTCCAAACATATCGTTGTGGAATCCGGTACCGGAACAGGTAAAACAATCGTGTCTCTCGCAGCTGCTTTGGAACACGCCAAAAAACGCGGAAAAAGAGTAATTTATCTTACACGTACAATTTCACAGAGCGATCAGGTTATGAAAGAACTGCGTTCAATATCCGAACTCAGACCCGTAACCGGAATAGCAATAACGGGAAGAGGAAAATCATGTCCGCTTCTTCGTACTTTGGACGATTACGAAAATATTCCTCCACAGGTTCTTTCAAGCTTGTGCGAAGAACGTAAAAAGAAGAGTATGCAAGGTGTAGCCGGAGGATGCAGATTCTTTGATAGATTGAAAGTTGAACTTCCGGATATCGTGAACTATGCTCAATCGAATTTACCATCAAGCGAAGTTTTGGATAATTATTGTGAGAAATCAAATGTTTGTCCTTATGAAGCCAAGAAAGCTTTGATGAAAGACGCCGATGTAGTGGTTGTACCGTATGTACACATCTTATCCGAAGATATCAGATCCAATCTTCTTTCAAACATGGGTGTCGGCGAAGAAGAGGATTATGAAAAATCGATTGTTTTGATTGTCGATGAAGCCCACAATATAATCGATGCCGCGAGAGAAACTGAAAGTTTCACGATTCCTATGAAACTCATCGAAGCTGCATTGGATGAAACTACGACTCTTAGAGACCCGGATGTCTACGAAGATGTAAAACTCAGAGATTTTATTGCATATCTTCGTATGACTTTGAGGTCATTCGCAAACGAATATCTCACTTTAAAAGTTCATGAATACAAATTAAAAGACGATATTCTTGAAACCCGTTTGATGGAACGTTTTAAAATTACACGCAGTAATTTGGAAACAGCCATTGACAGAATCATTGATTTGGGTGAAGCCAGAAGCGATTTGATGATGGATAAAGGGGAAAACAGAATCTCCGATATCTACAATCTTGGTATTAATCTAAAATTATGGATTTGTTCGCCTCGCGGCGGATTTATACGCTCGATTAAAGCAGGCCCTGAGGGAGAATTCTTCTCTGCCGCATGTATCGATCCCAACAACATTACATCGTTTATGAGAAGTTTGAACGGTGCGATCCACATGTCTGGAACTTTGCAACCTTTGGATCAATACGTTCGTGTTATGGGTCTTCCGAAGGATACCGTAATGCAAATTCATCCTTCACCCTTCCCCAAAGAAAACCGTTCTGTTGTTTACATGAACAACGTAACCACAAGTTACAAAGAAATGAATCAGGATCCCAGTATTTTTTCCAGAATGGAGAAAAATATTGCAAAAATGTGTAATGCAGTGGATAAAAACACACTTGTTTTCTTCCCGTCTTATGCAATGATGGCAAAAATGAAGCCGTTCCTGGAACGCGATGTCAATCAAACCATGTATTGGGAAGAAGCCCGTCAACAAAAACGTACGATGGCATTGTTGGATCGTTTCCGCAAAGGTTCAAGCGGTGTATTCTTCACGGTTATGGGCGGTTCGATCGCAGAAGGAATAGATTTCCCCGGAGATGAGTTATGTTTTGCCATTATTGTAGGTATACCGTATCCACCACCGTCTTTGGAATCCAACGCAATGTCGGATTTGTTTGATGCACGTTACGGAAATTGGATGGGTTGGAAATACACATTCGAAGTTCCCGCAATAAGAAAAATGCAACAGGCAATCGGCCGTTTAATCAGAACCGAGACCGATCGCGGTATGGCGGTTATCATGGATTCGAGGATGTCTAAATATACTTCTAAGTTTGATGCGGTTCTTACAACGGATCCCGTCGGAGATGTGGTTCGTTTCTTTGAACAGAAGTGATTACTGTGACAATAATGTCGGTATTATCAAACGTAAGGGTTTGGATTTTAGCCGCAATCATTTGTGGTTTTGCATTAGGTCCGTTGGGAGAATGGTCTTCGTATGCACTTATTGTCGCGCTTATCGTAATGATGACACTGTCTTTGGATGGTTTGGAATTCCATGCAAAAGATTTTCGTGAAAACAAAAAAGGAATTGCGTTAGGCGTTCTGTTTTGTTTCGGCGTAGCAGTTGTAATTACAATGTTGCTCGGACTTCCGTTTTATAATTCATATCACGAAGTTTGGCTTGGATGGGTTTTATTGGCATCCATACCCTGTGCGGTCTCCGTAGTAACATCCACATTTTTATTGAAAGGCAATACAAAACTCTCGGTTCTTACGCTTACGGTAATCTACTTGGCATCTCTTGTAATCACACCGGTTCTTGCGATGATTTTCTTTGACGGTTTACTTAGTCCATTGATGATTTTGAAGTATGTTTTACTCTTTGTGGCTCTTCCGATCATTCTTTCGATACCCGTGAAAAAATTAAACCTTCCAAAAATAGCCAGAACAATGTTAATCAACATTTCATTCTTTGTTTTGGTCGGTATCGCTTTCGCTTCCAACCGTAACTTCTTCTTTACGGAACCATGGTTAGTATTGTCGATAATCATATTGATTTTGATTCGCCTGATCATTCTCACCTTTATCCCAGATTTTATCATGAAAAAGAAGGATATTCCAAGAGAAAACAGAATGGTATATGTGTTCATGTCTTTCTGGAAAAATACAGGAATGGGAACTGCGATGGCGGGAATTTTGTTTGTTGATTCTCCGCTTGTTGCGTTACCCTGTGCCATTGCGGTTGTGATAGATATGATATGGTTTATCTTCATTCTCTCATATTATGAAGATAAAACCGTCAAATCGATAGCTTGATTTTCGTAAATCAACATGAAAAACAGCGGTTATCTTAAATATGGATAATATATCGGGGAAAATAGGCGGAGGTAGCTAAGTCTGGCCCACGGCGCCGGTCTTGAAAACCGGTGGTGTCTCACCTCGGGAGTTCGAATCTCTCCCTCCGCGCCATCTCATTTATACAATATCTTTCTGAGTCTGGAGTTCTTTTTTCCGGTTCCCAACGAATATTCTCTCCAGAATCCCGGCATAAAAAGAATCAATGCTGTTGCGATTTCCAAACGTCCGATCCACATAACAACGGAAAGGAATATTTTTATCCAATCTTCCATGCTTTCAAAGGATCCGTATGGTCCGAATATTCCGATTGCGGGACCTACGTTTGTTACCATTGCAAAAGCAACACCCCAAGATTCTACAACATCGATTCCCGAGAAAATAAGAACCAATGCGGTAATAGAGATTGTAACAACAAACAAAAGGAAAACAGTAAGAGAAACACTGACCGAACCGTGATCGATATTCTCTTTATTTATTCTAACATTACTAACAACACGTGGATTTATGATTGAACGTACTGCATTACGGACATATTTGTATGCAATGATAATACGGGATATTTTCAAACCACCGGATGTTGAGCCTGCGGATCCTCCGATGAACATAACTGCAAGAATCAAAGCAAGTGCGGTGGTGGGCCAAACGGCATAATCGATAGTTGCGAATCCCGTTGTTGTACCCAATGAAACAACCGTAAAAAGAACATCTTCGATCAAAGACGGGTCTGTAGCTCCTATTATTAAGCATAAAATCAAAGTGGCTATAAGATACCAACCAAGCATAACAAGGAATTCTCCGTTGTGAATGTATGCTTTGAAATCTTTGTTATACACAGCTTTGTAGTGAAGGTAGAAATTAATTCCGCCGAGGAACATGAATAAAATAACGACACCTTGTATGATATCATTGTAGTCCATAATACTTGAACTCAAACACATGAATCCACCCGTAGAAATCGTGGACATCATCATGCAGAGTGCTTCGTATAGATTTACACCCAATATAAGCAATAACACAATCATAATCGTACTCAATGCAAAGTAAATAACCATGAATTGTTTGGCAGCGTCTTTCAATCTGGTTGAGAAATTTTTGCCTCCGGATCCGCTTAATTCGTTGTTGATAAACATACGTCCGCCGAATCCCATCATTGGCAAAAGAAGCATGAATACCAAAATGATACCGATACCACCTCCCCATTGAGTCAAAGATCTCCAAATCAGCAGACTTTTTGGCCAAACTTCGACATCTGGCATTATTGTTGCTCCGGTTGTGGTAAATCCGCTTACGGATTCAAAAATAGCGTCTGCAACCGACATTCCGAATCCGATATACGGAAGAGTTCCGAATGTGAATACAATCAACCATGCTAATGTGAGTGTAATCACTCCGGTTGTGGGCTTGAATTCTTCACCGGGTTTGAAAGATAGCAAAAACAGAATTGCCAAAATTGAACAAATACCGAGAGGAATCAAATACGGTATAAGCGAATCATTGAAAAATAAAGCAGCGATTAAAGGAATGATTGTAAACAAAGCAAGTGCTAAGAACACTAATCCAACAACATACAGGATTGTATTATTTCGCTTATGAAACACACTTGCCATGGATCACCCTCATAAATCAAGCAAAATATTGGTTCCAAACATTTTTTCCAATTTCTGTGATTTAATCATATATGAGAAAAGAAGAACTTTGTCTCCTTCGCGGAATGTGAAATCCATACGAGGGTAGATTATCTCGGGTCCGCGAACAATTGCCGCTATACGAAGTCCTTCGGGAACTTCCACATCCCCCAAAGGCTGATTGCAGATTACGGCCTTGGGTGTCACGGTTGCACTGAAGAACATCTCTCCGTCGTGATTCATCCTCATTACCGCCTGATCGTCGGAAATAAGAGTTTTTGTAATCTCGTTAGCGATTACACGGTGATATCCGATGATTGTTTCGATACCCGTGTAACTGAAAATATCTTCGTATTCTCTCAAGGAGTATCTGGAAATTACCTTTTTGGTACCAAGATTCATTGCAATCATACATGAAAGCAGATTCTTTTCATCGATGTTTGCTACGCAAATCAATGCATCGGCACGACCTACATTTTCCGCTTTTAGAATATGGGGGTCAACAGTATTGGAGTTTACAACAATAACCGAAGAGAACATTTTCGAAAGCTGTATACAGATTTCTTCATCATCTTCAATGATTTTGACGTATCTTTTCTTACCTTCAAGCATACGTGCGGTGTGAATACCGACCACTCCTCCTCCGAGAATAACGAATTCATTTGCTTTTTCGATAATTCCCATCATTTCGTTGAATTCTTCGATACCTGTGGTACTTCCAAGAACGCATAACATATCCCCAACATGAATTTCGGTTGTTTCATTTGAAATGATAACATTTTCTCCGCGGTATATCGCAACTATAGTTGCTTCATCGGGCATATCGAGATCTAAAACGATGCGTCCGACAATATTATGCTCTTTTTCAACTTTGAATGTGACAAGGGCCATTTCCAAGTTATCCAAACTTTCATAATCGACTGCATTTTCAATAAGTGCAAGCTTTGAAATTTTAGCAGCCGTAATCATCTCGGGAGAAATAATCTGATCGATTCCTTCAACCCCCAAATCTGATGTTTTAATCATGAAATCAGGATTTGTTATTCTGGATACGGTTTTAATTTTAGAGTTAATGCGTTTTGACATTAAGCAGGTAAAAAGATTAGAATCGTCTCTTTCCATACATGCGATGATGACATCCGCATGGTGTCTGGAAATAGCACTTTCCAACACAGCGGGATTTGTACCATCGTCACACAGAACTGAAACATTCAGTAAACTTTTTACGAATTCCGCTCTGCCCATTTCATTCTCGATAATCAGCGTATCATGAAATTTACAAAGAGCTTCGGCGGCAGTAAAACCGACATTTCCCGCACCAACGATTATTATGTTCATGGCTTGCACCTATTATGTGTTAAAGACCTGCATATATTTAACGTGGTTGAACGCGCGAGGGCACCTTTTAAATCTGACAACATTGATGGCCAAAGTATGTGGAAGGAAGTAGACGAAGGATTCTGGAATAAAAACCGTGAATCCAAAATCGGAGATGTGTCCGATATCGTAACAAATATTATCGACAGAGTTAAAGACGAAGGCGATGCCGCACTCATCGATCTTACCGAAAAATTCGACAAAGTTAAGCTCAAATCCCTTGAGGTTACACGCGAACAGATTGAAGATGCATATGAGAAGGTTGACCCTGAACTTGTAGAAGAGTTGGAAAACGCCGCATACAACATCAGACGCTTCCATGAAATGCAACTCCCCCAGGATCTTTGGCTTTCTGAAGTTGAACCCGGAATTACACTCGGTGTAAAAAGTACACCTCTTGAGAGAGTCGGATGTTACATTCCCGGAGGAAGAGCATCTTATCCAAGTACAGTTCTTATGTGCGCCATACCTGCCCGTGTCGCAGGAGTAAACGAAATTATCTGTTGTACACCCGCACCCATTGATCCAATCAGGCTTGTAGCCATGGATATTGCAGGCGTAGACGAAGTTTATCAGGTTGGCGGGGCACAGGCTATTGCTGCCATGGCTCTCGGAACCGAATCCATCGAACCCGTTCAAAAAATAGTAGGACCCGGAAACGCATTCGTAACATCCGCAAAAATGATGCTTCGCAATGCAGTGGAAATCGATTTCCCCGCCGGACCCAGCGAAGTGGGAATTCTTGCTGACAATACCGCAAACCCGGTTTATGTAGCAGCCGAAGTTATGGCCCAGGCAGAACACGACCCTTCATCCGCTGCAGTACTCGTTACTAACGATCCTAAACTTCCAGGAAAGGTTTGGAAAGAAATCGAAAACCTTCTGAAAGATTCACCCCGTGCGGAAATCATGAACAAAGCCTTTGAGAATTCAGGATACATGATTGCCGATTCAATGGAACTTGCCATTGAAATTATCAATGAAATGGCACCCGAACACCTTTCGATTCAGGCTGCTGATGCACTTGGAATACTCTCGGCCGTAAAGAATGCGGGTTCAATATTCGTAGGACCTTACACACCCGTAGCCGCAGGAGATTACGCATCCGGAACCAACCACGTTCTTCCTACATCAGGAAACGCAAAGGTTGCATCCGGACTCAACGTTGCACACTTCCGTAAAACATCCACGGTTCAGATGCTTACCAAAGAAGGTTTGGCAACTCTTGCACCCACAATCGAAATGATTGCCTCTGCAGAAGGACTCCACGCCCACTGCAGATCGGTAGAACTCAGAAACCCTTACGACGACGAGGAATAAACAATGGAAATACCTGATTTTCGTTCATCTGAATTATACATCAACAGAGAACTCTCTTGGTTGGAGTTCAATCGCAGATGTCTCGCTGAAGCAGAAAATCAGAATACTCCTTTGTTGGAACGTGTAAAATTCCTTGCGATTTGTAACGGAAACCTTGATGAATTCTTCATGATCCGTGTTCCGGGACTGTTGGCCCCAATACCTGCCGCGCAGGCTATTGATGCTCCGGATATGATTGATTCCAGAAAATTAATCAAACAATTATCCGAAACGGTTCAAGATTTGGTTAAAGAATACGGAACCTGTTGGAAAATGATTAAGAAAGATCTTTCAGCAAATGGAATTCGTATCAATTCGATTAATGATTTGAATTCGGAACAAAGAGTATGGATTTCTCAATTCTATACTTCCAGAATTCATCCTGTTCTTACACCTTTGGCTTTGGATGTTTCACACCCTTTCCCATTTATTTCGAACAACGCGCTTAATTTAGCTGTTCGCATGAAACATCACGGCGAAATCGTTTATGCCAGGGTAAAAGTTCCTACCGATTCTTTCCCGCGTTTTATAGAACTTCCGTCCAGCAAAAGCGGAAGGGATTTCATTCTTTTGGAAGATATCATAAAAAATTCGGTTTACATGCTTTTCCCGGGATTGGAGATTCTCGGAGTATATTCGTTCAGAGTAACGAGAAATGCAGATGTTAAAGTTACAATCGATGAAGCTTGCGACCTTATGTCCGCCGTCGAAGAAAGTATCGAAGGACGTGACAACGGTTTCCCCGTAAGAATGGCTGTTGACAACAATATGCCATCGGACATGATTAACATATTCGGACACAATCTCGAATTGGAAAGCATGCAGATTCACAAATCCAACGGAGCAATTATGCTTACGGATTTATGGGAAATAGCAAATCTCCCCATACCCGAACTCAAAGAACCTTTATTCGCCCCATATTCTCCCTTCGATTCCTTCGAAGATACGTCGATGTTCAACATAATCAAAGAAAAAGATTGGATTTTATATCATCCGTACGAATCATTTTCCACGGTTGTCAATCTTATCAAAGAGGCTTCGGCAGATCCGAAAGTTCAGAGTATCAAAATCTGTCTGTACAGAGTCGGAAAAGATCCCAGCATCATGAAAGCGCTTATGGCCGCACGTGAAAACGGAAAAACGGTTTCCGTTCTCATGGAACTCAGAGCTAAATTCGATGAAATAAACAACATCAGATGGGCAAGGGAATTGGAAAGAATCGGCGTTCATGTTGTTTATGGACCTGTTGATCTCAAAGTGCATTCAAAGCTTCTTCAGATTGTCAGACTCGAAGGAGAAAAACTTGTACGTTACACCCACATGAGTTCCGGAAATTACAATATAGCTACATCCAAACAATACGGCGATATTTCATTCCTTACCGCAAACTCAGAAATCGGAGAAGATGTTGGTGAATTATTCAACGCACTTACCGGATTCTTTGGTCCAAGGGTATACAATCACTTATTGGTCGCACCCATTACATTGAAGAAAAGATTGATTGAGATGATTGAAAATGAAATCAATCATGTACAATCCGGATCAAATGGATACATTGCAATGAAAGCCAACGGACTTATCGACTCCGATATCATTGCGGCTTTGTACAAAGCATCTTCTGCCGGAGTTGTTATAGATCTGAACATCAGAGGTTTGTGCTGTCTCCGTCCCGGCGTGAAGGGAATATCAGACAACATAACCGTTACAAGCATCGTGGATCGTTTCTTGGAACATGCCAGAATTTATTATTTCAATAGCGGCGGAAATCCAAAAATGTACATGGGATCTTCGGATATGATGCCAAGAAACCTTATGGCCCGTATCGAAGTTTTGTTCCCCGTATTAGATCCCATCCTCAGAAAATCCATAAAAGAAAATATTTTGGATATTCACCTTGCAGACAACGTAAAAGCCAAAGTTCTTCAGGAAGACGGTTCGTATATTCCTGTTGTAAATTCCAAAGAACCTCTGAGATCACAACAGTGGTTTATGGAAAACAGAGGAATTTGGCATGAGTGAATCTGAAATAGTTGGATTCATAGATGTTGGTACCAACTCAATTCATCTTCTTGTTGTGGAATTTAACAAAGATTCTATGGGAACCGCAATATTCCAAGACAAAGTTTCCGTAAGATTGGGAAGCGGACTGTATAAAAACGGAGTATTAGGCGAAGACGAAATAGAACGTTGCGTAAACGTTGTCAGCAGATTCGTGGAAGCTTCCAAAAGTTTGGGTGCCAAAGAAATCAGAGCCTATGGAACCTGTGCATGCAGAGAAGCTTCTAACAGCAAAGAATTGGTCGAACGTCTGAAAACCGTCGGTGTCAACATCAATGTTATTCCCGGTCTCGAAGAAGCACGTTTGATTAAACTCGGCGTATTCGGACCGTTGGAACCAAAAAAACAAACACTGGAGATAGACATAGGCGGAGGAAGTACAGAAATTATAATCTGTCTTAGAAACGAAAATATCTATCTGGATAGTTTGGAACTAGGTGCGATAAGATTTGCGTACGGATTGAATATAGATTTGAGCCAACCCGTTTCCAATGACGACTACGATCTTTATCGTAGAAAGGTTGGTTTAGCATCATATCGTTCCGTTCGTGCTGTTTCCGATTTAAAGTTTTCAAGGGCCGTAGGTTCCGCAGGTGTTCTTAATAATCTTGCAGAGATGTGTGCATATGAAAGAGAAGACGATGATCCGTCTTATCTGTTGAAAAATGAACTTGCAGTGCTTATGAAAAAACTTTGTTCAATGAGCCAGCAAGAAAGATTGAGTGTTCCACGTATCAACCGTGACCGTTCTGATATCATTATTCCAGGAGGTGCGATTGCGGAAGAGCTCATGCACCTTTTCAAAATAGATCGTATCGACATCAGTCCGATGGGCATGAAACAGGGAATGCAGGTTGAATACATGATGCAGTCCGGACACACGAATTTCAACGTTCGTGATTCATCAGTTCTTGCATTGGCCACCCGTTGCAATTATGATAAAGAGCATGCGGAACATGTACAAATTCTCTGTATGAATATGTTTGATGCATTGAAAGAAGCAGGGATTCACAACATGAATAAAGAAATGAGAGAATTGTTGGCATATTCCGCGATTCTTCATGACGTCGGAGAAATCATCAGTTATCCCAAACACCACCTTCATTCTCAAATGATTATCGAAAATTCATACATGTTGGGATTCGGATATCGCGAACTCGATATTATGAGTTTAATTGCAAGATTCCATCACAAAAGATTCCCTACGCGTAATAACAAGTCTTTAAAGATCCTGGAGAACGACGTCGTAGACGATGTTTTGAAATGCGCCATGATTCTTCGCATAGCCGATGTTCTCGACAGACATAGAAACCAAAGGGTTACAGATATCATATTTAATTGTAACAATGGAGACGTGTGTATGACTCCGATTTCATACAACTCCGATTTATCTTTGGAAAAATGGCGTTTGGAAGAAATGTCGGATGAATTCAAATCCGTTTTCAAGAAAAATCTTAAAATCAACATCGAATAATTTGTCCAGTGTTTTTAAAGAAAACAACAAAAAATTCGTGTTACACTACAAATAATATATACATCGGGCGCATATCCATAATTAAGGCGGTAAGACGACCCCCCTTGCAATGAAAACTCTTCGGAGTTGGATCGTCTTCCGCTCATACAATTTTATTGATATTTTTTTGGATCCAAGATAGCCGATATACCAAAATTTTTCAGTTTGTTGTTAATCTGATTCATTGATTCGCTCATCTTCTTGAACGAATCTTCCGAAGTCTGGATACGTGCACCGTTTCCATCTAATCTGAACCTTATTGTTTCGATCCAGGTAATATCTCTGACGATCTTTTCACAGGATTCCACCAAACGTAAATTATCTTCTGTAAGAACGGTACCTTCGGGAATGCGTGTAGCCAAACACGTTCCTTTGATTACCGTGGATTTTAAATTTAAGGCATTCACGGAAGCTTCGACTTCCGCACGGGTTATTCCGAGATCTGCCAAAGGCGATATGATTCCCAACTGTCTGCCTGCAGCCGCACCTGGACGGTCGCATTGCATATCATCCGCATTATCCCCGCATACACAAACACTGTATCCCATTTCGAATACCGTGTTGCGTATTGCCGTGTATATGGAACCTTTACAGAAATAACATCTATCGATACGATTGTTTGAAGTTTCTGCCATAGAATCCAAAGAAAGCGGTATTACAATCAGATCTATACCAATTTCTTCGGCTATGGAAATTGCATTTGACTTCTGATATTCAGATAACATGGGTATGTCGACCATAACCGCGAGACAATTCCCGGGTATAGCTTTCGATGCCGCAGCTATGAGAAAGGTACTGTCATATCCCCCGGAATAACAGATTACGGCTTTTTTAACCGATTCAAAATAATGAACGGCGGTATCGAATGCGTTGCCCATGACCCCTCATGAGAACTCAGATATTTTTATTTCGTCCCTATATAGAATATTCAAAATACTTGGATGTATATTCCAATACTAAAATGGGATATTATGAAAACCTCGGTGAAAATTCTAACGGCGACAGTCATCTTGATTTCGATTTCAACGTTGATATTATTCGTATATTTCTTCAATTCAGGAATTTGGACTGAAGAAAAATTCATGCTTGCGACATACATCGGAGGTTCTATAATTTCATTGATCGCAATTGTATCAGGACTGTATATCATTTCTCAAAGGGATAACCCATCTGAAAAATACAAAGAAATGTATCTAAATGAGGATAAAAATCAGAAATAATTTTTATCATTGACGGGGATACATGGTTTATGAATGTAAGAGAAATCCTTGAAGCGTATCGTTCCGGAAAGATAACTCCCGAAGATGCGGAAAGGATGTTGCGTACAGATTATATCGAACGTATCGGTGATGATGTTCTATTCGATACGGGACGGCAAATCAGAAAGGATGTGCCCGAGGTTGTGTACGCTTTGGGTAAAACTCCCGAATCCGTTGCGGCAATTGCATCGAAAACCGAATCTCTTCTTCTGATTTCACGCGCTTCAAACGAACATTTCGAAGCTGTAAAAAAAGTACGTAAGGATGCCGAGTATCACAAATCCTGCGGAATTATCATTCTTGGAAAAATGCCCGAATCTACGTTTGGTCCGATTGCTATCGTAACCGCGGGAACATCCGATGTTCCTTATGCCGAAGAAGCAAGAATTATGGCTGAAGCCATGGGTTGCAAATGCATTACATTCTATGATATCGGAGTTGCGGGAGTTCACAGAATTCTAGATCCGATGAAAACCATCATTGCAGAAAATGCAGATGCTATTGTTGCGGTTGCGGGCATGGAAGGAGCACTTCCCACGATTATCTCATCACTTTCTCCCGTTCCCGTAATCGGATTACCTACTTCGACAGGATACGGAATGGGCGGAAAAGGAGAAGCCGCATTATTGAGTATGTTACAAAGCTGCTCTCCCGGACTTTCCGTTGTGAATATTGATAACGGAATCGGCGCAGGATCCTTTGCCGCGTTGATTGCACGCCGTGCCAGAAAAGAGTGAAACATGAAAGAATCCGGATATTTCAGCGATTTATTCTCTAACGGAGAAGCCACGGTTAAATCCGGATTGTGTGTAATTTGCAAAGGTTCGAAAAGACTCTGCGGTAAAGATCGTTGTCCTTTGATGATTAAATTCTACTCAAAGAGTAAAACAATGCCGCTTTTGAACGGTAAAGATCTCGAAGGTTGTTCTCCCCCTGCGGTATTCATCGGAAGATATGGATATCCAAAGGTAGATATCGGACCTTTGATTCCCCCTGATTTCGGAGATACGTCCATAATGGATAAACCCGAAATGTGGTTGGGAAAATCCATTGAAGAAATAACTGATTTTAGATTTAGATTGGTTCGCGGAAAATATCGCATAGATGCCAAGAATTTCAAAAAAGCCGGAAGAATAGCTGATACTGTGCAAGAACTTGCGCTTACTGAAAAACCTATAGAAGTGGAAGCCAGTTTCTCACATAAACCCAAAGGCAGGTTGATTTTAGATGATGAAGTTCAACCGTTCGGACCATCCGCAAGAATGGAAAAGATGAAAATGGGAACGGGAAGATTCGAAAAGAATCTTGAAAAGAATTATTATGATACGGATTTGAAAGCTACTGAAGCCGTAGTCAATGCATATCGCAACGGCACACTCATTTCCGATATTCAAAAAGCATTTTCGGTCGGAACCATGGGTATCGATAAAAATCGTAAATTCGTACCGACTAGATGGAGTATTACGGCAGTAGATGACATCATTGGAAAGAATCTTCTTGAAACAACAAAATTCAATGAAACCATTGATGAATTCAGAATATACGAATGGGAACAATTAGACAATCGTTGGTGTATTCTTCTCTTACCGTGTACATGGAGATACGAGTTGATCGAAGCCTGGTATCCGAATACAACTTGGAATCCCACAGGTAAAGATATCGAAATAATCCATGATTACGAATTGTATAACGGTCGCTCGGATTATGCTCACATAGGGGGTTGTTATTACGCCGCAAGAATGGCAATCAACGAACTCTTACTGAAAGAAAACAGAACTGCGGGTGCCGTTATTTTCAGAGAAGCCCATTCCGGATACGTTATGCCCGTTGGTGTATGGAATGTAAGAGAAAATGTCCGTATGGCATTATCTCAAAAACCAGAAAAATATGATACATTAGATAAAGCTTTGAAACATGTGGGAAGAGTAATGGATATTTCAATTGAAAAATGGATTGAAAATTCAGGAATTTTAAGAGATTGGTATGTTCAAAGGAGGCTTGAAGACTATTACTAATCTGCTTGATTTCACGGAAGAGAGTTCTTGGGACGGAGTCTGCGAATTGATTGCATGCAAACGCGCACTTTCACCGTCGGGATTGCCGGGCATAGATTACGCTTTGAATCCGTACGGAGGATGTGAGCACGGTTGTGTTTATTGTTACGCTCCGGAAGTTACTCACACAACTTGGGATAATTGGAGAGTGGTAAAAATCCGTTCCAATATCGTTCAGCGTCTTGTTTCGGAACTTCACGGAATTCAGGGAACCATCGGAATCGGAACCGTTACGGATCCATACCAATATGCCGAATCCAAATACATGTTAACACAGGGTTGTTTGAAGGTTTTAAAATCACGTGGATATAGAGTACACATTCACACAAAATCAGATTTAATATTGCGCGATATAGATTTGATAAAATCTATGGATAATGAAGTCGGGATTACCATAACAACCCTCGATAACAAAATTTCAAAAATGACCGAACCCGGAGCAACACTTCCTGAAGATAGATTGAAAACATTGAAAGAATTGGTATCCGAGGGAATCAACGCATATGCTTTGGTCGGACCTGTTTTATCGCATCTGGAAGGAAAAGAAGAAGAATTTATGGATAATCTGATTGATACAGGTGT
>CAYMPW010000015.1:0-31220 GCA_964392725.1 uncultured Methanomassiliicoccales archaeon
CACCTATTAGGTATCTAAGTGCGAGTTGGATGGATGATTTATCCATAATTAATATACTAAAGAGAATAATTTAAATATAACCTATGTAAAAATATGTATAACCTTATATGAAATATATAAAGAATTTAACATATTTTCTATAAAAATAATGAGTATACAACAAAATAAGTATGTTGATATGTCAATAAAAATCACAGTTTTTTAATACATCTGTTCAAAGAGAAAACACTCTTTTTTAGGAATAATTATAACAGTGTTAGCAAAATGATATATACCGCTGTTTTTGTTATGAATAATTATGATAGTCTATATAATGGGCGGATTTCTCGGCAGCGGGAAAACAACACTTCTGATGAAACTTGCATCTTCTCTTCACGACCAAGGAAAGAGAGTTGCATTGGTTGTAAATGAAATGGGAGAAATCGGAGTAGATGGTGCTACTTTGAAATCCCAAGGATACGAATCAGTTGAATTGCCCGACGGATGCATATGCTGCACACTTTCAGGAAGTTTGCAATCTGCACTCCACGAAATTACAAAGGATATTGATCCTGATGCAATCATAATTGAACCTACGGGACTTGCACTTCCTCACAAAGTGAAGGAACTTGTTCATGTTGCAATGATTGATGAAGAAGAAACAAAAATTCTTGGTGTCGCCGATATTAAAAGATTCGACGACCTTATTGCAAAGAAACCTGAATTTTTCAAAAGACAGATGTACGGTGCAGATGTCATCGTAATTAACAAAAGCGATCTTGCAGAACCTGAAAAAATGGAATCTGCCATGAATTGGCTTACTGCTGAATACCCCGATAAGAAAATTTATCCCGTATCCGCCAAAACCGGACACAATATTGACATTATGCTCAAGGAGTTGGAATGATGTGGGGAGACAGCGACAGACACGGAGAACACTGTTCCTGTGAAAAATGCAACGGAGAACACGAACAGACTTCTGCAGAAATGGCAGGAGGAGTTGCTGTTGGACTCACCGGCCGCATATTCGGATTCAACGCAGATGCGGAAGCACGTCTTGATAAAATGCTTACAGAGATTGGTGCATGGATTGAAAACGATGCGGGCTACTTCCTCGGTCACGTTAAACTTGCCATTTACAACGATGATGGCGGAATTACATTAAATCTTATAGATACTGAAATCGGAGTGGAACATCACGGAACTTTTGAACCCTGTGAAGAAGCCACTTTCAACTTTATGGCAGCTGTTGTTGATGTTGATGAACACAAACTCAAACATGCTGCTATGCACGCGTTGGAAGATTCCGGTGTAGATGTTATTCTTAATGAAGAAGAACACCACCATCACCATGAACACGGTGAAAACTGTACGTGCGGATGCCATGATGAGCACCACCATGAGCATAAAGAAGAGTGTGGTTGCGGTTGCCACGATAAAGAACACCACCACCATGAACACGGGAAAGAATGCGGTTGCCACGGTGAACATCATCACCACGAACATGAAGAGGGCTGCACCTGTGGATGCCATGGCGAATCTCACGGTCATAACCATGAATCACATAGTAATGACAACCAGAAAGACTCGATCTGGGATAAGGTAAGGAGGAAACTTAAAAAATGAGCAGTTACGGAATATCTATCGATATAGGTACCAGCGGAACAAGGGCCCACGGTGTGGACCTTAAAACTGGGAAAATATTATCGACGTCGGTAACGGAATGTCATCCGTTACCCGGCGCCAATATTATGGATCATCTCACGTTCTGCATAAACATGGGCACCGAGGTAGCCCATGAAATTTTAATTGATACGGCAAATAAAGTTATCAAAACTTTAGGTGTCGATTTAAATCAGGTTGAAAGAGTCGCGATCTGCGGAAACCCGATTCAGCTTTCGCTGTTTCAGGGAATTCCCGTAGATGATTTGGCATATGCCGGAGAAAACGCACACAAAGCCAAGGGTATTGTTGACCAAGAAAGAAATGCTTGTGTTATCGATGCCGTTGATGTTGGATTAGAAGTCTCTGATAAAGCGGAATTGTATGTTCCGCCTTCGATAAGACATGAAATCGGTGCAGATGCTCTAGCCATGATGTACAAAAGCGGATTTCTTGATCAAAAAAAGAATTGCCTCGTAACAGATTATGGAACCAATGCGGAAATGGCACTCAAAGTGGGTGACGAAATCTATACAGGATCTGCAGCAGCAGGACCTGCTATGGAGGGTCAATCCATTGAAAAAGGAATGCTTGCAGCACCCGGTGCGATATGCGATTTAGAATATGATTTCCCATGGGTTTGTAAAATTTTAGATGAGGATATTATGCCTCAGCCCGGAGACAAAGTAGATTTGGGTTTGGGACAGGTAATATCTGAAGGTCCAATGCACGGAAAGGCAGAAGGTATCACAGGTACCGGTGTTATCGCCGCTGTTGCCGCTGCAATGGACGAAAATCTTTGGAGAAACGGAAAACTCACCACGCCCGATGGAAAACTTTGGCTTCAAGATGGAATATACATCACAAGTCAGGATATTTCCGAAGCCTGTAAGGCTGTAGGTGCGATGAGAGCAGGACATTTCACATTGCTTGAACATGCGGGAATTAAGTTCTCAGAAATGACCACTATGTACATGGCTGGTGCTTCGGGAACATATGTTGATGCATTGAAAGCAAGAGATATTGGTCTTATTCCACCATCTTCTGAAGACATCTATCAGATTGGAAACACATCGCTTGCGTTAGCAACCGATCTTTTGAAGAAACCGGAACTTTTGGATGAATTGCAAACCATTGCGGACGGAATCAGAGCAAATCATGTTATGTTTGCTTCTGACAAAGTTTTCGAACAGATCTATATTCAAGAACTTGCCCACTGGGACGAGGGAATGAGTATGGAAATGTACAATGCAAATAATGCAATTGAAGGTATCCAAGAATTACCCAAAGCAAAAGGAACACCTACGGTCAATAGAGTCGTTGTTCGTGATATTCCCGATTTGGGAGAGAAAGGACTTAAGATTCTTCATGAAATCGGTACTGAACTCGTTGGTAACTTCGACGGATGTACAGGATGCAAACGTTGCGAGAAAGAATGTCCCGAGAATGCGCTTAGTGTGGATGAAAATAAAAAGATTACAATCCAGACTAAGAATTGTCTTGGTACGGCATGTCTTAGATGTCAGTTCCAATGTCCTGAAAAGGTCTACAAATACAAGGAACTCAAACTTGTTTGAAACTCAGGGGCTTTGCCCCTATTCTTTTATTTATATTATAGAAATAAGAAATGGGCATAAAGCCCAATTTGTTTAATCGGATACGAGTTCGTTATCGTTGCTTTCTGCGTCCAAACGAGTTAATATCTCTTTTCTGAGTGCTGTGAATTCTGGTGAAGCACGATCTCTTGGTCTTGGCCAAGGTATATCGATTATTTCGAGAATTTCTGCTGGACGTTTACTGAGAACTGCAATCCTATCAGATATGAAAACAGCTTCATCCACGGAGTGTGTGATAAAAATGATTGTCTGATCCGTCTTTTCCAGAATTCTCAATAATCCTGCCTGCATACGGTTACGCGTCTGGGCATCTAATGCACCAAACGGTTCATCCATTAAGATAACAGATGGTTTAGTTACCAATGCTCTTGCGATTGCTACACGCTGTTTCATTCCGCCTGAAAGCTCATGAATACGCGCCTCGGCAAAATTCTCAAGACCTACAATTTTAAGATATGTGTCAACACGTTCGCGTCTTTCTGCTTTTGGTACACCTGCAACTTCGAGACCGAATTCCACATTCTTTCTTACAGTACGCCATGGGAATAAAGCAAAATCCTGGAAAACAAATCCACGATCCGGACCAGGGGCATCACAAAGTTTGTCTCCGATATATACGCCTCCGGATGTAGGTTCCAACAATCCTGCGATTAATCTGAGAATTGTGGTTTTACCGCATCCCGATGGTCCAACGATTGAAATCAATTCACCTTTTTTGATATCGAGTGTGAAATCGTGAAGAACTTTTGTTTCGATTTCATCCCTTTGGAAGGTTTTGCTCAGATGATCTATACGAATCTGATTTTCTCCTTCTTCGATATGACTTGTATCAATTATATCGTCACTCATTCCATTCCCATCCTCTTAGATACCATGCGGTGAATATAATCTGCTACACCTGTAGTCATAAGACCAAGAATTGCAATAACTACAACTGCAGCATACGCTCCTGGCCAATATCCGTTTACAGCTTGTGCATTAAGGAATGTTCCGATTCCTCCAAGTTCCGAAGAATACAATTCTGCGGCAACGATACACATCCATCCTACTCCGAGACCGATTTTAATACCGTTCATTACATACGGAACGGCACTTGGAACCATAACCTTGGAGAAAATCTGAAGTTGTGATGCTCCCAGAGTTCTAGATGCATCTATGAGATCTTTATCGATTTTCTGAACACCGAAGATAACATTTGTAAGAAGTGGGAAAACAATACCAACGAATACAACGAGCATAGGTCCCCATTCAAAACCTACTGTAATTATGAAAATAGGTGCCCATGCGATAGGTGCGATAGGCCTCAGTACTTCTATGATAGGAGTACAGAGGCTGTTAAGAAATTTGGAATAACCAAGAATTAAACCTAATGGGACGGCCACCGCCAATGCAAGCAGGAAACCTTTGAAAAAGGTCATCATACTCGATGCGATAGCGTCCCACAAGGTAAGATTGGTTAATTGGTCCCCATATAATGCGAATTCTATCAGTGCCTGGAATGTCAGCCCCGGCGAAGGGACTGCGGCAACGTTTGCTACAACTGATATAAACCACCACAACAAGAGGAATCCTGAAAGTGATATTACTGTAATTACAGCAGTGCGTGCAAACCTGTGATATTTGTTATTTTCATCGTATTTTATGGGGACTATATTCAATGTTTATCCTCCTTATGCCGTAATGAGCTTGCTGTTCAGAGTGATCGTTGTTATTGGAGGAGCTCCAATAAGACCGAAGTCTGCACTACCGTTCTGAAGTGCTGTAGCAACTCCGGGACCGTTACTTGCAGGCATTACGTTAACAGAGATACCATACTTATCGAATATGTTCTTTTCCATACCGAAATGCACAGCAATCTGATGGATATCACCTGCAATTGCAGCGACATTCACAGTAACTTTGGTGTCATATTCCACGGGTGTGTATTTCAACGCACTCTTGAGGTATGAAGAATTAACAAATCTGTTCACAAAGTCTTTGGTTTCTTTGAATCCCAAATCAGTGGGTTTGACTTTTAATGCACCGGAAGCAGCGAATTCATCTACAAGACCTGTAAGATCTGTTTTGAGTGCGCTGAGTGGATCTGCAGCATTATCGTCATCTCCATAAAGATATGTGATATTCTGAAGTGCATCTTTTACAACCTGTTCAGGATTATTTGCACCTGCAGCAGTTGTTGCAAGACCTGTTTTTTCAACACCGAGCTTAACAAGTTCATCGTATTCGGGAGTTCCCACTTTGTTTTTGATGATATCGTTGATTGTGTTTACGGATTCGATGTATGCTGCAATGAAACGAACTGTTACATCAGGATTTGCAGATGTGAATCTTTCGTTTCCTGCAAGAAGACAGCATGTGTGTTCAGGGAAAATCTGATCGGTCATGAAAAGACCTACGCAACCGTTATCGATTGCAAGAGAATATTGAACTTCCCAGTTGAATGCACCGGTCAAATATGCTTTATCTTTGAAATTACCGAATGAAGGGTAATCAGGACTGAAATAAACAACATCATCTTTGAGTTCGGTTGTTGCTTTGTATTGTACAAATTCCATATCGAGCATAGTTGTTACGATTTTAGACAAATGTACATGCTGAATGGTTGCAAGACCGGGTGTTCCGAAAACTTTTCCACCCCATGCTTCGGTGTGGAAGACAAGTTTGTATCTTTCATTTTCTACAACTTTATCTCCATCTTTAGGTTCGTATTTATCATCCAATGATAAAACTTCCAAATAGTCGTCAGGGTTCTCAGAGGATCTAAGGTACATACCTGATCCTTCAGAATTTACGCGTGCAAGAACATTGATTTCTTTATCGGATGTCTGTGAGCCTCCGCCCATGGATAGAGCCAAACCTACTCCTGCGATAATCAATATCGCTGCGACAGCGATTGCAATAATTTTATTGTCCATGTTTATCATCATAGTATTCTGATTTCGGTATATAACACCTTGGAATTTTAACACAATAGTATTTTATTTATACAATTGTAGAAATAAAAAAATGAGTTATCCTAAAATTAAATTTATTATCACAAAGAGGATAATATTACTTTTAATTTTCTAAGATAGTAAACGTCTGGCTATTGAAAAAAGGAGTGTTAACGGTTTCCGTAAAAAATACGGAAACCGGTGAAAGTTTAATTTTAGATATCTCTGAAAGCGATTGCATACTGCATTTCTTTTGCGCCAAAGTACTCTTTTGTGTACTCTGCGGTTTTCTCTGGAGGAAACTCTTTGCAAGAGAAAATATCCACAAATGCGCGGTCGGTATCTTCTGCAAAGTGACCGGAAATCTGTGATGTTTCAATCAATTGAACTAGAGAATATCCCTGAACCTTGGGGTGGTCTCCAAAGAATACGACCATAGGTTCGCCGTATCTTTTCATGTCAATATATTCTGCCAAATCCTTGGCAAACTGTTCGATATATTTCCCATCGGAAATTTTGGCATGATCACAGTCTTTGAGATCAATAGAAACCATAAGACCCCAGTGGTTTTCACTGTTGTATTTGTTCATTGCTTCCTCATCGGAAATCATCTCACCTGCGAAAGGACTCATTACGTACATTTAAATCACCCTAGGGGAAATCCCCATAAAAAGAGCATCTGACTTTTTACTATTTTAACCTGTACCTTAATGGAAATAACAAAAAGTTATTCATTAGACGGTCACGAAACAAAAATAAAATCATGTGTCTCTCAGGTGACATTCATTCGGAAAAAGAGACAAATCAATATTATTCTGGTGCGTTCTCTGGAGTGCCGCGGAACCAAGAAATTACCGCGCCGAATACGCACATAAATACGCTGATTCCGAATGCTAATTTTATTACATCCAGGAATTGATTATATGTGTCGGGACCGAGAATATCCAAAGAACCCATGATTATCGAAATACAACACATAGCAATTCCCATAGATGCCATGATTCCTGCCTGACGGAGAGTGGACAACAATGCTGATGCTTCACCTAACTCACTGAACTTTACAGCACTCATTACAGCGGCTGTATTTGGTGCGGAGAATAAGGCAAAACCGATTCCGATTGTTGCCAATGACATCAATACATACCAAAGTTCCGTATCAACACCTAAGAACATAAGCATCCCCAATCCCAAGGAAGTTACGACCATTCCGATTGTTGGAAGTAAACGCTTGTCTAAACGATCGGACAAACGTCCCGTATATGATGAAAACAATGCTTGAATAATTGGTTGAATCATCATAACCAATCCTGCGGTTGTGGGAGTCATATTTCCAATATTACAAAGATATAAAGCCACAAAGAATGAAACCGAATATGCAGCGGCATAATTCAGAAATGCAGCAGATACCGAACGGGTAAACATTCTATTTTTGAAAAGAGAAATTTCAAGAACAGGAAAATCTGTACGAAGAGATTTGTGTACAAAGGCTAAAAAGAATATTGCTCCGACGCCCATACATATGAACGCATACTCTGCGGGAAGATTTACCATTCCATAAGATAACAAAATAATTGCAATCATGTAATAGATTGAACCTACTGTATCGATTTTATTTCCTGCAAATGGAGCTTTTACTGATGGGACCTTTAAAGATGCAAATATTCCAATCAAAGCTAATGGAATAATTACGATAAAGATACTGCGCCATCCGAAAGTATCGCAGATAAAACCGCCAATCATCGGACCTATGGACATTCCGATGTAAAGGAATGCTGTGTTAAGACCTAATGCACGCCCCCTCTCACCTGCTTCGAATGCTTCGGCAATCATCGACGTCGATGTTACCGCAATAGCGGCTGTACCCACTCCCGTTAACCCTCTAAACAAAAGTAAAAAGTAGTAATTTGGTGCAAGAGCTGATGCTGTGGCAAATATGGTTACCAGGATCAAACCGATAATCATAATTTTTTTCTTTCCGTGAATATCTGCTAAACGCGCAAACGGAACCATTGCAGTAACGCTCAGAAGGAAAAATATTGTTGTGATCCAACCTAAATCGTGAGCTCCGATGTTAAAATCTATACCGATTGCTGTAAGAGCCAAATTCATCATGGTTCCCATCATCGGATTTATGAAAATCGCAATCGATGACGCAATCAATACGTTACGTTTTTCAACTGCGGAAAAACGAACGTGAGTCATAGTTATCAATCCAAGAAAGATTCATTGATACGATAAAGGAAAAATGTTATTACAACACCTATTGCAAATGATATTGTTGTAAATGTAAGCATAAACATCATTCCTGTATCAGGAGTGTATGCCAATCTTGCATACATTGCAAATGCCGCAAGAAGATTAAAGATCAAACTCATGATCCAATATCTGCGGAAAAACAATAATGCAAACACAACAAGAGAAAAGAATCCGGAACCGAATGTAGAATATCCGGAACCGACAATGAAATCTACTACGTTCTGTTCGGACATTCCCATATAATTGAGGAAATCTTCCCATGCGAATCCCGAACTTACAACCCACTCTTTGAGTGCTGTTGCCAGCCCCACGCCTCCAAATATTTCTCCAAGACCGATAATTACAGCAAGGACTCCAAAAGCTAATGTTAGAATCAATATTACAAGACGGGTTCTTTCGTCATTCAGAAACTTTTTGGTTTCTTCATATTCGGAATCTGTATATTCATTAGACGTGAAATAACCACAATCTTTACAGTAGTAATCATCTTCTGATAAAATTGCTCCGCAATTGATGCAGAAATCTTTTTCAGCGTCCATATTTACCCTTAGTACTAATTTATAAAAATAACTTCCCGCCGAAGCGGGAAAATTGTTTATCTTTACTCGATACCGAGCTTAATTGCAGCACGGTTCAAATCAAGCATTGCAGCTTTCTTTGCAGGTACGCATTTCTGAAGTCCTGCATCGAGATTCTCTTCTGAACAGAATTTTGTCAATTCGAAGAGTTTTCCGAGAAGAACCATGTTTGCCATACCTTTGAGTTCTTTGCTTTCCGCGATTTCGGAAGCATTAACGTATACGGCGGTTACATCGCTGCGGTTGACTTTGCGCTTTACGATGGAACTGTCTACAAGGATAATTCCGCCGGGAACAACAGCATCTTCAAATTTATCGAGCGAAGGTGCGTTCATTGCAACCAATACTGTAGGTTCTGTAACCTGAGGTGATCCAATAGGTTCGTCACTGATTACAACACTGCAGTTTGCTGTTCCTCCGCGCATTTCAGGTCCGTATGCGGGAAGCCAGGTAATTTCTTTACCTTCAATCATTCCTGCGTATGCTGCGACCTTACCTCCGAAAAGAACACCTTGTCCTCCGAAACCTGCCATGAGGATGTTAAGACAGCTCATTCCTCTGCCCCCTTATCTTTGTAGACTCCGAGAGGGTAGTAGGGAATCATATTGTCGCGCATCCACTGAAGAGCTTTCTGTGGAGGAAGTCCCCAGTTTGTAGGACAAGTTGAAACGACTTCTACGATTGAGAATCCTTTTCCGGCAATCTGGTTTTCGAATGCTTTCTTGATTGCTTTCTTTGTGTTGTTGACTTCTTTAACGCAATCTGCGGTACATCTCTGTGCCAATGCGACTCCGTCGAGAGTGGAGAGAAGTTCACAGACTCTTATTGGATATCCTGCTTCGTTTACATCACGTCCGTAAGGGGTTGTTTGAGTAACCATTCCGGGAAGTGTTGTAGGTGCCATCTGTCCACCTGTCATTCCGTAAATTGCATTGTTGATGAAGATAACGGTAATGTTTTCACCGCGTGTTGCTGCGTGAACTGTTTCCGCCATTCCGATAGCTGCGAGATCACCGTCTCCCTGGTATGTGAAAACCACATTATCGGGGTGACAGCGTTTTACTCCGGTTGCGACAGCGGGTGCACGTCCGTGGGGGGCCTGAACCATATCGCAGTTGAAGTAGTTGTATGAGAACACGGAACATCCAACGGATGCGACTCCTACTGTTCTGCCTTCGCAACCGAGTTCATCTATTACTTCGGCAACAAGTCTGTGGATAATACCGTGGGTACATCCGGGACAATAGTGGAAAGGCGCATCTGTGAGCGCGTGTGGTTTTGAGAATTTTACAACCATTAGAAATCCCCTCCGTTGAGTTTTTCGATTTCAGCAAGTACTTCCGCGGGTGTTGGAACCATTCCTCCGGTGCGTCCGAAGAATTTTACGGGTTTTCTTCCATTGGATATGAGACGGATATCGTCTACCATCTGACCCATACACATTTCTACGGACAAGAACACTTTTGCTTTGTCCATGCATGCTTCGATTGCATCCACGGGGAAAGGCCAAAGAGTAATCGGACGTACAAGACCGACTTTGATTCCTTTTGCACGGGCCGAATCGATTGCACTGCGACATACACGTGAAGATGCACCATATGCGACAAGAACGATTTCCGCGTCTTCAGTCATATATGATTCGGAAAGCTGTTCGGTTTTCTTAATCAAATCATATTTGGCATATCTGTCCTGAAGGATTTTTTCGAGTGCTGGAGGATCGATGTAAAGTGAGTTGATTACATTGTGTTCTCTCTTGTTTTCGTGACCGCATACAGCCCAGGGTTTGTCCTGTTCGGAAATGTTTTCTTCGGGAAGAACCACAGGTTCCATCATCTGTCCAAGAAGACCGTCTGAAAGAATCATGACGGGCATACGGTATTTGTCACCGATGTCGAATGCTTTTGAAACATAATCGACCATTTCCTGAACGGTTGAAGGTGCGAACACAATCAACTGGAAATCTCCGTGGCCGCCTCCGCGGGTTGCGTGCCAATAATCTCCCTGTGCGGGCTGAATTCCACCGAGACCGGGGCCTGCACGCTGAACGTTGATGATAAGCGCGGGTACATCGCTTCCTGCAATGTAAGAAATACCTTCGGTCATAAGGCTGACACCGGGTGAACTTGTAGAGGTCATTACACGGGTTCCGGATGCTCCGGCTCCCAAAACCATATTGATAGATGCGACTTCAGATTCTGCCTGAAGATAGACTCCGTTCATCTTGGGAAGTCTTTTTGACATGTATGCCGCAACTTCTGTCTGAGGGGTAATAGGATATCCGAAGAAATGAAGACATCCGGAGCGGATTGCTGCTTCTGCCAAAGCTTCGTTACCTTTCATGAGCACTTTTTCTACCATTCTTATACCTCCACGATAATTGCTACATCGGGACACATTGTTGCACATGATTTGCATCCCGAACATTTTGACGGATCGGTAAGTTTTGCGGGGTGGTATCCCTTTGCATTAAGCCTTTCTTTATCCAAGATAATCAATGTGCGTGGGCATGCCATTACACACATCTCGCATCCTTTGCATAAGTTCTCGTTTATGATTATTGTTGCCAAATAAATCCTTCCTTATTCCCACGTGGTTTTAACAAGCACTTCTACAGGGTATGCATACATCGTTTGTAAACATAATGCTACTGAGAGGGGTGCTGTAGTAAAAATCAATGGCAAATCTGCCAATTCTGCTGTTTTTTCGGCGTAATCCAAAGTTGCTTCGATGTCTTCCACCGTTGTTTCATTTTTAAGATGAGAGTTGTTTATTATTCCGGTTACTTTTAATCCAGATGTGCCCTCGATCTCCTTCATTATTTGCACAGTATCCTCAGGATTCTCAGTAAATGTACGATACATGTTGATTACGTAATACATATCGTATCCACGCTCTTTGATATCTTCGGAAAAACGTCCTAAAACGGTTGATCCCGCATCATCTCCGCCAACATCTATTATTACTCTTCCCGGTCCTAAAATTGCAGGACCCACTGCACCGGAAATTGATGGGAGATCCAAATTGGAATTAACAAAATTTGGAGCGACTACACGTACTCCTTCTGCCTCCATCATTTCAGAATAATCTCCTGTCCTGAAATATGGATTTACAATATCCAAATCTATCAAAGTTATATCTTCTCCCGATGAGGCAAAATCCAATGCCATGTTCATTGAAAGATTTGTTTTTCCAGCTCCGTAATGTCCACATATAATTATGAGCTTTTCAGATTCTGCTTTGATATTTTTCATCTGCTTCCTCAGACCTCTATACTCGTTTATCATATTTTACTGAACTGTCGTTTTACTTCGTTGATTGTACGAAAAATCAAAAATCGTTGATTGCAATTTGTAAAATATTCTTTACTTTTAAAAAAATACATGTGTTTTTCATCGAAAAAATATAAGATATTTTATCGTAAAACTAGACATAATCAAAGGAATTTTGTTGATATGTAGTTCTCTATTTTTGTAGTTAGTAGTTAAAGTATATATTCAGTAAAATAATAGAGTTATGCATGGTATCTGTTGAACCTGAAACACCAGAAGTTGCGGAGAGAATTCGTACAATGCGCGAACTTTGCGGTTTTGAGGCGCAAGAAATTGCAGACTATGCAGGAATTTCTCTCGACGAATATGTGAAAATCGAGAACGGAGACAAAGATTTTCCATTCTCCTGCTTATATAGAATTGCAGAGAAATTTGGAATAGATATCGTAGAATTACTTACAGGTAAGAATCCCCGTCTCGGTGAATTTACCATCGTTAGACACGGCGGAGGAATTCCAATCAAAAGACGTGAAGGATACAGCTATATGCACCTTGCAGCCAATTTCAAAGGCCCCATAGCAGTACCGCTTTACGTTACAGCTCCTTACAACGAGGAACTTATGAACAAACCCATCGAACTTTCCACCCATGACGGACAGGAATTCGATTATGTTCTTTCAGGAAATTTGAGAATTGCCCACGACGGACACATCGTAGATCTCGGACCTGGAGATTCATTATATCACGATTCGAGTAAAGGACACGGAATGATTGCGACCAACAAAGAAGGTTGTACTTTCCTTGCGATTGTCCTCAAAAAGGAAGTGGAGAAATGAGGAATATAAACCTCAACTACATAGATGAGGTATATGATGATGACGGAATAATCCGTAGCGTTAAAACACACTATCCAAATAATTTCAATTTTGGATATGATGTCGTAGACGATATAGGAAATAATGATCCCGACAGACGTGCTCTTGTTTGGTGCGACGATCAAGGTAATGAAAAAATCTTTACATTCGAAGACGTAATGAAAAAATCAAACCAGGTTGCAAATTTCCTTACGGCACAGGGCATAAAGAAAGGAGATCTTGTTCTCGTTATCTTGAAGCACAGCTACCAGTTCTGGTACCTTTCCGTTGCACTTTGTAAAATCGGTGCTGTTTTGGTACCTGCAACATTCATGCTTACGAAACACGATGTTGAATATCGTGTAAAAGTCGCAGGAATCAAAGCTACTGTGTGCACAGTTAACTGCGATGTTATCAATGCGGTAAATTCCGCGGAAGATATACCTACATTAGAACACAAGTTCTGCGTCAATGGAGATTCCGAAGGATGGGTAAATCTCGATAAAGAATGTGAAAAATATCCGGATACTATAGAAAGGGTTCCGACAAATGCACATGAAATATTCATGATTTATTTCACATCGGGAACTTCCGGAAATCCTAAAATGGCAATGCATAACCATACGTATCCCATAGGAAGTATCGTTAATGCAAAACATTGGCATTGTGTTGAATCCGATGGAGGATTACACTTCTCTATTGCAGATACAGGTTGGGCAAAATGTGCCTGGGGTAAAATCTTCGGACAATGGATGATGGAAGCTGCTGTATTTGTTTATGAATACGAAAAATTCGAGCCAGCAGAAGTGTTAGATCTCATTGGAAAATACAAGATTACAACTCTTTGCTGCCCTCCAACCATGTTCAGGTTCTTCCTTAACGCAGGTTTGGATGGTCACGACCTTTCCAGTTTACACAACTGTTGTATCGCCGGAGAAGCACTCAATCCCGATACGTATAACACATGGTATGAGAAAACCGGTTTGAAACTCATGGAAGGGTATGGTCAAACAGAAACTTCTGCAATCGCAGGAACTTTCAGAGGAATGACTCCTAAACCGGGATCCATGGGCATCCCATCGCCGCAATACAAAGTTGACCTCGTGGACTGCGAAGGTAGACCGTGTCCCGCAGGAGTTGATGGAGAAGTTGTCGTTGATATCAGCGATATGCCTCCTGGAATAACCGTGGGATATTACCGTGATGAAAAACGTAATGCGGTAATGCAAGAAACCAAACTCCATCACACCGGCGATATCGCATGGAGAGATGAAGATGGTTACATGTGGTATGTCGGAAGAAACGATGATATCATCAAATCTTCCGGATACAGAATCAGTCCTTTCGAAATCGAAAGTGTTCTTATGACACACCCCTCGGTTCTCGAATGCGCCATCACAGGTGTTCCCGATCCCGTAAGGGGACAACTTGTCAAAGCTACAGTTGTTCTTAGACAGGGATACGAACCTACTGATGAATTGAAAAAAGAACTTCAAACCTATGTCAAAAAGGAAACCGCTCCGTACAAGTACCCTCGTGCACTTGAATTCGTAGAACAGTTGCCTAAGACAACCAGCGGCAAGGTTATGCGCGTAACCATCCGCAAAAATGATTCCAAATTATCTGATATGAGGTGAAAAAATGAAAAATGTATGTATGCCAGAAGAGCCACAGATAGCCGAGATTGCAATGCGTATTCGTGATATGCGCGACATGATTGGCCGTTCGGTGGAAGAAATGGCAGAAATAACAGGCGTTACCCCAGAAGAATACAGAGTATTGGAATCCGGAGAAACCGATTTTGGATTTACATTCCTATACAAATGTGCCAAAGAATTTGGCGTCGATATAATCGATATTCTTACGGGAGAATGCCCTCACCTTGTTGATTGGTCTTATGTTCCCGCAGGAAAAGGATTGCCTATCAACAGAAGAGTTGGATTTGATTACAGCCATTTGGCACCTTTCTTCAAAAACAAGCTTGCAGAACCTTTCTTAGTTCGTGCTACATTCAAATCAGAAGATGTAGAGAAACCCATCGAACGTTCCACACACATCGGGCAGGAATTCAATTATGTTTTGAGTGGAAAACTCCGTTTTGTACATGATGATCATGAAGTGGAAATGAAAGAGGGAGATTCTGTATTCTACGACTCCAGCAAACCTCACGGCATGATCGCAGTCGATGGAAAAGATTGTGTTTTCCTTGCCGTCGTTATGAAAGACTCGGAAGAGTGATATCATGAGAAATATACATCAGAAATACGTCGAGGAAGAATACGACGAAAACGGAATGTTGGTAAAATACAACACCGTATGTCCTGAAAACTTCAATTTCGGATATGATATCGTAGATGATATAGGAACAAATGATCCTGAACGTCTTGCATTTGTGTGGTGTACGGATAAGGGGCAGGAAAAGAAATTCACATTCAAAGAAATAATGGATCTTTCCAATCAAACCGCAAATTTCCTGTCATCACAGGGAATCAAAAAAGGCGATTACGTTTTGGTTGTTCTGAAACACAACTACCAATTCTGGTATGTTTCGGTTGCATTACATAAATTGGGTGCAGTTTTGGTACCTGCAACTTTCATGCTCAAGAAACATGATGTTACATACAGAGTGAACGAAGGTTCCATTTCAGCAGCAATCGTTACAAATCAAAGTGGTGTTGCTGATGTCTTTGATGAAGCAATGGATGAATGTCCAACACTCAAAGTAAAAATGATTGTCAACGAAGACAAAGAAGGTTGGATAAATCTTGATAAAGGAATTGAAGAATCTTCCAAAGTTATGGAGAGAGTTCCCACAACCTGCACAGATCCAATGATAATGTACTTCTCATCTGGAACATCGGGATATCCAAAAATGGTTCTTCATGACTACAGATATGCATTAGCACATTTGTTTACTGCAAAACATTGGCATAATGTTCAACCCGATGATGGAATCCATTTCACTATCGCAGATACGGGATGGGGAAAAGCCGTTTGGGGAAAACTTTACGGACAGTGGATGATGGAAACAACAACCTTCGTCTATGAATACGAAAAGTTCGAATCAGCAGAAATCCTCAAACTTATCGAAAAATACGGAATCGTAACACTCTGTTGCCCACCTACTATGTTCAGAATGTTTATCCTTGAAGGATTGGAGAAATTCAATTTGTCGAGTTTGAAACACTGTTCCATCGCAGGCGAAGCTCTCAGTCCCGACGTATTCAACAAATGGTACGATGCAACCGGAATAAAGCTTATGGAAGGTTTCGGACAAACGGAAACAACCGTTGTAATCTGTAACATCCCCGGAATGGAGCCTAAACCCGGATCCATGGGAAAACCGTCTCCACAGTATGTTGTCGATATATTGGATCCTGACGGAAATGTATGTCCTCCGGGTATGAGGGGAGAAATTGCAGTAAGATGGGGTCCTGAATATCCGGGTCTCATGATGGGATATCATTGTAATCCCGAGAAGACTGCAGCTGCGATTTACAACGGATATCACCACACCGGAGATACTGCGTGGGCCGACGAAGACGGATACATTTGGTATGTCGGAAGAAACGATGATATCATCAAATCTTCAGGATACAGAATAGGACCTTTCGAAATCGAAAATGTTCTTTCCGCTCACCCCGCTGTGAGAGAATGCGCAATCACAGGTGTTCCCGACCCCGTAAGAGGTCAACTTGTGAAAGCAACTATCGTTCTCAGTGATGGATATGAACCTACCGATGCACTGAAGAAAGAACTTCAGAACTATGTCAAAAAGGAAACCGCTCCGTACAAATACCCGCGTGTTGTGGACTTTGTCGAAGAACTTCCCAAGACCATAAACGGAAAGGTCAAACGTACGGACATCCGTAAAATCGATGGTTTGTAAACGGGTCTTCGGACCCATTTTACTTTTTCATACATTTATGGATGTTTTCAAAGAATATAGATAAATATCCATAAATGTATGTATTTTCAGGAGGAATATAATGTTCTGTAAAAAATGTGGAACTGATGTTGGAAGTGCTAAATTTTGTCCAAATTGTGGTATAAATCAAGATGATTCATATTCAGTACCCAATTCTGATATGGACATGGGGAATTTTAAAAAGGTCAACAAAATAGCATATGGATTAATTGCTATCCTTTTAGGTGGATTCGGTATTCATAGATTCTATTCTGGAAAGATCTTGTCCGGAATTATATATCTATTATTCTGTTGGACATTTATCCCCACAGTTCTCGGAATAATTGAAGGGATAATCGCACTTACGAAAGATGATGAGGATTCAAACGGAAATCTTTATGTCAATCCCGATTCGTTTTTTATTTAATTGATTTTAAAAATAAACTTTTTACATATTTTCTTAATTTTTAAAATCTATCTGGCAACCATTTTTTATAATTCGAACTGCGTATTCATTAGCATGAGCTGTGATGAAAGCATTAAACAAGAATTGGGCATGGTCCAGGTATACACCGGAAACGGAAAAGGAAAAACAACCGCTGCGTTCGGATTGTGCTTTAGAGCCGTAGGCCGTGGATTGAAAGTTGCAATGGTTCAATTCATGAAATCCGATGAAGGATACGGTGAACAGACCTCTGCCAAAGATTTGAAAAATTTCGAACTTTTCCCATTGGGATTGGATTGCCTTGTTGGCAGAGATCCGACTCCCGAAGATTATGCGGCCGCGGAAGAAACACTTACAAAAGCAAAGGAATTGATTTATTCTGACGAATACGACTTGGTTGTATTGGATGAGGTTAACGTTGCAATCGAATGGAAACTCATCAAAGAAAAAGATGTTTTGGATATGCTCAAAGGCCGTCCCGAGAATATCGAAGTTGTTCTTACAGGAAGATATGCAACAGAAGGAATCATAGAATATGCAGACCTTGTAACAGAAATGAAATGCATCAAACACCCCTATGATTGCGGAATTATGGCAAGAAAAGGAATAGAGAATTGAAACCATTGGCTCTTTATACAAAGAGCCTTGATTTCAAATGTACCAGCATCCTTATAAATTACGTGATACATCATCATATATGGCAAAATACGGGAACGTTCTGGATTGCATCGGCAACACTCCTTTGATTCTTTTGCAGAAATTATCTCCAAATGGATCGGAAGTGTATATAAAAGCCGAAAGCTACAATCCCGGAGGATCCATTAAAGACCGTGCTGCAATCTCTATGATCAGAGATGCGGAAGCGAGAGGAGTTCTCAAAAAAGGCGGTTCCATTGTCGAACCGACTTCCGGAAACACAGGTATCGGAATTGCCATGGTATCTGCAGTTCTCGGATACAAAGCTATACTCGTAATGCCCGATACGATGTCCAAAGAAAGAATTGCATTTATCCGCGCATACGGTGCGGAAATCGTTCTTACTCCCGGTTCGGAAGGAATGGCGGGATCTGTTGCGAAAGCAAATGAAATCGCAAAAGAAACCGGTGCGTTCCTTACATTACAATTTGACAATCCCGCAAACACAGATGCTCATAGAAAAACAACAGGTATCGAAATTTTAAACGATCTTCCTGATGTAGATGTTGTATTCGCAGGTGTTGGAACCGGAGGAACCGCATCAGGTATTGGGTTGGCATTCAAAGATGCTAATTCCAAAGCCATCGTAATCGGCGTAGAACCCGAAGAAAGTCCGCTTATTACACAAGGAAAAGCAGGACCTCATAAAATACAGGGAATTGGAGCAAACTTTGTCCCTGGAAATTATAATTCCGAATCAATTTCAAAAATCATTACAATAAAAGGTGATGACGCTATTGCAATGACTCAACGTTTAGCTCGTGAAGAAGGTATATTCGCAGGAATTTCTTCAGGATCGGCTGTTGTTGCGGCGATAAGATATGCCGAAGAACACAAAAATGTGAAAGTTGTTGCCATACTTCCCGATAGCGGAGATAGATATCTCAGCACAGGAATTTTCGATTGAGGTGAAAAAATGCCAATAAATATTCCCAATAACATGCCCGCCGCATCAACACTGGAGCAAGAGAATATTTTTGTTATGAGCGAAACACGCGCTCAGCAGCAGGATATTCGTCCTTTGAATATCCTATTCCTCAATTTGATGCCGACCAAAGTTGAAACAGAAACACAAATCATGCGTCTTCTCAGTAACAGTCCTTTGCAGGTTAACATAACTCTGCTTCAGGCATCAAGTCACGAACCAAAAAACACATCCAAGATGTATATGGAAAAATTCTACAGAACATTTGATGATGTTAAAAATGAAAAATTCGATGGTCTGATAATTACTGGTGCTCCTGTAGAAACAATTCCTTTTGAAGAAGTTGATTATTGGGATGAACTTTGTAAAATCATGGAATGGTCCAAACAGAATGTTTGTTCAACCCTCCACATTTGTTGGGGTGCCCAGGCCGGACTTTACTATCACTTTGATATTGACAAACATGTTCTTGATGAGAAAAAATCAGGAATATATCTCCACAAACATTGTGAAGAAAATGTTCCCTTAATGAGAGGATTAGACGATCTTTTCTATATGCCTCATTCCCGTAACACCGAGATTCAATCATACGATATCAAACAAAACCCCCACCTTCATATTTTGGCAGAATCTGATGAAGCGGGAGTTGCGATTGTTACTTCGGAGTACAATCAAATTTTCGTTACCGGTCACATGGAATACGATAAGGAAACATTGGCATACGAGTTCGACCGTGATTTGGAAAAAGGTTTGAATCCGAAGGTACCCGCTCACTACTTCCCCAATGACAATCCTGAAATGGAGCCTGCCATGACCTGGAGAAGTACTGCAAACATCATCATGATGAATTGGCTCAACTACTATGTCTATCAGGAAACACCCTTTGATATCAATGACATAGGATGTGGAAACTAATGGCAGTTGCCGGTCCATATTCCCCCGCAGTCACTGCGGGGAATCTTATTTTTGTTTCCGGTCAAATTCCGATGGATGCAGAAGGTAATATTCCTGAAAGTATCGAAGAACAAACAAAAATGGTTCTTGATAATCTCACAGAAGTTTTAGAATCCGCAGATTCATCTATGAAAAATGTTGTTCGTACAACCGTATTCTTAACTGACATAAACGATTTTGCTATTGTCAATGACATTTATGCAAAATATTTTTCGGAATTGTATCCTGCAAGAACTTGTATAGAAGCGGCAAAACTTCCAAAGAAGGTTTCGATAATGATTGATGCGATAGCATTCACTGATTGATTATTTTTGGATTAATCAATTTTCCAACGATTGCATCACGTACAAAATGATTGTATTCCGAAAGATCGGGTTTTTCATCGAGAAGTTTATCGGTTTCATTTTTAACGTGGGTGAAAACTTCTCTGTATATTTTGCATGATGGGTTTTCCAAAACAGATGTCCCGCCTTCGCGGAATGCATCGACGACACAACCTCCGTTGCAGTACTCGTATACAGAACATGAAGAACATTTATTTCTGCGTTCGATTGCAGCCTCCAACATCTTTTTGAAACCGTCGGTACGGAACGCATCCGAGATTTCGTTTATGTCATTGAGATTGCAAAGCTTGTATTCCTCAGGACAGCCTTTTCCGCAAGGGTACAGGCTTCCGTCGGGGTAAATCGAAATCCACTTCATCAAACATGAAGAGTGGGCGCAATCGGAACTCTGAGGGTCTCCCAACGCATTCAACATGTAAAGATAGTGGGGGATCAAAGGAACCGAAACATCCGGATCATTAAACCATTCGTCAAAAACTTTGATGCTGTTTTCTATGTATGCATCTGCATCCGGGACGTATTCCGCAGTGTTCGGGCATCCCGTACAAGTAACAGGCGTAAAAGAAACTGTCAAACCCTGTTCTGTCAGATCTTTGTATATCTCGGACATCCCGTTTTCAACTCCGCGACCGATTGTAGAACCGATGGAAAAAATGTATTCTTTTTTAGCCAACATGTTGATATTTTTTTCAACATCAGAAGTTCTTTGACGCAAAATATCATTATATTTTCCTTCGTATGAAATTCCCACATTAATGTATTTCTCTTTACAGAAATTCATAAATTTCTTGTCGAGAAGAAGACCGTTGGTCTGAATCGTATTTCCAACACGATGGGCATTCTTTCCAAAATATTTCTCTTGGAGTTCAATTGCTTTTTTATAAAAATCAAGTGGCAAGAGGAGTGGTTCTCCTCCGTGCCAAATAAACCATACGGAATCGTATTCTTCGGAAAGCATCTTTGTAAGACGTTCCAAAGTTTCGTAAGATAATGTCTGCTTATTTCCGCAATCCTTTGAATGATAACAGTGACCGCACTCGATATTACAATCTAAAGTAGGCTTTACGATTACCGATATGAAAGGACGCATCAGATGTCCTCACGGGCTCAGAAGGGCCAGTAAGTCCATGCGCCGCCGAATCCGTGTGTAACGTAACAGCAGCATGCACATCCGCCGATAAGAAGAACAATACAGCATGCACCGCATTTAGCGTCGCAGCAACCGTCTTCTGTACAGCAGGGATACTGATCTGCACAGGTTGTGATACCTTCGTGAGGTCCGTCATCGACGCGCTGTTCGTGGTCGTTAGGCTTCTTAGCTGCATTTGCAAAAGTTGTAAGTGCACCTACAGATTGGCTTAGGTACATCTCAGTAAGATCGTCTATTGTGTTTGGACCGTGTGACATTAAACTCACCTTGCTGATGGCTGGCATCAGACAAGCCCTCGTACTGATTAAAAATATATAAATGTCATGGTGCGTGAAAGAATTATAAAAAATTAGATAGCCAGAAACCAAGTAAAAGTCGCAAGAGTTTGAGAGAAATTATTATATCTGACTGATGAGTCGCAGAGATGCGGTTAACCGCATACTGGAGATACAGCAATGTTCGGATACACCATACCGATGTACGGCAAAATGTCGTCCACGGATCTGCATACATATCGCAGTCATTATTGCGAAGGCTGTCACCAGTTGAAAAAGACCTTCGGAGTCGTGAGTACTCTTGCAGTCAATTATGATATGACATTCAATACCATAATTCTTAACGCAATAACCGGAGGGACGGAATGCCCGTCTCAGAAAAAAGGTTTGTTTTGTGTTTTTGATAAGTGTGTATGCGATTCTAAACTTATGGAAAGAATGGCAGGATATACCGTACTTTTAACCAAATGGGAATTGTATGATGATAAAATTGATTCTCCTTCTATGAAATCCAATTTTGCTTCACTGGCACTTGGACGTGCCATTAAAAAAGCAGAAGAAATGTATCCCGAAGACGATGTTACCGTAGGAAACGGATTCAAACTTCTCAAACAAATGGAAGACGACAAATGCAAAGATGCAGAATTGCTCGGAAGAACATTCGGATCTTCACTTACAGGTGCATTGAAGGATGCGGTTGGAAACGCATGGTCTGATGATTTGGAAAAACTTTTCGTTGAATTGAGTACGCTTGTATATGTCATGGATGCCGTTGATGATTTGGAAGAAGATTATCGTGCCGATACATTCAATCCATTCTTGGTGGATTGCGAGAAATTCATAAACAAGAAAGATTACGTTTCAAAACACATCTATGAAATAACGGAAATGTTTAACAGAATAATCGGAAACATGCAAACCGCATATTCTGCAATACGTCCTCAAATGAAATTCAACACGGAAGTATCCGACAATATCATTTACGAAGGTTTACCCGAATCAGCAAAATTGGTTATTATGGGTAAAAGCGAAGCTAAAATGAGCATAAAGAACGCTATTTCGCTTCGTAAAAAGAGAAATGAAAATAATTAATTTGATTTTCCGGACGGATCGAATGATGGACACACATCTATATCGTAAGCTTCTTCTCCAGTTAAGAGACATGTTTCATCTTTGTAATTGTTACAAACTCCACAATATCCTGGTCTGAACCTTTCACATCCATCTTCTGGTTTAACATCCTTTGATAATATTTTACAAACCCACGAATCTTCCGGAGGTTGACCACAGCACATGGGCATTTCACTTTCGTGTTTGCAATGTCTGCACGATTTACAAATTCCGTAATTTTCGTCTGTCATAATTTTGGTATGGTTAAACAAATAGAAATATCTGAGGTACGATTCAGATACGAATAAAATGTCTGAAGATGAAGTGTTGGAAGAAGAATACAAGAGTTACGACGAACTTATTTCAGAAATTAACAAAGAAATAAACAAACACCGTAGCGAAAGAGATAACCTTCAGACACAATCAAAAGTTTGGGCCGATAAACGTGATAAACTTCAGGCACTTGCCCGTGAAAAATCATCACAGGCTGCTGTTTTAAAAGAACAAAGAGATGAATACAATCGTTTGGCAAGAGAAGCCCGTGATGAACGCAATAAGTGGAATGATAAATCCGCCGAAGTTCGTAACAAAGGCTTCGGAGACGATCCGGAATTTAGATCTCAGGCGAATAACTTTCATCAAAAAGCTACTCAATATTCTGCATCAGGAACCGCGATTCATGAAAAAATGCAACAGTTGTATGATGAAGCGACTTCCCTTAGGGAAGAAGCCGAAGAAGCACATAAGAAATGCCTGATATGCAGGAAGGTTGCAGATTCCGAACACCAGGGTTATTTGGATGCTGTTAAGCGTTCCCAGAAGCTAAAAGATAGTCTTGGAGACTTGTAATAACAGACAGTTATTTAATCATACAGAACTTTATTAATTGTATGTATCACGTGCTAGTGGTCTGTACCGACAACACGATACAGACCCAGATGTTAAAATTTATTAAACATCTGCATCCTGAAATCAATCTAATATTTGTAGACAATCCAGATGAAATCTCATCGACTGTTCTGAAAAATAAAATTGATGCAATAGCATGTTATCATAAACTTCCAGAATTGGATGCCATACGTGTCTTCAAGAATCGCTGCAAAGAAGGGGATTTCAGTCCGTTTATCATTTTTACAGAAGGTATTGATTCTGATATTGCAATGCAAGTAATTGAAATGGATATTGATAATTACATTCCATTTAGAAAAGATCCCACAACAGATTATGCAAGATTAGGGACTGCTGTTGCGATATGTGCAGAAAAAGGAAGATTAACTGTTCAAAATATTCATACGGAAAAACGGTTAAAATCTCTTGTTACGATGGCAGAAATGAGTGATTGTAATTTTTCTGAAATTATGGATTATGCTTTGGAAACTTCAGTTAGTCTTACAAGCAGTACAATCGGGTATGTTTCCACATACGACCCCCACACCAAGGTTGTATCAATGCTTTCTTGGTCGAGAGGCGGTATTTCTGCATGCAACATGAAAGACCGGGAAATAAACTACGAATTAGGAGACATGGGAGTATGGGGAGATCCGATAAGACTAAGGAAATCCGTAATCATAAATGATTACAGCAATAGTTCAGAATACAAAAAAGGTGGAATTCCACTTGGACACGTATCTTTAAACAAACTCCTAATGGTTCCAATTTTTAATAAAGGCGTAATCGTAGGCACAGCAGGTGTAGGAAACAAAACTACAGATTATGATGAAGAAGACGAAAAACAACTCAGTCTTTTGATGAATTCTTTAATGTCAATTTATATCAATAAAAATATTGAAAAAGAATATTATAAAAATGAAGAAAATTTCAGACATGACAGAATCACGTAGATTGAATCCCCTTATGAGTAAAGTTGGTCAAACTGTGGATTCGTTGATAGTTAAGATTAAAAAATCAATGAAAACAGAATCTAAAAATGTGGATGTTAATGTTATCGGAATTAAAAAACACTTTAACATAATAGTTTCACCTAGTATCGATTCTACTAATGAATTGGATGGTTTCATTACAATAATTAATGATATGACGGATCAATCCGATTATATTTCTTCACTTAAACACAATCTTGATTATAGAACATCTATTGATTCTTTGATTTTTGAAGATTTTAAAAAACGTGCGGATAATATTGAAAATCTTACGAATGAATTGGATAAAGAATCTGCAAGTAAAATTTTATACGAACTGAATTACGTTAAAGAAACCATTGATTTTGCAGATATTTTCCGTTCAATAGGTACTTCAGAACCAGAATGGCAGAATTTTGGAGAATTGATTCAAAAAGCAATAACCAGTGAAAACATACCAATTCATTCACTGGATAAAACATTAAACAATATTCGTATTCTTGCAGATATTGGATTTTATGATGTGTTCAAACATCTTATTCATAATTCTTTAAATTCAATCAAACCTGCAACTGACATAGGAATCGGATTTAGAATAGATAACGGAAAATTAACTTTAATATACTCAGATAACGGACTTGGAATCCCATATTCACTTAAAAAGGATGCATTGACGGGTTTAATCGATGGATTCGGTTTGGGTATGCTTCTGATTGGAAATGTTTTGACCGAATCGGATTTTGAATTTAATGAAGTTGGAATTCCGGATGAGGGACTTACTGTGGAAATTACGATTCCGCATAACAGATATTCCATAGATTGGAATAATTAATATTATTCAAACCATGCAGGACTTCCGGATGCTGTTACAATGACAGAAACATCCAATGTAATCAAACCATCATCGGACACTTCACTTACGTCGTATTTGCGATGTTTAATCTCGATAGAAATTTCAGGATCTTTTACACCTGATTCTTGCGCAAGTTTTGAAACATAATTTGCTCCGTATATTTTTGCGTATTCTATTGCTTCAGATAAAGAATCGAATCTCTTAGTCTCATTTTTGGAGAACAGACTACAAGGTGGATCTTCGCATATTTTTCCTGCGAGAGGCGTTATAAGAATTGATGTGGATTCTGAAACTCTGCCGGCTATAGCTCCGATTGCATTACCGACATCCGAATTTTCAGGTGAAATGAATGTTGTCTTGAATATTTTAGCTACGTCGGGAAGCCATGCTTCCACCGGTGCACCGATTCCAATAATTGGTTTGTTTATCGATATTTCACAACCGTAATCTCTTCCATTATTGCCTGTAAATGCTTTGTCGATTAGATCCGTGGCAACTGTGCCTATATCCAATTCTCCTGTTTCATCAAACACCAATTTATTCATGATTTCAAAAGCAAGTTTCTTTTTGACTCTGTCTTTCATAATCGTGATAAATTCTTCTTCGGAAATATGCATCTTCTTTGATTGATGACGTACTCCGTAAACCGAAGAGCTATAATCATATTGCATGTAAGATCCTTCTGCGGCTAAAAGATCTGTAGGAGTAAGTCCGATTCTTTGAATCAACCCTCTTGATTCCATTTTAGAAACATTAAATGTAAATGGATGAGTTCCGAGTAAATCTCCCGCTTCAGTAAGAGTCATAGGAGTATCTCTAACCAAATCTAAAAGTTTTAAATCCATTTCTGATAAATTATCTCTTATGTCTGTACCTAGTGAGATAAAAAATTCAGACTCCTGTATAATATCGTCAACATTGATTGCTTCTGGAACAATTCTTGATTTCTTTTCGGAAGTTATTCTTAGAGCATCATGAACTCTGGGCCATTTTTTTCCTGCAATACAAAGTGGAATGACACGAAGCGATGTAAGTAATGCCTTAGTTCCATTCACAACGATTCTACTGTCTCCGCCCAAACCGGCTGTTGATATTTCGGCAGCCAATACTCTAGTTCTTTTTCCGGCGATTACCGCACCTTCTTTTTCGAGATGTGGTACTCCGTTTCTTAATATGCCGATGTCGGTTGTTGTTCCTCCGATATCAACAATGACTGCATCGGAACAACCCGTGAGATGTTTTGCTCCGATTAAACTTGCCGCAGGTCCTGATAATATCGTTTCGACAGGGCGAGATTCGGCTATTTTTTCTCCCATTAATGTACCGTCTCCCTTTACAATCATTAACGGTGCTTTGATTCCGAAATCATTCAAACATGTTTTTACCGCGACCATCAGATCCCGAATGACCGGAATCAAACGAGCATTAAGAATAGATGTAGTTGTACGCTCATTGAATCCCAATGATGACGAGAGTTGGTGTCCCGCAACCACTGGGATGTTTAATATTTCATCGGCAATTTTAATTGCTTTTAATTCGTGTTCTGGATTTCTTACGCTTAAATAAGAGGTTATGGCAACCGATTCTACATTTCCACGAATTGTTTCTAAAAAATTTCTTATTGCTTCTGTGTCCAAAGAACATGCTTCCGTACCGTCCAAGTTATGTCCGCCTTGAACAGTAATCGAATAATTCGCTGGAACAGTAGCATCATATTCTCTCCCTATGGATATCAATCCAACTCTGCAACCCTTTCCTTCGACGATTGAGTTTGTTGCCAAAGTGGACGACATGGAAACTAAAACCACTTTGTCATACTCAGAAAATTTTAGAGAATTGATTGAATTCCTGATTCCGATTGATAAATCTTCACGTGTTGTAAGAGATTTACCTCTTGCGATTACAGACCCTGATTCCATATCCATTAGAACTGAATCAGTGTATGTACCGCCTGTATCGAAACCAAGTCCATACTTCATTTTGATCACCTTGTAGATTTCAATCCATAATGATCGTATCTTTCGTTGACAATATTGCATATATGATCTGCAAGAACACGCTCCTGAACTTTATCATGCACATCTTCTGATTGCTGTATATAAAACTCTGAATCGCATTTGGCACATCTTACCTTGGGACATCCGCGAGTGGCTTCAGAACATCCCTGGCATGCAATTGCACGTGCGTATACGAGAGAAAATTGGAACCCGCAGTAAGGACAGGTCATCTTTCTCACGGATGCGCTTGTATTGTATGAGAAGCCTTTTGCTCTCATTGCTTCGAAAACTCCGCTTGCCATTTTTTCACCTCTTGTTATATTTTGAAAAAGTTTGTAAAAGGTTTAGGGGAGGAAAACCCCTGATTAAAGTTTACCATGCTCTTTTACAGCATCCATTACAGCTGTTATGTTCTCCAGTTTGCATGTTTCATCTGGTGGAACTTCACAACCGCTTGAAATACAGTATCTTCCATTCAATCCACGCTTGCACAATGCAGTCTTTACATTCTGACAAAGATCGCGTGTTGCATCGTAAGTCTTCTCATATGTTGCTCTCATAAAGAGCTGAGGATCAAGCTGACCTGCAATCAAACAGTTATCTGCGTATCCTTTCTCTATGACTTCAACCGCATCCGGAGATCCGTCAATCAATGGATAGTATGCCATTGAGTAAAGTGCTGGTTTAAACTTGGATATCTGCATATCGAGGTGGGGCAAATCAGAACAATTGTGAATTGCTACTGCCATTCCATTATCATTCGTTGCTTTGTTGATGATCGGTGCTGCAACATCTCCTTCGAAATCTGCATATTCTTTGTCACCGAGAACGGCATAATTTGCCCAAAGATAGTCGTAACAGATTGCCTGAACACCTGTTTCCGCAAATCCTTTGATTATTTCAAGGTCGTACTCGGTGGTGACTTTCACTGCTTTATGAACTATGTCAGGATCTGTGAACATATCCATGAACATTTTTTCAGCTCCGACACTCTGCGATACTGCAAGCAAAGGACCTTCGATGAAAGAAGATGTTACAACTTCATCGTTGAGTTTGTCACAGAAGAGCTTGGTACCTTCAATCAATACATTGGTTCTTCCCTTTTTGATGTCCGGAACCTGGAGTGTTTCATAATCTTCGATGTGTTGATCGATGAACGGTGTGTTTTGGTTATCCATTCTTACATGTGCACCCATATCTCCGGCCATGACGGACAAGTCCATCAATCCGATACAGAAATCAAAACCGAATTTTTGCTGTCCTGCGATAAATGCCTGTGCAAATTTGACTGGATCGCTTACCCAATCACTGTAAGTCATTGTTCCGTCACCGATAAGTTTCCTGCACACACCACATGCTATAGGGTATGCCGAAAGCCTGTCTGCTTCCTCATTGTTGAGTGCTGCGATTGCTCTCTCTTTCGGTGTCATGTCAACCATTTATTGCGCCCCCTTAAGCCAATTTACGCAATCCTGTGCGTTGTTGTCTCTGTGGTCTGCTCCGATCTCCTCTGCGAATTGAGGTGAAGTAGGTGGTCCTCCGATTGTTACCAAAACTTTGTTGCGGTATCCGGATTCTATCAAACCATCCATGGTTTCTTTCATTGCATCCATGGTTGGTGTCATCAAAGTACTCATGCACACTGCGTCAACTCCAACCTCTTCGGCTTTGGCACAAATTTCGGAAGGAGGAACATCCTTTCCAAGATCGGTTACCAAATAACCGCCTGCTGTGAGCATGGTCTTTACAATATTCTTTCCAATGTCGTGAACGTCTCCCTCAACGACCACGGTTACACATTTCTTAGATTCGGCAAGTTTGGATTGTGGAATTGCGGGAAGCAAGATGTCAAGTCCGGCATACATTGCACTTGCGGCTACCAAAACCTGTGGCAGATAAACCTGGTGTGCTGCATACTTATCACCAATTTCCGACATTCCTTTTACGAGACCTTCGTTGATTGCCACAACGGGATCTACATTTGTTGCAAGCGCTTCTTCGGCTGCAACTTTCGCATCATCTCTCTTACAACCCACTACAGCGTCAGCGAGTCTTTGAAGAATTTCTTCCTGTGTCATTTTTCATTTCCTCCTTTCACACTTCGGTTGTTCGAAGTATAATTAATCATGTTTGTACAAAGTATTTATAAGTAAATCATGGATGGATGTATTATCCGTATATTTTTGTATTAATTACTACTTTTATGGTAGATTAGTATATAAAAGAATGATGAAAACTCATTATTAAACAATATTTTGGTAACATGCAGAAATATAAACCATCAAATAATTAAAAATCTTGATTATTCAATATATAAATGTAATTATTAATTTCCAAACAATAATGAAAAAAAATTGCGCTTGCGCGCGATAAGGTATATTATAGAATATAGTGAAAGAAGAAATGAAAAACCGCATCTCTAGCCGAGATGCGGGAAAGGGTTTAAGGAAAAAGTTTGATGTTGCAATCTTAGTTTTTGAGCATTCCGCGGAATTTCTCGCAGCTGTTGATCTTGATGTCGAGAAGGTTCTCGATGTTCATCTTTGCTGCGATACCTCTGGGAACTCCAGGTACTGCGGTTACAGTTCCGAGTTTGAGTTCTTCACGGAGGTCTCTGAGAATAACTTCATCTGCAAGTTCGAATGCGGTGATACCGAGTTTCTTTGCGACGTAATCTTTTGCGTCGTCAATCTTCATTCTCTTTGCAAACTGCATACGGGCAACGAGGTCACCAGCGGATCTGATTCCACCCATACCGGCGGACATGAAGTGGGGAACTGCCATACCGGCTGTGTCTCCAACTCCGATCTATATACCGTCGACATTTGCGATTTCTACCATTGCTTTACCGCATCTGGTAACTGCATCGTTAGGTGCAGTTTCGCACATGGGGATACCGCCGACACCCATACCGAGGTCAACGTGGACTGGGATTTCGGACTGTTTGACGGTTTCCTTGATGAATGTTACAGAGCGAGCGAGGTTCCATGCAAGTGATTTGCTTGTGTTGGTGTTAACAACAGCTCCGAAAACGTCTGCTCCTGCTTCCTGTGCCATTTTGTTCTGCTGGTGGGGGTACATACCTGCAAGGACTTTGCCTTTGTATTCGATGCTACCGTGGATACCCATAACGGATTCTCCGGCCATACCGACGTTAATGTATGCTTCAGGGCATTCTTTCCTGAGTGCTTCTACTCCCATGAGTGTTCCTACACCGTCTGCATCTCCTGCAGATGCGGTTGTGTCGAAGTTGAATCCATCGGATCCTGCTTTCATCATTCTTGTAGAAACGTATTCAATGTCTCTTGCAACGTGTTCTGCTGCATCTTCTGCTGCTTTCATTGCTTCTTCGATCTTGAATTCTCTCATGAGGTCTGCGGGGTTTCCGTAGGGTCCGTCAGGAGCGTAGTAAAGACCGACGTTAGGCATTGCACCGTAAAGGTAAGGGACAACGATTTCGTTCTGGATTTCTTCCATTGTCTGCATTTCCATAGAAATGACAGGTTTTACAGGTTTGATACTGTAATCGGAGTGTGCGAGTTCGAATGTATCTGCTCC
>CAYMPW010000016.1:0-30040 GCA_964392725.1 uncultured Methanomassiliicoccales archaeon
CTGTCCATCTATATTCTTTCCATAGAATCCTGTAAGAACAACAACTAATCCCTTTTCTGTTTGGGTTCTTACATTTACGTTAAGACCCACAGCAGTACCTGTAAGGTCTGCGCATCCTGAACCCGGAATTCCCGTTGCGGTTACTCCGGCCTGTTCGGATGTAATTGCAATAGCATCCTGTCCTTTCATCTTCAAAAGGTATGCTAAGATAAGTGAGGAGAAACGTTCTCCCTGGGATATTGCAAGATCTTTGAAGTGCGCATCTCTCTTTTCGAAAGGAGTCGTAATCACTTCGTGGAAATATTTGTAGCGAACTTCAAATTCTTCCATAAATAATTTCATTGTTTCTTCATCGAATATTTCTTCAGCAGTTTTGAGATGTTTATTTCTAAAAGCTACTGCTGATTCTTCCGGATTGGAAGCGGAATCGTTAATGAGGTTCTCTAAAAAGTTAGTGACACCCGACATTGCTGAAACTACTACTACTTTCGAACCTTCTTTGTTCATTATTATATCTGTTGCTCTGTTGAGCGCTTCGGGTGAACCCATACTGGTTCCGCCGAATTTCATTACGGTCATCATAAGTCGAGCACCTCGTCCATGTTGTGTACCAAGCCGTCTTTACGACCCGATATCCATCTTATGGATTCCACACAGCCTCTTGCGATTGCCTCACGGGATATGGCTTTATGGGTCAATTCTACCCTTTCCAAATTCTTCGCGAGTATAACTGTATGGTCTCCGATTATGTCGCCTGCACGTATGGAATGTACACCAATCTCTCTTCCGCGAGGTCCTGGGACTCCTTCTCTTCCGCAAACAACGGTTTCTACATCTGTAGCTTCTTTAAGTCTGCGAACAGCCTCCAATGCAGTTCCGGATGGAGCATCCTTTTTAGCATTGTGATGAGCTTCTACAACTTCTATATCATATTCCGGAAGATATTTTGCTAGTATTTCGCAAACTTTCCAAAATACATTCACACCGATCGAGAAATTGGCGGAAATGAGAGCGGAAGTTCCTTCAGTTTTTACCAAATCTCTCATTTTATCAAGAACATCCGCAGGTACAGCAGTTGTTCCCAGAACAAGATTTGTTCCAGTTGCAGGAATTTCGCAGACAATTTTTGCCGCAGCGGAGGGTGTGGTAAGATCTACATACACATCGGCATTTTCCAGAACTTTCTTCAAGTCTGTAGGTGAAGATGCAATAACGCCCGGAAACAGTTCTTTTCCAACGTTACCGCCCTCTGCAGATACAACTGCACCGATGAGTTTCAGATCCTCGGATTCAACAATCTGTTCACAGACCATTTTTCCAAGCTTTCCCGTAGCGCCTCCGACAACGACGTTAATCATTTTATCTCCTCAAATGAGTCCGAGACTCTGAAGTGCGGGGTCAAGCAAGAGCTTGCCGGCTTCAGACAAAGGCGTAAGCGGAAGTCTGGGAACTCCATTTCCGTAGCCCATTCTCATCATTGCATACTTTATGGGTATGGGGTTAGATTCACAGAATAACTGTGAGAACAATGGTGAGAGTCTGTAGTGGATTGCTGCAGCCTCTACATATCTTTCGTTTCTGCTGAATGCAACCATGTCGGACATAAGTTTGGGACAGCAGTTAGATGTAACTGAAATTACACCTGATGCGCCCAATGCCATGAGTGGGAATGTAATTCCATCATCGCCTGAGAGAACTTCGAAGTCCCTGGGTTTACCTGCTAATATGCGCTGAACCTGATTGATATTTCCGCTGGCTTCTTTTACTCCGACGATTCCCTGAACGTCTGCAAGTCTGAGAACGGTTTCAGGTGTAATGTTGGACCCTGTCCTTCCCGGAACGTTGTATACGACCAAGGGGAGATCGATAGCCTCTGCAATTGCTTTGAAGTGAAGGAAAATTCCTTCCTGAGTTGGTTTGTTGTAATATGGAGAGATTGATAAAATTCCATCTGCTCCCATGTCTGCAGATGCTTTACTGAGCATAACAGCTTCTGCGGTGGAGTTGCTTCCGGCTCCAGCCAAAATCTTTGCCTTCTTGGCCTGGTCGATTACAATGCTGATAACTTTCAAGTGTTCATCGTGAGTCAGGGTGGCAGACTCTCCTGTAGAACCACAGGGAACAAGTGTGTTCACACCGTTCTCTTCTTGAAAATCAACAAGTCTTCTGAGACATTCTTCATCAATGCTTCCGTCCTTCTTGAAGGGCGTTATTAATGCCGTTGCTGTACCTGCAAACATCTTACATTTCTCCATAATGTTCTTTGAGTATCAAACGCGTACGCGTACTGAGTATATTGTCGTAGTGGCGAACTCTTTCGATTATGTCGTTCAAAAGGTGCGATGACTCGACATCTACGATAGCTATGATATCCTGATCTCCTGTAACTTCGAATACTTCGGTAACACCTTCGTACCCCGCAAGTTCTTTTGCAATTTCTTGTGTATCCGTGTTTACGTCGATTCTGATTTCTACCAACGCTTTAACGTTTTTGGAGCTGGTTTTAATGGTAAATCCACGAATGATTCCTTCTTCGGTCATTCTGTGAACCCTGCTGCGAACCGTACCTTCTGATACGTTCAACTGACTTGCAATTTCTACAAAAGGACATCTTGAATCCTTTTTCATCATTTCGATAATACGCTTGTCGAGATTGTCTATCATGGTTTCCACCCCTCATTACAGATTTCGTAATGATATTGACGAGATACAAAATAATACTATAAAAACTATTATCAGAACGTGGGCTATTTAACGAAATACATTAGCCCAAGTTCTGATCAGTTGTTGTGGATATGTACATCCAACTGTGGGAACGGAACATGAATTCCTTGTTTGACAAATTCTTCGTAGATTGTTTCACGAAGAGTTCCTGCATGGGTTCCCGCATCTTCGAAATCTTTGACGTATGCGGTGAGTCTGATTGTGATATCGGATTCGTTCATAGCTTCCACGCGGACAAGGGGCATTTGGAAACGGCCATCCGTATATACCTGAGGGTGATTCATCGCAGCATCCAACATAATCTGTTTTGCCAATTTCAAATCGCTTCCATATGCAACAGTCATCAGTAAAAGAATCCTGTATGCTCTGTTTTCGCCAGTAATGTTTACGATTTTTCCACCGGTTACCATATTATTCGGAAGAGAGAATACTTCTGCATTCGTCCAGTTTTCAAAAGTAGTGGTCATAATCCCCACTCTTCTCACTCTTAAAACTTCGGTATTCTCACCAAGACGAATAAGATCGTTGGATTTGAATGGACGGGTTATAAGAAGTGTCAAACCCGAGAAGAACTGGTTGAGCATGTTCTGAGCACCCAAAGATATAGCGAGACCGACTATTCCCGCACCTGCTATTATTGCATAGAGGTTGAATCCAAGAGTTGCCATAATACTTGCTACAGCCGTAATTCCAATCAGGATTTTACCAATCATTTTGAAAAGAGGAATAAGTGAATTATCTACACCGTACGATTCTCTATTCTCAGACATTTTGTGCAAGAAGAATTTGATTGCAACGACGTAAACATTCCATACAATCAATGATCCTAAAACAATTGTAACAACACCGAAAATCGCGGTCGCGGTTCCAATGATTATTTCACTCGCACCTAAAACCTTCAGAGTCTGGGTCACACCAAATGCTAAAATAATTATGAAAATCAATTTTCTGATACCCATCAAAATTTCCTTAATTTCGGTTTCATTTTTCTTAAGTGTGATCTTAAGAATCAATGGAACGATCATGATTGTAGAAATAATACCGATTACTATCCACACAATCATTGTGATTATAGCTGAGGTAACAGGTCCACTAAAAGGAGCTGGGAAAGTATTATCCCAGATTCCCATAATTTTGTTATATGCATTTCCCGAAGACAAAGAAGAATTCACATCAATAACAAGTGTCTGTTTTTTTGTGTATTCACTACCGTCAGCAGGATTGATGATTTTGTACTCAAGATTCAGAGATTCTTCTCCACTTCTTGCATATTGATCAACAACAATTGAAATATGACATTCTCCGGATGCCGAAGATTCAGATGAAGAACTCAAAAACAACATGTTGTTTGTGGTTGTGGAACTACCTGTTTCACGGCAAGTTAAACTCACTTTGATATCTGGTGTTGACGCACTATATGAAACGTAAACCAAGCGGTCTCCCACAGTAGTGTAGAAGAAAGCAGATATTTCTTTTGAAGATCCAGCACGTACATCGATAGGTTTGTCAAAATCCTGTGATATTATCGTAACATCATCTTCAGAAACAGCTTCACATTCGTCAGGAACGGCTAAAGCTGTTAGAAATACGGTTAATAGCAATGTAAGGGTTACGATTGCTATAGTTCTGCTCTTCATATATCCATATAGAACAGAAAGGATAAAAAGTAACGTATAACATTTTGATGTTATGTTTGTCCAGATTTCGGTTGTGATATTTGCAATTTTAATCATGATTTTGATTATAGCAAGCGTACATGATGTGAAAACACGTGAAATAAACGATAATCTTTGGTGGTTCTTGGGGGGATTATCGGTAATATCATTTGCTATATTGTCCTATAATTCAGGGTTTTCATGGATTCATATTTTGATAATTTTAGGTGTAACTTTGGTCTTTTATGATATTCTTCACATATCCGAACGTTCAAATTTACGTTCGATTTTATTTTACACAGCATTAATTCTCTTATTCTTGATTCCTGCAACAATCGGATGGAATGATGTTGTAGTTTCAGCAGGATTAACATTCTTTTTATCATCAATCTTCTTCATTGGTTTGTATTTCATGGGAGCCATAGCAGGAGGTGCCGATGTCAAATGTTTAATCGGACTATCAGGTGTGCTTCCATTATATCCTGTATTTCTTGGATTTCCGATAATTCCCGTATCTGAATCGATAATGTCTGTAATCATGCCATTTTCAGTTGCAGTTTTATTCTTTGCATCCGCATTCGTTATGATCTATTCCGTAAGATATCTGATTCAAAACATTCGCGATAAAGTTCCTTTTTCAAAATACATCTTTTTTGGAAGACAGATGGATTTGAATATGGCAAAGGTGTCTAAAGTTTGGCCTGTGCAGGATGTAGAAGACGGAGAATTGATTTTCTGTAGACCTTCGGATGAAAACACATCCGAAATCTACGAAAGATTGGAAAAAAGCGGTATGGATAGAATATGGGTAACACCAATAATTCCATTTATTGTTCCGATAACCGTAGCTACGATTTTCGTTGCATTGATAGGTAATCTTTTGTTCTTAATCACAGGGTGAGATTCAAATCGTGCTTGCAATAAGCACATCTGTTCTCTTCCAAAGCAACAAAATCTACAAGATACCCCAGACGTCTCATGACAACCGTTCCGCATTCCGGACAGTAGGTGTCATCCATTCCTTCTTTCAGGATGTTTCCTACGTATGCGTAGTTCAAACCCATTTCATCCGCAATATCCCATGCTTTGGATAACGTTTCAACTGAAGTCCACGGTACGTCTTGCATTTCGTTATCGGGGTGGAATCTTGTGAAATGAACCGGTGTATCCGGCGAAAGATTTTCTATGACCCAGCCAATAAAATTACGCAATTCGTCTTCAGAATCATTGTGTCCGGGAATAATTAGATATGTTAATTCTAAGTGAACGCCTTCATCATGAACGATTTTTGCAGCATTAAGCACATCTTTTAGATGTGCTCCACATATCTCCATATAGAAGTCATCGGTAAATCCTTTGATATCTATGTTAAATGCGTCTGAAATTTTACAAAGATCTCTCAGAGGTTCTTCTTCGATTAGACCGTTGGTAATAATTACACATCCTAAAGTAGGATCTGCCTCCATAACATCAAAAATATACTCAATCCAAATTGTTGGTTCGTTGTATGTAAATGCAATCGAATTCATGCCTTCTTTGCGACACAAAGTGGTAAGTTCTTCTGGGGATTCGTAGGTTGTACGTTTCTTACCTGTAGGTGAAAGAGAAATAGCATAGTTTTGGCAGTGTTTGCAACACATGTTACAACCGATACTTCCCACAGAAAATATTCTGCTATGTGGTTTAAAATGATACAAAGGTTTTTTCTCAATGGGATCGACACATAATGAAGATACTCTCCCATAGTTGTACGCAACAAGCATACTTTGTTCGCCTTTGCGAGAACCGCATTTTCCAAATCCGTTGATGGGTATCAAACAGTTGTGAGGACACAATCCGCATCTGTATGCTCCGTTTTCACGAGAGTAATACTTGGCCTCAACAACTGGATTAATAGCGCCCATCTTTCATCTCCTTCCTTTCATCACCTTCGGAAATGTAAACTGATTTTTCATTTGTTACGATTCCGATAATGGAGAATGCGATTCCTCTGTCGTATAATTTTTGAATGTCTTTTTTGTTAAATGTGAAGAGTAGTTCATACTCTCCGCCCCAATAAAGAACCAGATCTTCTTTAGGGATATTGAAAGCGGTGGAAATTTGATCAACATTTTCATGAATCGGAAGGAATTCCCACTCCAATTCCATACCCACAATACTCTGTTCGCATATTGTGCGTGCAGTAACCGCCAAACCATCCGAAATATCCATACACGATGTTATAACACCCGTTTCACTAAGGAGAATTCCTTCTTCAACGCGGGGAACCGGAACGAAAAGCGGGAACAGTAAATCATCATTTGAAACACCATTTTCCAATGCGTAAAATCCTGCTGCAGGACCACCTAAGCAACCGGTTACCGCAACTATGTCTCCGGGTTGTGCACCTTTGCGAGTCATAGGAGTTCTCCCATCCATTGATCCGATTGCTGTTCCAGCAATAAATCCGCTTCCGGGTTTAGTATCTCCTCCGACAATGAATGTTTCACAGAATTCGGCACATTGATCAGCACCGCTCATCATATCGAATATTTCCTGTTCGTCTGTATTTCCGGGAATTCCGAGAGATACCAATAAGCCTCTTGGTTTGGCACCCATACTAGCCAAATCACTGAAATTTACAGCAGCTGCGGTCCATCCAAAATGTTCGAAACTCATTTCTTTGGGTTTATGGCGTTCAAAAGTAACCAAATCTGAACAAATAACAGCATCTCCAACGTTGTTAAGCACGGCTGCATCATCCCCCGGACCTTCCGAACCGCAAGGGCGGATAACACTCATCATTTTCTGTATAAGCGCACGTTCTCCAACATCTTCAAAAGAAGCCATTAAAATACACAATTGCGGACTTATTGAAAAAACCTTGCGCTAAATAACGTGCGCGAGCGCCCGTACTTAGAACAACTTAATTATAACAGTCCACGAATTAAGTATCACACGCGGAGGCATCATAATGATCATCGATGTGAAATACGGCAAAGACGGAGTACAGAAGATAGACGTTCCCGAAAAGAACTATATCGGTACATTTTACCCTAAAGATGTTGAATGCAAACAGGCAGACGACGTCATCAACGAATCCATAAACGCACCAATCGGCTACGAATCACTCGAAGCCTTCCTCAAAGGCGGGGAAGATATTGTTTTCATCGTAAATGATGGAACCAGACCTACACCTACTGCAAAAGTATTGGATGCACTATCTAAAAAGATGGATCTGAGAACCGCAAGGTACTTGGTAGCTACCGGAAACCACAGAGCGATGACCGATGAAGAAAACGATTTTGTTTTCGGAAAACACTTCGAAAACATTAAAGATCGTATTATTTCCCACAACGCAAAAGAGTCTGAATGCGTGTATCTCGGCGAATCCAAAAACGGTACGCCGATGGAAGTAAACAAGATTGCAGTGGAAGCCGACCGTTTAGTAATCATTACAAGTGTCGAACCCCATTATTTCGCAGGTTACACAGGTGGAAGAAAATCATTCCTTCCCGGTGTTGCATCATTCAAAACAATCGAGACCAACCACAAACTTGCAATGAACATGGAGGCTCAGTCTCTTGTTCTCAAAGGAAATCCTGTTCATGAAGATATGATGGATGCTTTGGAAGTTGTGAAAGGAAAAGAAATTTTCTCGATTCAGATGGTTTTGGACAGACATCAGAACATATTCAAAGTAGCCTCGGGAGCACTTAACCCCGCATTCGAACAGGCAGTAGAATGGGCAAACGAAGTGTTCTCCGTTCCAATTCCCCGCAAAGCAGGTATCGTCATCTCAGTGGCGCCGTATCCCATGGATGTCGATCTCTATCAATCTCAGAAAGCATTGGATAATGGAAAATGGGCATTGAAAGAAGGCGGAAAAATCATTATGGTTTCTAAGTGCAGAGAAGGAATCGGACACCCCACATTCCTTGATCAGCTTTCATCATCCGAAAACCCCAACGAAGTACTTGAGAATCTTAGGAAAGAGTACAAACTCGGATATCACAAAGCAGCAAAAATGGCAGAAATCGCAACATGGGCAGACGTATGGGCTGTAACAGATTTGGATCCTGAAATCCTTTCTACAGCAAACATAAAACCATTCTCCAATGTTGCAGATGCTCTCAAAGAAGCTCTCGCCGATGATCCGGAAGCGGAAATCATCATTCTTATGGATGGAAGCGTAACAATTCCAAAGGTGGTCTAATGAGCGATTTCAAAACAGATAAATTAGAAGAAGTAAGAAACGCAGTCAATGTCTGTACAATGTGCGGATTCTGCAAAAGTGTATGTCCCTCATTCAAAGCCATCGGCTGGGACTCCGCACTATCAAGAGGACGTATTATTCTTACATACGGACTTTTGGTCGGAGATATCGAGGCTGACGAATCTGTTATTCAGAATATGTACACATGTACAACATGTGCAGATTGTGTTCGCAGATGCCCATCAAAAGTAAAAATCGTAGACATTATCGAAACATGCCGTGCAGATCTTGTTAAAAACGGTCACATTTTGCCTAAACACAAAGCAATCATTGATAATGTTCTTGAAACAGGTAATCCATTCGGAGAAAAAGCATCTGTTATGGAAACTTTGGGAAGAACCCCCAAGAAAGCTAAAGTTGCATATTTTGCAGGATGTACTGCAACATATCGTTCCAAGAAAACATCCGAAGCTTCACTTTCGATTTTGGATAAATTGGGCGTAGATTACACAACACTCGATGAAACCTGCTGCGGATCTGTTATGCAGAGGATTGGTTGGGACAACGATGATGTTGTCAAACTTATGAAAAAGAATGTAGATTCCATCAAAGCTCTTGGTGTTGAAACCTTGGTTTTGTCTTGTGCCGGATGTTACAGAATGTTCAAACACGAATATCCAAAATACGTAGATGTTCCATTCGAAGTTCTTCACATGGCAGAATTCCTTGCAAAACAGGATCTCAAACTTAAACCTTTGAAGAAGATTGCAACATACCACGACCCCTGTCACCTTGGTAGACACTGCGGTGTGTATGATGCACCCCGTGAAGTAATCTCCAAGATTCCTGAATTGGATTTCCGTGAGATGGAATTCTCCCGTGAACTCAGTCATTGCTGTGGTGGAGGAGGCGGTGTAAAATCTGCATTCCCCGAAGAATCCAAAGCAATTGCAGACACAAGAATGTCTGAGGCAGAATTTGCAGACATGATTATCACATCATGTCCTTTCTGTGTTAACAATCTCTTGGCAGGCAAAGGAGACCGTAAAACCGAGGTTGTAGATCTCGTGGAATTGGTTGACAGCCTGTTATGAAATCTACACAGAAACTGAAACTCATGGGGATACTCAACGTAACCCCAGATTCTTTTTCGGACGGAGGTCTTTTTCTCCGTCCGGAATCCGCTCTGGAGCATGCTTATGAACTCATAGACGACGGCGCGGATATTATTGATATAGGTGGAGAATCCACACGCCCCGGTTCCGAAAAAGTATCTGCAGAAGTTGAATTGAATAGAATTTTACCCGTAATTCGCAGACTTTCAGAAACTTCCAACGTTTTGATTTCCGTAGATACGATGAAATCCGAGGTGGCTGAAAAATGTATTGACGCTGGAGCAAACATAATCAATGATGTCTACGGACTCAGAGGAGAAGGTATGCTTCAGGTTGTTGCAGATAACGATGTATCTACAGTGATTATGCACATGTATGGAAATCCGGACAATATGCATGATGTTTCAATGCAGGGCGATGTCATATCTCAAATCAATGAATTTTTTGAAGAAAGATTAATCAAAACGGATGATGCAAAAATATCTCGTGACAAAATTATTCTTGATCCCGGAATGGGATTCGGAAAGACTCCCGAACAAAATATAGAAATTTTAAACAATTCTTCCGAGTTTTCAAAAGGTTGTAAAGTTTTGATGGCATCATCACGTAAGAGATTCCTTTCAACGCTTTATCCAAATATTGATAAAAACGAAGCCAGCATTGAAGCAGCAATGGTTTCAATAAAATCTGGAGCAGATATCGTAAGGATACACGATGTCAAGGCGTTAAAATCCGCATTATATAAGAATCGCTAATACTACAAGCACAACCAAACTTACAACAACAAAACCTGCAAATTTATAGTTGTTAAGTTTTTCTTTGTTTGCTTCTTTCTCAGCATTCAAACGACACTCTTCACTACAGAAATCTTCTCCGTATGGAGTGGGATTCAAACAGAATCCACAATGTGAATGTTCGGGGAGGCGAATTTGTGCTGCCATGCTCCTGAATATATGTTAAAATACTTAATCGTGCCCTGAACATTTGATTTAATTTAGCGTTGTATTAAATAACAATAAATTGTTATTATTTTATGAAGCCCGGGAATTCAGACCGTGATCGTTTCGAGCGTATGAAACGTATAGATTGGTTAAATCTGGAATCCATACATAAAACGAGATGTTTGGTTGTGGGTGCCGGGGCTTTGGGCAACGAAGCTGTAAAATGCATGGTTTTAGCAGGTTTCAGAAATATTGTGATTGTAGATATGGATGATATCGTGATTTCAAATCTCAGCAGATGTCTGTTTTTCAGAGAAAATGATGAAAAATCCGTTATGAAAGCAGATATTTTGGCTGAACGCGCATCTGATTTAGATTCATCTGTACACATTATTTCTAAAGTCTGTAGAGTCGAAGAATTAGAGAATTGGAACTTTGATTTGATACTAGGTTGTTTGGATAATGTAGCAGCAAGACTACATGTAAATTCACACGCAAGATATTATGGAATTCCTTATGTCGACGGGGCTACCGACGGATTCAGAGGGAGGGTTCAAACCGTTTTGAAAACAGGAGCATGTTTGCAATGCGCAATGAACCGCAGCCATATGAAAATTTTGAACATGAGATTTACGTGTACGGGCAGAGATACAACTGTATATCGCCCACATATCGCGGCCGAAATTACAACAACATCAATTATCGCAGCAATGATTGTTCGGGAAGGTATGAAAATCGCATCTTTCCGTGAAGATCTTTGCATCAAGGGAATAACATTTTACAACGGAACAGAGGGGACTATGGAGACGCTTTCTGTTGAAACAGACCCCTCTTGCCCGAATCATGAAGGTGATTAAATGAGTATAAGAATAACAGTTGTAAACGTAACCGCAGGAAAAGAAACAATGAGGATGGAATTAGAACCTCACGAAAGAATCGGTGAGATTATTGAATGTGCTGCCGAATTTTGGAACAAAGATCCCGGTGCGTACGTTTTGAAGCGCGGAAAAACATTACTAAGGCCGAATATGTCTGTAGCAGAAGAGAATATTCTTAACGATGACGTTCTAGAGTTGATTCCCGACCCCGAAGGTGGATGTTAATGCCTCTTCCGGGCCCAGTTTTGATTAAAAGAATAAACAATGAAATATCGTCATACAATCAACAACGGGGCGTAGATGTTCCCGAAGTTCCAACCGATGCAAGTTTTCCTTTAGAGATTACAATCAATCTAAAAAATCAACCTGCTTACGCAACAGAAGAAAGAATGATTAAAAATCATACATGTACAATCATTGTTTCAGAAGATTATCCTTTTAGAAAACCCGATGCAAGGTGGAAAACACCGATATATCATCCAAATATTATGAATCCTGAAGATGGAGGATATGTATGTATCAAAACTTTGGATACATGGGAATTTAATTCAACTTTAACTTCATTCATAAAATCATTGGAATACATGGTAGCGAATCCAAATCCGTACAATCCTTTCGGAACCAAATCGTGTATAGATTCAGCACGTTTCTTTTCGGATAATACTGCGGAAACCGATATGACCATAAATTATGGTGGAAAAAATGCCTAAGATATTAGAAACCAGTGCGGCCGAATTGGAAGAAAAACCCCGTAAAGCTCCGGGAGCTTCACTTTTCGTACGCAAAGAAGTATTAGAAAAAATGACGGATCATGCAGACGAAGGTTTGGACGAAGAAAAAGAAATTATGGGGCTCATGGTTGGAAAATTATATCGCGATAACAAAGGCGTTTATGCAGAAGTTTTCTCAGTCATTACATCAAATCTTCAATCCGATATGGTTAGTGTAAGGTTCGATTCCGTATCTATGGATGATTTATTCGACGCCATAGATGAATTGGAAGACGATAACATGGTTGTTGGATGGTATCACTCGCATCCAGGATTTGGATGTTTTATGTCTGAAACAGACATAAAAACTCAAGATGGCTTGTTTGGGAAACTTGGAGGATTTGCAATAGTTATTGATCCTGTAAGGCAGGAACTGAAAGCATTCGATAGCAATCCCGGCGATCCAAGTGAAATAAAAATGATCATTCTAGAGTAATCAAACCCATATTGCGTGTCTGTTGCGCATATCGGATTCGGATGCATCGAGTTTTTCCATAAGTTCTGGAATCAAACTATCGAAGAAAATCATAACCGAATCTTCAAACAATGTTCCCAGCGGTGCATAAACTGCATTATCTGCGGAATCACAGTTTTTCATATGGATTACAGTATTGGAAGAATTAGCAAGTTTGCTGTTTTTACGTGAAGTTATAGAAACAACATGAGATCCGATACGACGGGCAATATTTGCAGTCTGAGTTCCCGACATGTTTTCACCCATGTTGGAAACTATGATTGTCAAATCTTCTTTACGAATAATCGGAGTTGTCATTTCTCCAACGAAGTGAACGTCAAGACCAAGCTGTACCAAACGTACTGCAAACAACTGTCCTATCAATCCGGAACGGCCTGAACCGTAAATGAATATCTTCTTTTTCTCTAATATAAGTGAAATAAACAAATCTCTATCTTCACGACTAATCGTTTCAACAGATTTCTTTATTTTTTCTACGAGATAGTCTAAAGATCCGGTATTTTGGCTCATTCTTCCTCGGTATTAGGATTGAGTTCTGTATTTTCAGTCATTGCAAGTTCTTCCTCTTTCTTTTTGAGTTTGAGTGCTTTGGTGACTTTTTTTGTCAGAACTCTTTCGTGAATGATTCTCATGTAGACTGCATCGTGCTCAAGGAGAGGCGAGTTTGAAATAATTGTTGCTTCGGGTTTGAGTTCAACGAGTGCTTCTGCCAAAGGTTCGAATTTAAGATCTCCTTTCTTGATGGGAGTAAGTCTCTTTTCGTTTCCTTCGAAATGTTCTACGCCTGCAAAAGTTGTGTGAATATTACCGCCTGCACAGTATGGCTCAACCTGTTTGAGTACATCTTCGAAATCCGAAGAATCTATGAGGGATCCGAATGTACGAGAGTGAAGGTGTGAGAAGTTGATTGCGGGAACAAGTCCATCAAACTGATCACAAATATCCAAAACCTGGTCCATTGAACCGAATACACCATCGTGGCCTGTGATTTCAATACCAAGTTTGGGTTTTAATCCAACATCGCTCCACCAACCCATGAGTGATTCAACGTTGTCGTAAATGTTATTTTCAGCTTCTTCCTGAGAAACCGATTTGTTGTATAGACCTAAATTGGTGACAACCATGTCTCCGTCAAGTCCGTTCAATACAATTCCTGCATACCTGATTGTGTCAAGACAGTTTACAGACATTTCGGTGTTTGAACTGAGGTCCATGTAATAAGGAGTGTGCATAGAAAGAACAACATCCAGTCTTTTGGCCATCTCTCCGACATGGGTCAATTCGTGGAAGTTATCTGTTACGGATGAAGGAAGGGATACAAGAATATCATCTTCTTCAATGATTTCGTTAACATCGCATATAGGTTCGTCGTCTCTGAGAATTTCGACAACAAACATACTTTCGAGTTCGTCTAGAGTACAACCGACTTCTTCCTCTTCAGGATACAAAAGCTGAACTCCAGATCTGACCATCTGAATTTCTAAGGCGGTAAGGCTCAGATTGTTTACGTCTTCTATACCGTCTTTGAGTGTACGGCCTTTACAAGAAAGGGGAATACCTGCTGGTCCGAATCTAATCATTCTATTAAACTCCAAGTCGAGGCAATCCTTTAAGCCTTATTTAGTTTTGTGCGTTTTCCGTGCTTTCCACGCCTTGCGCGCGCATGTGTAATGTATGTATTGTATATTCTCTAACACGCCAGTTGCGAAATAATCGGAGTTTCAAGCATAGTTTTATAAATAACCTATACTTCTCTCGATTACCCAATATCGGGAGAGTCAGAAATATGAGCGTTAGTTCCAAAACAAATCCTGAACTCATTTCCTTGATCGATAACCTCAAGGCAAAAGAGAGAGAGACCGGAGCAGCAATCTGGCGAGATATTGCAGTAAGGCTTGAGAAACCCAGGAGAAACTGGGCAGAAACAAACCTTAGCAAACTCGAGAGATATGCAGCAGACGGTGAGACAGTTATTGTCCCTGGAAAAGTTCTCGCTGCAGGCGAGATTAGCAAAAAAATTACAGTTGCAGCATACTGCTTCTCAGGCGCTTCTAAAGTTGCCATCGAAGCAGCAGGCGGAAAAGTGCTGACTATTGCACAGCTTATGGACGAAAATCCAAAAGGCTCCAAAGTCAGGATCATGAGGTGATTTGAATGGTTACAGTTATTGACGGAAAAGGTCTCACTGAGGGAAGACTCGCAAGTCTCATCGCTCAGAGAATCATGGCAGGCGAAGAAATCGCAGTCATTAATGCTGAACAGATTATCATCACCGGTGAAAGGGATATGATCTTCGCAGACTTCAAAGCTAGAGTCGACCGCGGAGACACAACAAAGAGAAAAGGTCCCTTCTACCCTCGCAGAGCAGATCTTCTCTTCAAGAGATGCGTCAGGGGAATGATTCCCTGGATGAAGACATCAGGCAGAGAGGCATACAGAAGACTCCACGTATTCGTCGGAGTTCCTAAGCAGTTCGCTGATGTTGAAGCAGAAGTACCTGAATTCGCAGCAAGAAAGATTACTGGTAAATATACTACCCTGGGAGCCATTGCTAAATTCCTGGGATCCAATGTTAGGTGATTCTAATGGAGTGCGTAAACACAAGTGGAAAAAGGAAAACAGCAATCGCAAGAGCTGTTGTTAAAGAAGGTACCGGAAAGGTAACTATCAACAAAGTTCCCGTTGCAATGTACACCCCTGAGCTCGCAAGACTTAAAGTCGAAGAGCCTTTGGGACTCGCACCTGAAAAGGCAGCAAAGGTCGATATCAACGTTACCGTAAGCGGTGGCGGTGTTATGGGTCAGGCAACAGCAGTTAGGACAGCAATCGCAAGAGGCCTTGTAGACTTCTACAAGGACGAAGAACTCGATGCCATGTTCAGAGCTTACGACAGGACTCTTATCATCAACGATGACAGGAGAAAACTCCCCAAGAAGCCACTCGGACACGGTGCTCGTGCTAAGAAGCAGAAGTCCTACCGTTAAGGTGATAACATGATCATACCTGTGAGATGTTTTACATGTGGAAAGGTAGTCGGTAGCGCCTACCCCGAATACGTTCAGCGCGTAGAAATGGGAGAAGATCCCAAAGCAGTCCTCGATGACCTCGGTCTTGACAGATACTGCTGCCGCAGAATGATCGTATCTCATGCAGACCTCATAGGTGAGATCAAACCTCTTGGTTAAACTTTTTAAAAAACAAATGGGCCCGTGGGGTAGCTTGGTATCCTTCTTGCTTGGGGTGCAAGTAACTCCAGTTCAAATCTGGGCGGGCCCACCACTATCCATCTGGATAACTACATTTTTTCAATCAATTCTGAACTTTTTAGTCACATCAGGATTTATTGTGTACAACGATTGTTATTTCACTCATCAATTTCGATGATATTATGATACAGATGTTTTTGTCCCCATTTGGACAATTCACCCAGTATTGGTAAAATTGATTTTCCCTTTGGTGTTAATGAATATTCAACCCTTGGAGGGGATTCGGCAAAAACTTCCCTGTGAACCATCCCGTCTTTTTCTAAAGATTTTAGTTGTAGAGTTAACGATCTTGACGAGATTCCCTCAGTGGTTTTCAAAATCTCATTGAATCTCATTTTTTTATTGATTGCTAGCTTGCATATAATTTCCGTTTTCCATCTGCCCTCGATAATTTCCATTGCGGCATCCAAAGGACAAATAGAACGGGGATTTGCTAGAACCATGCAGTCAAATCATATTTTTAGAATATAATACTTACCTAAGTATACTTGGTGTAACTATGTATCTATTAGTTACATCAAGTATACTTTTCTTCTTAAATATGCACAATCAGTTTATGTCTTAGGTGAAAATATGGCAAATATTCCACAAGATATTATCAATAAAATCAACGAGCCTTCAACAATCAAATCTTTGATAACCGTATCCGAAGACGGTCAGCCTCATGCAATTGTTTGCGGAAGTTTCAAAGTTGTATCTCCCGAAACAATTATTGTCGGACAGATTCTTATGAAAAGATCTGCAGAAAATATGAAAACAAATTCCAAGGTTGCAATTTCTGCAGTTGCAGGAAAAGAGTCCTATTGTATCAATGCCGTAGCAAAAGAACAGCTCACATCTGGGCCTGTTTTCGATGGAATGAATGAAGCTCTCAAAGCAATCGGCATGCAGGCCGGAGCAGTCTGGGTCTTCGATGTAAAAGATGTTTACAACCAGAGTGCAAGTCCTGATGCAGGATCAAAAATAGTCTAAAACCGAGCCCGGAAGGGCTCTTTTTAGAAGAAAAAATTTAAGAAGTTTTTATCAAATTTATCTTGGAAGTACTTCCTTTTCGTGCACTTCGTTGATAATTATTCCTGCACCATCGTACATAGCCGCTCCGCCTGCGATGAGTCCGAGGGCTCCTGCAAGATATGGCAAGAATTCAAGATCTGAAAGTTGGATTGCAGCCAATACAAAGAAGAGAATCATAACTGAAGTGAAGATTATGCGTGACAGTATACTCTTTTTAAGCAAAGCTACTACGAATATCAATGTGTACAATCCCCAAATTGCATAGAATGATGCAAGCGCCATAGGTTCTGCGGGAGATGACAACACATCCGTTCCAATGATTGCAAATGCGATCCAAAACAATCCAAAGAATGTAAATGCGTTTGCACCTATTACATTTTTAGATTTGAATTCGAGCAATCCTGCAACAACCTGTGCAAAACCTCCTATGCAGATTGCCATCGACAGGATAACCGAATCTATGGCAAAAAGTCCGAGATTGTGTAGAGAGACAAGCAAAGTCGTCATTCCAAACGCAATCAATCCCAGGGATCCGGGATTGACCATATTGGATTGAGATCCATTATGTGAGTCAGTCATAGATTGAAGAATTTTTATTCTATTATTAAATACTGACCGTAGACAATTACGGCATATGTCGTAGTTTTACAATTTCTAAACTGAATGTATTTTCCATACTATGCGACCTTTTAATTTCTACTCTACACAGTGCCAGATATTTCTTTAACGCAGTATTAAATACTTCAAAACCTCTTTTTTCTATGAGGTTAAACAAATGTCCGTCTGCGATATTAAATTAGGGCCATTCAGTCTTCCTGCGATTATTGTTATCGTAGGTTCGATCCTGGCCATTGTAGCTTTGTTTTTGGATTGGATTACAATATCTTCCGAAACCATGGGTGTTGTGACAATTCTTGATTCATTAACTGGTATGGAACTGTTATCAAACACAGAATATGTCAGTGACGACTTCCAGAAGTATCTGCCCCTTGTCATAGCAATTATGGGAGCAATCGCATTGATTATTTCAATCGTTTCTGCATTCAAGCCACTTGGTAAGGTAGGTTCCCTTGTAACATTGATTATTGGTGTTGTAATGATTGCACTTGCAATAGTTACCATCTTGTGGATGAATGATTCTTCTGACATCTTGATAGCAGTTCTGAAATCAGTACCCGCAATCGGAGCATATCTCGCAATTGTTGGTGCAGTTTTGATTGCGTTACCACCAATCGCAGCATTGCTTGAAAAGGGCAACTAAAACTAATTTGGGGCTTTCACGCCCCCATCTTTTACAATAAAAGTCTATATATTATCATTTCATGCCTACCCCATGGAAGGAAATCTAATGGATTCCATTTCCGAAGCGGTCGGATTCGCAAATACCTACGCTTGGTATATTGCATTCGTTTTCCTTATCGGTGCTGGAATTTATTTTTTGATAAAGCTCAGAGGCATGCAGATTTCAACTGCAGTTGAAGGATTTAAGCTATCACTATCTGGAATACACGAAGGCGAAACCACAAAACACATCTCTTCTTTCGAAGCATTTTGTGTGGGTCTAGGCGCTCGTGTTGGTGTCGGTAATGTTGCCGGTGTCGCAACAGCTCTTGTCGCTGGTGGACCTGGTGCAGTATTTTGGATGTGGATTTTTGCAATTATTGGTGCCGGAACTTCCTTTATGGAATGTACTCTCGGTCAAATGTTCAAAGAAAAGAATGAAGAAGGTCTTTTTGTCGGCGGTCCCGCATATTATATCAAAAACGGTCTTAAAAATTACAAATTTGCAATTCTTCTTGCCGTTCTCGTTATCGCATTATACGGTGTCGGTTTCATTGGTGTTCAGGCATCAAACGCAACCGATGCAATTGTTGGTGCAATCGGAACCGCAGATTACAAATGGGTAATCGGTCTCGGAATCGCTTTGGCAGCAGCAACCATCATTTTCGGTGGAGTAAAACGTGTCGCAAAAGCATCTTCCAAGATTGTGCCATACCTCGTTGTTGCATGGATTGTATTCGCACTTATTACAATCATCATTAACTTCAACCAGATCGGTGCAGCATTCTACAACATCATCGCAGGCGCATTCGGAATCAAAGAATTCGTAGCAGGTGGTATGGGTGCAGCAATTATGATGGGTCTGAAACGTGGAGTGTTCTCCAATGAAGCCGGTATCGGTTCCGTTCCCAACATTTCATCTTCAGCAAACGTACCTCACCCTGTAAAACAGGGATTGATTCAGTCTTTCGGTGTTCTTATCGATACTCTTGTGGTTTGTTCCGCAACAGCATTCGTTATCCTCACATATTCCGGAGATTACTTTGCCTTCGGTCTTGACGGATCACAGCTCGTTCAGGAAATTCTGAGTCAGGGATTCCTCGGAGCGGCAGCACCTGCGATTCTTGCAATATTTATTGTGATTTTGGCATTTACCAGTCTCATTGGATATTACTCGATGTGTGAAGCAAATGTTAACTTCCTCACAAAGAGCAAAACAGCAGTTACTGTTCTTCGTGTAATCATCGTTGCAGTTGTTTTCATTTCATGTTTGATTTCACTCCAGCTTATGTGGGATATCTGTGATACCCTCATGGCAGTCATGGGTGTGTTTAACATGATCGCGGTTGGTTTGTTGGCGAAATACGCTTTCGCTTGTTACAAGGACTACCGTGCACAGAAAGCCGCAGGTATTGAAGAACCCGTCTTTGACGTATCCAGCCTCGAAGGAATGGACGTCAGCGGTATTACAACCTGGGACAAAAACTGATAAAACTGCCGGGGTAAAACCCGGCTTTAAAATTCAGAAACACATCGCATTAACAAAATCGGGTGTTTCACACTTTCCTTTTCCCAATCCAATGGATTGTTTTTTCGGTACAGATCTTTGGCATCCTCCGTATCTGTGTGCAAGTGCTTTTACTATCGCCGCACCGGTTGGAGTGCAATACTCTCCGCATTCGTCTCCTGGAATATTTGGAATGGATTCAAGAATATTTTTTGTTGCGGGTGTGGGAATATTCATCTCTCCATGCGCACACACAACCTTTCCGATTCCCGTTTTAATCGGCGATGCCACAATCTCATCTTGTTTTAGAATATCTATGGCCACACAAACGCACGTAATGCAGGCTATAGCCTCGTTGTTTCCAACTTCATGAAAATGTACGTTTGCCACGTCTGTATCATGTGCACGGGCTTCCGCGGACCCAAGAACATCATATATGTCGAAAGCAAGCGCTCTTGCATTGTTTGAGATTCTCAAACCATTGAGAATATTATGAATTTGATTTAATGATGTGTGGTGTCTGATTTCAGAAGTTTCAACGGATATTCTCCAACCTTTTACATCACGATCCGTTGTTTGTTCCAATTTTATTTTTGTGTTGGGAATATTCAAAGAATTCAGAATTTCGTTGTATGATTCCGGGTTATCAAGTAATCCGATTAATGCGGATGCGATGGAATCTTTGGACGCTCCATTCATACAATTAAGATATAGCATGTAAAATCCTCATTCTTTGTTGATTTTTATTTCCGTATTTTTTATTGGGTTATCAAAGAATATTGTATGCATTCTGTGAATAACTTCCGCGGAAATTAAAGAAATTGCAAACGCAATCGGAACCTTGAGGAAAAACATTTCTGCATTTATGGATGGAATATTCATTTCCAAAGCAAGAATGATTGCCGGATGAATGATGTAGATCCAAACAACAAGATTTCTGCCAATATGTTCAATCAGAGGAGATCTATACGTTTGAGGATTAATTCTGAACGCCGTGATGAATATGCATATGGATGCAATAATCGAACCTATGTACAAATTACTAGTTGGAACATATATTGCCCCAACGGCTGAAAGTAAAAATCCAATTACGATTCCTGTATTCAAAAGATTCTGAGTCGCAAATTTACAGATCATTTTTTCTTTAGCATGGATTAAATATCCTAAAAAGAAAAATCCTATGCCAATTAAAGTGTATGTTTGTTCTCCGTACCAAACAGTATTGTATCCCAATACAGGGAGTATTGTTGTTAATAAAAGATCCAAACCAATAGAAAGTGGAATCAAAAAATACAATTTTTCTATCTTGATTTTGTATTTCACCACAGCCGCACATATTATGTAATCTGCTAAAAGAATGTACAGGAACCAGGAATGGCTGTTAAGAGGCGACCATAAAAGTGTACTGTGAATCACTTGATCGAATGAATATGCACCTATGAAAACCATCGTTGCATCGATTATGAAATACAGGATTTTCAAAATAATCAAGAGTTTCAAAATGTGTAACGCTCTTTTCCAAATTTTATTTTCTGAGACTCCTTTGGTTGTGAACAAAAAGAATCCAGAAATCATAAAGAATACGGGCATCGCAAAACGGCTGATTGCCATTACATATGTGCTAGAAACGTGCGGAAGATAACAATGGTCGTAAACAACCATGATTATCATGAATGCACATAGTATTCTTAGGAAAGAATTTTCCCCTTTTGTAAATAACGGTTCGTTATTATCCTCAGGTGTTGAGAGCGTCCCGTATGTTCCCATCAAGAATGGATGTGAGATTGAGAATATAATAGGTGTGTTTGGTTTTTGTTGTTTTTAAAGTAACCCCTTAGTCTTTATATTGTTCAATATCCTTCGTGTTTTGTTACGAGGAGTGGTATTTTTGATAACTGGTGAATTGAAAAATAAAGTCGATGGATTGTGGGAGATTTTTTGGACAGGTGGATTAACAAATCCTCTTGATGTAATTGAACAGATTACATATCTTATGTTTATCAAAGATCTCGATGATTTGGATCAAACCCGTTCAAAAGAAGCAATCATGTTGGGCACAACTTACAAAAGTATGTTCGATGGACAATTTTCAATCGGAGATTACAAAGTTGACGGACAGCAATTGAAATGGTCTGTATTCAGAGACTTACCTTCCGCAAAGATGTATGATATCGTTCAAATGGGTGTTTTCCCATTTATCAAACAGATTCATTCGGATAAAGACAGTGCATATTCCAAGTATATGGATGATGCTATTTTCAAAATACCCACACCACAAAAATTTTCACAAATTGTCGATTCATTGGATGAAATTTATCAGTTTATGGGTAAAGATAATCAAAAAGATGTTAGGGGTGATGTATACGAGTATCTTCTTTCCAAAATATCCACTTCCGGTACAAATGGACAATTCAGGACTCCTAGGCACATCATAAGAATGATGGTCGAGATGATGAATCCGGGGCCTGAAGAATTAATCTGTGACCCCGCATGCGGAACAGCAGGATTCTTGGTAGCGGCAGGAGATTATTTGCGTGAAACCAAGAAAGACGAGATTTTCTACAATAAAGAAAGAAAAGCTCACTTCAATAATGCCATGTTTACAGGATATGATATGGATAGAACCATGCTACGTATCGGAGCCATGAACATGATGACACATGGCGTAGATAACCCGAATATTTTGTACAAAGATAGTCTTTCCGATCAGAACACAGACATTGGAAAATATTCTCTAATTTTAGCAAACCCTCCATTCAAAGGGAGTTTGGATTCAGATATTGTATCTGCTGATATTTTGAAAGCTGCAAATACGAAGAAAACCGAGCTTTTGTTTATGACATTATTCATGCGCATACTCCGCGTAGGAGGACGTTGCGCATCAATTGTTCCAGATGGAGTTTTATTTGGATCTTCAAAGGCGCATAAGGCTATAAGAAAAGCAATTGTGGATGATAACAGATTGGAAGCAATCATTTCCATGCCCAGCGGTGTTTTTAAACCATATGCGGGAGTGTCCACAGCAATTATTATATTTACAAAAACAGGCCACGGCGGAACAGATAATGTATGGTTCTATGATATGAAATCCGATGGATACACATTAGATGATAAACGTACTGTTTGTGATTCAAACGATATTCCTGATATCATCAACAGATTCCACAATTTGGATGGAGAGTTACAGAGAGAACGTACAGAAAATTCATTCATGGTTCCCAAAGAAGAAATTATTGAAAACGAATATGATTTGTCGATTAACAAATACAAAAAGACAGTTTATGTCGAAGAAGAATATCCTTCAACCAAACAATTAATTTCGGAACTTATGGAATTGGAAAAAGAGCTTGCCCAGAATTTAAAAGATCTTGAGGGGATGCTTTGACTAACAAATCATATAGTAATCCATATCAAAAAATCATGGATGATTTGGATATTTTGGTCAAGTCCAGATTTATCGAGATGTTTGGTTCAGTTTCAGAAAATAAATATGGTTGGCCCATATCCACATTGGGTAAAATATGTAATAAAAACTTATCATACGGTTCAACAGCTTCAGCGATCGATTATGATGGCGCTGTACGTTATGTTCGTATAACGGATATAACTGATAAAGGCACATTAGCTAACGATGTTAAATCTCCGAGTAAAATGGAAGAAAAATACATCCTTTGTGATGGGGATGTTTTGTTTGCACGCAGTGGGGCTACTGTTGGTAAGACATTTCAGTACAATTCAAAAGATGGTCTATGTGTATATGCAGGATATTTAATACGATTAATTCCAAATGCCGACATTGTAAATCCATCATATGTGTACCATTTTACTCAATCTGAAGACTATATAAATTTTATAAATAATGTAAAGCGTGGAGCAGCACAGCCTAATATCAATGCTCAACAGTACAGTTCTCTCAAAATTGTGGTTCCACCAATAGAACTTCAAAACCAGTTCGCAGAGTTTGTAAAACAAGTCGATAAATCGAAATTAATATTGGAAAAGTGTATAAAAAAATATGATCAACTAATCAAATCCAGATTTATCGAGATGTTTGGGGACATCATTCGGAATGAAAAAAGTTGGAAAGTAGTAGAGTTAGGAAAAATTGGTGAATTCAAGACTGGAGGCACGCCATCTAGTAAACATCCTGAGTATTTTGAGGGAGATCTGCCCTGGATTTCTTCTACCGCATTAGGATCTAATTACATAGATAGAACCTCTGCAAAGTATTTGATAACGGAAGATGCAATACGCAATTCGGCCACATCGTTAATACCTGCTGGTTCACTGATAGTTGGTACAAGAATCAATGTTGGTAAATCGTCAATTAATACAGATCCGATCTGCACCTGTCAGGATGTGACGTCTTTATTTGATATAGATCATAGATTTGATTTATTGTTCCTTAAACACTGTCTAGATAAGTACACACCGTATCTTGATTCTCAGAAAAAAGGGGCAACAATAAAAGGAATAACTAGTGATTTGCTCAAATCCGTTAAGATTCCATTACCTTCGCTAGATCTTCAAAAAGAGTATTCAGACTTTGTCAAACAAGTCGATAAATCGAAATTTGAATAATATTCCTGTAAATCGTAGTAGAATTCAACATATTCTAGGTGGCATTAGATATTTTGACACGTAAAATATAGTCATGTAGCATGAACAACAACATAATTGATAGAATTGAACGTTTATGCTACACATTTCTAGACAACACACAATTGAATAGCTTACACAAAGTACTCATAAACTGTTTATCCAAAGAAAAAGAAGAACACGATTCTTTTGATTTATCTGACAATGCAATAATTGAAACATTTATAGCATCCAAAAGAATTGAAGGTTGTTCGGAGAAAACAATAAATTACTATTCTTCAACAATTTCATTGGTTATCAAGCAGATCAAAAAACCCATTTCTCTGGTAGATACAAACGATCTAAGACATTTTCTCGCAGAATACCAGAATAAAAGAAAAGTCAGCAAGGTTACAATAGACAATATACGTAGAATCATGTCCTCTTTCTATTCATGGATGGAAGATGAAGATTACATTATGAAAAGTCCTGTAAGGCGCATAAAGAAAGTCAAAACAACAAAAACAGTCAAAGAAGTATATTCTGACGAAACTTTGGAATTGCTCAGAGATGATTGTTGTAATCTGCGTGATTTAGCAATGATAGATCTTCTTTCATCTACGGGAATGCGTGTCGGGGAATTGGTAAACTTAAAGCGTAGAGATGTTGATTTTCAAAACCGGGAATGTATTGTCGTTGGTAAGGGGGACAAAGAGCGTTTAGTTTATTTCGATGCAAGGACAAAGGTCCACCTGTCCAATTACCTGAATTCAAGAGACGATTCTAATCAATCTTTGTTTGTATCTTTATTAAAACCTCATAAAAGTTTGGAGATAAGCGGCGTAGAGATTCGATTAAAAAAGATTGGTAATCATTTGAATATCGGTAGAGTACATCCGCATAAATTCAGAAGAACCTTGGCGACTCGGGCAATAGATAAAGGAATGCCGATAGAACAGGTTCAGGTGCTGCTGGGACATCAAAAAATAGATACGACTCTGGAATACGCGATGGTCAATCAAAACAACGTAAAGAATTCACATCGGAAGTATATAGGATGAGTTTCAAATCCAGATTTATCGAGATGTTTGGTACTGTTAAGAACAACTCAAAGAACTTCCCAAATACTACAATTGAAGCTTCATGTAAGATACTCGATTCTATGAGAATTCCGATAACTGCATCAGATCGCAAACCGGGACCTTATCCATACTATGGTGCTAATGGAATCCAAGACAGTGTTGAAAGCTACATTTTTGATGGAAATTATGTATTAATTGCAGAGGATGGGGGTCATTTTAATGAAATTGGGAGAGTTGCATACTCAATATGCGGAAAATGTTGGGTAAATAATCATGCACATATTTTACAACCACTTGATGTTTTGAATACATGTTATCTGGAAAATGCACTCAATACAATTGATTTTAGTTCAGAGGTAAATGGTACAACTCGCCAAAAATTAACACAGGCCGCTATGAGGAAAATAGTATTGTTGTTGCCCCCAATAGAACTTCAAAACCAGTTCGCAGAGTTTGTCAAACAAGTCGATAAATCGAAATTTATCTTCACTGAATTTGGAGGATTATTTTTACAATATGTATTGCAACATCAACCATATTATATAATTCAAAACATATTATTTTGTGTTACAAATGTACCCAGACAGCCAAATAATCGATCCGGATGCAATCGACATGTCCGAATTTCAAACTCGTAAGGTGCTTATAGATACAGCTCTGATCAGAGTGGGATGGAAGTTAAACGTAGATTGGGTTGAAGAGTTTGAGTTGTTTGGAATGCCAAATGCATCGAACGTGGGTTATGCAGATTATGTTTTATTTGGAGATGATGGTCGTCCATTGGCCGTAATCGAAGCTAAACGCACAACTATCGGCGTATCGGTAGGCCGTCAACAAGCAAAATTATATGCAGACTTGTTGGAAAAAAAATTCAAGAGACGTCCTGTGATATTTTTAACCAATGGTTATGAGACTCGCATATGGGACGATGCCCATTATCCTGAGCGTATTGTTTCTGGAATATACTCCAAACGTGATTTGGAGAAGTTATTTAATCTGAACACAGAACGCGCTCCAAGATTTTCAAATATAGTCATAAACGATCAGATTTCAAACAGGTACTATCAAAAAGGTGCAATAAAATCCGTATGTGAAACGTTTGAAGAAATGCAAAGAAAAGCCCTACTCGTTATGGCAACGGGCAGTGGTAAAACGCGTACAGTCATATCTTTGGTTGATGTTTTAATACGTAACGGTTGGGTTAAAAACGTTCTTTTCCTCGCAGATAGAACAAGTTTGGTGCTACAAGCAAAGAGGGCTTTTTCTAATTTGTTGCCAGATTTATCAATTACAAATCTCTGTGATGCAAAATTCGATCCTAATGCAAGGTGTGTATTTTCTACATATCAATCTATGATAAATTGTATCGATAAGACTGTGGATGAAACAGGCGATTTAGTTTTCACATGTGGGCACTTCGATCTTATTGTTGTTGATGAAGCGCACAGAAGTATCTACAACAAATACAGAGATATTTTCGATTATTTCGATTCGTTATTGGTGGGGTTAACTGCAACACCCAAAGATGAAGTTGATAAAAATACATATGATTTCTTCAATCTGATTCATGGTGAACCAACATATGGATACAGTCTGGGCCAGGCAGTTGAAGATGAATTTTTAGTAGACTACAATTCAATCGAAACCAAAATTAAATTTTTGGAAGAAGGTATCCGGTACGATGAATTGAGTGAAGAAGAGAAAAGACAGTATGAAGAATTATTCATCGAAGATGGTGATGTAATCCCTGAGCACATCGACAGTCATCTGTTGAACTTATGGTTATTTAACAAGGATACTATTCTTCGTGTATTGGATACGTTGATGACACGTGGTCTGAAAGTCGATTATGGCACACATGTTGGAAAAACAATTATTTTTGCCAGGAATCACAATCATGCAGAGGAGATCTATAGAATTTTTTGGGAGCAATATCCAAGTTATCCCCCTCATTTTTGTAGAGTGATTGACAACTATACAAATTATGCCCAAGATCTAATCGATGATTTTTCTAATAAAGATAAGATGCCACAGATTGCGATTTCGGTGGATATGTTAGATACAGGAATAGACGTTCCCGAAATTCTTAACTTGGTATTTTTTAAGAAAGTTTTCAGCAAATCCAAATTCTGGCAAATGATTGGAAGAGGAACCAGACTGTGTCCGGGATTGATAGACGGAATCGATAAAAGTAAATTTTACATTTTCGATTTCTGTGGAAATTTCGAGTTTTTTAGAATAAACAATCATGGTTTGGAAGTAGATACAGTTTTAACTCTTCAGCAAAGGTTATTTTTATTAAAGCTTGAAATGATATATCGTCTTCAGGCAGTTCAGTATCTTTCCGAAGATTTTATAAAATTCCGTCAGGAATTAGTCGACGACGTTCTCTATAAGATAAGGGAGTTGAATAGAGATAATTTTTCAGTCAACTTGCATCTGAAATATGTTGATAAGTTTAGTTTGGATGAGACCTTCACCTGCATAAATTATAATGACATCAAAACAATCACTAGTGAGATCTCTCATTTGATTCTGCCATATGACGAGGATGTTGCAGCCGTTAGATTTGATGCATTATTGAGTGAAATTGAAGCGGGATTCCTCAAAGAATCTATTCCGGGAGGAAAGATAAGAGCATTGAAGAAGAAGATTCAATCTCTGTTAAAGATTGCAAACATTCCCGACGTTGCAATACATGTTCCATTTATGAGGATGATATTGGATTCAGATTATCTTTACAACGCGGGCATTCAAGATTTTGAACATATTCGTATAGAATTACGCGATTTAATGAAATATATTAAACCCACTGTTCGTGGAACTAAAAAATCTAACATGACTGATACAATTTTAGAGATTGAAGAAAACGAATCTGAGATGGATGAAGATGATTATGTCAAATATCGGGAAAAAGCAGAATATTATGTCATAAAACATCAGGATGAGGAAGTAATAAAGAAACTCAAAACAAACATACCTCTCGATCAAGATGATATTTCACGGCTGGAAGAAATATTATGGTTTGACATAGGATCCAAAGAAGATTATGAAGCTGAATACGGAAGTAAACCGTTGGGTCAGTTTGTAAGAGAAATTGTTGGATTGGATATGAATGCGGCAAAAGCAGCTTTCTCTGCATATTTGGACAATTCTGTTTTGAACCCAAGACAACTTTATTTTGTTAATCAGATTATAGAATACATAATTCATAATGGAATGATTCTTGATTATTCTGTGTTGGGGGAGGCACCTTTCACAGATCGTGGAAGCGTGGTCGATTTATTCTCGGATGTACAGTTGTGGTTTGGAATCAAGAATGTTATCGATACAATCAACAACAACGCTAAGGTCGTCTAAGGAGTCTAAACCAATCTTTGGATTAGTCGATGATTACAACACGTGTTGTATATTAGTGGCAATTATTCTGCTTCCACGGGCACATAAGGTTGTTCCAATACACTCGGATCTTTGAAAATTTCTTCAAATTTCTCTAAAGCACGTGTAAAGTAGAAACCGTCTGCTATTCTTTCATCTACGGTGAATGCCAAATCCATCATCGGACGTACAACAATTTCTCCATCGACCACACAAGGGCGGTCTTCGATTTTACTCACGCACATGAACACAGAGTTGGTTCCCCATTCATTAAGGTGGTGGAATGGAGCTCCTCCATTTATGCTTCCCATGTTGGTTATAAAAATAGATGCAAAATTGGGGTCGTCTTCAATAAGGAATTTAGGTGCTTTTCCATAAAAATTCATGAAACGTAGATATGAAAATAACAATCTGCCCGTCATTCTAGGTAGTTTTGCAATGGCTCTTACGGCATCAAACCCATCTTCCGGTTTTTTGTTTCTGGTGCAGTTGATTTTGCTATACAGTTTATCGGAAACCTGGTATATCGTTTCTTCAGGACCGAAAGACATGCGAATAACTTCTTCTTCGCTTTTTTCAGTGTATTGTCTTCTTGCAACAAAACCAACATCGAATGATTGACGTTGGTAATATCTGTATCCGCAAATGAATCTGTTCATTCTGGGTTTCATCGCAAAAACTCTGGAGGTTGTTGCAATCATGGTGGAAAATAAGCTTATGCTGTTATCGCCCTCGGCTTTTTTCTTAGAAACATAATCCATAAGGTTGGTTGTATCAACACTTATTTGAAGATACGATTCACAGTCTGCTCTGCTGGGCATCATGTATGGAAGCATTTTATGCATGCTGTCCAAATCGTATAGGTATTTTCCATCTCTGCGATCTTTCCATCTTTTTTTAGAACCCATGTGCATCCCAATTGTGTTAATGATAAATGCAAAATGTGTGAATATAATAGTGTTTCTATTTTAGTGTAGGTTTAATTTTATCATTTTCAGGATAAAATCGCGCTATTGAAAACAATTTGATATTTTGGAGCAAATTATAGTATTTTTGAAATATGCCAGGTTCTAAAAATCAATCTTATTTTTTCTTTTTAGGTTCCGGCAATTCTTCATACATGGCATCGAACAAACCTGTTAGATATTGTTTATCATCAGTTTTAGTAACCAATATCTTTT
>CAYMPW010000017.1:0-29648 GCA_964392725.1 uncultured Methanomassiliicoccales archaeon
CAATTTTTTAGAAAAAAATAACAAACTAATGAATATATATTACAATATAATTTTTAAAGAAGGATTGGAATGACGGTAAAAGACAAAGTTTTAGTGATTTCATGTGTAACATTTGAGACAGTTAAGGTTGTAGACCCTGCTGTTTTTTATAATGCAGATTCTGTTCATTTGATTTATTACATCAGAGATCCCGATGACTTGAATTGTTTAATTTATTCCAATTTCCATGATAAAGTTTCTAAAGATTTGGTAGAAAAGGGCATAGATGTCATTTCACACAATGAAAGAGTATCAGATTTCAATGTGATGTTAAAGACCATTTTAGGAATTATGAGGACTGAATCGGAGCAGTTCGATAAAGTATACATTAATATTTCATCTGGAACGTCAGAGTATGCCGCGGCTGCAATGTTCGCAGCAATTATGACTCCAAACATCACGCCTTTCACAGTTGGAACTTCTAAATATTCTGCAGATCCCGATGATGTATTCTCTATGTTCTATTCTGACAATGAACCTCTAGGACTATCTGCCGAAGTTTATAATCCCAAAGAAGTTTCAACATTTTCAATCGATGCCCCAGATTAGGAATTAATTTGCTGTTTGAGTGTTTTGGATGAAATCAACTCGACACGTAAGCCCTCAACCGCATCATACATGATTAAAACACTCAAAGAAAAAGATATATGGTCTTACAAAGGACACTATGGTCGTGAGAGAACCTCAATTAAACAAAAAGAAGCAATGTACTACAAGAGACATTATCTTGATATAATGGTGAGTAAGAAATGGATTGCTAAAACAAAAGGTTCAAGCAGATATTATTTGACACCAAATGGAACTTCTGTGTTACAGGTTTTCAAACATAATATATGATTTATCATTTCAAATTCCGCGGTGGATATTTAGACTAGTACCATCATTCAGACATGATGAACTCGTACACGAAATGTTTTATCAAAGCAATACTAGCCGGGATGCTGATAAGCATAGGCGGTATCGTGTACATCATGTGTTGCGATGCAGGCCACAAAGTCGCAGGTGCAGTCTTCTTCTCCGTAGGTCTTTTTGGAGTGTTATCCTATTCCTTATATCTATACACGGGAAAGGTTTGTTATGTCTTTGAAAACGATCGGAAATATTCTTTGGAAGTTCTACTAACGATTGTTGGTAATTTCGTAGGTTGTTTGTTCATGGGTCTGTTGTTCACACTACCCACCGCGGCAACCATGGTCGAAGCAAAATTGGCATTAGAACCTCTAGTCATAATTGCAAAAGGATTCGGATGCGGTATTTTGATGTTCTTGGCTGTAGATACATACAAGCGCAAGAATAGTTTCTTAGGAGTTTTGTTGGGAGTTCCTACTTTTATTTTAGCAGGGTTTGAACACTCAATTGCCGATATGTTTTATTTTTCATCCGCTCTGTATTTTTCACCGGAATCGTTCTTGGTTATTCTTTTGGTTCTTGTCGGAAATTTATTCGGATGTGCTCTCATTCCGGTATGCAGAAAGTTTATGGGTGACGAAGAAAACCCTCAATAATTATATCGTGGAAGCGGTATGTCGAATCTGATGATTCTCAACCGTTGTCCAAAAGTTTCTCCGGAAACAGGTATTCGTACAATCATTCCCGAAGAAACAGTTCTCAAGGGAATTCCTCTGTTAAAAATAACAGAAATGGAAGATCTTGAAGATATTACCGAGAAGGATGGAGTCAACATCCCTGTATATTCGGTATTTAGAAGAATGACTGCCAAAGGTACATTTGGTTGTTACAACGGAAAAGGAGCAACCCATGAACAGGCGAAAGCCTCAGCAATAATGGAGTCTTTGGAGAGATATTGTTCCGAACAGAGAGAATCAGATCAGGTTGTATATGGAACTGTAGAACAGGCAATGGATAACGGTTTATGCGTTCACCCTGCGAATCTTATTCTTCCGATTCCTGTTCTGAATCCTTTGGATTCGGCAGAAATAGCATGGGTCAGTTCTTTTGAAATGTTCCGTGGTGAAGAAATTTGGGTTCCTGCCTGCGAGGTGTTTTACCCCTATTATCCTCAGGATGATCTTCAACTTTACAAATTCCATACAAATGGAATCGCATCTGGAAATACAATAGAAGAAGCGATATTGCATGGTTTGTTGGAACTTATAGAAAGAGATGCTTGGTCCTTGGCCGAAGATCGCAACCGCGCATCTTCCGAAGTAGTATCCGATGATCCAAATTCAGTTTCATACAAATTAATCAAAAAGTTCGAAGATCAGGGAATTGTAATACGTTTGAAAAATCTAACATCGGATTTGGGAATAACGACAATAGGGGCCTCTGCAGACGAGATTACAACCAAGAATCCCGAAATGCTTACCATAGGTGTCGGAACCCACCTCGACCCGGAAATAGCAGCTATACGCGCTATTACAGAGGTTGCACAGTCCAGAGCAACACACATTCACGGAACAAAAATTAATGCTCAATTACAAAAGGCAACTTTGGAAATGGGGTATGATAAAATCAAAGCAATAAACCATATGTGGTTTTCGTCATCAGAAAAAAATACAAATCTTTCAGAGATGGAAAATCTTTCAACACCTTTTGTTCTTGACGATATTGAAGTTGTTTTGGAGAAGTTGGTGGAAAGAGGATTTGATATGGTTATCTGCTCGGATCTAACAAGACCCGAAATCGGAATACCTGTTGTTAGAATGACAGTCCCAGGTCTGGAAGTAACAACAATGGATCCCGAAAGGGTCGGAAGCCGTATCATGGGAAGATGGCCTCCGATAAGGTAATCATTTCGTAGCAACGTAAATGTTAACCGCACCCATGGATTTTACGAAATAACGAACGTTGGAGAATCCCGCGTTTCTAAAAATCTCGGCCATTGCATCTCCATGTGGGAATCCTTCCAAAGACGAAGTGAGCCAATCGTACGCCGGTTGTCTTCCATCTATTGCTTCACCTTTGTCGTATTTGCGTCCAAAGTGTGGGATGATTGTAGACATGTAGATGTTATATCCCCACAATGCGATTTTGTTATCGGGTTTTGCAAGTTCGGCCACTATTGCTTTGGAACCTGGTTTGAGGACACGATACATTTCATTAACTGCGCCTTGAATGTCTGTAACATTTCTAAGCATATATCCGGATGTAACCAAATCAAAAGTTCCTTCGGGATATTGTAAATCTAAAGCATCTCCGAGTTCAAATGAAACCTTGGATTCGAAATTCATTGATTCCAATTTCTTTTTCGCAAGTTCTACCATACCAGGTGTAATGTCTACTCCAACTACAGATCCTGTTTTATCCAGGTGTTTTGCAACATGAAATGTAATTTCACCTGTTCCAGCACCAACATCAAGACAATTAAATCCGGAAATATCTCCGGCTTTTTTCATCATGAACTTGTGCCATCCTTGAACCATGCCCATTGACATTATATCATTCATTTTATCATAATACGGGGCGATTTCTTCGAACACGTCTTTGACGTAAGTTTCTTTACCATCGAACTGGTTTCCTGGAGTTTTATTATCAGACATATGCTACACCTGGGAATGCGTAAAGGGATATCAAGTATCCTGCTACAAGAAGAAGACCAAATATCCAATTGGCTTTGAATGCTAAGGGTACGAGCATAAAGCTTGCTTTTGGATTCTCTGGTGCGTTTTTACTGTTAAGATATATTTTGCGGAAATTCCACAATGAAAGTAATGCTAAAAGACAACCGATTGGAGCCTGACCAATTATTACAAGGGCTGAAATAAGAGGATATGGGATCGAACAAAGGATAAGATACAATCTTTTACTATTTTCATAACTCAATTTACCCGACAATGTTCCAACATTTGATTTTTTGTCTTCGAAATAATCGCGGGTTTCATTACCGCTGAGAACAGCTGTAATAAAGAATGCGTTAGGCAAAGAGAGCAAAAGAACTTCCCATGAAAAATTTCCTGTGAGAACATAATATGTTCCAATAGGCATGAGTATGCCCATTAAGAAAAATACAGAGAACAGTCCGGTTGCATGATATTTGTATGAAATGCCAATCGTATACAATGCGGCACCGGCAATTCCGACTAAACCAATAATCAAAATTCCCCATCCAACGTACCATATGAATACAACCCCAATCAGAGCTGTTATAACCAAACACAAAATTCCCATGCGGAAAACCGATTTGGGTTTTAGAGCACCAGTAACCAATTCAGGAGACCTTGTATGATTTTCTGCGGTATCTGTTCCAAGAACGAAATCTCCGTACGTGTTGAGAAGATTTGCTGCCGATTGCAGAAGACAACCCCCGATCATTACCAACAGAAAAATCCACCAACAGAAAAATCCATCATGGTATGCAATCGCACCTCCAATTAAAACTGGGATAATCGCACCATGCAGCGTCCATGGGCGGAATGCATTATACCAACCCACTTTCACGGGTTTGACATCTTCCATACGCGAGCATATGTGAGCAAATAATATTAAGCTGTCGTCTAGACGGTTTTTTAATATAATTTCCATTAAAAAATTCGAAATAAAGAGAACTCAACATTTGATTACAAACAATTTATAAAGACTGTGATAAATACACACCTATGACTAAAATCGCGGTATTAATCGCAAGCCCTCGCAAAGACGGAAATTCAGAGGCATTAGTCAATGCAATGACCGACGGTGCAATGGGCCTTTCTACCAATGAAATCTATCTTTATCATCTTGATGGATTGAAAATTGTTCACGGTTGCAAAGCATGTGGATATTGCAAAACACACGATAAGTGTGTTCAAAACGACGATCTTACACCAATCCTTGATGATATTGCATCGGCAGATGGAGTCATTGTTTCAACTCCCTTATATTTCGGTCACGCAGCGTCTCAGTATCGTGTACTTGAAGATCGTTTCTATAGTTTTATGGATGAGAAATTCAGATCCAAGCTCACGTCCGGTAAAAAGGTCGCAGTCATTGTGACATGTGCCGGAACATCAAACGGTGCAGAGAACTGTGCAAACAATATTGAAGATGTTTTCAAAATGTTTGGATTCGAATCTATCGGAAAGTTGGTTTATTCTGAAATGGAAGGAAACGGACACGCCAAGAATAATGAAGAGTTCCTTTCAAAAGCCCGTGAAATCGGCAGACTTCTTCGTAACAACTAATCCCAAACGGTTAAATCCGAATCGGACATAGCATTGTGCGTGACTGTAATCATAATCAGATATGCAGAGATAGCTCTCAAGAGTACTCCTGTTAGACTCAGATTTGAAAATCTTCTGAAAGACAATATGTTCGCTATGCTCATGGCAGACGGAGTAGAGTCCTTAGTCACAAAAGGAGAAGCCCGTTTTTATGTAGAGGCAACGGACATTCAAAAAGCCGTTCGTTCACTTCGTAAAGTATTCGGAGTTGCATCAATTTCCGTATCTGAAACGACAACTGCAGATATGGATGACATGTGCTCTCTCGCAGCAGAGTATTCACTCTCACGCTTGTCGGAAGGACAGTCTTTTGCTGTCAAAGCACGCAGAGAAGGAACTCATACATACACAAGTGTGGATCTTGGCAGAGAGATTGGTTCAGCTATATTTTTGGCCAATGAGCACAAAGATGTAAAAGTCGATCTTACAAATCCCGATGTTGTTTTCTTTGTTGAAGTTCGCAATAATCATTCATACATTTTCGATGAATATGTACGTTGTCATGCAGGATTGCCTCTTGGAAGTCAGGGTAAAGTTATTGCAGATTTGGATAACGATCGTGGACTTGTCGCAGCATGGCTTATGATGAAACGCGGTTGCCGTGTATTGGCAAACGGAACCCATATGATTGATTTGCTTGGAGCATACGATCCAAACATGAGACAATATTCGGGGGATTTTCACCAGAAAGAAATTCTTGGTCACGTAACATCATACTCGCTTGATAATTTTGTAGATGGAGATTATTCCGGGGAAGTTCCAATATTTTTCCCAACAATCGGAATGACCGATGAAGATGTCAACAAGATTCTTTCTCAGATGCAGATTGAATCAAAAGTTTGATTTTCTTATTTTTTTAAAAGTATCCAACCCGTGTGAAAACACGGGTTGTAAAAAGTTTAAGATAAATTGTTTTTGGACTTGCTTACTTTGTTCTGCCGCCGTTAGCGTTGACTGAAGGTCTAACCTTTTCAGCGCCTTTACCCTTGTTGTGAAGACCGCGACCTCTTGTTCCTGCGGATGTAAGTCCACGGTATACACGGTTGGTGTTGGGCTTGTTGCAGATCCAGTTGATCTTAGGGTCAGACATGATAACGGGGTGTGAAGGGTCAACGAGGATAACCTCATACCATTCGTGCTGTCCGTCGGCTCCTACCCAGTAGGAGTTCAAAACTTCAAGGTTGGGGTATCTCTTCTGGGTCCTTTCTTCGGCCATTCTCTGAAGGCTCTTGCCGACAGTGATTTTGTTGATACCCTTTCTCTTTGCTCTTCTACCGCCCTTGATAGTTCTCTTTCCGAAGGATCCTTTTCTAACCCTTCCTCTTACGACAACGTATCCCTGCTTAGCTTTGTAACCGAGGCTTCTTGCCCTGTCGAGACGTGTAGGTCTTTCGATACGGACGAAGTTCTCTTCTCTCCTCCAGAGAATTTTACGTTCCTGGTTGAGTTCTTTCAGATAAGTTTTGCTGGGGGTTTTCCATGCGTCCCTGATGTAGCTATACATGCTTTTACCGTTAACGGGACGTGTTTCCTGATTTTCGTCAGACATTATAATCACCTTTTCGGATTCACCCTTGCGGGCACATTTCCGCCAGAACTATATGTTCTGTAAAATGTGTTATAATAAGGGTATATATAAACCCGTGCGTGCTCGCGTTTATATAAGCACGTAAGTTTTTAGAAGAAATCTGAAAGAGATGTATTTTTTACTTTAGGTTTAGGTTCTTCTTTTTTAACCGGAGCAACAGTATGCGAAGGCATGGGGGATGTTTCAAAAGATCCATCGAAGAGTGTTGCTTGCTGGCTCCCAAGCATAAGGTCTTTTTCAGTCCATCCGAATACTTCCGTAACGCGGGATGCTGACTGTGCCAGGCGTCCTGCATAATATTTGTAATCCGGTTTAAATTCAACTTCTTTCCCACTAATGTAAGGTTCTACTCTTTGTGGACTTCCCGAAGCATCTGTAACTATCCATGAAACTTTCATGCCAGGTATGAATTCATACCCAAGTTTCATTAATTTCTTGGCAGCTTGCACATTTGCCATGTTATCTGGATTTTGATATGCATCCATTCCCTTGCAGTTTTTAGAAATAACTAAATCTTCAGCACTAACCTTTCCAGCAAGAATGTTTTGTATTGTTGTTTTTACAAGAGATACGGCTTCTTCATTTTTTTCTTCCAGAACTTTTTCAAAGACTTTGGTAAGAACATCACTCTGAAGATTGAAAGAATCTGATCTGCGAACCTCATACCCTCTTATCAGAATGTCATCTTGTTTTTCAGGCCAAACAACCTTTCCGACATATCTCTTTTTAGCACCGTGTGTAAATAAAGGATCCAGAAGTTTTTCAAATTCCAGAATTCCCCCTTCTTTGGAGAACCGGTTAGCCATCTTGGTTCCGAATTCTACCGCACCTTCAAGTTCATGAACAGGCGAACTCATGAAAACCGAATCTGTATCAGAATAGATTACTTTGACACCTTCTTCTGTTACAGTTTGGATAATTGTTTTAACGTTATTTCTGGCAAATGATGTAATCGCAGCACCAATACTTCTGTCCGTGAATCTATAGAAAGACGAAGCAAAAACACCGTAGAATGTATTCATCAAAACTTTAACTGCTTCTTGCAAACCATTAAGATAATGTTTTTCAGTTTCATCGGTTGTTTCTTTCATTTGACGTTTGATGCTATCTCTTTCATTCATCAAATCTTCCAGAATACGGGGAAGTAGTCCTTCACGTTTGTCTTTGGATACAAAACGAGTTCCATCGGGAGCTTCTATTTCTCCTTCTTTATTTAGGGTTGTAAAACAAATATTCTTCGAGATAATCAACGAAGGATACATCGATTTAAAGTCAAGAACACAGACCCAGTGATACAAACCAGGAACCATATTGTGAACATAGCCACCTTCAATCTGTTCTCCACTAATGCGTCTTCCCATTGGAGGAACACCAATATTTTTACGGTCGGCCGCACGAATAAGCAACGAATCCACATACGTTGAAGTTCCGGACGTAAGGACGTCTTCGGCAGGAAGGCGTGAAACTACAGCAAGGTCTAAACCTTTACGAACGGTTTCCACTTTCAAAAGAATTTTAAGTGCCAGTTGAGCATCTTTAATACAATATTTGATTACATTTTCCCGGTCGTTTTTCCATTCGTCATCCATATGACTTGGATCAACATCCATCTTCTTTTCACCGAGGAGCATCGATGAAACAGCATTGAGAGATTCTTGCTTAGGTCTAAGTTCTTTCTTGGCTGCCCACCACGCATCAACAACAAGTCTTCCTTTTATTCTCCAGAATCTGTCGCTAATAAGTTTAGGTTGACTTTTATCTCTTCCCCAAGGAAGTGGATCAGATACTTTCTTAGCTTGTGCACGTTCAAGGATTTTCCGGATATCGTAGTTGTCGATGTTGTATCCTGTAATCACATCTGGATCTTCTTGTTGAATCAATTCTCCGAATTTTTTGATAATTTCAGGTTCTGATCCTGAAATAGGCTCGCATTCTTTGAATTCGTTATTTTCATAAACAACAGCACAGATACAATAAAGAAAATCATGTTTTACACTATTTTCAATATCGAATGAAAGATATTTAAGACCCGGATCGAAAGAAGTAATGTTTTCAAAAGACGACATTTCAACAGTGAGGTCTGTTAAATATTCAGATTCTACGACATCTCCGCTTACACGTATACACGAAGCCATATCCATATCATAGAGATACTTGTAATGGAATGCAATATCTCCAGAAAGTATAGTGTATCCTTCCTTTTTCCATCTGTTTTTATGTTCAGTCGCATCCCAAGGTAAACGGAGTGTGATTTTTACAGCTTCATGGTCCGCACCATGGTAGAACAAGGTGGTTTTGTCATATGAGACAATTTTACTATCAAGTTTCAAACTATGATACACTCTTTCATCAGGATCAAGTATGAAATAATAGGGTTTGAATCCGCGGCTCAACACAGTGATTGATTTTTGATCCCTGGTTTTTCCAAAGAGTTCCATAACTACATCTTCTCCTTCTTGGAGATACGATGCGCTCAAAAGTCTAATGTCCCAGGTGTTCATAATCATCTCACTTGTTGGCTACAATTCTTATGACGTCTCCGTCTTGAAGTTCGTAATCTGCACCGACCGTACGTTTTGTTTTTGCGTTTACAGCGCGTATAAATTTGTCACCTAAGTCGCTGTGAACCTTGTATGCAAGATCTTTGGCATTGCTTCCTCTGGGTAAAAGGAATGCATCTGGAAGAACGCGTCCGAAGTGATCTGTATATTTACTTTCGTCTTCAACAGGATATACAACAATCAAATCCAACATCTTGAATGTTGCATCTTCGATACAATTTTGAATTCCGGTTCCGCCGTATTTTTCCATTTTCTCAGACATATATTCTAATGCTTTCTTTTGTCCATCGCTAACATTGGCGTTCGCACTTATTGTGAAGTTTGGATCTCCGGGTATATATTCTACAATTCCTGCTTCGGATGCTTTTTTCAAAGCAAGTTCTGTTTCGGCCATTGTAACAATAGACATATCACTGATTTCACGTACCTTTTCGATGTTTCCTTCGGGAGCAACATCCGCTTTGTTCATAGCAGTAATCATAGGTTTGGAAATCTCACGTATGCGTACGCAGAGTTTCAAAAGAAGATCATCATCCCAAAGAGTCGGGTCTTCGGGAAGTGCTACGTCTCTAAGTGCTGTTTTAATCTGTGTTTCGGAAATGTTGAGGCCTGCAAGTCTTTCGTGAAGAATGGCTTCAGGTTTGCTTCCCTGCATTTTGGCCTGTCTTGCAATGCGTCCAAATCCGTTTTTTATGATTTCTCTAATCCAGAGTTCGATTTCTCTTCTAAGAAATGCCACATCTTCCGTAGGGTCGTGATCTCCGGGTTTTCCAGGGACGCCTTCGATGTCTGTTGAACCACTGACGTCAATTACATTAATCAGAGCCTCTGCTTGGCGTAAGTCGTCCAAGAACTGGTTTCCAAGTCCTTTGCCTTCCCACGCGTCAGGAACAAGTCCTGCAACGTCAAGAAGCTCAACGGGTATCATACGGGTTCCGTTGACACATCCGGAGTTATGAGGCGTACACTGAACGCCGAGTTCTTTACAGGGGCAGGGAGCACGTACGTATGCCACTCCCTTATTGGCTTCGATTGTTGTAAACGGATAGTTGGCGATTTCCACAGGGGCCATTGTTGCGGCTCCAAAGAAAGTGGATTTTCCTACGTTCGGTTTACCTACGATTCCTATTTGCATGCTATCAGTTCCCGTATGCGTTAACGGGATATAGTTATGTCTAAAAAACAGCCCAATTATTGGTGGTTGTGATCGTAAACTGCATCGGCCAATTCTGCAATTTCCACGGGTCTTAGTGCTTCAATCCTCGAATCTACATATGGGATTCCATCGGTACTGCGAAGTAATCCTGCAGCTTTCAATGAAGTTCCGATTTTCTTACGTCTGTGATTGAATGTAGTTTCGGTAACCTTGAAGAATGTTTTTTCATCCTTTATACTAAATGGGGCAGGACGTGGAACGATTTCAACAAGAGCAGAATCAACTCTTGGACGAGGTTTAAATCTTGATGAAGGTACGGTCTCAAGAATTTTACAATCTGCTTTGTAAAACAGATTTACCGTAAGGCGGGAATATTCGGGACTGTTCACATCCGCAATCATTCTTTCAGCAAATTCTTTCTGAACCATTACAACCGCACTTTTGAAGTTGTATTCCAACAATTTGAAGATAATTGGTGTAGAAACACTATATGGAAGATTACTTACAAATCTGTCAAATTCGGGGAAGGGAACTTTGACGGCATCACCACGTATGAGTGTAAGGCAATCGCTATATGTTTCTTCAATATATTTTGCAAGAATTTCATCTAATTCTATACAAGTGACATTATTTGATGCTTTTACCAGATTCTTTGTAAGAATTCCAAGGCCGGGTCCAACTTCCAGAACGCGGTCTGTTTTTTCGATATGTGCGAAATCTACGTGACGCTCCGCTACACGATCATCTATGAGAAAATTCTGACCTTTACTCTTTTTCGGAACAACACCTGTTTCCGAAATAAGCCGGGATGTCTCGTCTCTGCTCATTTCGAAACAAAGATGTAGTGCTTTCTCTCGGGATCTGTAATCTCAAGCACGATACGTGCTGCGATGAGTTTCTCAGGTCCTTTGACGCTGGGCACACGGGTTGCCAAATCTTCAAAGTCTTTGAATGCACCTTTCTTTCTTTCATCAAGGATTGCATTCATTGTCTTTTTGCCCAATCCTGGAAGTTCTTCCAAAAGGTGTTTGCGCATAGAGATTGGTTCTGCTTCGTTGTAGAATTTTATGAAACGGGCCTGGTTCGAGACAACAATCTCATTTATGCCATATTCCAATTCTAAAACTGCAGCGTTGGTAAGTTCTTCGATAGAAACGCGTCTTTTGACATGATCAATTTCTGTACGGAGCTTTCCATCCTTTCCGATGTAAACACGTTGGCTGATATTGATGATGGCGTTTGCTTTGGGAACGAGTTCGAAAAGTTTGAACTCTTCTTCTCCTACAGCAAAGCACACGGGCTCTTTCTTACCGTAATTGTTACTGCCAGGAATTCCCTGTGGTAAATAATCTAATACAATTGCATATTCTTCCACGAAAAATCACCTCTAGTTATATTAGAGATACTTCAAAACCATTTCAAGTATTTGGTCGGTTGTGGTTGCTTCGAGAGTGATTCTCTCTTTAGCAAGAATTGCACGGATGTCCTCGGGCTCTGTAGGAAGAAGATCTGCGATCTTGTATGCAACAGACTCGGGTATTTCCGGAACGGTCTGAACCTCTTTTGCAAGAGCTTCAGCATCTTCTACGGATATTGTGCATACTGCCTGAGCATGATCTCTAGCAGCTTTCTGCGTGACATAGAGTTCTCTCTTTTCACCTTCAACTGTAAGCAAATCTCTTACTTCTGCCAAACTAACATGACGCTCAGACAATATTTCACACTCCGTTGATTCTTAATTAGTTTACACTTCTTACGAGGTGAGCGGGGCATGCAACGACGATCTTTGTCTTGTTGCCTGATTTTACGCTAACTTCGTAGGCTACTCCTCTCTGGCCGATAACCACACCTGTAAGGCCGTGGAATCTGGAGAAGGGCATACCCTTGTGTTCACTGGGGTCAATTACGATATTGACTTTTTCGCCAGCCTCGAATGTCTGGAGGCTTTTTGTTATGGGCGAGAGGCCGCGTGCCCTGGGTTTCTTTTTCAGAACGTTGCGGGTTTTTGTTCTTGTTCCTCTGGATGCTTGCATTGTTAATCCCTCATTGGTCGTCCTGGTCATTTATTGCCAAGACATCAAGTGTTTCCACGCGGCATTGTACACCGAGAAGTTCCGAGAAACTCGGTACACTTCTTCCTTCATCGCCGGAAACAAACTCTTTCACATATGTTCCAGATTCTGTTTCAAGCGTGAGGTCGAAGACATCTTCTCCCTGTACATCCGCTTTGACCCAATAGATGGTTCTCTTCCTGACGAGGTCGGCACGCCTGTGCTCAACACGCTGGGGAGTCCTCTGGTCAATTAGGATATCCTTGAGTGATAAAGCTACCTCAATCACTCTCTCTTTATTAACTTTACCCTCCGATTTTACTCTGACGCTATATGTTTTCGTGGGGGTTGCAGTTTTGGTCCTGGCGACAGCTTCGCGTTGTACGAATTTAAGACTGTTGTAGTTTGCCAGTTCGGATTGGTTGGCTCTTCTCTCAAGTTCATCGAGATCAATGTCACGAATCCTAGGCTGGCTAATCTCCAAAACGAAAGGTCTTCCTTCTCCAAGCATGAGTGCATCGATGTCTTCGCGACCCATTCCATGGAAGAAATGTTCCTTTCCGTCGGCCATTTCCAGGGCTATATCACCAATAACTTCCTGGACAGAAGTTTGATACATTTTTCCGGTGTTGTTACACCTTTCGCAGCCTTTTCCTTTACAGACGCGGCAGGGCCAAATTGTCTGGGGGATTTCTCTGCTTAATTTGGTATAACGACCAGATATGAATATAGGTGAAATGTCAAGTTCTACATCTGCGAAACGCGTGTCGATGCAGGCTACAATCTGTGGGGCTTTGAATTCAACCGCACGATTGATTTTGGGAAGTGCTATTTTTCCGATTTCACGGTTAAGTTCTGTTTTGATGGCCTCTCCGTTTTCAAGACCAAGTTCTTCCCAGATTTCTTTTTCTTTCTTTACGATAACGGGATCTACTCTTGTTCCGACTAAGAAATTATCAGATTCGACCGCGTTGATTTCTTCTGCAACAACATCTGCGAAACGATCCATTATATCGAATACATCTTCGCAAAGTGAGCATATCTCAGGAGTAGGAACGGCTTCTCCTGTTTCTGCAAGAGCTTCACGGATTTCTTCTCCGCGTTCCTGATTTGTTGTTCCAGTTCCGACTTTGCCAAACATCCTGCCGAGACAGTGGTTGCAAAGTCCTTTTTCTGCCAGGATTCTGGCATTTGCCAAGTTATCTGAAATCCATTCTTCCATAATATCACTCACAGATCGAATCCCATTTCGGCAATCCTGAGCATGGGTCTCTGGTTTTCGAGATAGTGGTAAACGGTAGCGTGTTCGCTTCCGTTGAGAATAAGTTCAATCGCATGTTTGGCGACAGGAAGACTGATTGAATTTCCGATCAATGCCACGGTATTTCCATAGATTGTCATGTGGCAACGGGTTAAATCTTCAATGATTTCACGGGTCTTACCGTCTTTTCCGATAAGTCTTCCGCGAATACGTGAAAGCTGATTGTTACGATCTCCGACGAATTCTTTCAAATCAACAACTTCGAGATATTCGTCGTCATCGAAAAGCCTGCATGCTTTTTCAGGGGAGAATCCTCTTCCGATAGCTTTGACAACATCAAGAATTTTCAGAGCCATAAGAGGGTCTGCTGTTTCTGCATCGTCGTATATGACGACTTCACCCTCGGTATCTATGTCTAATTTAATTCCAGATATTCTCTGAAGCATTTTCTTCGTTTCGCCCTTGGGTCCAATAAGGGAACCCACCCTGTCTTGGGGTATGCGTATTGATCTCATTCTTCTCCCTCTTCTTCGTCGTCATCATCGCTGCCATTGATTGTTTCATCAAGGATTTTTGCGCTGTCTATAATATCCGCTCCTCTGTTTTTGAAGAAACGGTTGATATTGCTAATGTCGCGTTCAAGCAAATCTTTTGCATTATGGAAATCTGCCGTCATTGCCTGTCCACAATCGATAAGGATGGGCTGCCCATCCTGAATTAAGATGTTATATTCGCTCAAATCTCCGTGCACAAGGTGTGCATCACGATATCCATCGATGATAAACGAAATGACTTCATCGTACATTTCGGTTGGATTTTCAAGAACAACATCTTTGAGTTGTGGTGCCGGACCTGTTTCATCACCGATAAACTCCATGAGGAGGCAATTTTTATCGAATGCAATAGGTTCCGGTACGGGAATATCTGCTTCGTAGTATCTTTCGAGATTACGGTATTCTTTGTTAGTCCACGCGTAGATAAGCTTACGGCGGTTTCCTTTTACACCTTTGAATCTTGGGTCGCCTTCAATGTATTTGGCAACTCTTTTGAACGTAGATGTGGAAGTTCTGAAAATTTTCAGAGCCATTCCTTCTCCGTCTTCATCGGTGGCATAGAATACGTTACCTTCTTTACCCGTTGAAATTGGGTAGTGAACCGCATCAATAAGACCTCCGGTCATGAAGTCATAAAGAACAAGCAAAGTCTGTTTGTCGAAAACTTCGCCTTCTGTCTGTCTTTCATCACCGGTTTTATTGGTCTTGAGTGCATCCACGTGTCTCTCAAGGTATGCATAAACCTCGTCGTATGAAGTCATGAATGCTCCCGATATAATTAATGGAAAATATCCAGGTTGGTGGGGATCTTGTTCCTCTTACTGAGGTTGACCGCCTGTGTCCTGGTGTATCTGAATCTTACATCGCATTTATCCGGCTGGAAATCCCAGAGTGAAATAATCAAAAGGTCTCCCTCTCTTATCCACATTCTCTTCTTGATTTTTCCGGGAATACGACCTATGCGCGAGACTCCGTCTTCACACATAATCTTAATTTTTGATGCTCCGAGTAACTGGTCAGCTATTCCGAACATTTCTCCCTCTTTTATGTTTGGAAGGCGTACGCGGGATACGTCCTCCTCTGTGCTCTCAAATTGCTCGTCGACCATTGACTGCATCTCCTTATAATAAAGAATACATGGAACGATTATTATATTTATACTTTAAGGCATTTTTATGATGTTTGCAAATTAATTTTTCTAAAATTTGATTGCCATTGGAATATTGTAACAAAAATCAGAGTTTGTATTGTCTTCTATGAGTTGTAAAAATACATTGATTATAATTTTTGGTAGGCATATTTTCCACTATTCTGGCCCCGTTGTTTGCCAGATTATGCAGTTTTTTGAAAACAATCGTTTTCATCATTTTTTGAATGTTTTTTCTTATTTTTCTCATTTTTTTAACAATTTTATGATTTTTTTCGTGGAAAATTTGGTTGGATGAACGAAACACTTTTATCCAATGCGAATATGGACAGTTTACAAAGCTCATGTAGTGTAGCGGCCAATCATTTCGCCCTTTCGAGGCGAACACTCGGGTTCAAATCCCGACATGAGCACCATTCTTCTTTTCTATCAAAATTTAATCTATTGTCCAAGGTCTTTTCTTTGTCCGTGGATTTGAATCATATATACTATTATACAGCCGACTTTTTTTTCCCGGTTTAGCGTTAGCTGAACGAGTTGTAAAACTTATGAAAATATTAAATCCGAATCAGATCGAATGTTCTCTGTAAGGGTAGATTTTCTTACGATATTCTTCGCTTTCTTTACAGATTTCATCTACATTCTTTTTGGTCACAATACGAACTTCGGGGAGTTTGCGAGGATTGGCCTTGAGCATAGCATCCATGACATTTTTATCAGGACACTCATGTTCTTCCAAACTCTTTCTATCCCATTTACGGATAAGTTCGTACACCGCTTCGATTCCACGGTTGTAAAATTCCTGTACCAATACTGCGATGACCGTACTATCTTTTGCCATAACCGCAACGTTACTTCCGCGAACGGCAAATTCAGTACCGTTAAAAGAAAGTGACAATCCGCAACTATCTCTTACAAGATCCATTGCCTGATAATCAGTCATATCGGTTCCGACGTATGCAGTATTTTCCAAATCGATTTCTGTTTTACGACGGGCTTCCAACAAAGCGTATGCTTTTTGATTTGTTCCAATGACATTGAGTCCGAGCATAGTTTCCCCAATCTCCATCTTTGGAATCTGATCTTTGAAAATTGAATCTAATGTTTCGAGAATTTTTATATCCAATTCATTAATAAATGAGGGTACATTCAATTCATATTTTATGTTTGGAATGCGAAGAGCAAGAATCTTCGGAACCATCTCTCTCAATTCTTTGGCTTCTTTACGATTGATGTTTATTTCATCAAAATCGGTATGGGTGCATGTTACCATGTCCATTGATATGTCTAAAGTTTCACAGACATTCATTACAAAATGTTCGTATTCTGAAGATGTTATGAATGTAGGAAGAAGATTGGAAAGATATTGCATAACGGATTCTGCGCCCGGCATTAAATCCATATTTTCTTTACAAAATTGAAAAATATCATAATCCGTAGCACCATGTGCACGAAGAAACGGTGCAATAAGTCTCAATTCTGCACCTGCACGTGCATCTTCTCTTGCGGCAAGATATGCTGCAAGATCGTTATATCTTGTAACAACATCATAGAAATGATCGCCGTTTTTGATAAATCTGGCACACAAATCTCTTGAAGAATCATTTTTCGTAAGAGGGCCGTGGCATCCGCAAATCAGTTGTTTGTCAAGCCTCATTCCAAGCTCGGCCAAAACATCGTATTCCATCAGATTCCTCCAACTTTATTATCAACATCTTTTGAAAGATCGTATGGGCCGTCAAGAGCTTCTTTTCCTGCAAAAGGAAGTTTATTTTCTATGCGTACTCTTCCATCAGAGAATGCGCGAATCGTAGAAATCATAAGAGGAAGTTCACGTTTTGCTCCATCTTCTCTGATTTTTTTGAATAAAGGTTCTTCTATTCCTTCCGTTTCCATGATTTTATCCAAGGTGGAGGTTTTTAACTTGTCTTCCAAGTTTTTCCACAAAAGATCATATTCATTTCCACGAATAGGGAATCCACAGTATGTTATGGCGGCTCCGCGATCCCATTCAGGGGTGCACATGTGCATCATGGCGCCCTGTTCATCTGCATTTTCGGAAATAAGTTTCCAGATTACTTCTTGCCATGTTCCCTTGGGGCCGTCTGGAAGTGCCGGGTGAAGATTAAGCATGTCATATTCTTTGCATGTTGCGTCATCCATCCAAAGCATATATCCTGCAAGGATTCCCAAATCAAATTCATATGGTGACGTAAGCCTTCTGAGTTCTTTTCCATACTCGACGCGCCATGCCGATTCATCAGATTCTCTGAGTTCGGGCATGAAACTTTTCCATGAAAGGGTGACGAGTGGAATATTATATTCTTCAATCATGTCAAAGAACATTTGACGCTGTTCTTTGCGGCTGTTAGGTTCTTCTGTATTGTCCCAGTTACAAAAAACGAATGAAATATCTGCATCCAGATTTCCATTCTCTTTTTCTTCCATAACCGCACGAAGAAGATTACGGGATCCGGGCCCGCGTCCAGTAGAAAACCAACCTAATTTTGTCATGATTTGCACACCGATTATGATATAGCCGTATATTTAGACATCGAAAATTACGGTAAGATATGGAACATCGGGATCGACGGTCAACATGTGGTATGTAACAGCCTTGATTTCGCTCTTGGCTTTGTGTTTTACAACATCCAAATTCTCGCCCTTTGCAACACAAGAAACTTTGTCTCCTTGAATTTTAACTTTAAATTCACACATTGCAACGCCGTCGCAATCAAGTATGAATAAAAGTTCCGATAGGAATGCGTAGAGTTTTTCTTCGTTGTCGTTGCCTGTAATTTCAACCGAATATTCGTTAATGGGTTCGATAAGTTCGGCATTTACAACCTGATCAAACATGGCATAGGCAGCATTCTCAAAGCACTCTTCGAGTGAGTTTCCTGTGCATTTTACCATAACGTCTGCCGTATGTTCGATAAGTTCGTACTTCCCCATGTTTGGGTATATGGCGGAAGTGGAATAAAGAAATACCCTTTATTTGCGGAAATTGTTAATATGCAATTTACAGTTCGGATATCATGCGCATTACGATTGTTGGTTGTGGTTTTATCGGTACAAGTTTGGCTAAAGCTGCTGATGATATGGCAGAAGTCAAAAGAATTTATCTAATGGACAGCAGAGAAGGTCTGGCGGATAAACTCGCAGAAAAACTCAAGAAAGCAATCGTAGTTCATTCGGTGGAAGAAGAACTGTATCATTGCGATTTGGTTATCGAAGCAGCATCACAGGATGCCGCAAAGGAAATCATTCCAAAGATTGTCTCAAGAGGTGTGGATGTAATGGTCATGTCTGTCGGTGCTCTTGCAGATGATGCCTTCCGTAATTCTGTTTTTGAAAAAGCAAAACTATCTGAAGCTAAAATATTCATTCCATCGGGTGCGGTTTGTGGTACGGATGGACTCAGAGCAGCACATGTTTCAGAGCTGGAATCAGTTGAACTTATTACAACAAAAGGTCCGAAAAGTCTCAAAGCTGTTCCTTATCTTCTGGAACATGGAATCAATGTGGATGAAATTAAAGAAAAACAGGTCATATACACAGGTTTTGCCAGAGATGCTGTTATCCACTTCCCTAAAAATATCAACGTTGCGGCAACGGTCAGTCTTTTGGGTCTCGGTTTCGATAAAACACGTGTAACAATCGTATTGGATCCAAACGCCCACAGCAACTCACACGAACTTAACATTAAAGGAGAGTTTGGAGAAATGACTTGCCATACATACAACGTCCCTTCCCCTGACAATCCAAAAACATCTCATCTTGCTGCACTTTCAGCAATTTCTTCGCTTAAGAGAATCATTCGCAATGAATGGGTCGGAGTCTAATTGAAAATGAACGGAACCAGAGCATCTAGATTGGCTGCAAACGCCGAAGGTATGGATGCAATCGTAATTGTTAACGGCGGAGATCCATTTCTGGATTCTACATTTTGGTATCTTTCAGAACAATCTTCGGGTGTATTCGAAGGTTCCATAGCAATTGTTTCAAAAGACGGAACTTTGGATATTATCACAAGTATTCTTGAAGAAGAAGACGCACGTTCGGGTGCGGGTAACATTCACATTTACAATACACGTGAAGAACGTGAAAAGATGATTACGGATATTTTGGGAAAATGTTCTACAATCGGAATCAATGCACCTTCTGCAGTTTATGCATCAATCACAAAACTTCAGAGTCTTTTGAAAGAATCTACGTTTGTGGATGCTTCGTCCGCAATTTCATCAACGGTTGCAGTCAAAGATGAAAAAGAGATTGAAGCAACTCGTCGCGCATGCAAAATATCTTCGAAAGTAGCTGGAGAGCTTCCGGAATATTTACACGAAGGAATTACCGAGAAAGAAGTTGCATCGATTATGGACAACAGGATGCGTGAACTCGGAGGATCCGGAAACGCATTCGATACGATAGCCGCATTCGGTGCAAATTCATCACTTCCCCACCATACACCTTCCGATTACGCTTTGAAAAAGGGAGATACAGTCCTTTTTGACTTCGGAACAAAATTCGACAGGTATTGTTCGGATATGACACGCACAATGTTCTTTGGAGAACCTCCAGAGGTTTTGAAACGTGCTTATGATATAGTTCTGAGAGCACAGATTGCAGGAATCGAAGAATATTATGATGGGGCACCTGCAAAAAATGCAGATATCGCAGCTCGTAAAATAATTGACGATTCTGAGTTCAAAGGAAGATTCATTCACACATACGGTCATGGAATAGGGATGGAAGTCCACCAGGATATATCCGTGTATTCAAAATCCGAACAGATTCTTAAAACCGGAAATGTAGTATCCGCCGAGCCTGGAGTATATTTGCAGGGAATCGGCGGAATTAGAATAGAAGATACTTGTTTAATCAAGGAAAAAGGATGCGAAAAACTCACATCCTTTGACCATGAAATGACTATTTTGTAATTATGGGCGTTCAATCACAATACGACATCTGTCGCCTGAATTTTCCAATTCAGAATATTCTCCCAAAAGTTTTCCTATTTTGATTACAGGATACGGGGAAACAGGATTTCCGTTTTCTCCGCTGAGAGGTGTTGCCCCGAAGAAGATGCATAATGCTTTGGCTTTAGGCCAATACGCAACATCTCCATTTTCTAATTCGGTAATCTCTTCTCCTTCTATTTTACAATCAAGGGGAAGTTCAAAGTAGATTTCGTTACCAAGCATGTTTGTATCCGCGGTATGAGGTGTGGTGAGCCAAATCGTATTTGAAATATCCGAATCATCTAATTCTGCTTCGAAAATTCCACTTTTTGTACGTATGTTGATTTTAGACATTTAGTTCACCTGATTTTGAAAAGTTCTCTGATCTCACGGCCGACGGACTCAATCTGATGCTCTGCTTCTTTTTTCTCCATAGCATGCATGTTTTTAAGACCATTTTTCCATTCGGCACGCCATTCGTCTTTGAATTTTCCAGATTCAATATCATCTAAGATGCTTGCCATTCCGGCTCTGGATTCTTCATTGATTACTCTGTTTCTACGGGTAAGACCTCCGAATTCTGCGGTGTTGGAAACAACGTGCCACATTGTTTCAAAGCCTCCTGTATTGATCATATCCGTGATGAGTTTTGTTTCATGGAATATTTCGAAGTACGCCATCTCGGGAGGATACCCTCTTTCGACCATGGTTTCAAACGCAGCCAAAATCATAGCGTTAAGACCTCCGCAGAGCACACTCTGTTCTCCGTACAAGTCCGTATATGTTTCATTTTGGAATGTTGCTTCAAACACTCCTGCACGGGTTGCACCGATTCCTTTAGCAAGTGCCAGTGCAAGGTTCATGGCGTTTCCGGTAGCATCCTGATGAATGCAAACCATCGCAGGAACTCCGAAACCATCGACGTAGACTTTTCTGATCATGGTTCCGGGGCCTTTCGGTGCCATCATGATAACATCAACGTCTGCGGGAGGGTGTATCAAATCATATGTTATCGAAAATCCGTGTGCAAATTCCAATGCAGCACCGCTTTTAAGATATGGTGCAACACTCTCTTCATAGATTTCGGGTTGAGCTTCATCCGGAAGAAGCATCAAAACAATATCTGCATCCTTCACGGCATCTTCCAAAGTGGCAACCTTGAATCCGTCTTCTTTGGCAGCAATCCAAGACGGGCCGTCTTTTCTTACACCTACCGTAATTTCCAAACCGGAATCACGGAAGCATTGTGCCTGAGCTTTTCCTTGTGCTCCATATCCTAGAACGGATATCTTCTTGTTTTTGAGGATTTCGAGATCCACGTCATTGTCGCGATAGATGCGAATTTTAACACACTCCAATTAGGTTACTGTCAGATTCGGATATATTTCTTGTCATTCTAGCCACGTATTTTTCTTACGCACGCGGTAAGTTTATTTTAGGAGGTGTTTATCACCTACCAAGGAGTGCAAATAATGTCGAACGTAAAAGTCGGAATCAACGGATACGGAACCATCGGAAAAAGGGTGGCAACGGCAGTCAGTAAACAAGATGATATGGACGTAATAGGCGTCACAAAAACAAGGCCCAACTATGAAGCGGCAACTGCTATCGAATTGGGATTTGACATTTACGTTCCCGCAACCAGCGTTCAAGCTTTTAAAGACGCAGGTATGCCAATTGGCGGAACAATCGAGGATTTGTATAAAAAAGTCGATATCATGGTTGATTGTACTCCCGGAAATGTCGGAGTTCAGTACAAAGATGCTTACGCCGCCGCAGGAATTAAAGGAATTTTCCAGGGTGGAGAGGACCACAGTCTTACCGGCATCTCATTCAATTCAACCGCAAACTACAAAGAATCATGGGGTGCACAATTCTCCCGTGTTGTTTCATGCAATACAACCGGACTTTTGAGAACACTTTTCCCCGTAGACAAAGCATTCGGTATCAAAAACGCAGCAGTCACTCTTGTTCGCAGAGCTGCAGATCCCGGAGACAGTAAAGGTGGTCCAATCAACGGACTCGAACCTTCAGTAAAACTCCCCACACACCACGGACCCGATGTTCAGAGCATCATGCCTTGGCTTAACATTAACACAATGGCAATCAAAGCATCAACAACTTTGATGCACGTTCACACAGTTTCTGTGCAGCTTGCAAAAGAAACAACAACCGAAGAGGTTATCGAAGTTTTCAAGAATGCTGCACGTGTAAGATTGATCAGCAGTAAAGCTGGAGTAAAATCCACAGCGGAAATCATGGAACTCGGAAGAGACTTGGGAAGATCCAGAGGCGATATGTATGAAATCGTAGTATGGGAAGACGGTGTAAAAGTCGTAGGAGATATGTTGTACTACTACCAGGCCGTTCACCAAGAAAGTGATGTTGTTCCTGAAAACGTAGATTGTATCAGATCCATGTGCAAGATGACTGAAGATTCCAACGAATCTGTCAAAAAGACCAATGCCGCAATGGGCATCCTTCAGAACTAAGGTGAGATTACGAAAGACTTCTACACGCTTGAGGATTTTTGCTTTAAGGACAAAACCGTCCTATTAAGAGTGGATATTAACTGTCCTTTGGACAAAGAATCCCTTCAAATTATCAACGATTCCCGTATCAGAAGAATTGTTCCTACAGTTAGAGAACTCATCGGAAAGCGTGCACGTATCGTAATTCTGGCACACCAGAGTCGTAAAGGTAAATGGGATTTCATTCCATTGGAACAACATGCAAAACATCTCTCAAAGAATCTTAACGCACCCGTGAAGTATGTTGATGATATTTTGGGTGAAAACGCACTCGATGCAATTTCCAAAGTTGAACCCGGTGAAGTCCTTCTTCTTGGTAACGTAAGAGAATTGGAGTTCGAATCAAAAGAAGCAGACATGATGATTCATGCCGAATCTGATTTGGTTAAAACTCTTGCACCTTTGATTGATTTCTATGTGTGTGATGCATTTGGAGCAGCACACCGTTCACAGTGTTCTTTAGTCGGATTCCCGGTTAAAGTTCCTTCTGCATCCGGAAGACTCATGGCAAAAGAGATTTTTGCGCTCAGAGCAGTATTCGACGTTCCTCGCAGACCATCCGTATTCATTCTAGGCGGAGCCAAATTCGGCGATGCATCAGACATGATCGATTTCGTTTTGGGATCTGGAATGGCTGATACAGTTATTCTTGTCGGTTTGGCAGGAAACGCGTTCCTCATGGCACGCGGAGTAGATATCGGAGAAGCCAGTTCCAACGTTCTTAAAGATGAATTAACACCTGAAAACATTCAGGCAGCAAAAGACATCATGGCCAAATACGGACAGCGTATTTTGTTACCTGTGGATGTTGCCGTCGAAAGAAACGGTGAAAGAGTCAGCGTAAACATCGGAGATATGCCCACACTCGAACCCGCATTCGATATCGGAGACGATTCAGCAGAGAAGTTCAGAAAGGTCATAATGTCCGCAAAGACTTCCTTCATGTCAGGACCTGCGGGAATGTATGAAAGATCTGGTTTTGAAACAGGAACTAAGATTCTGATGTCTGCAATGATTGATGGAAAAAGTCAGTCTGTAATCGGAGGGGGCCACACCGTCGGTGCCGCAGATCTTTTTGATTTCACAGACAGATTCTCATACGTCAGTACCGGAGGCGGTGCATTGGAGACATTTTTGCTCGGAGATGTATTTCCTGTAATCGAAGCTTTAAAATATTCATATTTAAATTTCAAGCCATAATTTTCATTAATCGGACGGACTTGATGTGGATAGTAAATATGTAGCCATAGCGATTGCAATCATACTTGCATTAATTGTATTTATGATACCCTTTGGGGACGTCGCAGTATCTTATGATGATGGAATCGAAAGCGTAGATGCCAACGGGAATAAAGGCATAGGCGAATATATAACATATACAGCCAACCCTAAAGAGGGGATGGTTGTTGAAGGTTGGTATCTGATGGGCGTAAAAGTTTCAGAAGAACAATCAATAACTGTAATTTCACAAATATTCCCAATACATTTGTCAATATATTCCAAACCGGGATATAATATAACATTGGAACACGATGAAGGTATTTCAAAAACAATAGGCGAGGGCCAATACGAAACTGAGAATGCAACCATTGTTGCAGAAACATATGACAATTATATTTTCAAAGGTTGGGTATCTGATAAAGGAGAGCTAATTTCTAAGAATTTATCATATGAAATTACTGATAGAGATACGCAAACACTCTATGCTATGTCAGAACCTATTTACAGATTAGATAGTGATGTTACTACGTATACTTTGATGCCAACCATGGACTTAAAGGACGAGTCCGCAGTATGGATAATTTCTGGAAAATATCAAACAATTACATACGATATTATTCCTGAAGAGACTCCTACAATTTCCCTAAATCCTGGGATATATTCTGCTACAGTAACAGGATATACATTAAATGGTGAATTCTTCAAAGAGACCAAAGAAATTATTTCAGAAGGAGATATAAATTACTCTTGGAGATATTTATACAAAACTTACAATTTGGATATAACGTTTAATGCTGATTTGTACGAGTATTATTTAAGTTCTGATGTGAGTCGTTGGCCATATCCTTCGGACTATTCTAGCTTTGTAACTTGTAGTAATCCTATTATCATAAAATTATCTCAAGATTTGAGTGATATGTCAATAGGAATGACCGAAGTGCAGAGAGCTAATTTCGTTCTATCTTTTGTCCAGTCTTTGAAATACCAATCCGATACTGATTTCAAAGGGCAAACAGAGTTTTGGAAATTTCCTATCGAGACACTTTTTGATTATGGGGGAGATTGTGAGGACACAACTATTTTATATGTTTCACTTATGAAAAATATGGGATATCCTGTGGCATTATTAAGTGTTCCCGGACATCTTGCAGCCGGAATTCAAATAAATGAATCAGTACCCGGAGGGTATTATCTGTTAAAGGATAATATTGAGTATTATTATGCTGAAACAACTGCTAGAGGTTGGGATGTTGGAGACATGCCCGATGAGTATCTAAACTCTGATTTTAAAATATATCCAATTAAAGAAAGGGGAAGTCCCCTTTCTTGGGTTTAAAAGTGACCTTTCATACGGTCAAGTGCTTCACGGATACGTTCCACAGGCTCGGTTACAGTCATTCTGATGTAACCTTCTGCGGATTCTCCGAATCCTGATCCCGGAGTAACTACGATTCCGAGGTCAAGCATTTTTTCCGTAAAGTCGATGGATTTTTCCATGCCACAGTCGAACCAGACGTAGAATGTACCCTTAGGCATTTTTACATCAAATCCAAATGATCTGAGGCCATCTACCAATACCTGGCGTCTTTCTGCATACACTTTCATGTTTGCTTCAATGAGTTCAGGAAGTTTCTTCTCAGTGTACATTTTCAATGCAGCAATACCTGCATTCTGTACAAAAATAGGAGCACCGGAATCAATCTGTCCTTTGCATTTCTTTAATCCTGCAATAAGATCGGGGTGACCTACGGCATATCCAAGGCGGTATCCAGTCATATTGAATGTTTTGGAGAATGATCCAAATTCAATTGCATTGGGGCCTGCTTCAAGGATTGAAGGTGCAAGATATCCATCATAGCACATTTCAGAGTATGCATTATCGTAACAAAGAATTGTGTTTGTTTCTTCGCACCATGCGTGAACTTTCTTAAGGTATTCAACATCACATGTTGCACCGGTAGGATTGTTGGGGTAGTTGATATACAACATTTTAGCGTCTTTGGGACACTCGTCAACATCTAACAACCAGTCTTTCTCTGCCCTAAGTGGGATTTTTACGTAATTTGCTTCGTTGAAGAGAGGTGCTGCACCGGAATAAACAGGATATCCTGGGCTCGGGGCAATAATCAATTCACCAGGATTTACAAAAGCCTGGGATATGTTGAAAATAGCTTCTTTGCTTCCGAGTGTAACACAGACCTGTGTATCTGGGTTGATATCCAATCCAAATCTAACTTTGTACCAATCTGCTACTGCAACTCTGAGTGCACGTTCGCCTGCAGAAGAGGAATACTTCTGATTTTCGTTGATTGGAACCTCATCCTGAAGTGCTTTGACGATAGGTTCGGGGGTAGGAAGGTCAGGATCACCGATACCAAAATCAATGATGTCAAGTCCTTCTGCTCTTTTTTTGGATGTGAGTTCTTCCAATCTTACAAACAAGTAAGGTGGAAGTTTCTGTAATCTTTCAGATTGAGTGTATTTCATTATAATCACACTGTAATGTTTCCTTCGAATACGAGTTCTGCGGGACCTTCCATAAGAACGAATTCAAGGTTTCCGTTTACGGTAATCTTGAGCCATCCTCCGGGGAGATTCACCTCGATAGGGGTATTGTATGGAACAAGGCCTGCAAGTGCGGCCGCAACCGTTGATGCACACGCACCGGTACCGCAGGCAAGAGTCCACGCAGCTCCTCTTTCATAAACACGAATGAAGAGTTTATCATCTTTTACGGTAACAAACTCTACATTGGTTTTGTTGGGGAATGCCTCGTGTTTTTCGAGAGCAGGCCCAAGCTTGTATAATTCGCTTTCCGTAAATTCATCGAATGTAACGAAGTGGGGGTTACCCATCGAAACAGCCGTACCTGTAATATCTGCACCATCAACATTGAGCTGTTTTCCGATGAATTTTCCTTCACCTTTTATTGGGATACGAGCGCATTCAAGAATTGGTGCACCCATGTTAATTCTGACAGCAACGGCTTTTCCATCTTTTACGGTAACTGTTGCGTCAAGATTTCCGGCACCGGTGTGTATTGTGAAGCGTGATGCTTTTACAAGACCGAAATCCAATGCATATTTTGCTACGCATCTGATTCCGTTACCGCACATTTCTGCTTCAGATCCATCTGCGTTTATGATACGCATTGTAAGATCTGCGCCTTCTTCTCCGGGCAAGACATACAAAACACCGTCTGCACCGATACCACAGTTTCTGTTGCAGAGGCGTTTGCAAAGTTCTCCGTCTACGGTAAGACTTCCGTCAAATCCGTCGAGAAGAACAAAATCATTTCCGATTCCATGATATTTCCAAAATTTCATTAAATCAACCTCTTTGGTATGACCTGGTTTCTCCAAAGGTCTTCTATTGTTCCTCTTTCGCGTATAAGTTCTGCTTTTCCTTCATTAACAAGAACTTCTGCGCAGAGTGGGCGTGAATTGTATTCGCTAGACATTGAGAATCCATATGATCCTGCACCATAAATTACCACGAGATCTCCTTCTTCGGGGTTGGGTAAAACTCTGTTATGTGCCAAGATATCTCCAGATTCACAAATCGGACCAGCAACATCATATTTGTCTGTGCAAGCTTTGTTGAATTTATTTGCAAGCGCAACATGATGGTATGAATCATACATAGCAGGTCTGACCAATGTGTTAAATCCCGCATCTACACCGACATATTTCTTTGTGCCAGCATTTTTGATATCTACACATCTGGTAAGAACAATTGTGCTGTCGCAAGTGAGGAATCTTCCTGGTTCAAGAATTACAGTTTTTACATCTGTTTCTTCAAGGATTGCTTCAGTAACAGTTATTGCAAGATCTTCAACATCCATTTCTTCTTCGTTGGGTTTGTATGGAACACCTATTCCTCCGCCCATGTCGATGAATTCTAATTTGATATCAAGTTCGTCACGGAGCTGGTTCGTGAATCCAACAAGAACATCCATAAGGTCTGCGAAAGGCTCGGATGTTTGTCCTCCGGATCCAATGTGTGCGTGAATTCCTCTGATGTCGAATCCCAGTTCTTTTGCACGTGCGTATGCTTTGATAGTATCGTCATAGGGGATTCCGAATTTGGAACCTTTGTTTCCCGTAATGACTTTATCACTGTGTCCGGAACCTACACCGGGTGTAATGCGGAATGAAATTTTCACATCTGTGGAGATTTTTGCAAGTCTCTCCAATTCAGACATGGAATCTACGTTAATCATAACTTTGGATTCAACCAATTCTCTGAGTTCTTCGTTACTTACGTTCACTCCGGTGTACATGATTCTGTCGGGTGTAAATCCTGCCTTAAGACATGTTTTAACTTCTCCGATAGAAACAGCATCGATTCCACTACCTTCCTGTTCAAGAATTCTCAAAATAGAAAGATTTGAGTTCGCTTTACATGCGTAGTGAATTCTGGTATCCATGTGTTTAGAAAATGCTCCGTAAATTTTACGATAGTTTTCTCTAAGAATCTGTTCGTCGGTAACGTAGAGAGGCGTACCAAATTCTTCGGCGATTTCGACGGTAGACATGCCACCGAACTGCATGATACCATTGTCATTTTCGTAATCTCTCATCATATATTTCCACCAACGTATTTGTCATGAAGCTTAGTAACGACGTCAACCATACGGTCCATAGGGACAACGAAGTTGAGTGAAACATCGGACGCTCCTTCCGAAATCATTTCGACGTTTGCGTTAGCTTCCTTTACAACCGTGAATATATCTCCCGATACTCCGCATTTGTCAAGGAGGTTGTCTCCAACCGCACATACAAGAGCAACATTGCTCTTTACATCGATTCTTTCGATATCTGCCGCTTCAAGTGAATTAAGTTTCATCAGTATTTGCTTTACATCCAAATTATGCATGAGTAAAGCTACTGTGGAAAGTGAAGTTGATATTGCATACACGATTGCGTTGACTTCCGCAATTTTTTCAATAATCTTTGCAACGATTATTGGCCTGTATGCTATTTCTGCAGAACTGATTGTAATTATAGACAAATCTGTTTTTACTGCAACTGCTCTCAAAAGATCGTCTTTTGGTTTTCTGAGATGGTGGATCAAAGTTCCGGATCCTTCGGGATTAAAAGTATTCTTTACAACCAATGGGATGTGTTTTATCCTGACGGGTTCGATAGTTCTGGGGTGAAGAACCTTTGCACCGAAGTATGCAAGTTCTGCTGCTTCCCCGAAATTCATTTCATCGATTTTGAGTGCATTCTTTACAATTCTAGGGTCTGCGGTAAGGAATCCGTCTACATCTGTCCATATTTCAAGAATATTTGCATTCAATGCGTTTGCTACAATTGCTGCGGAATAATCTGATCCCCCTCTTCCGAAAGTCAGAATCTGTCCATCTATATTCTTTCCATAGAATCCTGTAAGAACAACAACTAATCCCTTT
>CAYMPW010000018.1:0-28312 GCA_964392725.1 uncultured Methanomassiliicoccales archaeon
CTCAACATTAAATACAACTGAAGTATTGAGTGAAATCAAGTGTAAGCTTAATATACTGTTGGTAATTCAAAAGAGAATTAAGCTTATTGCTAATAGAATGTGATTATTATGTCAAACGGACAGATTATGTTCCCCTTTGTTAAGATTGTCGGACAGGAAGATATGAAGAAAGCTTTGCTTCTCAACATCATCGACCCTGGTATAGGCGGCGTACTTATCAAAGGAGAAAAGGGTACAGCAAAATCAACTACAGTAAGATCACTTGAACAGATTCTTCCACGCAAAAATTCAGTCAAAGGATGCGTGTTCCACTGTGACCCTACACACCCTAAAAGGATGTGCGTATACTGCCGTGAAAAACTTGCTAAAGAAGAAACATTGGAGAATGAATCCATTCCTATGAATGTTGTTGAACTTCCCCTCAGCGCAACTGAAGACAGAATTTCAGGAACACTTGATTTAGAACATGTTCTTAAAACAGGAGAGAAAAAATTCGAAGCAGGAGTTCTTGCACAGGCAAATGGAAATCTCTTGTATGTTGATGAAGTAAATCTTTTGGATGATCACATCGTTGATTTGCTTCTCGATTCCGCAGCTATGGGAATGAACTATGTAGAAAGAGAAGGAGTTTCATTCTCGCACCCTGCAAAATTCGTTCTTGTTGGTACAATGAACCCTGAAGAAGGTTCAATCAGACCTCAGCTTCTTGACAGGTTCGGACTCTCTGTTGACATCAAAGGTGAGAGAGACATTGAAACAAGAATGGAAGTTATCAGACGCAGAATGGCTTTCGATGCAGATCCTGAAGGATACACCGAAGCCTGCAGCAAAGAAACTGAAGAACTCAGGGCAAAACTCAAAGCAGCTAAAGATAACGTTAATAATATCAAGATTAGTAATGAAATCATCCATGCTGTTGCACTTGTCGCAATCAAATTCGGAATGGAAGGTCACAGAGCAGATATCGCACTCATAAGAGTTGCAAAAGCAAATGCTGCTCTTGCCGGAAGAGACGAAGTAACTCTCGATGATATTCAGGAAACAGGCGGTCTTGTACTTACTCACCGTCTTAAGAAAGGCCCCTTCGAGGAGGCTGTATTCAAACCGGAGGATCTGAAAAGATGTCTCAGAGGTTATTGAAAGGCCCCACACGCTATCCTTTCAGTGCTGTGTATGGCATGAACAGAGCCAAAACAGCAATCCTCTGTGCATTGGTTAATCCTGATATCCGCGGAATCCTTGTAAAAGGAACCTCGGGTGTCGCGAAAACAACGCTTGCCCGCGGAATCGCGGGAATCACTTCGAAAGAATTGGTAAACGTTCCCATCAATGTCACCGAAGAACAACTCTTCGGATACATGGATCTTGAATATGCTATCAAAGAAGGTACCATCAAAATGCAAGAAGGCCTTCTTCATCGCGCGAATAATAATATACTCTACATAGACGACGTAAATTTGTTCGATCAGAGAGTAATAAGATCTGTGATGGATTCGGTTCAAACATGCACCGTAAAAGTTGAAAGAGAAGGTCTTTCGACAATTTACGATTGTGATACATCTGTTATCGCAACCATGAACGTTTCAGAGACATACATCAACGAAAGGTTGCTTGATTGTTTTGACATCAGCGTACTTATCGATGATGTTCACGACAAAGATGGTCGCGAAGAAATTCTTAAGAGAAATCTTGAATTCTTTGACGACAGAGAAGCATTTGCAGAAAAGTATGAAGTCGAAGAGACAAAACTCATCGAAAAAATCAGTGCTGCTCAAAAACTTCTCCCCAGCGTAACAATCAGCGACAAACTGATTGCAATGATCTCGGAAATTTCCATGAATTTGGGAGTTGAAGGATACAGAGGGGATTTGTCATCGATTAATACATGTCTTGCACTTTGCGCATTAGATGGACGTACGGAAGTATCCGAAGAAGATGTGAAAGAAGCTTTGGTTCTCTGTCTTTCCCACAGGCGTAAGAAGAGTCTTGTACAGAAGAAAGCCGAAATCGCAGAAAAAGAAACCGTCAACTTCTTTGGTGATTCACACATGATGCGTTTTATCAACGATGATAAAAAGGGAGAAACTGACGAAAAGGCTGAAGAGATTATCAACACAGTGGAATCGATGGAAGTACACGGAGTGTATGAAGGCGCGGATACCGATGATGTTGTTTTCGATATCGGAGAAACATTCGACACTATCGACTTATTGGAAGAAGCTGCAAAAACATCCTATCTTGGCGGAAACAGGGCCAAGAGAGCATTTATGCAGGGTGAAAGCAGAGACGGAAAATATGTAAGATCTAGAATGACCGATAAGAAGAATCCTGATTTGGCATTCGATGCCACAATCAGAGCCGCCGCACCATATCAGGTTCGTCGTCATGAGGATTCTAAAAAAGGACTTTCAGTCATTATCGATAGAGCCGATCTTCGTGAAAAAGTCAGAGAAAAACGCGGATCTTGTACATTCATGTTCGTTGTCGATACAAGCGGATCTCTCATCATAAGATCAAGAATGATTGCGGTGAAAGGTGCAATCATGTCTATGCTTGCAGACCACTACGTAAAACGTGATAGAGTCGGATTCATAACTTTCAACGAGAAAGCAACCGCTTTGCTTTTACCCCCGAGTAAATCTGTGGATTGTGTTTACAGTCTTTTAGATGAACTCCCGGTTGGTGATAAAACACCTCTCAGCGAAGCATTGATTTTCACTGAAAATTATATGTCTACATACACAAGAAAACATCCTGAAGAGAAATGCTACATCGTTCTTATGACCGATGGAAAAGCAAACGTCTCCATGGTAGAAGGTGCGGATCCATTCGACGAAGCAAAACAGATTGCTCGCAGAATGAACATCCCTACCGCAGACTGGATTGTTGTGGATACAGGAACAAAACGCAAAGAGACAGACCATGCGAAAGAAATTGCATATTTGCTCAGAGCACAGTTCTACAAGTTGGACGAATTGAAGACTGAGATCCCCACGGGACCCCTTAAACTTTAAACGGATTCGAAGGAAGAACTCTTGCATTCTTCCTTCAATCCAAATGTATCTTTTTATCAAATATTGGATTCAATCTTACTAATCCGATAAGTATTAAATATCATTTTTACAATCATGTCCCAGGTATCTAGAATACCACCATACAAAAGAGAATGTGATCTTTGTACGGTGTGGAATTTACAAGCACAGGTGCATTTATGTTTGTACATGACACAATACAGTAAAAACTGTAAGGTAAGGAGTAGGTCTGCAATCGAAAGATTGCATATACACCCACCTACCACAAATGGTGTTAAATATGAATTCTAAAATGAAAACGATATTGGTCATTGCAGGCATAGCACTAGCTGCTATCGCAGTGATTGTCATCCAATCTTTGATGACAAGCGGAAATACCTTGGTGGTTCCACCAGATATGTCCCAATTCGCAAAACATCTTGATATTTGGTTTATGACTTTCCTCATAGCCATCATTATGATGTTTATTAAGAAATTTGAATGGGGAGTTGCGGTTGCCGTACTTCTTTCTGCAGCTGCAAGCTATGCTACATACTTTGTAATTGTCGGATCTATCGAAGGTTTCGATAACCTTTGGACACAGGCAAATCTCATAAGAGGTGCAGTTTGTTCAATTACAGTTGTTGTTACCATTGGTTGTTTCATCGGTACAATCAAAATGTGGCAGTACATCATGGTCGGAGTTTTATTCGCCCCTGTTTATTACATGGTTGAATGGCTCTGCATTTATTTCGGCGGCATTATGCTTGGTAACGGAAACGGAGTCATGGATCCCGGTGGAGCAATTCTTGTTCACATGTGCGCAGCATACTTCGGTCTCGGAGTTATTATGACACTTCGTGAGAAACGTTCCTTCGATGAACCCATGTATTCTACAACACACAGTATCACATTCGCATGGATTGCCAGTATGCTTTTGTTCATGCTCTGGCCTTCTTTCGTAACTGCATTCCTTGCACCCGAAGATGTGGGAATCGCAACAGCAGTTTGTTACATGGCTGGTATGGGTTCAATCATCAGTGCATTCATCACAGGTATGATCCTTGATAAAAAGATCAACCCTGGAATCTACGCATTTGCATTACTTGCAGGTTGTGTTTCCATGAGTCCTGTTATGCTCATTGTCAACCCGTTCGTAGCGTTTATTATCGGTATGATTGCAGGAGTTATTTCGTTCCTCTGTTTCAAGTACCTTCAACCTTGGCTCTGCGGTAAATTGGGAGCCCTTGATGTTATGGGTGTCCACAACTTGCACGGAATGGCAGGTTGGTTCGGAGTTATTCTCCTCTTGATTATGTCCGGAGAAATCGCAGTCATCGAATACGCACTTGCAATGGTTGCCGTAACAGTTGTCAGCGGTTTGTTGGTTGGTCTCGTGTTGAAATACACACGCGGAGAACTCGAAGCAGTTCTTGATGATAGGACAGACTTCATTTTCAATGAAGATCCTGAACACATCGAACACACTGAACTTTAAAACCGGTGCGGCTTCGGCCGCACCATTAAAACTTTTAATCCACATTTGATATTGGATTCTACTTATGACTTCTTTTGAAATTAATAAAAAATACCGCATGGTTTATTCCAATACAGATAAAACCCGCATGGGAGTTGTTTTTGAAAGAAACAAAGATTCTATCTCATTCTTCTATAGAGATGATGGAAGGAAAGATGCGCTCAACGTAAAGATTCTAAAAGATCAAAAGGGCGAATATGTTATCTGCAACACGGTTCCGGGAAGTCCCCGCATGAATTCTTGGACAGATGATAAAATATTATCAAGTGAAGACAAACCTGAAATCAAAGATAAACCAAAGAAAAGGTTTTGGAACTTCGGCAAGAAGAATTAATCTTTTGCTGTGTTCTCTGCACTTTGAATGCATTTTGTCAATACAGAATATGCATCAATCATATCCTCTTCACCGACAATAAAGATTGTATCTGTGTGACAGCTAACGGTCTCTTCAAGGTTGATTCCGGCGTCTGAAAGATTTGTAATAAGGTATGCGATAACTCCGCTTGTGTCAACGATTTTCTCAGGACTCTTAACCGCAATCTCCACAAGATTTTCTCTTACTTTGATAATGTTAAATCTTCCAACGGTATCCATGATACGATCTTTCAACATACGATCTGCAATTATTGTAACAGCAGATGCAGACTGAACAACCTGCATAATAGAATTCTCATTCCAAAGATCTTTGAAAAGATTGTCCATTTTATGGAGAACCGTCCAATCGTTTTTGGCCGTAACGATACAGGTTTTGGTTCTCATTTCCAATCTGCTATCCTTAAGAATACTTAGAATACTGAGTTCGTGATCCGATGTAACATTTAATTTACTAGAATAACGACGGCAAGCAATCATAACCGCTTCTTCATTTTCAATATCTAAATCTTTCATAATGGTTCTTGCCAAAGAAGAGTAATTTATCAATCCTTTTGATACGCAATCCTTTACGCTTGGGTGTGCATCGATGTAAATTCTGGTTTTTTCTGCCAGACTTTCCTTTGACATGTTTTTGGCCATAATAGTAAAGACACTTTCCAGTATTTATGTCCTATTACGGACATAATAAAAAGAAAGATATGGCATATCGAACATATTTGTCGATATAAGAAAAAAGCCGGTTTTTAGGCCGGCTTTGGTTTTACAAATAATTGTAAAGAAGATCCAAAAATCTATTTTTCTCTTCCTGACCAATTATAAGTGGAGGAATTAAACGAACTACAGAACCATGACAGACGTTTACCAAAACACCGTTTTCCAAACAGTGGGCCTGGAAACCTTTCGCATCTTCGGGAGATAATTCTATACCGATAATCAAACCTGATCCGCGTATTGCTTTGATGCGAGGATGTTCTAAATTCTTAACATCCTTCATAATTTCTGCACCGAGAGTTGCTGCGTTTTCAACAAGTTTCTCATCTTTCATGATGTCGATAACCGTACTGCCTGATGCACATACGAATGGATTACCTCCGAAGGTAGTTCCGTGTGTACCGGGAATCATTACAGAAGCAATATCATCTGTTGTTACGATAGCTCCGATTGGTGCTCCGCCTCCCAAAGCTTTGGCCAAAGTTATGATATCGGGAACAACACCAAAAAGATCCGAACCAAACCAACGTCCCGTACGTCCAATTCCTGTTTGAACTTCATCCGCAATCATAAGTGAACCATTGTCTGTACAAATATCGCGAATTGCTTTGTAAAAGTCAGGAGTTGCAAGATTTACTCCACCTTCCCCCTGAATCGGTTCAATTATTACGGCTGCCGTATCTTTATTGATTTTTGCTTTGAGTGTCTCGATTTTATTGTATTCAAAATACTCGTAAGCATCACTGATAAGGGGCTGGAAAGTATCCTGATATTTTACCTGACCTGTTGCACCCAATGAAGCTGCAAGACGTCCATGGAATGAATTTAAAGAAGACAAAATCTTTGAACGTCCTGTTTTGCGAACAGCAACCTTAAGAGCCCCTTCATTTGCTTCTGCACCACTGTTTGCAAAAAGTGTACGGTTCAATCCATCGGGTGTTATGGATGCAATTTTTTCTGCGAGAACAGCTTGTTCTTCCACATAATACAAATTAGAAACATGTGTTAAACGAGAAATCTGTTCCTGCATTGCCTCAACCCAACGTGGGTGTGAATATCCAATGGAATTGACTGCGATGCCTGCAACCAAATCAAGATATTCTTTTCCTTCTGTATCGTAAAGATATGCTCCTTTACCGTGTGTAAAGGATATGTCTATACGACCATAATTCTGAAACAGATATTGCGAACTAAGATTTTTTATTTCGTTGAAATTCATTGAAATCACTTTGTTATTACTGTGCCGTGTGGTTTATTTTGCATTACGTCCGACACGATGGTACGGGGATCTTTTCCGTTTACCATACGTACTGCGGGTACTCCTGCCATCAATGCTTTACGACAGGCCTCTACTTTTGGAATCATTCCGCCTGAGATAGTTCCGTTTTCAATCAGAACATCTACTTCGGCAAGAGTGAGTGAATTTATCTTTGAAGACGGATCGTTTATGTCCGTCAATATTCCGGGAACATCTGTTATTGCAATCATTTCTTTACATAAAATTCCGGTTGCGATTCCAGATGCCATTGTGTCAGCATTCACATTTAAGTGTATTCCGTCTCCAGTGGAACCCAAGGGGTAAATAACAGGGGTTATACCTTGTTTAAGAAGATCGAAAATAACGTCTGGATATACTTCGGAGATCTCTCCTATAAGTCCCAGGTCAGCTTCTTTTTCGATTCCGTCTTCTTTGACAATTACAGGAGGCTTTTTTATTGCATCTGTTACCAACATTCCGGGCATACCGAGTGCTTGTACATCACATTCTGTTAAACATTCAACCATATCTGCATTTATGCGTTGAAGTACAGATGTTACAACTTCCAATCCTGCTTCATCGGTAACACGAAGTCCTCCAACCATTTTTGGAACGAGACCTTTACGTTCCATCTCTGCGGATATTTCAGGACCTCCCCCATGAACCAATACAATTTTTGCACCGTGGCTAATAAGTTGAGCTATCTCTTTTGACAAACGCATCATGTCATCATGGGAACGTATTGCATTTCCACCGAATTTTAAAAGATACACATCTTTCATATTACCACTCATGTTGCGTATTCCGCATTGATGCGGACATAATCATATGTAAGGTCACAACCCCATCCTACTGCAGATTCGTTTCCAATTGCCAAATCAACAATGATAGACACTTCTTTGTTGTCCATAGCCATACGTACAACTTCTACGGAACGTTCTTCTTGGAAAATCGGTGCTCCGGAATCAAGAATTGGAACTTCCATGTCTCCGCCTTTGATTGTCAAACGTACATCTTCTAAACTGAATTCGCAACCGCTGTTTCCTAAAGCCATCATAATACGGCCATAGTTGGGATCTGAACCGAATATTGCAGATTTTACTAAAGGTGAATTGATAATTGTGTGTACAACTTTACGTGCATCTTCTTTGGTCTTTGCACCATCCACACGGACTTCGATTAGTTTAGTAGCTCCTTCTCCGTCTAAAGCAATAGTACGTGCAATCTTTTGCATTACCAACTCAAGAGCGTTGTAGAATTCCGGATCTTCATCCGCACAAGCTCCATTGGATTTACCGTTTGCCAATAATATACAAGTATCGTTTGTAGATTGATCTCCGTCAACAGATACCATATTCATACTATCATTCAGAATTTCCTGCCAACGTGCAGCAAACGCAGGGGATAGATTTGCATCTGTTGTTACCAAAGATAGTGTGGTTCCGTGAAGAACACGCATGTGGGGTGCGATCATGCCGCTTCCTTTTGAAATAGCACCTATGTAAACAAGCGAACCATCGCTAAGACGTGTACGTACCGCACATTCTTTTTTGATGGTATCTGTTGTCATGATAGCTTCTGCAATAAGACCATCAGCTTCACGACCGACTTCTAATTCACGCGCGGCTTTGCTGATTCCGTAACGGACTTTGTGCATATCCATGAAACGACCGATAAGTCCTGTAGACATAACACCAACAGATTTGGGGTCAAGATTGAGTTCAGCAGCAACTGTCTGTTGCATTGAGATCGCATCTTCGATTCCACGACGGCCTGTGAGTGCGTTTGCATTTCCACTGTTTACAACGACTGCAGACAACTTTTCAGAATTGTCTTTCATCATAACTTGCACAGGTGCAGCTTTAACTTCATTACTTGTGTATCCAACAAAAGAATTAGCGGGAACTTCCGAATATAGAAGACCCAAATCCAAAGAACGGTATTTTACTCCGCTGTGGACTCCCGCTGCTTTGAAACCCTGAGGAGTTGTTACTCCTCCATCAATTATTTCTGCCATTTTCAGACCCCCAATCCCGGTAAATTAAGACCGGATTTTTCATCTAAACCCAACATCAGATTCATGCATTGAACTGCTTGACCTGACGCTCCTTTTACTAAATTATCAATTGCACCGAATGCTACAACACGGTTTCCAATAACTTTGGATCCGACTTGTGCATGATTTGATGCAACCACAGAACGGATGGAGGGCTCAGGAACATAATGAACGAAAGGTTCCGATCCGTATTGTTTGGTGTAAATTTCATCAACGTCCTCAGAGGACATTTCTTTTGTAAGTTCCAAATAACATGTGGAAAGAATTCCGCGAACGATTGGAATGAGATGCGGTGTGAAGAGAACATCGGCTGATTTTCCGGACACAGCATCCAAGACCATTTCGATTTCCGGAGTATGACGGTGGGATCCGACCGAATATGGAAGGATTGTTTCTCCACATGTTGCATGATGTGTGCGGGGCGAAGGAACCATGCCTGCACCTGAGGTTCCGCTTTTTGCATCAAAGATTATATTTTTACTGACAATACCTGCTTTAACGAGTGGTGCTGCTGCCAATATACATGCTGTTGCAAAACAACCAGGATTTGCCACAACATTTGATTTTGCAATAGAATCACGGAAAAATTCGGGCATTCCATAAACTGCATCTTTGAGATTTTCTGCATCGGTGTGTTCGTGTCCATACCACTTCTCGTAGGTCGGAATATCATGAAGACGGTAGTCACCGGAAAGATCGATAACTTTTGTACCGCATTCGAGAAGTGAAGGTACTTCGGACATTGCCACTCCATGTGGGGTGGCGACAAACACCAAATCCAAATCTTTTGCAGATGAAATCTTTTCAGAAAATTCCAAATCAACATATCCACTAAGGTATGTGTGCATAACAGATACTTTCGAACCTGCATTCTTACGAGATGTCATCGCTTTTATTTCGACATCCGGGTGTGTGCAAAGCAAACGGGCCAGCTCTCCGCCTGTGTATCCCGTTCCTCCGATAATCCCTATTTTCTTCATTTACTGTTGACTCCGTCCTATTTTAAGAGATGAAGATAAGAGATATACTAATTAAAAAGGTATTGTCTGATATGAGACATCTAATGTTTAGGTCGTTGGTCCAACAACTGTTTTGGCGATATGAATACAACATGTGTCTAAAATAAACCTAATGTCAAAAATCCCCGCGTAAAACTTAAAACATACAACGTGATTTGAATGTATGGATTGCAAAAAGAACTTGGAAAAAGAAATCCCGACATATGAAGAAAAACAAAAGTTATTCACAGATATCCAGATCTATGCTATGACTGGATGTCTTGGTGCAACGATCATTGCAATATTGATTTCATATTTCCTTAGTAATTCGATGATTTCTCCCGCCCTTGTTCTTGGCGTTTCCATATGTTTAGTTCTTATTATTTTGTACACATTTTTTGTAAAAATAGAAGTATCTGTTTATGACGACAAATTAACAATAAAAAGCATCAGAACTAGAATCATACCCTTTAAAGCAATCCAGTCTTCAGAAGTTTCGACAATCGATAAATTTGATTTGATTCAAGGATATGCACTCAAAAATTCTTTCAAGAAAATAAAGTATGTGTGCATGGGAAAAGATGATGGGATTACGATTATAACGAAAGATAAATTCTGTATTTTTGTTTCATCGGATAATCCTGAAAATATCATAAATCAGATTAAAATTGAAAAAACAGACTGATTTGAAAGACAAGATTGCTTTTTAAATACAGAATGCGTTTCCAAATACGTACCAGATAGGTTTTTTATTATCCCTATTTGCCTGTACAGGACCCGAAATGAAAAAAACATATCTTACTGAAATGCCCGATAACATAGGCGCGTTTTTGCAAGCGAGTCGTTGTTTTTCGGCTCTAGGAATAAACATCACCCGCGTAAGCTACAATAAAGCAATAGACTCACATATGCTTTTTATCGATGCAGAAGGAACAGAAGAACAACTTTTGAAAGCTGATGTGCAATTAGAAAACATAGGATATCTTCCCAAAAATAAAACCGAATCTCAAATTGTCTTATTAGAGTTCAAACTCTCGGACACACCCGGATCCGTAACGGAAATTTTGTCGATAATAGATGAATTTCATTTCAATATCTCATACATTAATTCGCAAGAAGATGGAACTGGATTCCAATTATTCAGAATGGGTTTATTTGTGGATAATACAAATGCTTTGGAAACGTTTATCTCCAATGTAGAAACCATATGTCCTGTAGAAATTATTGGATATAATCCATCAGAAAAAGTCTTTGACAATAGCATATTTTACCACTCGTATATTGCAGGATTGTCGGATATGCTGGATATCGAATCCGAAGGCCAAAAAGAACTTTTGGTAAATGTAAATTTGGTTATGCAAACTTTAGACAAAAGAAATCTTTCACCACACAAAACCTTTGACAGCATTTATGCTCTTTCGGAACTTCTTTCAGAATCGAGAGGAGATAATTTCAACCCACGTATAACAGAATATGAAATATGTGAAAATGGAAAAATCATTCTGGTTGAACCAGACTGTGGAAGCAATACAGCTATCCTGATGAGTGATGATGATGTTTTGTTTATCGATACTGGATATGCGTATTGTATGAGTGAAATGCAAACATTATTACGTTCAATATTACCAAATTTTGACAGTATGAAAAAAACTGTATTGATCACTCATGCTGATGTAGATCATTGCGGTCTTCTTCCGATATTTGACGAAATAATTGCAAGCAAAAGAACCTTTGAATGTCTAAAAGCGGAATATGATGGAAGAAATGGATTCAGAGAACAAAATCCCATCCATAAACCATACGTTAGAATGTGCAAAATTCTTACATCATATGTATGCCCGAATCCGGATAAAATCAGAGTTCCGTGGGATGATGCTTCTTTGAAAGAACCTCTGACAAAAATTGGAAAGTTTGAATTCGGAATATTTGATTTTACGGTATACGAGGGCAAAGGCGGGCATCTTCTGGGTGAAATAATTTTAATAGATTTCAAAAATAAAATTGTATTCCCCGGAGACATATACGTAAATCTAAAAGAGATGACTGAAAAACAGAAAACATACAATAAATATGCTCCAATTTTAATGACATCTGTAGATACGGATCCTGTGCTTTGCGCAGAGGAAAGAGGTGCGATGTTCTCACTTTTAGAGGGTGAAGATTGGTTAATCTTTGGTGCTCACGGCGCTCCCAAAAAATCATAATTTTATGATGTGTTACAAATTACACCATACTTTCGAGTTGATTCACTTTTACCTATAAATTCCTTAAAAATTAAACTTTAACAATAAAAAGTTACAAAATAAAAATATAAAAAATAAATTTGACAAAAAAATCTACGAAACCTTAAAAAAGAACAATATGTATCCCATTAACATGGAAGCAATCTATAGAGAGTGCAAAAAAGGATTGACAAAGACATCTACACTTATTCTTGGAATAGCAGTAGTTGCATTGGTTATTGCACTAATTTATAGTTACTTCCGCACAGACATTGGAGATGCGGCATTTACACTCTTCATAGTTCTTTTAATCGTTGTCATGATAATTGCGTTATACCTCATGTTCCTCGAACTCATAACGGAAGTATATGACGATCGCATTGTAATTCAACACAGAGATCAGATTACAATCTTCTTTAGAGACATGACAAGTCACTCAGTCATGGATTTCAAAGACACAAAAGATTATGGATCTACACCTCTCGAAGGCATTCGTAACCGTTCATATATTTGGTTCGGAGGCCACAAAGGTGTTGAAATCGTCATGAAAGACGGTAGCAAAATTCTTATCGGATCTGATGACCCCGAAGCACTCAATGCAGCAATTTCCATGTGATTTATCCGCATGGGTTATTTATTACCTGTTCATTGTATGATTCATGCAAGGCACGTTCCATTGGATGAGAGTTCAACTTTTCTGTTACGCAACAGAGAACGAAGAACTCCTCGGCGAAACAATGACTGAACTTCTCGGTACCGATGAATTCGATATTGAAATAACAGAGGGAGAACAGGGTAACCGCATTATCGTAATGCAGATGGAACTCAAAAAACAAAGACAGTTTGATAATATCTTTTCAACACTTGGTGAAAAAGTAATCAATGCACTTATCAAAGATATTGAAAACCGTGTAGATGAGGATTGCGTCTTCTACACCCGTCTTGATAAACAAAAAGCAGTTCGCGGGGAATGGAAGCCTGCCCATCACGGAGATGTTATCTCCATTACAGGCAAGGTTGTTTCCCACCCCGCAAGAAAAGAAATTGCGATAAGAAACCTTACCGAATATTTAGGAACCCGTGTTCCTCTTCTTCCTCCGGAGGAAGAGGTTTCGGAATAAATACCGCGTCCATGACGCGGTTTCCTTTTACAGTTTTTACTATTACCGAAAGACCTTCGAGTTCAAGAAGATCGTTCTTGATTGGAACTTTATCCAATTTGTAATGAAGATATCCATTTACACTATGATCTCTGTATTCTTCAGGATTGAACTTCAATCCCATTTCTTCCATCACATCATAGATGTTTGCTTCTCCAAGAACTGTATATGAACCGTCGACTTCCTGTGTAATCGGGTATTGAACATCATCGCTCTCATCCCATATTTCACCGACAAGTTCTTCGATAATATCTTCCAACGAAACAATACCCAAAGTTCCACCGTATGAATCCAAAACAACTGCCATGTGTACTTTGGACTTCTGAAGGTCGCTAAGAACTGTTGCGATTGTGGTTGTTTTTGCTACAAACCTAATTGGACGTACGATATCTTTAATCTGCATATCATTAAATTCATAACATTTGTTGAAGAAATCTTTAGCGGATACAACACCTACGATACGATCTATGGTTCCGTCGTAAATGGGTATTCTGGAATATCCGGTTTTTCTGAAGATATCTTTAAGCTCGGATTCGGACACAGATTTGTCGGCTGCGATGACATCTACGCGAGGCGTAAGAACTTCATCTACGAATATATCATCGAACTCGATTGCAGAGCGTATAAGCTCTCCTTCGTGCTGTTCGAGAATACCCTCTTCCTGAATCTCATCAATCATTACAACGAGCTCATCTTCGGTCATTGTAGGCGTATCTGGATTCCTACGTGACACCAATTTTGTAAGTGCCGTAAAGAATATCGAAATCGGAGTAAATGCCATAACCAATACGTAAAGAGCAGGTGTAAACATCAGTGCTATACGCTCTGAGTTTTTCTTTGCCAAACTCTTAGGTGTGATTTCACCAAATATAAGGAGCACAATTAACATTACTACAGTTGCTATGAGAGCTCCGGCCGCTTCATCTTGAAGCAACTCTACGAAGAGCAAAGTCGCAATCGAAGAAGATGCAAGGTTAACTGCATTGTTTCCGATTAGAATCGTAACAAGCAACTTATCGAACCTTTCTTCAAGGAATAGCGCGGTTTTAGCACGCTTGTTACCTTCGTTTGCAAGGCTCTTTATACGAATTTTATTCAAACTTGAGAAGGCTGTTTCTGATGCCGAAAAGAAGGCGGAAATAATTACCAAAACAACCAATATTACTATCATGAAGGTTAAACTTGCAGTATCCAAAGTTATCCCTTCCTATTACAAAAATGTACAAACACTTCTGAATCCCTGTCCTATGACTATGAAGTCATAAACAGTCTTTATTTAAAAAACAAACGGTAAAAGTACTGAAAATCAGAAAGGGGTAAGAGGTTTGGGTAAAGGGTTTATTGAATTTTTATTCGGATACTTACATTCCCATACCGGACTTGACATCATCCGAGAAGAGTGAAACCAAGAGGAAGATGTAGAAGAACAACATTGCAAGGGAATATATCAATGTGATAATTCCAACAAGAAGACTTGATCCAACAACTGCAAATGATGCAAAGAGTGCGGATACTGCTCCAAGAAGTGAAAGAGCAAAGATAATCAACAAGAAAATCCAGATAATCTTGTCAGCAAATGTTGCTTTTCCGTTGAGTATAGAAGATGCTGCCAAGAATGCAAGAACACCGATGACTACGGAAGAGATTACAAGCATCCATGGAATTACTGCACCTGAAACAATAGAAATAACAGCCAATACAATTGCCTCAACAATCGAAACTATTCCAATTACAAACGTAATTTTACCCAAAACAACAAGTTTATCGGATATTACTCCATTAATCACAGAGAATCCAATGAGTCCCAAAAGAATTGCAAAGACAAGTTCTCCAATATAACCCATCCATGCATATCCTGAAGAAATACCTGTAACCATTCCATAAATTGCATATACAAGAGAAATTACAGCAAGAACTAATGCTACAATTCCAAAATTTTTAATGTCGTCGAAGAATGACATAAAATATAATTTACATACAAAGTATATAATACCCATACACAAAAGTACCATATTTTTTCTGCTCTGGCTATGTTGAATCTATAATGATTGATACTGGAATTAGATTAGATTTAATTGTAGAAATATTTAAATATAATTTCAACACCAACGGGAAGATATTGGATAAAATCCATCCACCTTATTATTATATATAACTAGGATAATAAGCAAAATAAGGAGATATACGACATGGCAGTCGAATTCAAATACGAAGTAGTAGAGAGGATCGCAGTTCTTTCTACATCATCCAAAGGATGGAGCAAAGAACTCAACCTAATTGCATGGAACGACAGGGAACCCAAATACGATATCAGAGAATGGTCCCCCGACGGAAGCAAAATGGGAAAAGGCATTACACTTTCTGATGAAGAAGTTTCAATGCTCAAAAAAGCTCTTGCTACAAGAGATATTTAAACATAAATCGGGGCGCATGCCCCATCTTTAAAATGTGATTTCTTTGAAAATAACCCGTCTTGAATATACAGAACGTTTTCTTGGTGCTGTGGATTTTGTAATGTCCGGACGCAAAGGTGCAATCTGTGAAGATCGTTGGCTTGTAAACAACTATGATTCTTCTTTTTGCACAGTAGTTGAAAAATATCTGAAATGCACCGTGGAAAGAGTCCGCGTTGAAACCGTGATGCTTCTTACCGAAGTTAAGGAACGCAGCGTCATGGAAGAGATAAGAAAAATGAGGATATACGACAAAGAAGCTGTAAGTATGGCTTGTTTGGGATATGTCAACACATTGGAAGATAGGGATCGTTTGATTCCGGATCTCTTTGATATTATGGAACATAAACGCGGACAGGAATTCACAAAAGCTGCTATGAAAATGCGTTCCTCAGGACGCAGTGAAGACATACCACGCCTAAGACGCATCTATGGACAAGTTGACGGAGATATGCGCGCAGATGTCAAACTAGCGCTGTCATCTATCGTGGATAGAGACGAGAAATTGAAATCCAAGAAAAATCTTATTCTTTCAGTTCCTGTCTATCCGAACGAAGATGCGTTTGAACGTTTCTTGGATAAAAGCATAGATTATTTGGATGTTAGATATAGAGACAATATTTTGACCAAACAGAGTATTTCCAAAGAATCGTTCAATAATATTGCTCGGGCACTCACTGTTATGCGCATCCGTTTATACAACGAAGCCGAGAATCTTTCATTGTATGGTCCAGATAAAGAAGATAGATATGATGAACTTATTGATCTTCTTTCATGGGCAAATTCAGACCTCAGAAAAAAGACGGTAAGGGCTGGCGACACGGGGAAAGAACACAGGTGCCCCCGGTGCGGAGAATCCATGGTTTCTTACAAAGGATTGTGGAGTTGCCCAGAATGTGGGCATACTAGCTGATTTTTTTCGATATTTTTTATAAAAACAGAGAGAGGTATTATAAACCCCACACCCATAGAGGGATGTAGGCATTCGTAGTATTGGATTCAATTCCCGTTAGGTATTATTATAATAGGAAAGAAAGTCGGTATTGGGAATACTAAAAAATAGAGGAATAAAAATGGCCTACGGAAATAGAAATTTCGGCGGAAACAGGGATGCCCCCAAGGAAATGTTCACCGCAACATGCTCTGATTGCGGAAACGAGTGCGAAGTCCCCTTCAAACCTACACAGGGAAGACCCGTGTACTGCAGGGACTGCTTCAAGAAGCACGCACCCCCAAGAGACGAATCTAGAAGAAGATACTAAATCTGAAATAAGATTTAATCCTTCAAACTTTTTACTTTAATTTCCTTATCTTCTCAAAAAATTATATTGATTCAACGTTTATTGAATTCATAAAACATGAATGTTTTCAAAATCGACATTGAAATTACCATTATTGAAACTCCAATGATAAGAACAACAATTCCTAAAGTCCGTTGATGCATAAGCACAAACCCCAATCCGAAGAATGCGAGCATTGCGCCTATGAAGAACGAACTTCTGAGAATACGCTTAAGTTTTAGATCCACGGTATCCAACCACTTATTTTTTAACAGGACGGAGATGTTGAACAACCAACGCAATTTCGCCGTCTTTGTATAAAGGAACCGAAGAACAATCATACTCTGTATCTAAACCAGGGAAAGATTTGTGTGGCTTATTAATTGCCAAAATCCCAGGTGTTAATGCGACTGAACAATCTTCACAGCAGGATGATCTTCCAAATAATTTGTAACATTTCTTTCCAGATACCTCGGCAAGCGTCTTTTTGAGAACTTTGAGTCCTGCTCTGTTAATCCATACGATAGTATGATGTGAATCATGAATCATAATAATATCATCTATTTCATCCATGATTATATTCAACAACGATTCCGTACACAATTTATCATCCAATTCCATTAGCCTGCCTCATGCCATATACCGTTTAGTTAGTATAAAAAATCCTCCTTTTTTAACAAAATAATAATAAGAATCCAAATGTCTATTTTTGAACAAGGCCAAACATTTTTAGATTTTAAACTACTTTTTTCGTAAAAATACTGCGAATAACTTGAAAGTTCTAACGAATATCGTATTAACTTTTTTAAAAATATGGAGAGTATTTTATATTGTCATGGAATAGCGGAGAAGAATGAGCTACGACGTTATCATTATTGGAGCTGGACCCGGCGGACTTACTGCAGGAATATACGCCAGATCTAAAATGATGGATACTTTGATTCTGGATGCGGGACTTGTAGGTGGACAATTAGTAAGTTTGTACCCCGAAAAAGGAATTCATAACTATCCAGGTTATGAAAGAATCCAGGCCCGTAAATTATCAGATAAGTTGTATGCACAGGCCGAATCTCTGGGCTGCATCGTTCAGGAAAAGGAAAAAGTCATAGATATTCTCGATGGTGAAGAAGAACTTATCGTCACCACTACCAAATCAACATACCACACAAAATCTGTTATTGTTGCAATCGGAATGGGAATGTTTAAACCACGTCGTATGGGTTGCGAAGGTGAATTAGAACTTGAAGGAAAAGGTGTCGCATACATTATGCCCAGCAAAGAAGATTTGGTTGGCAAAAAAGTAATTGTATTCGGCGGAGGAAACAGTGCAATTGAAATGGCACTTATTGCAGATTCGGTTACCGATGTTTCACTTGTTCACCGCAGAGATGAATTCCGTGCAGACGAAGCAAACGTTGCAGACCTCAGGGAAAGCACAATAAACTGCATTATGAAAACCGATGTGGTTTCATTTAATGGAACTGATAGTTTAAAATCCATAACTTTGAAAAACGGAGATACGACAACAGAAGTCGAAGCGGATTTGGCAGTCGTCAATATCGGAATTACATCCGATTTGGATGATGTTTCTCAGTGGGGATTGGAACTTACCGAAAATGGTCTTGTCAAGGTCGGTTTTGATATGAAAACATCTCGCCCCGGAATATATGCTTGCGGAGACGTAGTCGATTACGAAGGAAAATACAAACAGATCGTAACCGCATGCGGTGAAGCAGGAACTGCTGCCGTAGCAGCATATAAATTTGTAAAAAAGCCCTACTGGGCTTGAATTGTTTAATTGATTGCGCTACGAGGACACTCGTCTATGCAAGCGTCGCATTCAACACAAATGTCTTGATTGATTTTTGCTTTATTATCTACAAAATCGATTGCATCCACAGGACAAATATCAACACATGAACTGCATGCAACGCATAGACTTGAATTAACTTCGGGCATGATTGTATCAAAATTTCATAGGTTGAAATCCTATTTTATATTTGGGGATAGCAGTATGATAAAATGCACATTACTTTGCCACATTCTAAAATAAAATGTGTGGTTGATGTCAAAACAAGTATTGTTTACAGACAGATGTTTAATTTTTAAAAAAGTTGATTTATAAACTGCTTCCGACATATTATAATCTCATACGTATTAACGAACAAACATAATTTGGTCTAGCCAAATAAAATAACAGGAGAATAACGATGATCTTTACAAACATACTTGTCCCCACGGACGGGAGTGAATTTACAAAAGGAGCCATTGAGAAAGCGATAGAACTTGCTAGTTGTACAAAAAGCAAAGTTACCGCACTTTATGTTCTTGATCAGACGATTTTTGTAAATATGCCATTGGATTCAGCCGTAGCTAATGTTTACAATCTATTAGAGGAAGAAGGAAACAACGCTGTACATTTTGTAAAAGAAATGGGCGCCAAAAAAGACGTGGACGTAGAAATCAAAGTTGTTGAAGGTTCACCTGTTAAGACAATATTGGATATGTCTGCAGATTACGATTTAATTGTTATGGGCACACTGGGAAGAACCGGCATGTCCAAAATATTAATGGGAAGTGTTGCAGAGAAAGTTGTTAGAAGCTCTGCGTGTCCAGTGCTTGTTGTCAAGTCGAATAAGGAGGAAAATCAGTGAAATCAGTATCAGATATTATGACACCCGTTCCCATCGTTGTGGAAGTACCGGGCAGTCGTAACGACGCAATCAATACAATGGTAAGGAATGGCCTTACAGGATTACCCGTTGTCCGTTCTTCAGACGGAAAACTCATGGGTATCGTTTCCAGAAGAGATATTTTCAGAAACTTCGAAGAGGATCAACTTTCTCTTATTATGAAGAAAGATACGATTGTTATCACACCTGAAAAATCAATCAAAGAAGCTGCAGAAATTTTTGCAACGAAAAGAATTCACAGACTTCCTGTCGTAGAAGATGGAAAACTTGTTGGTATCATTACACCTACAGATCTTCTTAAAGAAGTTGTTGATATGAAAACAACAGTTACCGCTGAAGATGTTATCAGAACAACCTGCGTCACATCATATGTTGATGAACCTTTATCATACACGGTTTCGGCAATGAGAGTTAGTGACGTTCCCGCAACACCGGTTCTTGATGAATACGGAAAACTTGTTGGAATTCTTACAGATCGTGACTTGTTCTCAGATCAGATTAAAGATCCTGCTGCACTCCAGGCACTTGGTATTGAAGATTCGAACCTTGCTGGATACAGAAATGTCTTGCCTTTATTCTATCTTGCTACAGAAAAACACTTTGAAGAAGAAAGGAAGGTTCGCGAATTTATGGTCTCCAATCCTCAGACCGTATTCAAGAAAACACTTGTTTCGGAAGTAGCAAAAATCATGCTTGCACGTGACTTTGGTCAGCTGCCCGTACATGGCAGTAAAGACGAACTCATAGGTATGATTTATGATGTAGATGTCTTATGTGCCTTAACAGGTAGTTTGAATGAAAACTGACGCGAATGAATTATTGTCCCTTTGCAAACGCAGAGGTTACATATGGCCCTCCTTCGAATTATACGGCGGAGTAGCAGGTATGTTTGACTACGGACCTTTAGGATGCACATTGAGAAACAACATAGTGGATGTTTGGAGAGCTATCTATAAAGGACGCGAGGGATTCGTTGAGATTGATTCGGAAACAGTAAACCCCAAAGAAGTTTTCAAAGCTTCAGGTCATGTTGATGAATTCTCAGATCTTATAACATATTGTAAAGCATGCCAATCCCCATTCAGGGCAGATCATTTGGTAAAAGACTTTTACGACAATCCCGACATCCTTTCTCCCGAAGAATTGGAAGAGGGTTTTGTAAAACACGGAATCAAATGTCCAGAATGCGGCGGAGATCTTGGAAAGGTTGAAGAATTTAATCTGATGTTCAAAACTACAATCGGACCTGGTTCATCCCGTGTCGGATATCTTAGACCTGAAACAGCACAGGGTATTTTTGTCAACTTCCCTAATCTTTACAGATACAACAGAGAAAAACTTCCATTGGGTGTAATTCAAACTGGACGTGGATATCGTAACGAAATCGCACCACGTCAGGGTATGATTCGTATGAGAGAGTTCAACATGATGGAGGTTGAACTGTTTGTTGATCCCGAAGACAAAGACTGGGATAAATTCCCCGAAGTTGCAAATGAGAAGATAACTCTTGTACCAAATACCGGTGAAGAGATTACCGTCACAGTAAACGAAGCTGTAGAAAAAGGAATTATCGCAAACCGTGTTCTTGCATATTTTGTATACACAACCAAACAATTGTTAATCAGACTTGGAATTGATCCAAAAAGACTCAGATTCAGACAACACTTGGATGATGAAATGGCACACTATGCTGCAGATTGCTGGGACGCAGAAGTTCTCCTTACATACGGTTGGACTGAAATTACAGGTATTGCAGACAGAGGATGTTGGGATCTCAGCAGACACTCGGAATTCTCCGGTGCAGAACTTTCCCATTTCAAAAAATCAGATGAGGTTATTGAACAGGAATGCGAAAAAGTCCGTGCAAAACACAAAGCATTGGGACCTGCATTCAAAGGCAAAGCAAAATTGATTGCCGAAGCCATGGAAGCCAAAACACCTGCTGATGTAAAAGATGGAAAACTCGTAATCTCCGTAGATGGTGAAGACATTGTTCTTACAGACGAATTCTTTGAGATTGCAACCGTTGTTGAGAAAATCTCCGGAAAACGCGTTGTACCTCATGTCATCGAACCTTCTCACGGATTAGACAGAATCTTCTATTCGATTTTGGAACACTCTTACGAGTACGATGAAGAAAAGGACTACACCGTCCTTAGACTCAACCCCGAAGTTGCACCCATTAAAGTCGGTGTATTCCCCTTGATGGAAAAAGATGGACTTGATACCGTAGCCAAAGAACTCTACGAAAAAATCCATTCCCACAAAGTGGAAGCATATTACGACGGATCGGGAACAATCGGTAAAAGATATGCCCGTATGGATGAGATTGGTACACCTTGGTGCATCACCGTGGATTACGAATCCATAGAAGATGGTCCTAACAAAGGAACTGTTACCATAAGGGACAGGGACAGCACCGAACAGAAGAGAATCTCTTCTGCCGATGCGGATGCCATCATCGAAAAACTTCTTTCCGGAACTCCGTTCTCAGAAATTTAAAGTGGCCAGGGCCCCAGTATATAATAACTTCGGAAAAATCCGAATAAACTGGGTCCCGACCACACTTTTCTTTTTTTCAATAAAATACACTTCGAAAAACATGAAATATTTTTCGAAATACACCATACACTTATATTAGATTCAAAGTAATATACAATACGAGGTGTAAGATTTGGGAGTAAAAGACCTTGAAGATCTGAAGAAACTCTCGATGATACGGTCCCAGATAGATGACCGTTGTGTCGAGGATATATTGAACACCGAATACCCCGTTGCGAACCCTGAAGATCGCGTCGGAGACATTTTGTCCATTATGAAGGACACAGGATATCAGGAGATTCCCGTTGTGGAAGAATCTGAATTCCTCGGTATGATAAGTTATGGAACGATACTCAAAAAGAAGAGTGTCACGTTGGACACAAAAATCAGAAACTTGGTTCGTATGATGCCTACTTTGGCAATTGATACGGAAATTACCAAGGTTGCTGAAAGCGTGATTCAATCCAACGCGAGACAAATCGCAGTCGTTAACAAAAAGAAACTTATCGGTATTGTTTCAAGAGGAGATCTCATAGGCATAGCAGCGGGCGTGAAAGCCCTCAAGGAAATCAAGATATGGGAAATAATGACGAACCCCGTCGAATCCCTGAATGAGAATGCACTTCTCGATGATGCATTGGAAATCATGAGAAGTTTGGCAATCAGAACCGTACCTCTTACGGACAGTGCAGGCAAACTTAGCGGTATTGTCGGTATGAAAGAAGTGGTTGCACACAACTGGAAGAATGAAGATAAATCTGCCAGAGATGGATTCCAGACTGAACGCACACAGATTACGGTTGGTTCGATATGTGCCACAGCTGTAAAAACCGTAAATTGGGATGATACAGTAGAAGATGCGGCTGCATTGATGGGTGAAACTAAAATATCCACACTTCCCGTAATGGAAGGAGATGACTTGGTTGGTGTCATTACACAGTACGACATCATCGAATTGATTTCTTCTTGCAGAGAAAGAGAAATGATGTTCATTCAAATCAGCGGTTTAGATGACGATGACAAAGACGCTCTCGAAGCGATTGATGCATCGATTGAAGCTGAAATGTCTAAGATCACCAAGATTTACAAGCCGGAATCTTTGACGATTCATGTTGCAAAGTATAACGATAACGGAGGAAGCGCGAAATACAGCATCAGCGCAAGACTGTTCATCAACGGAGAGGCTTTGCTTGCAAAGGAAGTAGGTTGGGATCTTGTCAAGACGGTAAACGATTTGATGAAGAAACTTTCCAGCGAAGTTGCAAACATCAAGGACACTCGTGTGGCATTCCGCAAGAGAAAGAAGTAAAACTACAATCGCGCCCGCCATTTATCGCGTGCGGGCGCGCAAACCTTTTTTATACCCTTTATATTAAGGCACATTATGTCGCAATATGATTCTGCTTCCATCGAAGGCCGTTGGCAAAAGATGTGGCGTGAAGAAGCAATTTATCGTTTTGATCCAAAATCAGAAAAGAAGATTTACAGCATTGATAACCCTCCGAGATATACATCGGGTCCACTCCACCTTGGACACGCAACCGGATACTCGCTTATCGATTTTGCCGCACGTTACAGAAGAATGCGCGGACAGAATGTTTTCTTCCCCCTTTGTTTCGATGTTAACGGTACACCTATTGAAGTTAAAGTCGAAAAGAAACATGGAATCACAAAACTCGATCTTCCCAGAAAAGAATACAGAAATCTCTGCAGTGAATATGCTAACTCCTTTATCGAGGAAATGACACACCACTTCGAAATTTTGGGAGAGAGTATGGATCCCAGCATCTACTATCAGACTGATGCACCTTACTACAGACGCGTTACACAGGTTTCATTCTGCAAACTTTTTGACAAGGGATTGGTTTACAAAGGTAATTTCCCCGTAAACTGGTGCCCCAGATGTATGACGGCACTTGCTGATGCAGAAGTTGAATACGAAGATAACGTCAACAAATTAAATTACATTAAATTCCAGATTGACGGAGAAGACGGAGTCGTAATGGTAGCGACAACCAGACCTGAACTTCTCTGTACATGCAAAGTCGTTGCGATTCACCCCGACGACAAGGAAAAACAACACCTTGTAGGAAAGAAACTTATCACACCTCTCTACGGAAGGAAAGTAGAAGTTATTTCCGATCCAAAGGTTGACCCCAACTACGGTACAGGAAACGTTATGATCTGTACGATCGGTGACAAGGAAGATCTCGAATGGGTTATGAAATACCACCTTGAGATGGAAAAGGGAATCGATGAAATGGGTCGCATGACAGAACTTGCAGGAAAATATGCAGGTATGCCTGTCAAAGAAGCACGTGAGGCAGCAATCGTTGACCTCAGAGATGCAGGAATTCTTGTTAAACAGGAAGACAACCCACAGAATGTTTCCATTTGCTGGAGATGCCACACACCTATCGAATTCTTGCAGGTTCCCCAGTGGTTCCTTAAAACAACCGAATTCAAAAAGGAAGTTCTCGCAAAAGCCGATGAAATCAAATGGTACCCCGAATTCATGAAGATTAGACTTCAGGATTGGGTCAACTCCCTTGAATGGGATTGGGTTCTCAGCAGACAGCGTATTTTCGCAACACCTATCCCCGTTTGGGAATGTGAAAAATGCGGACACGCAATATGTGCTGAAGAAAAACAATGCTACATCGACCCTACCGAAGATGCACCACCTATGGACAAATGTCCCGAATGCGGTGGAAATCTTATCGGATGCACAGATGTGTTCGACACATGGATGGATTCTTCTGGATCTGCACTTTACAACACATTCTGGGAGAGAGACGATGAACTTCACCAGAAAATGTTCCCTATGTCCATGAGGCCTCAGTCTCACGACATTATCAGGACCTGGGCATTCTATTCCATCCTTAGAAGCAACCAGATGAAGAATCAGATTCCATGGGAAGATATCATGGTTCACGGTTTCATCATGTCTCCTGACGGAACACCTATGCACTCTTCAATCGGAAACGTTATCGATCCGATTCCAATCCTTGAAAACTACGGAGCAGATGCATTAAGGTATTATGCCGGAACATGTGCACTCGGTATCGATCACGCATTCAGAGAGAAAGATGTTATCCGCGGAAGAAAACTCTGCAACAAGATTTTCAACCTCGGACAGTTCGTCGGTCGTTTCTTCGATTCAAAACCCGCAGAATGCAAAGACCTCAGAGCTTCAGACAAATGGATTATCAGCGCATATTCCGATGTTGTAAAATCCGCAACCGAAGCACTTGAGATTTATCAGTTCGATAAAGCTCTCAGAGAAATCGAAGGTTTCATTTGGCATGAATTCGCAGACCACTATGTTGAAATGGTAAAATCCAGAAAGGATGATGCTGTAAAATACACATTGTACAACGTGTTCCTCGGATGTGTCAAACTTATGGCACCATTTATGCCCCACGTAACCGAAGATGTATATCAGGAACACTTCGTTGCATACGAAGGTGTAAAGAGTCTTCACCTTACTTCATGGCCTGAACCCATCTTTGAAGATGCAAAAGCCATGGAAGTCGGAGATTGCCTCAAAGACATCATTTCAGCCATTCGCGGTTGGAAATCCGAGAAGAAAGTTCCACTCAACGCAGAACTCGAACTCGTTGAACTTATCGGAGCAGACGCTGAAATTCTCGAAGAAGCAAAACTCGATCTTCTTGAAACTGTAAAAGCCAAGAAATTAGAGATTGTAACTTCCGCAGAATTGGATGAGGATATTTGCGGAGTAAAACCCGTACATGCAAAACTCGGTCCTGCGTTCAAAGCACAGGCAAAAGGAATTGTAGCTGCAATAGCTTCAATGAACCCCGCAGACGTTGCTAAAGCCCTCGAAGAAGGTCCTTTAACCCTTGATATCGACGGTGAATCCGTTGAACTCGGTGCAGAGTTCCTTGAATTGGAAAAACGCCTTACACTTGGTGGTAAAGCTGTTGAAACAATTCAGGTTGGCAACATCCTCATTGCTATCGAGCAATAAACAAATTTCCGGGCTTCGGCCCGGCTTTATTTTTACGGTGATATTATGATTGAAACTGTATACGACATACCTATTTCAAAAGAAGAAACAAGAAATGCTGTTTTTGAAGATGAAACTTTACACCTGGTACACATGGTGATTGCACCCGGCGACGGAATGCCTGTTCATAACGTAAGATATGACATATGCATGGTTGTAACAAACGGAACACTTTCCATCGATCTTGAAGATAATGGATTCAATGATCACGAAGCAAGAAAAGTCGTAAGAATCCCATTTGGTACAAAAATGGATGCAAGAAACAGAGGAAAAGAACCTCTGGAACTTTTGATTTTCAAAACACCCGCCAAATCATGATTTGACGGCTTCAACCATTTTTATAAAATATGAATGAACGGAAAAATCCGTTGTGAGTTCCGGGTGGAAAGCGGTAACCAATTGATTACCACACTTGGCCGCAACGATTTTTCCATCAACCTCTGCCAAAGATTCGGCATTGGATCCGATTGATTCCATAATTGGAGCACGAATGAATTCCATTGGAATATTTCCAATTCCTTTGAACTCGCCTTCATACGAAAAACTTCCGAGTTGTCTTCCGAAGGCATTGCGACGGACAACCGCGGGGAAAGTTGCAAGATGCGTTCTATTATCGTTTACAATTGCATCGGATAACAAAATCATACCTGCACATGTTCCGAATACAGGAAGTCCCGCCTGAATCATTTCTCTAAGCGGGACGAGCATGTCCTGTTCACGGAGTAACTTGCCGATTACGGTACTTTCTCCTCCCGGTATAATGAGAGCATCCATTTTCAAATCGAGATCTTTAAGATTCCTGATTTGGTGATGTCCCACATTCAAAGAATCGAGAACAGATTCGTGTTCTGCGAAAGCACCTTGTACGGCAAGTACTCCGATTTCCATCAGAGACCGCGCTCCGCCATAATGATGTCGATTTCCTGTTCGTTGATACCGACCATTGCGGGTCCGAGATCTTCGGACAATTTGGCGAGAAGATCTGCGTCTTTGTAATTGGTAACCGCTTTTACTATAGCAGCTGCACGTTTTTCTGGGTTACCGGATTTGAAAATACCGGATCCTACGAATACTCCTTCTGCTCCGAGCTGCATCATAAGTGCCGCATCTGCAGGTGTTGCGACTCCGCCTGCTGCAAAGTTAACAACCGGGATTCTTCCGTTGTCGTGCACATATGTTACAAGATCCAAAGGTACCTGAAGCTGTTTTGCGACTTCGTACAATTCATCTTCGGATGTAGACGTAATTCTACGAATTTCTGCATTCATGGCTCTCATGTGTCTAACAGCCTGAACAACATCTCCAGTTCCGGGTTCTCCTTTTGTTCTGATCATGGATGCGCCTTCGGCGATGCGCCTGAGTGCTTCTCCGAGGTTTTTGGCACCGCATACGAAAGGTACCTGGAACTGTTTTTTATCAATGTGATAAACATCATCCGCAGGGGACAAAACTTCACTTTCATCGATATAATCGATTTCGAGTGCCTGAAGAATCTGAGCTTCTACAAAGTGTCCGATACGGACTTTTGCCATGACTGGAATGGAAACCGTGTCCTGAATTCCTTTTATCATACGGGGATCGCTCATTCTTGAAACTCCGCCTGCTGCGCGAATGTCGGCAGGAATTCTTTCGAGTGCCATAACTGCACAAGCACCTGCATCTTCGGCAATGTGTGCCTGTTCGGGAGTTGTTACATCCATAATAACTCCGCCTTTCAACATCTGAGCAAGTTCTTTGTTTAATCCGTATCTGTTTTCAGTCACTGAATCATCTCGATTTGTCTTAGCTCCCCATCCAAAATGTGCTATATAGATTGTTTGGATGAGAAAATAAATACGGAAAATAATTAAAAAATGGACAAATCAAAAAGGAGGTTTTTAAGCCTCCGAATTGATTTAAAATATTCCAAAATACTTAATTCTGGACAACTTTCACACGGATTTGTTTACCCTTGTGTTTAGTTTTGGTAAGATCCATAGTCATT
>CAYMPW010000019.1:0-27009 GCA_964392725.1 uncultured Methanomassiliicoccales archaeon
CTCAAAAGTTTCTCGATTTTTGGTTGTTCATCATCTGAGAGGGTGCAATTTTTGAATACGATTCTAAGAGGATATTCATACGGAACATGAAACGCTTTTTTATCGATATAATCATAAATTTCAGAATTGAGTTCACATTGTTCACCTTTGCCGGAAAGAGGATCATACCATTCAAGATTTTCATATCCATGTACTTCGATGTTGGCAAAGTTATCTTCGCCTACGGTGTACTCTTTATGAATATATTCATCATGATTTTTGATGTACTTTTCATACTCTTTGACTCTTTTAATCATCTCTTGTTTTTTAGGACGATTCATACTATGAAATTGCAATCATGATTAAAAACTGTATCTTAAAAAGTCAGTGTTATTAGCTTTATTTAAATCATAAAGGTAAGAAGTTTATAGGTTTGAAATCTCAATTTATTTCTTTGCAGGTTCCCATTTGCAACGAACAGGAGAAATAATTGAACCATCTGCTTTCAATTCTTTGAATGCTTTGTCAATCTCTTTCCTATCGATATTGGTTGCTTTTTCAACCTCGCCCGCACTTACGGGTTTTCCTGCTTCGCTCATAGCTTTGAGTACATCGTCTTTTACAGCCATGATATCGAATGTTGTTATGTTATAGATATAACAATCGCATCATTCTTCATCAACATCTTCGTAGCCAATTGTAACTCCGCAAGCAATTATGATAAAACAAGTAATTCCTGCGAGTATGGAACAAATCATGATTGCATAGTCGAAATAATTCACGAGTTCAGTGAAAGTTTCTTCTGAAAGATACACAAAAAGGTATTCTAAAAATTCAATCAGATCTCCTCCTCCAAAGTCGATAATTATTCCTTTTTCCATGAGGAAATTCAAAATTAAACTTTTTATAATAACAGAGTACGCCGCAATACCGATTACAATTCCACTCATACGGATCGCCATCAAATTTCCGGTGACAGAACCCATGTTTTCTTTTTTGGTTTTTAGTTGTAACGTACATACGATTTCTGTAACTATCGAACCAAGACCCAGACCAAGAACAAACAATCCGATCCTAATAAACATCAAATCATAATTGCCCATATATCCTATCAGAATAAATCCCACCATGGTTACAAGTCCGCCCAAAATAATCCAAGGCATTATGCCTGTTTTATGGACACGTTTACAACCCATGGTGGAAGTAATAGCTCCACCAACAATGAGCCAAAGCATCAATTCACTGGCGTTGTAAATGTCCAAACTGTATTGGACCATAACCATTTTAATAAGATATTGGAGCATTCCGATTGCCATCATAGAAACTAAAAACATAGTTAGGAAACATTTTACCTGAGCGCCTGTGGAATATGCGGGTGCGGCAGGATTCGGAAGTCTACTCTGACGGATGTAGAACACGATGCTAACAATAATGAGGATTGCAAGAACTATAAGCGATTCCTGGCTGATAAAAAGTACTCCATTGTCTATCCACTGAGAATACAGAAGATATCCAAGGTAAAGAGCACAGAGTACAAACATTCCGATAAGATCTGCGGGTCTATCGCTTTTACGTTCTGGTAAATGTATGTATGCGAAAAGTCCTGCTATTACCATAATCGCAGCACAGAAAAAGAATGAAAACCTCCAACTGAAAGTGGTCGCAAACCAGAATCCAATCATTGTTCCGAAGATTGATCCGAATGCAAACGCACCCGTCATCAATTTGTGCGGGGATCCTCTTTCTTCAACCTCATAAAGTATACCAACGATTGATAATGCAACACTAAAGATGAAACCTGCACCCAATCCCTGAATACAACGGCTTATGAGAAGCATGTCCATATCACTGGACATTCCACAACCCATTGCACCGATAAAATATACAAAAATACCGATTGCCAATATTGGACGTTCCCCATATCTGTCAGATAATTTTCCGGCCAAAGGAATCATGATAATTTCACATATCATGTATGTTGAGAGCATATCGGATTCGCTACCGGTTTGACTGAATTCAATATCTGTCCAAATGGCACTCATTCTCAAAATCATCCAACTTAATGCTACGATAAAGAGGCATGCGGCCAAAGGAATTATGGCCATGAGTTTTTCTTTTTTCTCAGCGTCCATAGGTATATTTGGGATTATATACCAATATAAAGGTTCTTTGTGACTCTATTTTATTTAAAAAAAGTTGGTTTGCCGTCAGAATTATAATCTATGTGTTATATCCTCGAATTATGTCCTTTAAGTACGACAAAGTAAGAGATGCGCTCGTTACGTTTATCCGTAACAATGTTGAAGGCAAAGATGTTGCCGTAGCTTTTTCGGGTGGTCTCGATTCAGGATTGGTTTCAGCAATTGCTAAAGAGTATGCCAATTCTGTTACTTTGTATACCTGTGGAACCAACACAGCATACGATGTCGTAAATGCAAAGGACCTTGCAGAAACCCTGGGACTTCCCTGGGTTCACGTTCCTATTTCAAAATGGACGGTCGAATTTCACATAAGGGATTTGATAACCGCAACCAAAGTATCGGATCCTTTCACGATATCGTACGAACTTCCTCTTTTCTGCGTCTGCAAAGAAATGAAAGAGAAACTCGTATTGTCGGGACAGGGTGCGGATGAATATTTTATGGGATGCGCAAAGTTCGTGGATCAATCCAATTACGATTACGAAATGTTGAAAAAAGCCGCTGTAGAGAGGCTTATGGATGTTTCGGTTCCTTGCGAACAGGCAATTGCAGAACATTTCGGACAGACTTTGATTTATCCTTATTTGGATCCAAGCGTTGTCGAAGAAGTGGAAAAACTCAATCCCGACGATCTCAGACCAAAAGATTTGGATTCCAGAAAAATTGTGTTGAAAGAAATCGCAATCGATCTCAATCACCCATATTTGGCAGAGAAGAAAAAGAAATCTTCACAGTATGGATCTGGGACAACGGATATCGTTCGCATTCTCGCCAAAGAAAGAGGCAGAATGTTTAACGAATATATCGGTGCGGTTTACGACGAGGTTGTTTGCAACATATCTCAGGAAAACGTAAATGATTATGTTGTTGTCAGAATGGATTCGGATCTCAAAAAAGAAGCAGAGGCTATAATGCACAACGAAGGCGTTCTTCCTGCAGAGGCTATGGAGCTCTTTTACCGCAGAGTAATCGAAGACAAGAATCTTCAATTCGTAAAGAAAGAATCCGAAGATACTGATACATTGGAAGATTGATAAAATCGCAAAAAATGAATTGTAAAAGAATACGATGTCCGGTGGTTGGCAGGAGCCTGACCATTCTGCCGGTATTTTCGACATCATTGTGTAGATTTCACCTGAATATATACTTTTGGTCGTTTTTAATCAATCCAATACCAATTTTGCATTGAATTCGTTAATATCCTTGATAGATTTTTGTAAAAATGGATTAAGTCCGAGTACTCTGATATCCAAATCTTTTCTCATCTGTTCTTCAAGCATACCTTTTTGATCATATACACTAACGGTTACTGTTTTATTTTCAACATCAACATCTCCCATGGGGCGTCCGCTGCACCAACCGTTTGGCATCATATTGAACAGTTCCGGAGCTCCCGAAAAAGGAATCCTTCTGGCATATTTTTTAGAGAGCTTTGAACCGTTGCGTCTGTCGTCTCCTGCGGAATAATGATTTTCACGTGTCGGGAGCATAGCTTCTTCGCAAGGAAGGTTAACCGCATTTTCAACATCTAACACAATAGGATCAATTTTGTATTCGAAAATCAATGAATCAAGGTTTGATTCCGTTACTTTTGTTTTGAATTCCGAAAGCCTTTCATTCAAAAAATCTGCAAGTTTTGAGTCCGCAAAAAGATCCTTTTCCATGTTATCGCATGTATAACGATGAAGATGGATATAAATTATTCAGAATATAAGTCGGTTGGAATTAATCGGAGATGTGTATGAAAATATAGCGTATGTGATGAGTATAAGTTAAAGTATAAGTTAAAGTATAAGTATAAGTCAAAGTATAAGTCAAAGTATAAGTCAAAGTATAAGTCAAAGGAATGAAATGAAATGGCCATACCAATTAGCATACCAGATCTCATAGGTGGAAATACGGTTGAAAGTGCCCGTATCGAATACAAAAGAAGTTGGAACCCAGAATCTATTATGCATACGATATGTGCTTTTGCAAATGATTTTGATAATTGGGGCGGCGGATACGTAGTAATAGGCATCGAAGAGATTAACGGTATGCCAGCCTCAGTTGTTGGCGTATGTAGATCTCAGATTGATAAAATAAGTAAAGAATTACAGAATCTGTGTAATCGTATAGAACCTCGATATCTCCCCATATATGAAATTGTTGAATATAAAGGAAAAGATGTAATGGTTTTATGGGTGCCTGGTGGACGAACTCGCCCATACAAATGTCCAATTAGTCTTTCTAAAGAAAAGTCTGAAAAAGCATACTACATTAGAAAAATAAGTAGTACTGTTAAAGCAAGTGTATCTGAAGAAAGAGAGTTATTCAGTATGGCTGAAGCAATACCTTTCGATGATATGCCAAATATGTATGCAAATATGGGGGATCTCAGTGTAGCACTCATGACTGAATTTTTGCAGGCTGTGGGAAGTTCTTTGTATGAAAAAACATCAAAAATGACAATCGGAGAAATAGCAGAAGCGATGCACTTGGTAGAAGGTCCTATAGAAGATAGAAAACCTTTGAATGTAGCGTTGATGTTTTTCAACGATCGGCCTGATAGATTTTTCCCATACGCTCGCATAGAAATTGTAGATAAACCAGATCCTACAGGGATGTCAATGACCGAAAAGATTTTTTCAGGTCCTTTGGACAGACAGTTAAAAGATGCATTATCTTATATCAAAAATTACGTAATCGCTGAAAAAATAATCAAACAAGATGATTCTCCCGAGTCCATACGTGTATTCAACTATCCACTCGCTGCTGTGGAAGAAGCTCTTTCAAATGCAGTATATCATAAAAATTATCAGATCGGAGAACCAATAACCGTAATGATAACAAAAGATCGTATGGAAATAACCAGCATACCTGGGCCCGACAGATCAATATCTGATATGGATGTTAAAAATCTTCATATGGTATCCAGAAGATATAGAAATCGTCGTATTGGAGATTTTTTAAAAGAGTTAAGATTGGCGGAAGGGAGGAATACCGGAGTTCCAAGAATGGTCGAATCCATGGGCATGAATAATTCTGGATTCCCTGTATTCGAAACAGATTCTGGAAGAAGTTATACAACAGTTATTCTTCCGATAAACAGATCTTTTTTGCAAGATTCGGTACAAGATTCTTTTAAAACAGAAACACCTAAAAGACGTACAAGAGAAGAAATTATCAATTCTGTTTTACAAATATTATCGGTTAATGATGAGATGTCTATTCGGGAAATATCTGATACCATGGGCTATAATTCAGTTCCATCTTCACTCAGGTCTGTTGTGGCTATGTTGATATCAGATGGTACAATAGAATATATTTGCGAAGACAGAAGAAGTTCCAAACAAAAGGTTAGGCTGAAGGTAAGATGAGGTTTTGTTTGTATTTGGAAAATTCAATGTTTGTATTTTTGTATACACCCACAAAACATAAAATGAAACACCCACAAAACATAAAATGAAACACCCACAAAACATAAAATGAAACACCCACAAAACATAAAATTTCAATGTCTGGCTGTTATTTCAAAATTATTTTTTTTTGCACGTACGTTGGGATGCAATTTTTATCCACAAAAAACGAGAAATCATGAGTGGGCCTGCCCGGATTTGAACCGGAGTATGTGACTCCCGAAGCCACGAGGATACCAAGCTACCCCACAGGCCCACAATCCGTGTAAGATTCTTTACTGATAAAAGAGTTTGCTAATTCGGAATAAACAGAACCATTCTAATATGACGGATGTTTCTATATGATTTATGAGCGGTATTCCCGAGAATATTTCACAGTTGATGTCTAAATGCATCGGATGCGGATCATGCGATGACGTATGTCCGTCTTTTTCGTTAAATGGTTGTTCACCCTCCAAAAACATGCAGGGCGAAGACGGCAACATCCTTTCATGCATCGGATGCGGGAAATGTTCTTTTGAATGCGAAGAAACAGATCCGTTCAAAGTAATGCTTTACATGTAGAGTGTAGCCAAAAATGCGGTACATCCTCCCGCATGGGAAACTGACGGTTACATCAAACCCGTGCCTACAGACCACCCTTCATTACAGGAACTTTCTTTCCCGTGGGGAGGAGACGAGTCGTATATGATGCCGGGCTGTATGGTAAAATGCAATGCACCGTTCATAATGCATTCCGCAGCGGTTGCAATGAAAGCCGCGGGAATCGATTGTTGCGAACTTCCCGATAATACATGTTGCAGTTTCCCTATTCCTTTCCGTCAGGATTCCGATGAAGAAAGAATGGAGATCCGCAAGAAAATGGTTGATACCGCAGACGGACGTAAAATCTACACTCTTTGTCCGGGTTGTGCCGTGGAAATGCAGGAAGCCGAAGCGGATGCGGAACACATTGTTTTCGAATTATCCAGACGTGCGGATTCCCTTCCAAAACTCAAACGTCCTTTGAAAATCGCGGTGGAACCCGGTTGTCACTCTCCCGATATGTCGGAAGAGATGATCAAAATCGTTAAAGGCGTCGGCGGAGAATACATCGGAAACAAAACTGGATGCTGCGGAAAATGGATTCCCAGAATTTCCGAAGAATTGATGAATCAGCGCGAAGAAGAAATCAAAGGTGCGGACATCGTTGTGGTTGCATGCGTAGCATGTTTCCTGAAATACGATTCGTATCCCGACGGAGTTCCCGTGGTACATATTTCCGAATTGGTTTCAATGGCCGCAGGAGATTCTGAATCCTTAAAATACCATAAAATCAAATTTAATTTCTGATTTATCGGAATAATTTGAAGTTCGGGGAATTGTATTTTTTTGAATGCAGGGTTTACTAATAAATACGTGAACCCAATCCCCGAATCAATGGACAACAACCTGAAAGATGTTGATACAAGACGTAATTTTGCAGCCTTAAATGATACTAAGGCCGTATTAAAAGCGTTCAATAGCAGACTTCAGGGACATGATAACGATGAAGTTACGATTTCCCGTATCGAATATGGAAGTAACAGGGTTACGAACAAAAACCGTTATGTTGTTTTGAAAAGACTATACCACGCGTTCGTGAATGTTTTCACGGTCGCTTTGGCTTTATTGGCTGCTTTTTCATATTTTGTTGCGCAGGGAGGACTTCCCCCGCTTGTTGTTATTTCCATTCTGATTCTCGTAAGCGGTTTATTGACATTCGTTCAAGAAACCCGTAATGATAAAGCGGCATCCCAACTCGTTAGCATGGTAACCACGATTATTACGGTTCGCCGTGAAAATATCGAAGTGGAAATGGATGCCAGAGAACTGGTTGTCGGAGACATTTTGATCTTGGATACGGGAGATATGATTCCCGCGGACGCGAGAATAGTGTCGTCGGCAAATCTTAAGGTGGATGAATCCGCACTTACGGGAGAATCCGGCGGTGTGGACAAAATATCCGATAAATCTTCTATCGATGAGAATGAGTTGGAACGTAAAAACATGGTTTACATGGGAACCAACGTCATCGGAGGGTCTGCGGAAGCGGTTGTTGTTGCCGTTGGAAACGATACATTATTCGGATCGATTGCCGACAGTATTTCCAGAAAGAAATCCGCCACAACTTACAACAAAGGAAGCAAAGCGGTTCTATCGGTGCTTCTTAAAATCATGATAGTTCTGATTCCGATTGTTTTTGTTATTACTATTTTGAAGGGCGATGTAACCGTTTCGGAATCTTTGATCCTGGCGGTTGCTTTGGCAATCGGATTGATGCCCGAAATGTTGCCCACTGTCATATCGGCAAATTTGGCTAAAGGTGCCGTCGATATGTACAAACAAAAAATTATCGTCAAAGATATGCCATCCATCCAAAATCTGGGTGCGATGGATGTTTTATGCACCGATAAGACTGGAACTTTGACTCAAAACAAAATTTCCGTCGAATCCTGTCAGGATGTCTATGGAAACAAAAGTGCATTCATTTCCAAATTAGCATATCTCAACAGTTGGAATCTTACATCCGGTACCAATCAAATTGATTGGGCAATAGATGAATACGCGGATGAAGAAGGCATAACCGAGGAATGCGAAGAATACGAATTTACGGGAGATATTCCATTCGATTTCGTTAGACGCAGAGCCACCGTATCCATAAAGAAAGACGGTGTAAGATATCTTATTGTAAAAGGTGCGATTCAGGAAATGTTGCAGATTTCCGAGAATTATTTGGAATCGGGAACAATAAATCCTTTGGATATCAGAATAATTAATGATATTATGGGTTTAACGGAATGGAACAGTTCCAAAGGAATGCGTCAATTGGGTGTTGCTTACAAACCTATAAGCGATGACGAAGAATTATCTTTGGAATCTGAAAACGGTTTGATTTTTGCCGGTTTCATTACATTTATGGATCCTGTGAAAATAAGTGCAAAAGATGCGATTACGGATTTCTACGAACACGGAATCGGAGTAAAAGTTCTCACGGGAGATAATGAGTTCGTTACAAGAACCGTGTGCGAAAGTATTAATCTACCTACAGAGGAAGTTCTGGTTGGAAATCAGATTGATTCCATGAGTGATGAAGAACTCAGAGTGAAAGTAGAAAACACGGATATTTTTGCAAGACTTACGCCTGAAAATAAAAGAAGAATCGTTGCGGCTCTCGGAGATAACGGCCATACCGTTGGAATGTTGGGAGACGGAATCAACGATGTTATGGCCATGAAATCCGCTGATGTCAGTATTTCTGTCGATGCGGGAATGGATATCGCAAAAGAAACAGCGGATATGATTCTTCTAGACAAGAACCTAGGAGTAATCAAAGACGGTGTTGTGGAAGGAAGAAAAGTCTACGCGAATACGATAAAGTATGTGAAAATGACTTCTTCCGCCAATTTTGGATATATGCTTTCTTTAATCATTGCAACTATATTTTTCCCATTCGAACCCATGACTTCCATGCAGATTTTGGTTTTCAATTTGATCGTGGATGTTTCATGTATCGCGATTCCCTGGGACAGGGTCGAAGATTATTATGTTAAACAACCCAGAATGTGGGATTCAATTTCATTAAGACGTACATTTACTCATTTCGGACCTGCAACCACGGTTACGGATATAGTTACGTTTTTGATTTTAACCGCATTTATATGTCCGCTCATTGTCGGACCATTTACCGACGATCCTGCTTTGTATGCGGCAATATTCCAGACCTGTTGGTTTGTTGAAAACTTCTGGATGCAGGTTCAGATTATTCATATCATACGTACACCCAAAGTACCTTTCCTTCAGAGCCGTGCATCGGGAATAATGATATTGGCTTCCGTTTTGGCTTTGGTAACCGGTACGGTTTTACCCTTTACACCGATAGGTTCGTTCTTGGGAATGGTTCCGATACCTTGGGAATTCGCAATGCTCTTGCCTTTATTGGGATTGCTTTACACAGTGTTGGCATTGACTGTAAAGAAATACTATCTCGGAAAATACGAAGAGCTTCTTTGAACATCATATGAGATGTTGAAGTAAAATTATAGAAATAAAGCAGAGAGAACTGTCTCCAGTTCTCTCTTTTTAGGTTTAGAATTTAGCCATGTTCCTGAGAACAGTCTGAAGGATTCCGCCGTTGCGGATGTATTCCAATTCTGCGGGAACATCTATTCTGCAGATTGTATCGAATTCCAACTTCTGACCGTCGCGGTATGCCGTAACTTTTATGACGCCTTTGGGCTCCATGTCTTTGAGATCGATGTCAAAGATTTCTGTTCCGTTGAGTCCCAATGATTTCATGGTCTGTCCTTCCGCATACTGCAAAGGTACGATACCCATACCGACAAGGTTGGATCTGTGGATTCTTTCGAATGATTCCGCGATAACGGCTTTTACTCCCAAAAGAAGAGGTCCTTTTGCTGCCCAGTCTCTTGAACTTCCGGTTCCGTATTCTTTTCCTGCAAGAACTACGAGAGGAACCATTTCTTCTTCATATGCGCATGAAGTTTCGAAGATGGTATTGACTTCTCCATCCGGAAGGTGTTTCGAGAAACTTCCTTCGGTTCCGGGTGCAAGTTCGTTTTTGAGTCTGATGTTTGCAAAGGTTCCGCGAACCATGATTTCGTGGTTTGCTCTTCTGGATCCGTAGGAGTTGAAATCTTCTTTCTTTACTCCCAATGAGATAAGGTATCTTCCCGCATCCGAAGTTTCCGCAAAGGAACCTGCGGGTGAAATGTGATCTGTTGTGATCGAATCTCCGAGAACCGCGAGAACTCTTGCTCTTGAAACATTTTTAATTTCCGGCTCTTCGAAAATATCATCGAAGAATGGGGGATTTCTGATGTATGTTGAGTTTTCATCCCATTCGAAAAGATCGCTTTCCGAACACTCGATTGCATCCCATCTTGCTGATCCTTTGAAGATATCTTTGTATTTTGAAGAGAATGTTTCGGATGTAACATATTTGTTGGAGGCTTCGGCGATTTCCGCGTCGGAAGGCCAAATGTCTCTGAGGAAAATTTCTTTTCCGTCAACAACGTCCAAAGGTTCGTTTTCCATATCGATGTCAACGCGTCCCGCGATTGCGAAAGCAACAACGAGAGGAGGCGATGCAAGATAGTTTGCTTTAACCAAGGGGTGAATCCTTCCTTCGAAGTTTCTGTTTGAAGATGCTACCGCTGCAACAACCAAATCGTTTGCTTTGATTGTGTTGCTTACTTCATCGGACAAAGGACCGCTGTTACCGATACATGTCATGCATCCGTATCCGCAGACCTGGAATCCCATTTTCTCCAAATAGGGGAGAAGATCTGCATTTTTGAGATATTCCGTAACAACACGGGATCCGGGTGCCAGTGATGTTTTCACATAGGGTTTGGATCTGAGTCCGAGTTCGAATGCTTTTTTTGCAACGAGTCCCGCGGCAATCATGACCGAAGGGTTTGCGGTGTTTGTACAGGATGTAATGGATGCGATTGCCAAAGAACCGTCTTCCATAATGCTTCCTTTGTTTCTTTTTTCGACTCCGAGAGCTTTCAAAGAGTTCTCGAATTCCGATTTCATATTGCGGAGTGCAATCCTGTCCTGAGGTCTTTTGTGACCTGCGAGGGAAGGTTCGACGTCCTGAAGGTTAAGTTCCAAAGTATCCGTGTATTCGGGATCTTCGGTGTACCAAAGAGTCTGTTCTTTGGCGTATGCTTCTACGGCGGATACGTGTTTGGGATCTCTGCCCGTAAGAAGAAGATATTCGATTGTTTTTTCGTCGACGGGGCAGAATCCCATGGTTGCTCCGTATTCGGGGCCCATGTTTGCGATGGTTGCTCTGTCCGCAAGTTCGAGGTTGCGGTATCCGGGTCCGTAGAATTCCACGAATTTTCCGACTACGCCCTTTTTCCTGAGCATTTCTACAACGGTGAGAACCAAATCGGTTGCTGTTACTCCTTCTTTGAGTTTTCCGTCGAGTTTGAATCCAACGACATCGGGAAGTTTCATGTAACAGGGCTGACCGAGCATAACGGCTTCGGCTTCGATTCCGCCGACTCCCCATCCTACTACTCCGAGACCGTCAATCTGTGTTGTGTGCGAATCGGTACCGAAACATGAATCGGGATATGCGATAAGTTCTCCGTCTTTTTCTTTGACGTGAACCAAAGGTGAAAGGTATTCCAAGTTTACCTGGTGGCAAATTCCGTTTCCGGGTGGAACCGCACGGAAATTCTCAAAGGATTTCTGAGCCCATTTGAAAAGAGCGTATCTTTCTTTGTTTCTCTGGAATTCCAATTCTTCGTTGAGTTCCTGTGCGTCGTCTCTTCCTGCAAAATCGGTCTGAACCGAGTGGTCGATAACCAAATCAACAGGTACGAGAGGGTTGATGAGCGAAGGATCTTTGCCCATGTCCGCAACCGCTGCTCTCATGGATGCGAGATCGGTAACTGCGGCTCCTCCTGTAAGATCCTGGAGAAGAACACGGGCGGGAATGTAAGGTATATCTTGATCGGTGTTTTCTTCTGCGTTCCAGGATGCGATTGTTTCCACATCTTCGTCTGTAATAAGCACTCCGTCTCTTTGTCTGAGAAGAGATTCTACGAGAACTTTGATTGAGTAAGGCATTTTAGAAAGATTTTCGATGATTCCTTTCTCTTCCAATTCCCTTAAACTGAAAATTGTCAATTCGCCTTCTTCGGTATTGATTTTCTTTGTGCACTTTCCTATTTCCGCCATATATTACACCTTATTAGGTGCGAATAATAAAAAGATGGATATAAAGAGTTTCATAAAAACGCAGAATTATTCTGCGTCCCATTCCGCGAAAAGACGTGCTATTCCTTTTTTGGATGCGGACCAACAGGGCATTCCGCCCGTAAGTACGGCAATGTTGATTGCTTCGAGAATTTCTTCTTTGGTTGCTCCGTAATTCTTTGCAACCCTTGCCTGTGCGTAAATACAATCTTCGCACATTCTCACGGCAACGCATGCCAAAGCCATCAATCTCTTGTTTTTCTTGTCAATGGCTCCGTCATTTACCATTACTCTATCCATATCGTGGAGGAGATCCAAGAAGCCTGGATCCAAATCTTTGATCGCACGCAAAGTATCCGGTGCGAATCCTCCCATTTCACAGCACATCTGTTTGACGGTTTCCTTACCTTTGTTATCACAGGGCATGTTAAAGGTATCGCAGTGAGTATTTGAAATGATATGTTTTGTTTGCCATCGTATTTTATTCTTTGAATGCGATATTTGTATTTATGCTCTATAAAATCGATAAAAATCTTGTAAAAACTCTAGTTGGATTACAACACAGACAATACGAAGCCAACGTTCCAGTTTTGGTTCTTTTGGAAGGTTCTAGCGGAAGAATGCTAGGTCGTATTGCAAACGAGATTGTAGGTTTTTTAGAGCCGAGGGGTGTGGAATATCATCATTTCCGTCCGGATAAAAATCCGGATTCCGGAGATGCGTTATCATTTTTGGCATCCACTCCCGCAAACGGAAAAATCGGAGTTTATGATAGAGCATGGTATAGTGCGATGATTGAAACATTAAGGGATAAACCCGATATGTATCAGTCCCGTATTGAAGATGTTTTGAGATTTGAGAGATATCTTACCGACAACGGAGTAATTCTTATCAAAATTTTTATTCGTGCAACCGAAGAAAAAATTGAAGAGTTGGCAGAAAAATACGGAAGAAAAATGCTCAAAGATTGCGGATATATTTCCGAAGACCATATTCCTTTGAAAGATTATGCTCAAAAAGGCATGTTGGGAAAAATACAGGTTGCTACGGATACGCCTGCGGCACCTTGGGATATAGTAGACGTATCCGATTTGGAGACAACTGTGGAAACATGTCTTTCGGTAATTGTGAAAAGGGTGGAATCCAGACTTAAAAATCCTATAATTCCGATATCTGATCCTTTGCCTGCTTTAACATCGTCATTAAGAAAAGAAGCAGACCTTACACCCGAATTAAAGAAAAAGGAATATTTCGAACTTCTTTCCGAAAGATCAACAAAGTTGGCCGAACTTCAATGTAAATTGGCAAAATCGGACAAATCATTGGTTCTTCTTTTCGAAGGCTGGGATGCCGCAGGAAAAGGTGGAAACATTCGTAGAATAAGTCGTGCGTTCAATCCAAGGGGATGTAAAACCGTATCTGTCGGAGTACCTTCGGATTTAGATCTGAATCATACGTATCTGTGGAGATTTGCGGACAAGATTCCCCATGCCGGACGTATTACGATTTTCGATCGTACATGGTACGGAAGAATGTTGGTGGAACCCGTAGAAGGATTCTGTACCGAAGATGAATACAATCGTGCACATCGTGAAATCAATGATTTTGAACGTCTTATGACGAAACGTGGATTGATAATTCTGAAATTCTGGTTGGAAATATCGCCCGAAGAACAACTTGAACGTTTTAATTCACGTAAAGAAGATCCCGATAAAAATTGGAAAATCACAGACGATGATTGGCGCAACAGAGAGAAGTGGGATACATATGAGAAGTATATTGATAATATGCTGGCACTTACTTCTACCGAAAATGCTCCATGGGTTGTTATCTCTGCCGAAGATAAAAAATACGGACGTATCCAAGTAATGGATACAATAATTGAAACATTGAAAGACAAATTAGATTGATTACGTCAATTGACGTTAGGTATATTCGACAGATTTAAATACACACCAATCATCGTTGAACTAATGGATGATTTCAGAGGGATGATTGCAGGGGACATAGCTCTTGCTAACGATCCCGGTAAAGCGATTCGCAGATGGAGGGATGAGTTCGATCTCACTCAGCATCAGCTCGCGGATATCATGGGAGTTTCTCACTCTGTTATCAGCGATTACGAATCAGGAAGACGTAAATCTCCCGGTGTAAACGTAGTTCGTAAGATGGTCGATTCTTTCGTAGAAATTGATCGTTCCAAAGGTTCTCCCGTAATGTCAAAATACATGCCGCACACAAAAGTGGAATGTGTTATAGACATGGGAGAATTCACGGGCGGAATCGATTCTGATTATTTTATTCGTCTTATCTCCGGTAAAAATCTCAATCCGGATGGTCTTCCTTCTAAGAAGATATATGGATATACAATAGTAGATTCGCTCAAAGCGATTTTAACACTCGGTTCCGAAGATTATCTTAAAATCTACGGAAAGAGTATCGAAAGAGCGCTTATTTTTACGAATGTGCATTACGGACGTTCGCCTATGGTGGCAATTCGTGCTCACCCTCTTACGCCTGCAATGGTAGTATATCAGCGTCCGGAGAACACAGATCCGTTGGCAATCAAACTTTCCCGTCTTGAGGGAATTCCCTTGGTTACCACAACGAATACTATAGATCAGTTAATCGCAAAGTTCAAAAAAATACAGGAAGGGTTATGAAATGGATGTAGGAATTGTAAGTTACGGGGCATACGTGCCCAGGTACAGAATCAGCCCCGCCGAAATAGGCAGAATATGGGGTGTTGATGGAGTAGGTATGGGAAAAGGTCTGATGATTAATCAGAAATCCGTTCCCGCACCCGATGAAGATGTTGTTACTATTTCGGTAGAAGCAGCAAGAAACATGATGGATAGAACAGATGCAGATCCTTTGGAAATCGGAGCTGTATACGTAGGTTCAGAATCACACCCTTATGCAGTTAAACCAACTTCGACAATCGTCGCCACCGCAATCGGTGCAACCCCTGCCATGACCGCCGCAGATTTGGAATTTGCATGTAAAGCAGGTACCGCCGGTATTCAGGCATGTATGGGTCTTGTCGGATCAGGTATGGTAAAATACGGTGTTGCAATCGGTGCAGACACCTCACAGGGAGCTCCCGGAGATGCATTGGAATATTCCGCATCCGCAGGAGGGGCAGCATATCTTATCGGTTCCGAGAAGATTATTGCAAAAATCAACAAAACAATCAGTTTCACAACCGATACTCCTGATTTCTGGAGGAGAGAAGGTCAGCCTTACCCCAGTCACGGAGGAAGGTTCACAGGAGAACCCGCATATTTCAGACATGTTCAGACAGCAGCCAAAATGATGTTGGAAGCTATGGGAACAACACCTGAAGATTACAAATACGCGGTATTCCACCAGCCCAACGGTAAATTCCCATCAAGGGTTGCAGCCGTTTTGGGATTCACACCCGAGCAGATCGAAACCGGTCTTCTCACACCAAACATCGGAAACACATACAGCGGCGCAGTACCTCTCGGACTCGCAGCAATTCTTGACAAAGCCGAACCCGGAGACAGAATTTTCGTAACATCTTACGGATCCGGAGCAGGAAGCGATGCATTTGATATCACCGTAACCGATGAAATCAAAAACTACCGCAGATCCGCGGCACCTACAGTTGAACAGATTATCGAACACACAGTTTCCTTGGACTACGGAACATATGCCAAGTTCAAAGGAAAGATCGTTATGCCGGAGTGATTAACATGAGGGAAGTAGCAATTATTGGAGCAGGAGTCACCAAATTCGGTGAACACTGGGAACGTTCCTTCAGGGACATTGGAATCGAAGCAGGAATGAAAGCAATCGCCGACGCCAACCTTTCGGGAAGCGAAATCGACGGTATGTTTATCGGAAATCTCGCAGCAGGTCGTTTCGTTAATCAGGATAACATAGCAGCACTTATCGCAGACTATTCGGGAATGGCAATAAACCACGTCCCCGCAACAAGAGTCGAAGCCGGAGGTGCATCAGGCGGAGTTGCATTCAGACAGGGTGTAATGGCAGTCGCTTCGGGAATGAACGATTGCGTTGTTGTCGGCGGTGCAGAAAAGATGACAGATGTTGATGATCCCACAACCAACGCTATTGCAGATTCTACTGCAGATGCAGCATGGGAATCAGCATTCGGTATCACACTCGCATCCCTTCACGCTATGATTGCACAGAGATGTGTTCAGGATGGAGTATGTACAAGAGAAGAAATGGCATCCGTTTCCGTCAACTCACACTTCCACGGTGCATTGAACCCCAACGCACAGTTCAGAAAAGAAATCAAATTGGATACAGTTCTCAGATCAGGTCCCGTAGCAACTCCTCTCGGAATGTTCGACTGCGCACCCATTTCTGATGGAGCAGCGGCAGTTGTTCTCTGCCCTCTTGAGGAAGCAAAGAAACACACAGACTCTTACGTCAAAGTGTCTGCCGTTACTCAGGCAAGCGATTCACTCGGTTTGTTCCAGAGAGATGACATAACATCTTTCGGAGCAACCGTTGCAGCCGCACAGAATGCATATTCTTTGGCCGGAATTACTGCAAAAGATATCTCTGTTGCAGAAATTCACGACAACTATTCAATTTCAGGAATTCTCGCTATGCAGGATCTCGGATTCTACAAGAGAGGAGAAGCAGGTAAAGCATTCCTCGAAGGAAGAACCCACGTCGGTGGAGACATCGCAGTCAACACCTCCGGAGGTCTTAAAGCAAGAGGTCACCCAATCGGAGCAACCGGTGTTGCACAGATTGTTGAAATTACCGAACAGCTCAGAGGATCTGCAGACAAGAGACAGGTTGCAGATGCTAAATACGGATTGGCACAGAATGTTGGTGGAACAGGTTCTTCTGTTACCGTCAGTATCTTGGAGGCGATCTGATGGTTGCAGTATCAAGAGAGTGGAGAGAAATCCCCGGAAGATACAACTTCATCGGATCCAAGTGCAACGCTTGCGGAAAAGTATACTTCCCCAAACGTGGAATGTGTCCCGTATGTCGTAGAGCAAGCATTGGAAACATGGAAACTTATGAAGTTTCACGTGTTGGAAAAGTGTTCGCATTTTCGGTTATCTATGATGCACCCGACTGTAACAACAAATTGAAACCCTATGCGGTAGCAATTATCAAAACCGAAGACGGTGTAACCGTCGAAGGTCAGATTACAGGTGTTGATTTGGATAAAATCGAAATCGGTATGCCCGTTCGCGCAGCATTCCGTAAACTCGACGAAGACGGACCTGCCGGCGTTATCCACTACGGATACAAATTCGTACCTTTGGACCGCTGATTTTAATCCAGTCGGCCCGGATTTATACCCGGGCCGACAAAATCATTAATATAACGAATACTATGCGAAATCAGGAAGTGCAATTAATGCAGCAGAAAACCAAAAAAATCGAAAGTCCAGTTATCGAGAAATCATGGATTGTTCTCTCAGTGATCCTCGTGGCACTCGCAGCAGCGACTGTCGCATTTATGATTTTAAAATAATCTTTTAATTTTTTACCCGTCGAAAGGCGGGAAAAATTCATTTTTGAATATCCAACATTGCTACGAGTTCCAATGCCAATTCTTCGGAAGATATTGACATTCCTTTTGTATCCAAACCCATAGCTTTGGCTTTTTCAGGAGTACCTTCAACGATTTTTTCATCAACATTGATCCCGGCATCTTCAAGACGTAAATCTTCGGGGCATCCGATAACAATGGCAACCATTTCATTTCCCGTAGGTTTCATCTTTTTCAATGCTTTGGAAATCTGTCTTTCTCCTGCGGCATACATAATTGTTTCAGTAAGAATATTCTTGGAACGGTTTGTTCCTTCTGCAAAAGCTCTTTCTCCGTGATAGTACGCGGAAAGGGCATGTTTTTCTCCGTAGATGTAGAGAGGTTCCATTAAAACCGAATCTCCACCCAGTGAAATAAAGTGATTTACTACGGCTTCAAAACCGTCTTCACAACGTATGCCCAAAACTTTTACGCTCATGTTATTCCGGGGATAACACCTATTCCGTCTTATACATATGCGCGTGCGCACCGCGAAACTTTATCATAGTTGTATGAGTACCCCATAGTAGAGGATCGCGTGAGCATATGAGCGACGAATGGATCAAAATAGCGGCACCCGCAACAATTTCTAACATCGGACCCGGTTTCGATGTTTTCGGAATGGCATTGAAGGAACCCTACGATATCATCGAAGGCAGGAAAATCGAATCCGGAATCGTAATTTCTGAAATTACAGGACCCGGATCCGAAGGAATTCCAACCGACCCGGCTAAAAATTCGGTCAGCATCGCTGCAGCCGAAGTTCTCAGAAGATGCGAAGCTGATTTCGGAATAGAAATCCGTATCAAAAAGGGAATTCGCCCGTGCAGTGGTATCGGTTCATCCGGTGCATCCGCAGCAGGAGGAGCATATCTCGCACATGTAATGTGTGACAAGGTTCTTGACGACCGTCAGGTTGTTCTCTGCGCAGCTCACGCAGAAGATGTTACATCAGGCGGTTTCCACGCCGATAACGTAGCACCCTGTGTATTGGGTGGATTTACAGTTATCAGGTCATACGAACCCTTTGAGGTTATTCGCATCCAGCCCCCGGAGGATTTGGGTGTTGTTGTAGCTATGCCCGATGTAATGGTATCCACAATGGAATCCAGAAAAGTTCTTCCCAAAGAGGTTTCTGTAAAAGACCTCGTATTCCATGCAGGTAATGCTTCATGTCTCGCATACGCAATGAGCGTAGGAGATATGGCCCTTATAGGAAGATCTGTACAAGACGCAGTGTTCGAACCCGCAAGAACATCTTTGATTCCTTATCTTAAGGAAGCCGAGAAAGTTGCAATGTCTCTCGGAGCAAAAGCATCTTTCCTTGGAGGATCCGGACCTTGTGTTATCTCATTCTTCAGCAAAAGCAGAACAGATGGAAACATAATCGCAGATGGAATTCGCGAACTTTACAATAACAATAGCATGAAATGCGACACCTGGGTCACCGAATGGGGAACAGGCTGTAAGAGGCTTTAAAATGGCAGCACACAAAGTAATTTGCTGGGATTGTGGCGCAGAAGTCACAGATCCCTACGTCAACACATGCCCTACATGCGGCGGTCTGCTGACAGTCAGTATGGACTTGGAGCAGGTAAAAGGAATGAAACCCAAAGATCTCCACAACAGGAACATTGGAGTATGGAGATATCACCCCTTCTTACCCGTAGATCTCAAAAATGCAGTTTCAATTCAGGAAGGCGGAACACCTCTCTATGAAACAAAAGCTCTTGGATCCGAAGTCGGCGTAAAAAATACATTTGTTAAATTCGAAGGTCTTAACCCCACAGGTTCTTTCAAAGACAGAGGAATGACCGTCGGTGTATCCCATGCAAAAGAATTGGGAGCAAGCGTAGTAGGTTGTGCATCCACAGGAAACACATCCGCATCACTTGCAGCATATGCAGCAAAAGCCGGCATGAAATGCGCAGTATTCCTTCCTTCCGGCAAGGTCGCGGCAGGTAAACTCGCACAGGCACTTTTCTTCGGAGCAAAAGTATTGTCCATCGATGGAAACTTCGATGATGCACTCGCACTCGCAAGAAAAATGTCCGAAGAGAGAAAACTTTACCTTCTCAATTCAATCAATCCATACCGTCCCGAAGGACAGAAATCCGTTCTTTTCGAAATTATGGATCAGCTTCAGTACGAAGTTCCCGACAGGATTATTCTCCCCGTCGGAAACGCAGCCAACATTTGGGCTATCTACAAAGCGATTACCGAATTGAAAGAAGTAGGCTGGATCGACAAGATTCCAAAGCTTACCGGTATTCAGGCAGAAGGAGCATCACCCGTTGCAAAAGCATTTGCAGAAAACAAGCAGGATTTCATTCCCGAAGAGAACCCCGAAACAGTTGCAACAGCAATTCGTATCGGAAACCCAATCAGCGGAAGGAAAGCACTTGCAGCAATCTATAACACAGGTGGATTCGCAACAACCGTCAACGATGCAGAGATTATTGCAGCTCAGCAGCTTCTCGGACGCAAAGAAGGTGTTTGTGTCGAACCCGCATCCGCAGCATCCGTTGCAGGTCTTATCAAATTGAAGAATGACGGTGTAATCGATGCAGACGAACGTGTTGTTTGTATCTGTACCGGAAACGGTTTGAAAGATCCCGATACAATTATCGAGAACTGTCCTTCTCCAATCAAATGCGGTAACTCTGTTGCCGATGTGGAAAGAATTCTTTCTCAGTAATTAAAAATCAAACAGCTTCGACTGCTTAGGCACGTCCGGAGTCGGAGCTGTTACCTTTTCATTTTCACCGGCCATTTTATCCAACATATCATCGATGTCGTCGGAAGGCGGAACATATCCTTCGGATTCGTTCCTATTACCACCTACCTGTTCTTTGAGACGTTTTGCAAGCACGTAACCTATTCTCGGTAAGTTTGCAAGTTTGTTAACATCAACATCGATAATATCTGATTTTGTGCGTATTCCCGCATTGTACAATATTCTTGCACGTGCCCTTCCAACGCCTCTGAATGAAACCAATTCCATAAGTTCGGCTTTTACACCGTATCTTACACGGACAAGAAGCGGTTTGATTCTTTTTACGACTTCGGGTCTGAATATGTATGCGATTTCGGACATTCCGTATAAAATCCAATCGAGCATATCGATTCTTGCACGTATGTCTCCGGGGCCGATACCCATTTCGTTGGTTATGGCTTCTTCATCGATTTCTGCGATCCAATCCATTGCCAAAGCAGCTACTTTCAGATCCTGGAAGAAATATTCGTATGCGTAGTCGGACGAATCGGGAGGTTCGCTAAGGAACTGTCCATCATACATTTCCGCTATTGCGCCAAGTCTTCCCTCGTCACTTTTCTTTGGATATAATCCAAGCACATCGGGAGTGGATGCAACCGCGTGAAGTATCAGGAATTCATCGGTTTCATCTTTAATTTTGTTCACGGCATCTCTGAGAATGACCGCAGACATGGGATCTATGTACAAATCCGAAACACGTTTTCCGAATGCAAGAGGACGGATACGATCCCCATCTCTTTCTACCATTCCTTCATTAACCAAGAATTCTACAACGTTTTCCACAACGCTTTCAATTCCATAGAGTTGTGATACGCATCCAAAGAACGTATCGTGCAAGAATCCAACAATTCCATCCTCGGATTCAGCATCGCCTGATGCAATAAGGCCCAATATATGATTTCTTAATGTAGACTCTTTACCGAGTTTGGAAGTAAGACGTTCGGTATCATGCATGACATAGTCATCCATGAGGTGTTCGTAATCAGGATAATTTTTAGCAACCAAGATTGCTTCTCCGTACGGATCGTATCCGGGTCTTCCCGCACGTCCGCACATTTGTTTTACTTCCATAACGGAAATAGGTGTGTTTCCCGAATTGGATTCAAACCTTTTTGTATCTCTGACAATAACTCTTCTTGCGGGTAAGTTGATCCCGGCAGCAAGTGTCGGCGTAGCGATAATACATTTGATATCTCCGCTTTTGAAACGATCTTCCACAAAACGTCTTTGTTTGTAAGTAAGTCCCGCATTGTGGAACGCAACTCCGCATTTTACGCAAGCAGCGAGTTTTCTTCCAACCGCAGTGGATTCGGAATCCCCTTCCAACATCGCAGCTTCTTCATCGGAAACAGAAGAGTTGCAGAGTTTTTTCATATCGCTTGAGAATTTTACGGCTAAAGATTCTGTTGAACGTCTCGCATTAACAAAAACAAGACTTTGTCCACCCTTTTTGATAACGTCTGAAACCAAAGACCAAACTTCGTCCTTTCCTACGTCAATATCTATGGAATGGCCGTCTTCAAAGGTTACTTCTCCGTTGAAATAAACTCCTTCATGAAGTTCTACGGGACGCCATTCGCTGCGAACCAATTCTGCGTCCAGCCACTGTGCCAGGTCTTCAGAATTTGAGACTGTTGCAGACAATGCAATAATTTGAATATCCGGATTTTTACGCATAAGTTTTGTAATCGTAACTTCCAGAGTCGGACCTCTTGAAGGGTCGTGAATCATATGAACCTCATCGGCAATGACAAGACCGACATCCTGAATCCATCTGCTTCCGTGTCTAATCATGGAATCAGCTTTTTCGGATGTTGCAACCACAACATCAGCATCTTTGAGTCCACGATCGTCAGAATCCAAATCTCCGCTGCTCATGGCAACTTTGAATCCTAAATCTGAAAAACCTTCGAGATCATCTCTTTTTTCACTGGCAAGTGCTTTGAGAGGAACAATGTAAAGAACTTTTTTTCCTTTTTCAAGGATGGTTTTCAATGCTGCGATATATCCGATTAATGATTTTCCGCTGGCTGTCGGAACAGCCGCCACAAGATTACGTCCGGTCAATGCAATCGGAATCGCTTCGGCTTGCGGGGGGTGAAGATTGACAAATCCCTTTTCTGTAAGGGCTTCCGCCACATTTTGTGGTATCTCCAGTTCGTCAAATCTCATTTTATCATTCGTACCAATTCCATTCGTGGTTAAAATCCTGTCGTTGATTTTCCTCGTGCGCGTACGCACTATATATACCATTTAAAGCGCACTATTAAAAAGGAGAATGCATTGAACTCATTTATGAGATATGGCTCCAAGTTATTATTTGTAGCAGTCGCATTAATGTTGGTATTAGTCGTACCTGTTTCTGCGGTTGATGCTGACGATGATGTACAGATAGTGCCCTATATTTCATACTACGATCAGCTTGACACAAACGGAAAAGCTGTTTTCGATGCTATGAATGGGCTCACTCCTGAAAATCTCGGAGTTCTAGACATAATTCTCCCATCACCAATGTTTCTCGGAGGAGACGATGCGGAAGATCAATTGGATAGTTATCTCAAATCAATGACTAACAAAGCATTCTACGCTTCCGCAGATGATGATCCGATGGCATTTTGGGGATGGGGAAAAAGTACCTGTTCGTATGAGTGGGAACCTGTCGTAATCAAAAGCGGAGATACCACTTTGACAGGCGTAGTCGCAATTAAGATGTCATTCAATATAGATCCGGCTTATGCTGACGATCCCGCAACAACAGATGTGAATGAACTCAGAGTGAAAGTCGATGAACTTACAAAAGCGGTAAATGAATTCGAAACTCTTGCAAAGGATACAAAATCAATCACAATCGCTGCCAGTAAATACATCGGAAGTAAAGCAACTTACGATCCCAATGTGAATACAGAAAATGAAAGTCCCTATGCTCACGATGCATACGGAGCATTGGTCGGACACGATGGTAACAAATACGCAGTCTGTGACGGTTATTCGGAAGCCTTTGTACTCTTGACCGAGAAGTACGGTGTGAAATCAATCATAATCCGCGGTACATCCGGATTGGAAGGACACGCATGGAACGCCGTCGAAATGGAAGATGGCAAGTGGTATGGTGTGGATGCAACATTCAACGATAACGGACAGGGATCCGATACAAGATACATCCTTACGGGATACAACACCGTTGTAGATAATGTGAAGTTCGGAGTTTCACACATTCCCGGAATCGATCCCGCATACATAAACGGCGGATTCAGTTACCCAACACTCGCAAAAGAATACTATGGATACACAACACCTACATGGTTGGACGTAAACATCGATTGGATTTTAATCGGATTGATGTGTGTGGCATTCTCCATCGGTTTGTGGAAAATATTCAAGAGTTGATACTCAATGTTTAAAATATTCAATTACACAAAACTTTTTATAGACGTACAAACTAAGATTGAAATTAATAAGGGGGTTTAAAGATGGAAAAGAAAACAGAAGAAAAGCCGTCAACAATATCCCTTGAGGAATGGATTGACAATCAGACTTTCAAAACCACGGAAGAAATCGAGATTCCTGCAAACATGGCCGATAGGGTCATCGGACAGGATGAAGCCGTGGAAGTAATGAGAAAGGCTGCTGCTCAGAAAAGACACATGATGCTCATAGGAGAACCTGGTACAGGTAAATCCATGTTGGCAAACTCCATGGTAGAGTATCTTCCCAAAGAAGAACTTCAGGATGTTGTGTCTTACCATAACCCCGAGGATGTAAATGAGCCTAGGATAAGGGCACTTCCCGCAGGAAAGGGAAAAGCAATCGTTGCCGAGCAGAAAATGCAGGCAGCCGCAGCGAAAAATCAGAAGAACACCATGTACATCTACGTAATCGTAGGTCTTGTTGCATTAGGTTTCATCGGTGCATTCATACTTAACAATTACACATTGCTTTACATTGCATTGCTTTGTTCGCTTCTCTTGTTCATATTTGCCAGAACCCCCGGCAAAACACAGGAAATAGCAATCGTTCCAAAACTCCTTGTAGGTCACGATCCGGGCGATACGCCTCCCTTCGTGGACGCAACAGGAGCACACGCAGGATCTCTTCTCGGAGATGTCAGACACGATCCTTTCCAGAGCGGAGGATTGGAAACACCATCTCACGACAGGTTGGAATCCGGTGCAATCCACAAAGCAAACAAAGGAGTTCTTTTCATCGATGAGATTAACCTTCTCAGGATGGAATCACAGCAGGCTCTTCTTACCGCAATGCAGGAAGGTCAGTTGTCAATCACAGGTCAGAGCGAACGTTCTTCAGGTGCACTTGTAAAGAGTGAACCCGTACCTTGTGATTTCATTCTTGTTTGCGCAGGTAACCTTGATGCGATTCAGGGAATGCACCCCGCACTCAGATCAAGGATCAGAGGATACGGATACGAAGTATACATGCGTGATAAGATGGTTGATTCCGATGAAAACCGTATGAACATCATCAGATTCATCGCACAGGAAGTTGTAAAGGACAAAAAGATTCCTCACTTCGACAAATACGCGGCAGGAGAAATTCTCAGAGAAGCTCAGCGCCGTGCAGGAAGGAAAGGAAAACTTACCCTCAGGATGAGAGAACTCGGAGGATTGGTCCGTACATCCGGTGACGTTGCGGTAAGCAAAGGCCACACGTACGTTTCAATGGACGATGTTCTTGAAGCCAAAGCAACTGCCCGCAGTCTCGAACAGCAGATTACAGACAGGTACGTAGAAGGTTCCAAAGCATACGATATGTTCCGTAATGAAGGTTCCAGAGTCGGAACAGTCAACGGTCTTGCCGTTCTTGGAAATTCCAGTATGTCTGAATTCTCGGGAAGAGTTCTTCCGATTACCGCAGAAGTTTCACCTTCCCAGGTAAAGAAAGGCGGACACATCATCGCAACGGGTAAGCTTGGAGAGATTGCAAAAGAAGCTGTTGAAAACATTTCGGCAGTTATCAAAAAGTACACTCTTACAAACATTTCCGACAGTGACATCAACATTCAGTTCATCGGAACATATGACGGTGTGGAAGGAGACAGCGCATCATGTGCTATCACCACTGCAGTTATTTCTGCAATGGAGAACATTCCAATCGATCAGACCGTTGCAATGACCGGAAGTCTCAGTGTCAGAGGAACAGTTCTTCCCATCGGAGGAGTTACCGCAAAGATTGAAGGTGCCGCAGAAGCAGGAATGAAGAGAGTCCTTATTCCCGAAAGCAACGCCAAAGATGTGCAGATCGAAGCAAAATACTACGACATGGTGGAAATCATTACAACAAAGAATCTCCGCGATGTTTTGGAATACGCTTTGGTTGACTGTCCTAAGAAGGAAGAATACTTGGAGAAACTTCTGCCTCTTACGGAAGAAAACAAATCTTCCGCACAGAAGCTTGAGAGACCTCCAGTGTACAAACCTTTGGTAAAAGAAGAAGTGGTTGCAGAAGTAATCAACGAGGATGTAATCGAATCATCCGACACAATCGTTGAGATGCCTGATGCAAAACCTTCACCTGCACCACAATAAACATATTCAAATCCGGTTCCGTTTGGAACCGGATTTGTTAATTATATCGGTTCAAAACGAACCGAGTCCTTTCTTTCTATTTTCATCCCAGATATATTTCCGATTTCCGTTTTCATATAGCAAATAGATTTAACGATTTCTCATATTGTATATTTTATCTTCAAAATTAGAATTTAAATTATCCATATTTTAAATTGGGAGTAAGAACACTTGCAAAAGCAACCTTAACCGATACATAAGCTTCCGCTTGTGAACCCTTCAAATAAATATTACCGTTTGAGGTGAAAGTGCTCTGTGCTCCGTTATAATTTAAATAATATACAACCTTTCCCATTGATTTAACTTGTTGCTCACCACTTCCTGAAAGCGTAACTTTCCCTGTAAAAAGTGCGGGAACGCCAACAGAAGCAGCCGCATTTTGAGAAAGTTGAACTGTTTTTCCATCAACAACAGCATAAACAGAACCACCGGAAGGTGCGATACAGCTTATTTCACTTTCAACTCCATCTATAAAGACAGCAGAATCGTTTGGAAAGGCTTTAGTTATTTTGTTAATAGTCGCTACAGCAGTAGTTGGCTGTGACCTTTTGATTGTCACGGTCTTAGAAATTCCATCTTGAGAAAAGGTAAACGTATTGCTTCCCACAGCAAGATTAACAAGCACACCAAACAACCCGTCACTGCTCTGCCTTTCAACCTGTGCACCACGAAAATATAACGGTGAAGCAGGATTTGAAGTTCCCATAATAAAATATGTCGAATAAGGTGTTGTAATTGTATCAGTGGGTCTGGTTATCGTCAAT
>CAYMPW010000020.1:0-26326 GCA_964392725.1 uncultured Methanomassiliicoccales archaeon
CTTTTTAGAAGATTTTTCTGGAAAAATTTTCAGATGTTTTTCGAAAGAAAATATTTCTTTGTATAATGTTTATTTTTTGAAAGGATCTTTTTCAGAAGATGAATCCATGTTTTTTATATCTGTTTTTAGACAAATCGATGATAACTCTTTTTATTAAAATCTTCATTAAGCAATTATGTTTGTGGCAGTAGACGATACAGACTCCATGCTTGGAAACTGTACGACTTTTCTCGCAACCGAGATTATTCGGGAATTATCTGATTTAGATTTGATTGGAAATCCTCAGTTAGTTCGTCTTAACCCTGCTACTCCTTGGAAAACACGTGGTAACGGTTCTTTAATTATGAGATTCGGACGTGGTAAAGGAAAAAAACAGTTTATTGGTTGTATTTCTAATAAAAAAATATATTGTTATTCTGAAGCTGAAGATTGGGAACCAAATCCCGATGATCTTGTGAATAAAATCATTCCAATAATTGAAAAATATCATGAAGATGACGCAAATCCAGGACTAATTGTGTCTTATATTAAACCGGATCCAAAATTTTATTGGAATGGTGTAAGAACAATTATGGATCGTCAAATTATTAATCAAGAAATAAAACGCATCAATGCAAAACATTTTGAGATTGGTAACGGGAGAGGTGTAATCGGATCTATTTGTGGAATGGCGTGGGTTCCTTCTGATAGTACATTTGAATTGCTTTCATATAGGCCGATGGATCGCTGGGGTACTGTACGTTCTTTCGAACACGATTCTATTCGTGAAATGGATTCTATGTATTCTTCTACGTTTAATAGCTGGGAAGAAAGAGAACAGAAAGTTGCAATGGTTCCTTCGACACCCTGTCCTGTAATGTATGGACTCCGTGGTGATAATTTAGAAGATTTGATTGAAGCTTCTAAAATTATTAAAACAGAAGAAATTGAACGTTGGATTATTTTCCTTACGAATCAGGGAACCGATGATCATATTATAGAAAATCCTGAAGAATTAATTCCCAATCAATCTTACAAAATAAGTGGAATTGTAAAATCATCTTGTAAACATATTCCCGGAAGTCATGTTTTAATCGATATTTTAACAGATTTTGGTATAATTACATGTGCAGCGTATGAACCTTCTAAAGAATTTCGTTTGGTTTTTGATAATCTTAGAGCAGGAGATCGTTTGAATGTACTCGGAGAATTAAGAGATGAACCTCGTACATTGAATGTTGAAAAAATACAGGTTATTTCTCTTGCAGAAGATATTGTAAAAATTTCCAATCCTTCTTGTCCAGATTGTGGACGAAAAATGGATTCCATCGGAAAGAATCAAGGTTATCGTTGTAAAAAATGTCATGTTAAAGTAAAAGATTATATTTCTAAATCTGAAACTCGTTGGATTGTTCCAGGTTGGTACGAACCCCCTACTGCGGCTCGTAGACATTTATCAAAACCTTTGAAACGTATGAACGAAGAACAACCATTGGGGTTCGTCAATAGACGTATATGGTAACCGACAGCAATTTATACTCTTCAAATATAAATGTATTCCAGAGGTAACTCAATGGAAGAAGTTGTCATACTCAGTGCCGCAAGAACACCTATTGGAAAATATGGAAAAACTCTTGCTGGAATTAAAGCAACCGAACTCGGAAAAATTGCTGTTGAAGAAGCAATAAAAAGAGCAGGTATTGCAAATACCGATGTCGATGAATGTATTATGGGAAATGTTCTGTCTGCAGGACTTGGACAAAACCCTGCAAGGCAGGCAGCAATCGGCGCAGGACTTCCTGTGGAAATCGGATCTTTTACAGTCAATGCAGTTTGTGGTTCTGGAATGAAAGCGGCAATGCTTGCAGCAGACTCCATTAAAGCAGGTGAATACAATTGTATTGTAACTGGCGGTATGGAAAACATGAGTAATGTACCCTATCTTCTCAATGGAGCTCGCTGGGGATACAAAATGAATGATCAGAAAGTCGTTGACAGTATGGTCCACGACGGTCTTTGGGATATTTTTAACAATCAACACATGGGATTCACCGGAGAAATTGTTGCAGAAAGGTTCGGAGTTACCAGAGAAGATGCAGATGCACTTTCTGTTGAAAGTAATGTAAAAGCTGCAAACGCACAGAAAAACGGTAAATTCGACAAAGAAATTGTTCCAGTTACTATTCCTTCCCGTAAAGGAGATATAATATTCAGTGCAGACGAAGGAGTTAGAGCAGATACAACTCTCGAAACACTTGGTGCACTCAAACCCGTCTTCAAAAAAGATGGAATCGTTACAGCAGGAAATTCTTCACAACTCAGTGATGGAGCATCTTCAATCGTAGTTGCATCCAGATCTTGGGCCGAAGAGCACGGTTACAAACCCTTGGCAACAATCGAAGCCTACGGAGAACGTGGAGTAGCTCCCGAACTTATTATGGAAGCCCCAATCCCTACGACCAGATACGTGTTAGACAAAGCAGGAATGACAATTGATGATATTGATCTCTTTGAACACAACGAAGCCTTCGCAACAGCATCCTGTGCTGTTAAGAAAGATCTCAACGTTCCCGATGAGATTTTCAACGTGAATGGTGGTGCAGTCGCACTCGGTCACCCAATCGGTTGTTCTGGTTCACGTGTCCTTACTTCTTTATTATATGCCCTTCAGGATCGCAATAAAGAAGTTGGTCTCGGTACACTCTGCCTTGGCGGAGGAAACGCAGTTTCGATGATTATTCGTCGCTGTTAAATTTAAAAACGGTCTCGGTTTAACCGAGGCCGTTCAAACAACTTCATCAATACAATTATGAACCTTTTAACACATCTTCATACTATGAGGCTCGAAGATCTTCTAGATAAAATCGAATCATCACGTGATGATATCATATCTACAATGTGCGATATGATTCGCATTCCCGCTATAGCTCCTGAGAATGGAGGTATGGGTGAAGGTCTCAGGGCAGATATGTTAATATCCTGTTTGCAAGGCTATGATAGCATTCAACGTATCGATGTTCCAGATTCTCATGATTCTTCGATTTTAAGGCCAAATATTTTGGCAAAGAAGAATGGGCCTGAAAAAGGAACGGTGTGGATTGTCGCGCATATTGATACAGTTCCTGAAGGCGATTTGGATGATTGGGATTCTCCCCCGTTTGAGCCCAGGGTGGAATGTGGTCGTATTTACGGTCGTGGAACCGAAGATAATGGCCAAGCAGTCATTTCATCAATGTTTGCATCCAAGTTTATTCCCGCAGGATCCTTAACCAAGAAATCAATAGGAATCGCATACGTTGCAGATGAAGAAACAACTAGTAAATTTGGAATCGAGTATCTTCTCAATGAAGGCTATTTTGATGAAGATGATATTATTATAGTTCCAGACTGGGGTGTCCCTGGTGGATCTTTAATGGATGTTTCTGAAAAGAGTCTTTTATGGGTTGAAATAGAAACATATGGAAAAACAACCCATGGATCCACACCAGATAAAGGACTTAATGCTTTCAAAATAAGTTCGGAAATTCTTGTAGATTTAGTAAAAAAGTTAGAGGAAAAATATTCTGCAGAAGATTCACTTTTCTTCCCTCCTTATTCGACATTTGAGCCTACAAAAAGTCCTGCAACCGTAACAAATGTAAATACAATTCCGGGTTATGCTTCATTCTCATTAGATATGAGAATAATTGAAAAATATGATACAGATGAAATTTTAACCTTTATCAAGTCTGTTGTCAAAGAACATGAAATACGCACGGGTGCAAAAATAAACGTAAGTGAAATACAGAGACACACTTCCGGCCCTGCATCTTCTACCTCTACTCCTGAATTTAGAGCAATAAAAGAATCAATAGAATCTGTTATCCATGGAGAGCTTAATGTTGCCGGGGTTGGAGGAGCAACATGCGCCAATTTCTTCAGACTTGCAGGTATGGATGCATATGTATGGGAATGTGGCGGTGGAACCCTTCATGCGCCAAATGAATATGTTGAGATTGAAAACATACTTGTTGATGCAAAAGCGTTCGCAACAATATTTTTCAAACTCTGTGTTTGATTATTCAAAAAGTCTATCCAACATCCACTGGGTGTTGAATTCTACGATGTCTTCGTATTCTTGTCCGTTGCAAACGAATGCGATGGGCTTTCCAATCGTGTGTGCAATAGATAATGCTGCACCACCTTTGGCGTCAGTATCTATTTTTGTAAGAATAACTGCATCGATACCAACGGCGTCATCGAAAACCTGAGCCTGTTCAATTGCATTGTTGCCCGCTAAAGAATCTCCAACAAACACTTTAAGATCTGGTTTAGATATTCTAACAATCTTTTTCATTTCTTCAATAAGATTGCTGTTTGTTTGCATACGTCCTGCAGTATCAATCAGAACAACATCGCGTCTTTTTGCTTTTGCGTGCTCTAACGCATCGTATGCGACAGCTGCAGGATCTGCATCTTGTGTATGTTTTATGATTTTGCAGTTGAGTTTATCCGCGTGAATGCTAAGTTGTTCAATAGCACCCGCTCTAAATGTATCGCAAGCGGCTAAGACAACGCTCTTTTCATTGTTCATCAAACGGTTAGCAATTTTTGCGATTGCAGTTGTTTTACCTGTTCCGTTAATTCCCATGAACATAATGACTGTTGGTCTGTTCTGTTCTTCAACCCAGCTGTCAAAATCAAATTCATTAATCGAAAGAATGTCTTCAACAGAGTCTTTTACAGCCTGTTCAATAACTTCTTCTGCTGTGAATTCTGGATTGTATCTTTTTCCCGAAAGATTATCGTGGACATTATCTACGATTTTTTCTGCAACGGGATATGCAACATCGGCTTCAAGAAGAACAATTTTCAATTCTTCCAAAACTGAATCTAATGCCGATGACTGTATTTTTTTTCCTGAGTCGCTCGTAGTTGCTTTTTTCTGAAGTTTAGCCTGTTTTATGGCTTCTTTTCTAGATACGGGCTTTGCAGGCGCGGATTCAACAGGAGTTTCGGTTGATGTTTGAATCTCTTTTGGAGTGTTCAAATCAGCAGGTGCTTTTTGAAAAATACCTTTTAACTTGGACTTAAGAGACTCAAACATTTACCATCACTGTTGTCTCATCTTGTACTCATTCTGAACGGCAGCCGCAAGGTTTGATGTTGCGATTTCCATTTCACTGAGTGTGCTTCCGGTTTTCTTCAAAGCTTCTGCAAGGTCTTTTATGCCCTCATCCATAACAATTATGGATTCTTCGAGGCTTTTTTCGGCTGTAAGTTTGTTACCTATACCTACAAATGCCGATTTTTTCTCGGAAACAACAGCTGGAATGAAAGAAGAGGCACCAATTGGGATGAGAATTTCATCGCCCGCTTTGGCATCTTTGATAGATTTGAGGGTTTCACGTGCTCTTGTTGTGTCTTCGAAAGACATCTGAAGCATCTGTGCCTGATTCGTAAGTGCATCGAGTTGTGCTCTGTACGAATCGAGAACCGCCATTGCTTGACGGAGCTCTTCATCATTCATGTTTATTCACCAGTTACGTCGTATCTAACGGTTGCGTTTGTAATCTGATCTGCGGGGATCTCGACAATTTCTACGATTTTGATTTCCCATCTCTTGAGCTTGTGTTTGCTACCGAGGGTTGAGAGTGCTTTTTCTTTGACTGCTACGTCATCTGCTGCTGCCATTTCAATGGTGAAAGGCTGCTGTCCTGCCCTTGCATCTGCAAAGGAACCGGTTACGCGGAAGGCTTTCATTTTAATTACCTAAGTCGGGGGAATTATATTTACGCAATAAAGCTTTTGGTTGATACCTTATAAAAAAGGAAGAAAAAAAGCACGGAAATCGCAATTCTCTTCTTTTCTTGGCATTTTTTGACAAAAACAGTGATTTAAATATTTTTGACGACACAAGGTATTTTTCTCAAAACTAACGTTCTTTGAAACTTCAACGAAGAAAGATTCAAAATAACAAATCTTTCTTTTCGCTGGCATATCCTATGTCTGCGACTTTACGACCGATAAGGAATATTGCAGCATATTCTGGGACTTCTGTTTCGCCTTCAAGCTTGAATGTCTCACCCTTCATATTCAGTTCGTAAGGTCTTCTAAGCGTGATTTTCGTGGGGTCGTCGGAGTATGCCGCGGGAACCGCATTTTCAAGTGGATTGAAGGTTGTAAGCTCATCTCTTGAAATCGGAGTTACACGTAATCCACTTTTTCCGTGAACCGATCCGGGAAGACGAATCAATCTTTTGATATCTGCGGTAACTGGTTCATCAACTTCTCCTGCAAGACGATGAGCAACATCTTCTTTCATGATTTTTACCAATGTGTCTTGGGCATGTTTGTTGAGGGTGGCCATGTTATTTTTCACGAACATTATGTTCCTCGATTCCTTGATATCCGCACACAAAGTATCGATGGTTTTTGTGGCACTTTTTGAGATGCTGGGATATGTTTTTTTCAGACTCTTGGAATCCATGGTACAGAAGTCCTCTACAACCTCTTGAAGACCATGTCTCATTTTGAGTTTCCAACCTCCGGAATCCTCAGCAGGAATCATGCGATCTTGAACAATATTTCTTCTGACGGCTCCGTTGATTATCGTCTCTGTGGTTGCAACGGAATTCAAAGGAAAAATCCAATCGATATTGAGGCCAGAGCATGTGATATAATCAACCAATTCTCTTCTTTCATGGGTTCCCAGAGTGACAACATCTTTGTGTGGAATGTGTGCGTGGTATCCTCTTCCTCCGGAAAAAGTAAGATAAACATCCTTTTCTGAAAATCCTAAATCGCCGTATATGAATTTATCAACAAGATTCATCATTTCAGATCTGATTTGTCTGAGCATTTCATCATAGCTCATATTGGCTGCGCCATCTAAGTGATCCGCATCCAAATCAAAAATTAATTCTGCACCCAACCATTCTTTTTCTTCCATTGTCGGAGCATCAGGATGACGATAGTATGCCGTAGAGTAGTAACTATGTGATGGCACCTGACCAATCATAAAACGTTTAAGATCGTCAGGACGCGAGAATCCAATGTGCCTTTGAACAAATGTTTTATCAAAGAACATAAACCCGAATTCTCTTCGGGTAAAGCGTTCGGGCAAGATTGGAGATTCCTCTTTGTAGTATTTTCTGAAAGATTTCAAGAGGAACCTTTGGTTGGAATCCATGAATATTCAAGGGGCGGTAACATATATTTATCTTATCCGCCCTCGACAGTATCATGGGAGAACGTATACCCGTTTATGATAACCATATTCATATGAGCCCCGCAGGCAGAAATATCGATGCGATATTGGAATATGAAGCCGCAGGAGGAACGGGATTAACTCTTGTAACTCTCCCCTATTCTGAAGTTCCTATAACAAAACATGGGGATTTTAAGAAATCTTTTGAAATTACAACATCTTTTGCAGATTTGATTAAAGAAAAAACAAAACTCGAAGTAAATGTGGCCGTAGGCCCATACCCTGTTCTTTTGATACCTTTGGCTACACATTTGGGTTTATCTGTAGCAGAAGATCTTATGATGAAAGGAATGGAAGATGCTGCAAAGATGGTTTCAGAGGGAAAAGCTTGTGCAATCGGAGAAATCGGACGTCCCCATTTTGAAGCGGATCTTGAAATAATGGACGCATCAAATAGAATTCTCTCATACGGGATGTCTTTGGCGAAAGAAAACGATTGTCCTGTCATAATACACTGTGAAAATTCAGACAACACCAATGAAAATTTAGTGGACATGGCGAAAAAAGTTGGATTGAGTTCTGAATTAGTAGTAAAGCACTCCTCGCTTCCATTGGTTACACCCGAAGAAACACATGGTTTAATGCCATCTATTCCAGCATCAAAAACATACGTAAAAGAAGCACTTTCAAAAGGAACAAGATTCATGTTGGAAACAGATTATATTGACGATCCTGAAAAGCCTGGGTCTATTATGGCAATAACAACAGTTCCGAAAAAAATCAATTTAATTTTAACATCAGGGATTGGAGACGAAGAAGCAATTTTCCGCATATGTAAAGACATTCCCGACTCTTTATATCACCGTTAAAATTGTATTTTTCATATAATGATAACCTTTTTAAGGCGGATTGATTAATCCGTAGCAGGTACTACTATGACGCAGGCCAATATATTGTCGGTATACGACGAAGGAGCTCTTGAGAACACACCACTTATCGGTGCAAAGGGTCTATCCATTCTAGTCGACGTAGATGGTCAAAGAACTCTCTTTGATACAGGTCTTCGTGGAAGATATCTCATACACAATCTTGAAGAACTTTCAATAAAGCCCGAATCGATAGACAGAGTAGTATTGTCTCATGGACACAAAGATCATACCGGAGGTCTTAACGCACTTCTTGAAGCTCGTGAAACGCCTCTTGAGGTTTACGCAACACCAGAAACATGGTTTCAACATCGTAAGCCTTGGCACGGAATCCCAATCATAAATGATTCTGCACCAAAGATTCCAGAAAACCTTCTTGGAAAAATAATTCACAAAGAAATTTCTGGAAAAACAACACTCAGTGAGAATCTTTCGATAACAACACCGATTATAACAAATATTTCGGGAGAAAAGACGAAGAAAAATGAAAGTTGGGAAGTTGCAGTTTCTAATGAAGTTGTTTTGGTTCTTTCTACTAAAAAAGGACCTGTAGCAATTTGTGGATGTTGTCACTCGGGAATAGGTTCTGTTATGCAAGCTGTTAAAGATCATGCTGGAAAAGAACCTTGTACATTAATCGGTGGAACACATCTTACCAAAGTAAAGAAAGCAGCAGTAGCTTCTATGATTGAAGAATTGAAGGCTGAATTTCCGCAGCCTGAGATGTATCTTAACCACTGCACAGGAGCAGACGGTATAATGCATGTAAGAGAAACCTTGGGATTATCATCAGCGAATGATTTTTACGTAGGTTCGGAAATAAAATTCGAAGTTTAAGGAGGAAATAGTATGTTTTGGCGTTTAAAAACCGCAATGATGTTCGCATTTATGACGCTGATTTTAGCAGGAATCGGATCAGCAATAGGATATTTCTTTAACAATATCTGGACAGGATTCTATGTAATGATAGGAATATCAATCGTATTTTCTTTCATATCTTACTTTTATTCCAAACCAATGGCGCTCAAAGCAAACGGTGCACGCATCATAACACAGGAAGAGGAACCGCGTTTGTGGAGAATCGTTTCAGATGTTGCTATGAAAGCAAATGTGCCTATGCCCGAAGTCGGAATCGTAGAGACTCCAATGCCAAACGCGTTTGCAACAGGCCGTGGACCTAAAAATGCAGCAGTTGTTGCGACCACAGGACTTCTCGCAATGCTTCCCGATGATGAATTGGAAGGTGTAATCGCTCACGAAATGTCACACGTTAAAAATCGTGATATTTTGGTTATGTCTGTAGCTGCGACAATGGCTGCGGTAATATCATATCTTGCGCGTATGGCAACGATGATGGCAATTTTCGGTAACAATGATAACAGGAATCCTGCAGCATTCGCAATTTTGATTCTTCTTGAAATCACAATTCCAATTGCAGCAATCTTGGTTCAACTCGGCGTTTCTAGAAACCGCGAATATCTCGCAGATGCTACCGGTGCAAAGATAACCAAAAATCCTAGAGCACTCGCAAGAGCATTGGCACACATATCAGAAGGCCCCAAAGTCGAGTATGATAATACAACCTATGCTCACATGTGGATTGAGAATCCGAATCAGAGTGGAATGTCACTTACCCAGAAGCTTTTCAGCACACACCCTCCAACCTCCGAGCGTATTAGACGTCTCGAAGAGATGGATGGTAAAATCTGATTACTTCACAGGTTCCCATTTTGCGAGTTCATTAACTTTTGAGAGCGTGGACCCCCTGGTAATTTCCTCGCGGGTCCTGTTCTCCCTTTCATGAACATCAAGGGAACGGTTTGCAACTTCTACAGCTACTTCTTTTGGAACAACAATAATTCCGCTTTCGTCACCGATAATCCAATCTCCGGTGCGTACGGTCTGTCCTCCAATCGTAATTTCAATTCCAATTCCACCGTATCCTTTGGGTTCTCCCGCATTAGGAACGGCTCTTCTGGCAAAAGCAGGGAATCCCATTGCACGAATGTCATCAATGTCTCTTATTGATCCGTCTATGACAATTCCATTAACTCCCATGATGCGGGCTGAGTGTGAAGCAAGTTCTCCCCATACGGCGACGTCTCCCCCTCCGACATCAACAACGATTACATCTCCGGGTTTTGCCTGATCTATCGCTTCCACAGGTTTTGCCCAGTCTCCGTTTGCAGTCTGAACAGTAAGTGCGCGACCAACCATGCGAGTTCCATCTTTTATGTAGGGCTGTAATCCATGTACAATTCCCTGTTTGTGGTGTGCATCGGAAATATTACATGTAGAAACTCTTGAAAATGCTTCAAAAAGACCGTCTTCTGTGTATTTTTTAGCGAGGTCTGTACGTTGAATTTCTTTTCCAGACATTGCATCTTTAACAACTTTGGCAGCATTTTTGATATCTGCGGTTTTGATAATTCCTCCACCTACGATTATGATTGATGCCCCTGCTTTAACATAATCTCCTGCGTTTTCAGCAGTTATTCCGCCGGCAACAGCAATTGGAATTGAAGTTTCAGAAACAACCTTTTTCAATAAATCAATTGGAGGTTCTTCGCCTTTCATCTGTTGATCTATTCCCATATGAAGGCAAATGTAGCTCACACCAAGAGATTCAACCTCTTTGGAGCGTTTTACACGATCTTCTACATTGATCATGTCGACCATTATTTCTGCGCCGTATTTTCTTCCAGCCATCACAGCTTCTGATATTGTTGCATCATCGGCCAAACCAAGTACGGTAACAACATCCGCTCCGGCTTTGGCTACGATTTCTACTTCAAAAGAACCGACATCCATTGTTTTTGTATCTGCAATTATTTTCATTCCAGAAAATTCTTTACGGAGTACTCTGACTGATTCGGCACCCTCACTTTTTATGAGAGGTGTTCCAACCTCAATCCAATCGACACCACCATCTACGGCCTCATGTGCAATTTCTACACTGCGTCTGAGGTGCATAAGGTCCAAAGCAACTTGAAGAACCGGCCACATAATACTGTGATTGGAAACACGATATTAAGTTTTTGAGTAGAAAAATGCCGCTCAGCTCGCCCGTCTATCATCATTTTCAGCTCGATAAACGATCATCATTGCGGCATGTCCTCATCCCATCCCGCAAATATACTTCTTTTGGTCGGGTGGAATAAACCTTTAATCTTCGAGTGCATTGTTCGGAACGGTTCAAATGTTCGGAAGAAAAGCCAAAAAAATAAAAGTATTGTTCGTAGACGACGGAAACGATCTCCAATCACAGATTGCTGAGTATTTCCTCAACAAGACATACGGAGACAAATACGAAGGATACAGCGCAGGCCCAAATTCCGATTACATCGATTGCGATATGATTTCTGTGATGTATCAAGAAGGATACGATATCAGATCCAATATTGCCAAAGATGCAACAGATGGAACACTTCCCAAGAAATTTGATTATATCGTATATCTTCAAAGAGCAACATATGAACTCATCGGAGCAAACACACCTTCCGAAAGTAAGGTAATTTTAGAAGATTTTGGAACCAAAAAAGATTTTACAGCTACCGACGAAGAAGAACTCTACGAATGTTACCTTGATTTAATCGAAAGAGTAAAAGATTGGGTTAAAGAAACCTTTGTTTCCGTCGAAAACTTGGATTCGAATGTATTATGATTCCTGTAATTGTATACGATAAGTGTCAATGCGACCCAAAGAAATGTACTGCGAAACGTATGTTAAAATTTGGTCTGGGTAAGGAAGCTAAAACATTAGGTGCAATTCCTTCCGGTTCAATTGTACTTTCTCCTTTTGCAACCAAAGCAATTTCTCCCGCCGATAGAAAGTATTCCCGTTCGGGGCTTGTTGTAATCGATTTAACTTGGACCAACATTGATGATTTTCCCCGTTTAAGAAAAACCGAGGAAAGAGCACTTCCCTATCTTTTGGCATCGAATCCAATTAATTGGGGGCGCCCAATGGAACTCAATTCTGCTGAAGCTGTTTTAGCATCACTCATAATTCTTGGTGAAACCGAGCAAGCCGAATCTTTCATAGGGAGATTTAATTGGGGTCCAGAATTTATACGGCTTAACGGAAATCTTTTGGAAGAATATGCTTCCGCAAAGGACTCTGCCGAGGTTGTTCGCATACAAAATGAATATCTTGAAGAAATTAACAGGGTTAATTAAACACAATTTTTCAATATAACCGATAGTTCTTTTATACACTTGTAAATACGAGGGGGAATGCAAATCGATGCAGAACCGCTGATACGGGAAGTCCTCGGAGACGAAAAACTCACAACGCGTGAAATATCCGCACGTTTGGAGTCTAGATTGGGATATCGTTGTCCTGATGATTTGGCAAAAACGCTTACCAAACTGAAAAGTGCGGGAAAGGTTAAAGGTCAAGTATCTATCGACGCAGGCGGATGGATTTGGTGGATCAGTAATTAAATCGATTAGAGGATGAAAGAATGGCTATAAATTTCCAAGATAACGAAGTGACAGAAGGATGGAATGAAATTCTTGGTAAGGATGCATATCGTCTCATTTTAGCAGAGATTGCAGATAACTATCCTGATGTTAGAAGTCTTGTTGTACCATATAATGAAATTGATTTATACAACACAGATTTTGCCATGTTCATCTTGGAAAATCCCGATCGTGCATTGGATCTGGGAGAAAAAGCAGTCAAAAACGCGCTCCCTCCAACCTGGAATCCGGCTCACAAAGTCAATTTAAGAATAACAGGTCTTCCAAAAGATGCAAAGGTTGACATCAGAAATCTTCGTGCAAAGAATCTTGGAAAATTGGTTGCCGTTGAAGGTCTTGTAAGGAAGGCAACAACAGTCAAACCCCGTATGACATTTGCACACTTCACATGCGCCAGGTGCGGAGCCGAAATGTGGATTCCACAGACAGGTATGATTCTCAAAGAACCTATGATGTGTAATAATCCCGAGGGTAGCTGTAACAAAACAGCCATAAAATTCCTTTTGGATGACAAATCATCTGTGTATTTGGATACACAAAAAGTGGAAATTCAGGAAAACCCCGAAGGGCTCAGAGGAGGAGCACAACCGGAAAGACTTTCCGGATTCTTGGAAGATGATTTGGCAGGAAGTATCACTCCAGGTAACAGAATCACACTCAATGGAATTATAAGATCTGTAGAAAAACCAGATCGTGATAAATCAACCGTTTTTGACATATTTATCGATGTAATGTCAATCGAATTTGAACAACACGAATACGATGAAATCCAAATTACCGAAGAAGACGAAGAAGAAATTCTTCGTATGTCAAAAGATCCGAATCTTTTTGACAATATTGTAAAATCTATCTCACCTACGATTTACGGATTGGATGAAGTAAAGCGCGCAATTGCATTACAGCTTTTTGGCGGATGTCACAAAGAGATGGATGATAAAACTTCCATCAGAGGAGATATACACATTCTGTTGATGGGTGACCCCGGTGTTGCAAAATCACAGTTGCTCAGATACATGAGTATGCTCGCACCCAGAGGAATTTATGCATCCGGAAAATCCGCATCTGCAGCAGGTTTAACAGCAGCAGCCGTAAAAGACGATTTCGGAGACGGACGTTGGACATTAGAAGCCGGTGCATTGGTTCTTGCAGATAAAGGTCTGGCATGTATCGATGAATTGGATAAAATGACAAATCAGGATAGATCCTCGCTTCACGAAGCAATGGAATCTCAGAAGATTTCGGTTGCAAAAGCAGGTATTACCGCAACACTTCAATGCAGATGTTCAATGTTGGCAGCGGCAAATCCAAAATATGGAAGATTCGATGATAATTTGCCTCTCGCAGAACAGATTGATTTGCCACCCGCACTCATGTCTCGTTTTGATATGATTTTTGTGCTTACGGATAAGCCGGAGAAACAAAGAGATCGTGATATTACAAACCACATTCTTAGTGCGCACCGTCGCGGACAGGTAAGAATGATGGAAGAAGGCCAGGTTATTGCAGGAATCGACGCAGATCTTATTCGTGCACAGACTTCCTCTATCAAACCAATCTATGACATTGAAATCATGAGAAAATATGTTGCGTATTCCAAGCGCAATACTCCCGTAATGACAGATGATGCTGTCAAGATTATCAACGATTCATATCTTAAAATCAGGGCAACAGGAGAAGGCCAAGATGCATCCGTACCAATAACCGCAAGGCAACTTGAAGCATTCGTACGTCTTTCAGAAGCATCCGCAAAACTCCGTCTCAGTCCAATCGTTACCGATCGCGATGCAAATTATGCTGTAGAATTGGTTGAATATTATCTCGGAAAAATCGCAGGAACCGATGATGGTGCATTTGACATCGATAAAGTTGCAACAGGTATCGCAAGTAAAGATCGTAGCGACATAAGAATAATCAAAGATATAATGAACACAATGGGTAGCATGGATGGTTTGACAATGGATGAAATCATTCAACACGCTACCGCAGAAGGAGTTTCAGAATCGTCCGTTCGCACCAATGTGGAAAAGATGCATAGAAACGGAGATTTATATCAAGCAAAACCAAACGGACCGTACAAAGTGGCCTAATCATGATAGCAATACGCATACATTCAAACGGCAATGAAAGAATTCTTGCAGCAGCCGACGAAGAACTTCTCGGACAAACATTCAGAGAAGGAAAATTAAAGATAACTGTATCTCCAATTTTCTATAATGCGGAAATAGTATCCGAAGATATTGTGATAGAACGTATGAAATCCGTGTCAATCATGAATCTTGTAGGTGAAAAAGCAGTGGCGATTGCATTATCTGAAGGTTATGTATCCGAAGATTCAATAATCATTATTGATGGTGTAAAACACGTTCAGGCGGTGAAAATGTGACGTTTTGTGTAAAATGCGGCAAAGATATCAAAGATTCCATTAATGGATTGTGTTCCAACTGTTTTATAGAAGACAAACCTCTGTTGTACGCACCCCACCACGTTGATTTGGAGATATGTACAAATTGTGATGATATCCACAGTGCAGATAAATGGCTTACAAAACCATTCCTTGAGGCAATAGAAGATGCAGCTCTCGCATCTGTATCTGCAATAAACGAAGCTGAAGTATTGGAATCCGAGGTAGAAATTCGTGAACAAGATCCTCGCACATACCTCGGAACAGTATCCGTAAAGCTTGCAATCAAAGAAGTTGAAGTGGAAACCGAGATTTCAACAATTGTTCGTATTAAAAATACAGTTTGTAAAAGATGTTCCAGACAGTTGGGAAGCTATTACGAATCCATTCTTCAATTGCGTACCGGTGGACGTGCAGACATGGGTGATGCACTGAGGAATGAAGTTGTATCGTACGTCAGAACGTACGTTGAAGAACATTCACGTTCCAACAAACAATTATTCATTACAAAAATGGGCGATGTAACCGGTGGAGTAGACGTATTTCTTTCATCAATTATGTTGGGAAGACATCTTTCAAAGGAACTTTCCGATATTTACGGTGGAGAAACAAAAGAATCCTCTTCACTCGTAGGTGTAAATTCCACAGGAGAAGAATTGTATCGTGTTACATATCTTGTCAGATTCCCTGAATATCACATAGGAGATATTGTATTTTACGAAAATCGTATGTATAAATTATCAGGTTTATCGAAAACCGGTGGTCGTTTGACAGATCTTTTAACATTTAGAGACATGTCTGTTAGGCGTTCACAGCTTCCTTCGTTAAGAATTCATCAGAAATTTGACGATCGTAGCGATGCAACAGTAATTTCAAAATCCGAAAAAGAAATTCAGGTCTTGCACCCCACCAATTATTCTACAATCGATATCAGAATTCCAGAAGGGTTGGAAGTCGGAGAAACAGTTAGAGTTGTTGACTACGACGACGCCATTTATTATGTTCCATGAGGGGCAGATTTTTCAAATGAGACGTGTATGTAGGTCTCATGATAAGATTGCCTGAACCTACAGATGAAGTTGTATTCAACCTTCTTCGTTTGGCTAATACAAAGCTTCCTATGGATATTGCATGGGCTTTAGAAGGGGCAGCTGGTTGGGAATCCAACGAGATTGCATATTCGCAGCTTGGAGCCATTATGGATAATGCAAAGAAAGCAGAGTTCATGGGAATTCCAATGTGTCAGGACACAGGCATACCTGTGTTTTATGTTCGTGGACGTTTCGATTCATCAATAAAAAAAGACATCGAAAAAGGTATCGCTAAGGCTACAAAAGAAATCCCTTTGAGACCAAACACCGTGGATCCAATTTCTCGTCAAAATTCAGGTGACAATCTTGGAAAAGGGATGCCAATAATTCATTTTGAACCAACGGACGATAATTTTACAGAAATTACCGTTCTTCCAAAAGGAGCAGGTTCTGAAAATATGACACGTTTGGCCATGCTCAATCCTGCCGCAGGCATGGATGGGGTAAAGAAATTCATTATAGATTCAGTTTTAGATGCTGGTGGAAAACCTTGCCCACCCACCGTAATCGGTATCGGTATAGGCGGAACATCCGATGTTTGCATATCTTTGGCAAAAGAAGCTTTGTTGTTGCCCATAGATGCAGCAAACCCCGATCCTGTATTGGATAAACTTGAGCAGGAAATTTTCCAAGCACTCAATTCTAGCGGTCTTGGACCAATGGGACTCGGAGGTTCAACAACAACATTGGGTGTGCGTGCATTAAGCGCATGCTGTCATACCGCAAGTCTTCCTGTTGCTGTTAATATTGGATGTTGGGCAACACGTAGGGCTACTGCAAGAATTCTCGATGATGGTAGCGTTGAATATCTTCAGGGGGGAAAAGGATGAAAATTCTTCAGGCACCATTAAACGAAAACGATGCACGTTCTTTGAAACTCGGAGAAGTTGTCATGCTCAGAGGATCCATTATTACAGGTCGCGATGAGATGCACATTCGTGCACTCGAATATGCCGCAGAAGGCAAAGAACTTCCAGAAAATCTCGAAGGCTGTACACTATTCCACTGTGGACCAATTATGGTTCAAACTGCAAACGGATGGACGGTTCTTGCAGCCGGACCTACAACAAGTGCAAGAATGGATACATTAGAACCTGAAATGATTCGTAAATTCAAAATTCATGCTATTATCGGAAAAGGCGGAATGTCTAAAGAAGTGTCTCAGGCAATGGCTGAAGTTGGATGTGTTTATTTGGCAGCTACTGGTGGAGCCGCTGTTACGTTAGGTCAGAGTCTTCCATTCACAAAAGGTGTGGATTGGTTGGATTTGGGAATGGCTGAAGCTATGTGGAGATTCACTGCAGATAATTTTGGACCTTTGATAGTTGCAATGGATGCAAATGGAAATAGCCTGTATGATAACGTCAGAGATTCTCTAATTCGTTGAGTTCAGATTCATCCACTGTATCATTTTCAAGTTTGACTTTAACTTTGCCATTCTTGATGCCCGACCATATCAATATGACGAATACAAGCAGGGCTATTGCGATTATAGCTCCTACTATCATCATACCGTGAGGGCCGTCTATTCCGGGGTAGATTTCTTTGTTGGTAGCTACCATAGGAATATTCTTTTCAACTTTTTTCTCACTATTTACAACAACTTCATGGAGAACATGCTCTTGAAGTCCTTTGTGTGCATATGAAACGGTGTATTTACCTGCTGCACATTCTACATTATATACGCCATTCTCATCTGTTTTTGAATAAATTACAGATCCGCCAATGTCTGTTACTGTGATTTGAACATCTTTCACAGGTAATCCTTTATGTGTCACGATTCCTGTAATTCCTCCGACAGTGTGAGACATTTTGATGTAGTGTATCGGATTTTCACCAGTAAGATCATACACATCATTCTGAGGTACGATATCTGTCAAATCCAGTGTATATAATTTATCGGTTGCTTCTTGGATACAATCCGGTGCGCTACTCAATGTATATCCCTCATATCCAAAAGAAATGAGAAGTTTTGAATTTTGAGTAATTTTTATGCTGAATGAGCCTTCTACATCGGTCTGGTCTGTCCATTTCGTTATATAGTTCTCTGCAAAAATAGTAACATCTACGCCTTCAAGAGGCTCGTTGGTCATCGAGTCGTATATGTGTCCTTCGATGGTATATTCGGAAGCTGCATCGGAATTTGCACCAGCAAAAACGGGGCACATTAACATTAAAACAGATGCTAATGCGATAACCGCTACAATACGTCTCATGCAAGTGTTATGTTCATATGTGGTTTTATTATTTTGTATAAAAAATCGGAAAACTAGATAAATTAAAAAGACTAGGCATATGAGATTCACAATGGAAATTGCCAATAGGACGTATTCAAAAGAAGAAATCATGAATCTAATGGAGCCATTGGTTTCAACATGGTTTGGAGAAAAATTTCAGTCTCTTACAGAGCCTCAGTCCAAGGCAATTCCTATAATTCATGAAAGACAAAATGTGTTGGTTTCTTCTCCAACAGGTTCTGGAAAAACACTAACGGCTTTTACAAGCATTATCAATGAACTTACCAAATATGCTTCCGAAGGACGCCTCGAAGAGAAGGTGTATTGTATTTACATTTCTCCTTTGAAAGCATTAGCAAACGATATCAATCGTAATTTGGAAGTTCCTCTTGCAGAAATGCGTGAAACAGCAATTGAAAAAGGTCTTCCGGTTCCGGAAATCAGAGTGGCAGTGAGATCGGGGGACACACCACAAAACGAAAGACAGAAAATGGTTCGTCATCCACCACACATTCTAATAACAACTCCGGAGTCTCTGGCACTTATATTGGCAGCACCAAAATTCAGAGAAAAATTCGCCCAGGTTGAATGGGTAATTCTTGATGAAATTCATGATATATGCGATTCTAAAAGAGGAGCATTCCTTTCTTTAACTTTAGAACGCTTGAAAAATTTCTGTGAAACAGATTTTACCAGAATTGGTTTATCTGCAACACTCGCACCAATCGAAGCAATCGCAGGATATTTGGTAGGAGTTAATCCCGATGGGAGTTCTCGCGATGTAACTTTGGTGGAATCTTCATCTAAAAAGCAATTGGATCTCAAAGTAATATGTCCAACCGAAGATATGACTGCTCTTTCATCTGAAATTGTTAATTCAATGATGTATGATGAACTCAAAGATTTGGTAGATTCACACGATACAACTCTTGTTTTTACAAACACTCGCTCCGGAGCCGAGAGTGTTGTGTACAAGCTTAAAGAAAGAGGTTTAGAAAACATAGAAGTCCATCACAGCTCTCTTAGCAGAGAAATAAGGTTGGACGTGGAAGAACGTCTCAAACGTGGTGAAATAAAGTGTGTAGTCTCATCAACTTCGTTGGAATTGGGAATTGATATTGGATCCGTTGATCTGGTTTGTCAAATCGGGTCTCCTAAATCTGTTGCAAAAGGGTTGCAAAGAATTGGGCGCAGCGGCCATAGTATGGGTAAAGTTGCGAAAGGCCGTTTGTTGGTTTTCGATCCAGATGATTTGGTAGAGTGTGCAGTTATGTGTCGCGCAGCTCACCGTAATAATATCGATAGAGTGGGAATTCCGGAAAATGCATTAGACGTTTTATCTCAAACCGTAGTTGGTATGAGTTTGGATAAAAGATGGGATGTTTCAGAAGCATTCGGAGTAGTTCAGGGCTCATACTGTTATAGAAATCTGACTTACGACAAATTTTTGGGTGTTTTGAAATACTTGGGAAGCAAAGACGAGTTCGAAGGAGTATACTCAAAAATATGGTACGACACTGAAGAATCCGTGTTTGGTCGTAGAAAAGGTTCTCGTATGATTTATTACATGAATCTCGGAACAATCCCCGAAGAGGCAAATTACAGGGTAATGACGGGACATGGAACATCAGCAGGAGAATTATCCGAAAAATTCGTAGAAAGACTTTCTCCGAGGGATATTTTTGTTCTCGGAGGGCGTTCTTTTGAATTTGTTAGATCCAAGGGAATGACAGCATATGTAAAAGAAGCAACTGGAAGAAAACCAACAGTTCCATCATGGGCTGGAGAGATGCTCCCTCGGTCTTTCGATCTATCTTTGGATGTTGCACGTTTCCGTGGGGAAATGTCCCAGCGTATTGAAAACGAAGATTACACAATAGGAGGAATCTCCAATGAATTTGATATCGATGAAGGTTCGGCAAGGAGCATTGTTTCATATTTTAAAGAACAGAAAGCGGTATCCGGTATAATTCCGGATGAGCGGGAATTGTTGATCGAAGAGTACATAGATCCCTCGGGAAATCAGCGTTTAATTTTCCATTATCCTTTTGGAAGGCGTGTCAATGATGCATTATCTAGAGGATATGCGTATAGAATATCCAATATCATCGGATCAAACGTATCGATTACCATGTCAGATGATGCATTTATGATAGGAGTGTCTAGAAAGGTGGATGTTTCTAAGATTCCTGGTTTAATCTCATCATCTGATTTAGAAAGTATTCTTAAAAAAGCAATCAAAGATTCTGAAATATTCAAACTCAGATTCAGACATACGGCTGCTCGCAGTTTTATGATTCTTAGAAACTATATGGGCCGGCCAATCTCTGTAAATCGCCAGCAAATAAGATCATCGTATCTTTTGGAAATGCTTAGTGAAATGGAAAATATGCCCGTCATCGAAGAAACATACAGGGAGGTTTTGGAAGATGATATGGACATAAAGAATGCTTCATTTGTTCTTTCAGAAATCGAATCGGGAACAATGAAAGTGGTCGCTCAACCATTTTCCGGTACGCCGTCACCCTTTGCTCATGCCATTATCCTTTCAGGATTTTCGGATATTGTCCTCATGGAAGATAGATCTGCATTGTTGAGGGAATTGCACCGTAAGGTTTTGTACCGTGCGTTGGGAGACGATGTGAAAGAATTCGAGTTCGAAGAAGAGGTTGTCATTCCATATTTCAGAGAAAAAACAGGACGTGTAACTTGTAAAGAGGATATTCCAAAAGTACTTTCTCGCACAGGACCTTTGCAAGCCATAAGACAGCGTGGACGCAACATCTATTCATATTCCGATGAAGATAAGAAAATTGTAGATTCATGGGTTAGAGAACTGATAAACGATGGAAAGATTGGTTCTGTATTTTTAGATGACCCACATATAATGAACTCAGAGGATATTCCTCTTTATTCTGCAGCTACGAAAAAGGAACGTGAGTTGACTGAAACAGATACAACAATATTGGCGTGCATGGGGGAGAAAACACCACTCAGTGAAATAACCGAAAAACTGGAAATCAGTGAAGATGTAACTTTCAGATCCATGAGAAAATTGGAATCCATGTATCTAGTTACGAGAGTGGAGATTTCCGGAAACAACAGATGGTTCTTTTCTAAGTCCGAGCCCTCCGATATTGACAAAGAATCTGCCATAAAATCAATTGTAGCAAAATATTTGGAATGTTTTGCACCAGCAACTGTTCAGGAAGTTGCATTTTCTTTATCTGTATCCGATTCCGATGCGCGTTTGGCATTAGAGGCATTGGTTGCAGAAGAAGATGTTGTGAAAGGACGTTTCCTTATCTCTGAATCTGACCAATATATGAGACGTTTGGATTATCTTAGACTTAAAGCAGGTAACAATAATGCATATGATTTTGATACAGTCGAAAGATACAGACGTCAAAAAGGACGCAGTTTTGATACTATTGAAGATTATCTGAGGTTTTACGGCTCGGCCGGAAGTGAACTAGATGTTTATTCCCGTGTAAAGAATTTCAATTTACAAGAATGGTATTCAAAAAGAGCATCGGGAAAAATTCTTCTTGGAAGGTTTGTAAGAGGCAGAGTTAGATTTATTTTATCGGAGGATGCGGATAAATATGCTGCAATTCGTGATGAACCTATAACTTATGAAGATGAAAAACTTCTTAGATTGATTGAAGGAATCGGAAGTACGACTCTTCGTCAATTAGTCTATGAAAAAGGTGGGGACAAAGATGCGATAAAAGAATCTCTTATGAGGTTGGATCGTGCTTTAAAAGTTGTACGTGCTTTTGACGAAAAAGAAGATTGGGGTACTGAAAATACATACCAAGCATTCTATCCAAAACCTGTTTTGGAAAATCCATTGCCTAGTTTAATCACACAAGCGATTCGTGCATATGGTCCGATTCCCGCAATGGGGCTAAGATACATCGTAGGAATATCTCCTGAAGATGCAACACGTATTGCATCAGAAGTGGGAGCGGAAACCGTGCTTGTTGGGGATTCAAGAACTCCCATGTTTGTAATGTCAGATGAAATCGATAAAATCAATGAAAGCAGGGCAGAATCGGAACATGTAAGGATTGCATCTTTATTTGATCCGGATTTGGCATCAAGATGGGCAGAAATATCATCACGTTACGGAGATCGTTGGATTTATCCTGCAATCAAAGGAAACGTCCTCGTTGGAGCTTTGGAAATTTGGGAGATGTCCGGTTGTATCGAAGTTCGCGGAATGGATTTGGACAATCCTGAGTCTCTTCCCGAAGTGTTGGAAGCATTGGATCACTTCCTGGGATTCTTCAAAATGAAGGGAACTTCGATAATCAGAATAAGGGAAATTCTCAAGATAGATGCAGAAAATATAGACGAATCTACTCAGAAAATCTTGAGAAACGCAGGTTATGAATTTGTGAACGGATTCTATGCAAAAGGAGATTTCAAACTTCGTACGTTTGCAGATTGCGAATTTATAGAATACGTTTTCAGTAAGCAAAGAGTAGCAAAATCCGAGAAATATTCCTCAGTTTACGAAGCGATTGCATCGCGCGGATATATTCGTACGGATGCGGAGATACAAACCCGTGTATCAGACAAGACTTCAATCAAAAAACAGATGGATCGGGGACTGTTGATGAAAATGTATCTTATTCCTGAATATATGGGATACACAACAAGAGAATTTGCATATTTGTATCGTGCGGCCAAGGCTGTAGAGATCGATGAAGATATGAGGATGCTCATTTCTGTAATTAAAGATCGTCAACCCATCTCTAAAAAAGACATTGCTGAGCATTCTTTGGTTTCTCTCGATCGTACCAATGAAGCATTAAACAAAATGTCTCACGGTTCCATAATATGGCAGGATGCACAGTCTCTGTACAGTTTGGTTCAATTGAAAGAAATGGATGCTGCAGATGCATTGAAAAAAGTAATAAAACTTCTTTTCAAAGAGTTTGGAATGTTTTCCGCAGAAGAATTATACCACTTTTTACACACGCGTATGGGCAACATCCGTAAATGCTTGATTGCACTGGAAACGGAGGGGTACTTAGTTAAAGGATTTTTCAGAGAAAACGACTCAACGGTAAGGTGGATGTTGAGTGAAGATTTCAATAAACCCACGGTACCTTTTACTGAAACATTCGTTCTAAACAATCAAGATAATTTACATTTTTATCTCCGGGATATTATCAAAAGAGAAACAGGATCCAGAACGGTAAATGTTGTTTTCAAAGGAACAGAGATAATTGGAACCTTTGATGGAAAATTAACAAGCACGGGTGCTAAAATAGATAATTTCCAAGGTTCCGATGAGGCAAACAAAACCATAAAGGCCGTAGCTCAAACATTGGGTGTAAAGATAAACACCTCTGAAGATCCCGCAGATGAAGATTGGGATGCCGCAGAGTTTTATCTCAAAGTTAACCCTGGAGCATGATATACTAAACAGTGTTATATACCCTGTTCGCCATAATATTATGATGAAGATACCTTGTGAACTCGTAGTTTGGTACGTATTGCCCACAATTCGAAGAGATCTTGCAAAAGAGCTTGTCGAAGTGCATGGAATGTCTCAAGCAAAGGTTGCTCGTGTTTTTGGAGTGACGAATGCAGCCGTATCTCAATATCTTAAGAAAAAGAGAGGTTCAAATCCTGTAATCGAAAATGCTCCCGATTATCATATTTTTGAAGAAGAAATAAAAAATGCTTCAAAAAGAATCGCAAAAGAGGAGTCTGATTTTTCCACCGAAATTTGTAACATATGTACGGCTGTTAAAAAAGCAGGCATATTATCTCGTATTTATCGTGAATATTTGGGTTGTGAACCACCTTTGTGTTCTTGTGATCACGACGATATTATGTTGCGGTGATACAGCAGTTCTTGGGCATATCCTGCGTTTTTTCCAAATTTTTCTATTCCAAAGGACGAAAGTATGTCGTATTTTCCTGTAATGTTGTAGATTTCATCCAGACATTTTTCTATTCTAGCATCCACGGGAAACGATTCCATGTGATCATAAGCAAAAAGACAAATGCAATCTGCAACCTTTGGACCTATTCCAACAATTTCCAAAAGTGCGTTTCTACAATCGCGATAGGATAAATCACGTATTCCCTCGGGGTCGAATAAATTATCTTCCACCCGCTGTGCCAGCATAGCAATTCTCTCTTCTCTATATCCTAATTTACAGTCTGTTAAAAGTTCTTGTCTGTCTAAAATTTCTTTAGGAGTTGGAAATGAATATTCATTTCCTAAATCTTTTCCGAGATTTTTACAAACAGATTCTACCATTGCACCTATGCGTTTTACATTAGCATTTGTTGCTAAAAGATAGGTTGCAGTACACTCCCACGCAGGCTGTCTAAGCAATCTTAATCCTGGACATTTGGATGCGATACTTGCAACATATGGGTCGCAAGATGAAATTTCTGAATATATTTTTTCGAGGTCATCATCCGCTCTGAGATATTTCTCTAATTCGGATTTTTCTATACCTGAAAATTTCACTCCATTTTCGGTTTCTTCCAAAACAACAATCGAATTTCCAAGGACACCTTTCCATAAGTTGTCCTCCTTTTTCCAACGGTGTGCCTGTCCGCAACCCAAAGTAGGATCCAAAGAAATATCGATATTCAGTTCCATGTCTATCTGATATTCATTCAACGATTTAAAGAATGGTGGAGGGAATGAAATACTACTATTGTCATAAAGAATTATGAGATTCGGACCTGCAGGATATCCACGCACAAGCAAAAAACCAGAAGACGCATTTGATATGATTAAAAAAATGGGTCTCAATGCATTGGAAGTGGAGTTTGTTAGGGGGGCTAGAATCTCTCAAGAAAGAGCAGAAGCAATCGGAGCCTCCGCGGCTTCTAAAGACATTAGACTTAGTTGTCACGCACCTTATTTCATAAGTTTCAATTCAGAAAATCCTGAAACACGTGAAAAAAGTATCGAATGGGTCATGAGTACAGTACGTGCAGCACACTATCTCGGAGCATACAAGATTGTAATTCATGCGGCCTCTTACAGTAAATCGCCTGAAACTGCAACGCAATCCGTAATTGATGGTTTATCAAAATGTAAAGATATGATGAACTCAGAAGGAATTAAAGACGTTATATTAGGCATCGAAACAATGGGTAAAAAAGCATCCTGGGGAACGTTGAAAGAGATTGCAGAAGTAATGGATAGCGTTGAGGGAACCGAACCCGTTTTAGATGTTGCGCATGTGCACGCCCGCGACCAAGGATGTCTTCGTACAACTGATGATATGAAATCACTCACAGACGAATTTTTCCTTTTGGCAGGAGATATTCCCCATTTTCACATAAGTTGTATAAAATATGGAGACAAAGGAGAGCTTTCTCATCTCCCTTTGGCTTCAAAAGATCCAGATATGTCGATGTTGGCAGAAGTGTTGGATGATTGCAAAAAGGATTGTAATTTCATTTGTGAATCTCCTCTTATGGAAGAGGATGCAGTGGTATTCCGCAATATGTTTCCATCTTTGAGATAAATCCGGAAAATGTAGATTCTTACGCTAAGTTTTATATTCCGTGTTCCATTCTACCAAATACCGCCACTGTGGCTCAGGGGTAGAGCAACTGATTCGTAATCAGTGGGCCGGGGGTTCAATTCCCTCCAGTGGCTCCATATCATTCACATTAAATTTTAGTCTAATCGATTTTGTTTTTTGAATCGGTTTTTATAGAAGTTTTCAATAAATTTTGCTTATATAACAAGATTTAAGTTATGTTAAGTTGTTTTTATCAAAACCATATTTTTGTTTTGATAATGGGTATTTTATACTTGATATAACAATGTTAACTTTACAATAAAATGGTGATTTTATGGCAAAAGGTAACAGAATGCCTCTCATTGGAGAGCCCGCACCAGAATTTAAAGCGGTAACAACACAGGGAGATTTGAATTTCCCAGCAGATTACAAAGGAAAATGGGTCGTCTTTTTCTCACACCCCGCAGATTTCACACCTGTTTGTACAACAGAGTTCATGAC
>CAYMPW010000021.1:0-382 GCA_964392725.1 uncultured Methanomassiliicoccales archaeon
TACTTAAGAAAAATATTTTAAAATTAAATCTTAGTTCAGAAGAATTTGATAAAATTATTGCAGCAATAGATTTAGAATTTGCATCTGAAAACATAGATTCAAATTTTGAACCAATTATGGATTTGACATTTAAACAAATTCAATCTTTATCTGTTATTGACAAATCTTCCTCGGGTGCATTTATAAACATACTTCGTAAAAGAGAAGATACATACAACTCCATTTCTGATATCAACAAAGAAATCTCGCAATACTCTGACAATTCTTTTATGGATTTTGAAAATAAATTAGAAGATTTTAATAAAAATATTGTTGATTTTGAAAATCAAATTAAAGAGATTGATATCGCAATCGGAATTCATAATTCTGAAATTGGTAAAAT
>CAYMPW010000021.1:392-20138 GCA_964392725.1 uncultured Methanomassiliicoccales archaeon
TAAGAATTTGGCTGAAGAGGATCGCAATTTAGTTCTGGATTCTCGCGATAAAGCTGCTGTTAAGGTTATAGATGATGTTCTAAAAACCATCTCAGTCCGTTCAAACATTCAAAATACACGTAGTATAGAAATCTTAGAATCAAAAGTAAATGAAATTTACAAAATTCTAAAGAATAAAGATGATATGGTTCGTACTATCAAAATCGATACAGATTATTCTCTAAATTTAATAGGATTTGATGATAAAAAAATCAATATAAAATGGATATCTGAGGGTGAAAAAGGAATCCTGATGTATTCCATTATGTTTGGATTATTCAGTTTAACCGAATCAAAACTTCCTTTGATTATTGATTCACCTCTTGGTCGTATGGATTCAAAACATGTGGGAAAATTAATTGAGCACTTGTACCCACACATCGGAGAGCAAGTAATAATTCTATCTCACGATAGAGAAATAACAAAAGAAACAGTAAAGACAATGGAGTCTGTTATATCTAGAAAGTATATACTTGGTAATGGAAAACCAAAGATAGTCGAAGGATATTTTGAGTGATATTATGGCAGATAAGTTAAAGATTTCAAAAGCATCCTCTAATCAATTGAATATGTTATCTACACGTTTAAATTTAAAAAGAAACATTATTTGTCGTATTGCAATAAGCGTATCTTTGTCCACGAGAAAGCCTGTATCAGAGACTATCGATTCAGATTCTGATGGATATGAATTTAATAAAACTACAATTATGGGTCCAGATGAGATTCTATTCAAATCTTTGTCTGCGTTTGTACAAAATAAACCTGCGGACTCAGATTATTTTAACATAATTATTCGTAATCATATAGAGAGAGGATTGGTTAAGATGAATGATGATTTTATGCAAATCAATTCTCCCGTTACATACATATCTTCACTTTTAGGAGAATTATAATTCTAAAATTCTTTTTCCCATTTTTTCAATCAATTGAACAACAAGTGCATTACCCATTGTGAAATATCTCTGTCTTTCAGACATTCCCGTGTTTGTCCAATTGTCATCAAATCCGTTCAAACGTTCGCATTCAACGGGCGTAAGAATACGTAATTTTTTAGTCTGAGGATCTTCAATCAAATGCGAAGATCTGTTCGGAGTTCCCTCACTCGTAAGCATTGTACGTCCCGGTCTATCTAAAATCTCGGGGAAGGGAATACCACCCTCGGAATATGTGTATTCATATCCTTTTTTATCCACTCTCTGAATTTTCTTAGGACCTTTCATTGTTTCCCATTTTGTTAGATCGGAAACATAATATTTTTCATCAACATCTGTTTCCAGAAGACTTCTAAGAGTTATTTGTTTTTCAGATTCTATCGGGACAACATCTCTTGAATATATGTTATGTCCGATCATTACTCCGGCTTTGTAAAACGTGTGTTCAAATTCATTTGAAAAATCAACAAGGGTTTTGTATTTACTCGAATCAATGGAAAAGCCCGTCATTTTCTTCTCAATAATAGTCTTGGAGATAGGAAACGGCTCTGCAAAAAATCCGGTTTTACTGATGATTTTTTCTCCATCTTCAATCTTTTCGGAATCTTTTGCTTTGTATGCAAAAATGAATATGCGTCTGCGTCTCTGCTGCAATCCATACTCGGCAGCATTGATGATACGCCATTCTGCGTTATATCCAGCATCGGCCAAACATCTGAGAATTATACCAAAGTCCCTTCCTCTTTGTGTTGTGGGGGACTTAACAAGACGATCTACATTCTCAAGTAAAACATATTTTGGATTTTTTGCCAAAATTATATCATGAATATGCCACCACAAAACACCCTTCTTTCCTTCAATTCCTTTAGCATTAGTCGATGCAACGGAATAGTCTTGGCAAGGAAATCCTCCGACAAGAAGGTCATGGTCCGGAACTTCGCTTTTTGCGATTCCGATATCCTCGTTTGAAAGAATGGTATCAGTATGTGAAAAATGAGAAGAATAACAATCAAAAGCGAATTGAGTTTTACGTCCGGGTTCCCATTGGTTGGCCCAAATCGTATGGAATCTAGGAGATGCTCTATCAAGACCTAGTCTGAAACCTCCGACTCCCGCGAATAACTCCACCACTCTGATTTCGTCTTCCATTAAATCCTTGATAGTCTTTCTATTATTATAATTTCTGATCGATCCAATTTTTTGGTAGCAAAAAAATTTGATTTTTTGGAATATAACCTTAAACTTTCAGAACAATGCATAATTATGCCGACGGTTCGCAAAGATGCACCATACGATCCAAAAAGCAAAGATTCACTTTTGGAATATGCATCAAAGCTCAAAGGAAAATATCTCAAAGACGTTTGTGACGGAAGATATTTCGAACAGAATTATGGAAAAGGGGAAGTCGGCAGCATAATCGAGGATGGGTATTTTTTCATCGAGAAAAATAATGATCCTTCTCCAGATTTCGATATATTGGGAATCGAATTAAAAGTAACTCCACTGAAAAGAAATTCAAAAGCAATCGTTCCTAAAGAACGTATAAGTCTTGAGATGATTAATTATCTTACACTTCTTGAAGAAGGATTTGAAAAATCATTCTACAGAAAAAATCGGGAATTATTGATTATATTCTATCTTGACGAAGGTGAAGAATTCGTTGGAGATAAAAAGATAATGGGAAGTAAATTGTGGACTTACCCACCTGAGGATTTACGCATAATTCGTGAAGACTGGAACATAATCGCGGACAAAGTCCGCAACGGATTGGCACATGAGATTTCCTGCGGCGATACGCGTTACATAGAAGCCTCTCCGAAAGGTGCCGGACACGGAAAAGGTATGAGAGCTCAACCCTATTCTGATATCAAAGCAAAACCCAGGGCATTTGCACTGAAGAATCGTTACGTTTCTTTTATTTGGAACGCTGCCAAAGATACCGAAAACGCAATCAAGACTTTGGATGACTGGTCTGAAGATAAGACATTCGAAGAGATTATCATAGATAATTTCAAACCATATTATGGAAAAGATGTTAACACTCTTTTCAAAGAATTTGATTTAGAAGGATCTAAAAACAAAGGTGTTTTAGCAACTTTGGCACGCCGTATGATGGGCGTATCCGGGAAAAAAATTACCGAGTTTGAAAAAGCAGATATTGTGATGAAAACAGTTCGTTTGTTACCATCGGGTTATCCAAAAGAAAGTATGTCTTTCCCGTCTTTTGATTATGTAAAATTATCTAAAGAAGAATGGGAAACTTCCGATTTCCATGAAAAAATCGAGAAAAGATTTTTCTTTGTAGTTTTCCAGATGAATAAAGATGATTCGATGCATCTTTCCAAAGTTGGCTTTTGGAACATGCCGTATGAGGATTTGTGTGAAGTTCAAAGGGTGTGGGAAGACACTCAGTTAAAGATAAGAAATGGGGTTTACGATGAGTTTCTTGCAATGTCGGAAACAAGAGTATCCCACGTTCGTCCGCATGGAAGAGATAATACTGACACTATACTCGGACCCGATGGCAAAGAGCATACTAAAAAATCTTTCTGGCTCAATAGAATATATGTTGGAGATATAATCAAAAAACTTTGATTCAAACCGCCAACCTAAACATAAGATCCAAATTATGCATAGCATCGGGATCGTTCTGCTCCGCAGCCTTCACAATCCAAAAGATTGCCAAATTCTTGGATTTCTTAACACCCAATCCCTGAGCATACATTACGCCCAACTGACACTGAGCCTTCGCATATCCGTATTTTGCCGCACGGTCAAACCATTCCGCCGCCTTTTCATAAGACTGCGGAACATACTTTCCATCGAAGTACATCGAACCCAAATTGTATATCGATTCCAGGTCCTGTTCTTCCTCGGAAAGCGAATCAACATCGGTTCCGGTTCCATACGACAAACAGCTCGTCAAACTTTCCGCCGAGGTGCATTCTTCATACGCATATTCTGAAATTGGTTCCAAGGAGGGTTCGGAAATGGTGTATGTTTCGGTGCAAATTTCATCGGAAATCGGAGCGCTCATAGTATCACTTTAGGGGACGAATGTTGACTCGTCAATACTTGGATGTATAATCCAACTATATTAAAGTTTTCCACTTTTCAAATCTAAAATCATTGTGATATTACCAATATCTTCAATAAAACCGATTTATGAGCCAACCCAACTCTTCTTTTCCGCCGGATTCCAAACATTTGAGATGTCCGGGGCAGAGAGCATCAAAATCTTCTTTGTACAGTTTACGCAACGATTCAATCATGTCATTGGCGGACGAAGAAAAGAATCCGGTGTTCCCTACGTATCCAACAAAGAATGTATCTCCTGAAAACAATGTTTTGGTTACCGTGTCAAGAGCGCATATGCAACCCATGGTATGTCCCGGAGAAGAAATTATTTTTAATTTATGGTCTCCCAGATCCAATACCTGTCTGTCAAGCAAAGGAGTTGTTTTAACCGGTGAAATACACCAATCGAACGCTTTTCCCGATATAGCCTCCTTGTTGGCTTCCCCCAACCACTTGGAATCATACGGACTGGAATATATTATCGGATCGTAATGTTCCAAAATCCGTTCAATGCCGCCGACGTGATCCAAATGACTGTGGGTAAGAAGAATATAGTCCAGATTTTTTCCGTTTAATTTCTCTTTCAGAATGTTAACAATATTCGTATTCTTTCCAATACCCGTATCGATAAGCAACGTTTTGTTACCCATGAGTAAGTATTTGTTGCAATCGTCTTCGAATTCCGCTTCTAAAATCGTTATGGACATTTCAGCCTCTCCATTTTACCATCGTTCTTTCATTCAGGAAATTTTCTAAAGGGTTTTTACAATCAATTATCCGTACAACACGGAATGTGCAGCCTTATCTTCCAAGATATCGGTAAACTCTTTTCCTTTGTTGGACATGGTTTCCAATACTTCGTATATCAATTTTAAAACCATATCGGGCGTGGCCTGTTTGGGTTTATCGAACATGCATGCATATCTGAACAATATCTGTGATTCCTCTTCATCTATGAAAAAATACCCGAAGGCTATATGGGCATTTATTTTGTTTATAAATTTGAGAACAGCGGTATATTCGGATTCCGGAACGGTTATGAAGTATCTTCCCAGCAACGATACCGATTTTTCGTCAAAAGATGAAATAAGCAGGGATATTTCTAAATCCTCATAGGTACCCGTAAAAACAACCGAACGCTCTCCAAGCATTTCGTATGAAACATCAAGACGATCTAGCGCTTTGATTATATTTTTCAAGATGTGTTGTTTGTCATTTTTAAACATAGGTGTAATTGGAATTATGATTATTAATAGCCTGGCTTTTGTTGTAAACAGGGAAGTTTGTGTTTCGAGATTAAATAACATAATTATGTTATTATCTCATTTTTCTCTCGCTTTGTTAAAATCCCAAATCCTCATTCAGGAATATCACATGCATACGGGTCTTGTCACGCTGTTTGCGGATCAATGTATATTCTCTGCAGATTCTTCTCGGATGGTTGCAATCCATACAATGTCCGGTTTTAACACAAGGAGTATCAAATCCCCATCTCTTCGCATTCGTAGGTGCGGAAACCTCGCGGTTGCGTTTAATCGCAGCTTCAACATCGGGAACGATTTTATTCGCACCTACCACAAAAATCACTTTCTCGGGACCCCAAATGGTAGGTGCAACTCTGTTTCCCAAACCATCCACGTTGTAGATGTCGCCTTCTTCGGTTATTGCGTTGGCACTAGAAAAGAACGCATCCGTGGAGAAGATCTGTCTGGAAGCCAACATATCGAATTTATCGTAATGGTAGTTATCGTAGAACTCATCAAGAAAATCGAATACTCCGATATCTTTCAGAGTATGCGAATCTCCCGCGGCAACAAAAGAACCTTTGGGAATGATTTCTTCAATCAACTTCAAAACTTCCGAGTGATCCTTTGCAAAATATCCGTTAATTCCGTTGAATTTCAAAGCTTCGATCGTACGTTCGATTTTCACTTGGCGGATATATTCTACGTTCTCGTTCATGAGTTCAAAATTGAATGCGGATATATCATTATATCTTTCAAGAGAATGATAAAAATAACAATGTGTTCGGAGTTTAATCTTTTAAAAATTGCAATAAACAGATGAGATTAACATTAATCACGATTCAGTATCTTCACTCCGTACATATCCGCACGTTCTTGGATTTCTTCTACAGGAATCCACCCGTCGACTTTCTTTCCGGAGATTATTTGATCCATTTCGTTTTTCAAAGAATGCGATACGCCTTGCAATACATCTTTGTTCTTGACGTAAAAAATCAAAGACATTATTTTCAGTTTCCAATCGTTTTCTTTGGATGCAACATACAATGTGTGAATGAACACATCTTCTATTGTCATTTTTCTTTTCTCGGTTGTATAGTAATGAATTCCCGAAAACATCTTTATTCCGTATTCTCCAAAAACCGAAAAAGCAGTTTCGTTAAAGGGAAGTCTGCGACTGGAAGAAAACAACCCGAATTTTTTATCGCTGTGATATATTTTACAACCCGGTGGAATTCTTAGATCTGTATTCTCTTCATATTTTGTGATTTCGAAACATAATTCCTTTAATTCAGGCCATATTTTATTGTTGATCGAATAATATTTCCCGTCTTTGGAAATCATACTCAATCCAAGCATTTCTTTGATTTTACGGGAAACCGTACTGACATTCAATCCAGTTTTTTCAGAGATTTCCGCCATGGTTATCGGATTAATTAACAGCAACATTATTTCCAAACCACTGTCGGATAATGGAATATATGCATCCTGGGAATTTCTTAATATATTCAACAATTGAACTATGTGTGTTTTATTTCTGACAACTAATGTTCCGTTCTTGAGTTCAACGGTATCTTTCATACTCAGGTTCTTTATCATTCTATAAATCTGAACGTTGGAAACATTCATTCTTTCTGCAAGTTCCACTATTCTATCGATTCCTCTGGAATGTTCCGAAAGAAGGTGCAATTCCGATTTAGAATAGTTTATGTGCATATTATGTAAATTGTATATATAGTATTTACATATTATGCAAATTTAATAAAAAAAATCCTTGAACCCAACCGAATCCCGTGGCAGCTCTGTTCATATCGTAATATGATTTCGGGATTCGATTGGGTTCGTATTTGAGTTTAAATTTTTACCAAAGAATATACTCCGTTGTTTTTGACAATTTTAACTTCCGTAATCAGAGGCATATCCTGTCCAAACTTGGCGGAGTTCTTTTCAAAGTATTCAGACATACTTTCGAACGCTTTCTTTCCGTTATCTCCGTAGAAAAGTTCGAAAACGTTCTCTATCTTTTCCAAAAGTTCGGAATCAGAATATTCCCCATAAATTGCATGTGCCGCAAAATATGCGGAAGCCAAAGCACAATCAATGTTCAGACTGTGGGAAACGATCGGAATCGTTGAAAAGATCTTAACATCGTTCTTTGCATCGGAATCATTATTCTGTTCGTACAGAATTTTCATAACCAGTTGACTATCTTGATCAATCAACCTGCTTGCGGACGAAGGATCCACAAGCATATTTCCAAAAGATAATTTCTTGAAATCTTCTACGGAAATCACTTTCTTCCAAGGTGCGTCGGCATCTTCGTTCATTACATTGGGAGCATTGATCAAAGACAACGGAATGTAATACGGGAAGGTTGTGTTAAGAGGATTGCTTCCCTGGAATGTTAAACCCGCAACGTATGTTTTCGCAACATTTCCGTTTAATGATCTGAGTTCATCAATGTTCTTTTGAATACCATTGATCATTTCTTTTGCACGATCTTCTTTGTTGAGAATTTTTCCGAGAATCATAAAGTTGTTTGAAATAACCTCGTGAACTTTTCCGTTTTCATCCATGATTTCGTTAACCGATTCATGGAGAATCACAACATTCGTGTGTTTGGATAAGATATCAACATTATCTTTGAATCCAATCCATGTTCTTTCGCTTATAACGACAAGATCCGGATTTTTCTTTGCTATGCTTTCAACGGTTGGTGCGGAAAGAGAATCGTTTGCGTGATGCGCAAGTTTTGAATAATCATAAGCGTGCATATATGCTCTGCCGCCGATTGATTTTTCGGTATCCGCAAGATCGACTTCGATTATATTTTCATTAACGTCAAAACATGAAAGATATCTCAGAGGTCCGATACGACCGACGGTAACGATTCCGTTTTCCAATGATTCGGTTACTTTGATTTCGCGTCCCGCGGCATCCAATAAACCGTCTGTGGATTTATCATCGATATTGCCGGGATTTGCCAAAACGAAAACCGAAATTCCTGCAGCAATCATAACGACTACAGCAGCTATCGCAATGAGCTTTTGGTTCATGTATATGAGTAACACTTTTTTCTATTTAATGTTACTCAATGAAATTTAGTATAAAATTTTACTTTGAAAATTTTTATTATTTTACCGTGTACACTAAACCATTAAAATTGTATGACCCAGACTCGCGGTTCGAATCCGGGTTTTGTTGTTTTTTAAATTAAAATACATCCGGATGTTCGTGATCTATCGTACCGTTCGTAAGATGATCGTGGACATCATGCGGGTGTGTATGCGAATGTATATGTTCGTATCTCGACGAATGTAAAGGAACCACAAAAGGAACTCCGCGGTGATCTATGACATCAACATCCATTCCGTAGACTTCCTTTACCAATTCCGCGGTAATGACTTCGGGACCGCCGTATGCGGCAACCTTTCCGTTTTTCATAAACAAGAATTTATCGGAGAAGTGAACGGCCAAATTGATATCATGCATTGTCATAATCGTACACATTCCTCTTTCGCGGACCGCATCGGCAATCATGTGCATTGTAATATGTTGGTTTGAAATATCCAAATTGTTCGTAGGTTCGTCCAAAATCAGAACATCGGGTTCCTGAAGCAAAGCTCTTGCAATCTGAACCTTTTGATATTCTCCTCCGGAAATCTCATCCACGTAACTCAAAGATAAGTGCCCCAATCCCAATCTGTCTAAAACTTCGGAAGTTTTTTCCAAATCTTCGGGAGTGGCCATCCATTCTATTCTGGGTCTTCTTCCCATAAATACGGAATCGAACACGGTCATTCTTGAAACAGGAACCGATTGAGGAACGTATCCGATGGTTCTTGCCAATTTTTTACCGTGCAATTCCTTTACATTGTTATCATTAACCGTAATGTTTCCCGATTCGGGGGAATGTACGTTACAGATACATTTCAGTAAAGTTGTTTTTCCGGTACCGTTGGGACCGAGAATGGAAACAACCGAGTTACCATCGGCTTCAAAAGAAACCTTATCCAAGACTTTCTTGGTTCCGTAACTGAATGAAATATCTTCTACTCTCAATATGATGTTCCCCTCCCTTTAAGCAAAATCGCGATAAATATCGGACCGCCGATTGCGGATGTAATAATTCCTACGGGAATTACCGTGGAATATGTGAAACTTCCAACAATGTATGCCAATAAAAGAACCAAAGATCCAATCAACATCGAACCCGGAATAACATATCTGCTGTCGTTTCCTACGAGTCTCTTAATCATATGGGGTCCGACCAATCCGATGAATCCTATGACTCCCATGAAAGAAACAACTACTGCGGTAAGTATTGCACAAACCGTAAGTCCGAGATATCTTGTGAGTTTTACATTAACTCCCAATCCGCCCGCAACTTCTTCGCCTGATTCCATTATATTAAGGTCCCAGCGCGTGTAAATGAAATAAATAAGTGCTAAAATAAGAACAATTCCAATCAAAATAAGATTGTCCCAACTAGCTTTACTGAGCGATCCGAATTGCCAAAATACAATTGCGGAAATTACTGTATCGTCCGCAACGTATTGCATAAATGCCAATCCCGCGGAGAAGATTGAACTTATTGCCAATCCCGCAAGAACGATGGTTTCGGGTCTGCATCCCGTTACTTTAACCAATAAAATCATGATTAATGTAGCAAGCATCGCAAATCCGAATGCACAAATCGTTACAATCGCCGGATTCGATACGACGATATTCGTAACGGTTGAACCGACAATCGATCCACCGTTAAGGAAAAGAATTCCCATTGCGGCACCGAATGCCGCAGCATTCGAAAGTCCCAATGTAAAAGGGGATGCCAAAGGATTCCTGAGAATGCTTTGCATAACGCATCCTGCCAAAGCCAATGCAGATCCCGCCAATATTGCGGCAACAATCATTTTGAGACGCAAATCCCAGACGACCGTGGTATTCCACGAATCATCGGGGTGGAAAAGATAATAGAGAATCTGATCGAAACTCAATTCGGTTGATCCTAAATTCAAAGTTATCAAAGCTAATCCAATCAGCGCTACCGCCAATCCGATTATCAAAAGATATCTTCTCTTTACGAATCCTTTGTACTCTTCAATCAGATTCTCTTGATTCAAGTTTATGCCTCTGCGAAGGAATATTTGTCGCCGTTTTTGACAATCTTGACTTCTTTCATCAAAGGAAGTTCCTGTCCGTTTTTATCACTCAATTCATCAAAGAATGCAGTCATACCAGGAATTACTTTTGCTCCGTTTTCTCCGTAGAAAAGCTCGAAAACGTTTGAAACTTTTTCAATCATTTCTTTCTCGGAAATTGTTCCGTTTACAACGTATGCGGCGTAGTATGCGGAAGCAAGAGCGCAGTCAATGTTTATACTGTCCCAGACAATCGGGATTGTTGAATAGATTTTAACATCATTCTCTGGGTTGGAATCATTATTGTAATCGTATACGATTTTCATAATCAACTGACTATCCGTATCCGAAAGTCTGCTCACGGATGAAGGATCGATAAGCATCTTGTTGAAGGTCAATTTCTTGAAATCTTCTATGTTGAGTACTTTCTTCCAAGGTGTGCTCTCGTCATAATCGACGGCATTGGTTGCACCAATCATGTTCAAAGGAGGATAGTTAGGGAAAGTAACGTTAAGAGGATTCATTCCGCTGTAGGTCAAACCTGCAACGTAGGTTTTTCCGTTATCTTCGCCTTTCAAAGTTTTGAGATCATCCGCAATCTTTTGGATTCCATCGATCATCTCAACTGCACGGGCATTTTTATCGAGTGTTTTTCCGAGAATCAGGAAATTTTTGGAAATATATTCAACAACTTTTCCATTCTCGTCTACAATGTTTGTGACGGGATCTTCAAGAACAACAACGTTTGTGTGTGTGGCCAAGATTTTAACATTATCTTGGTATCCGTTCCAAACTCTTTCACCCACAACAACAAGGCTTGGGTTTTTCTTTGCAATGCTTTCAACGGTAGGCGCATCAAGAGCGTTATCCGCATGATATGCCAATTTGGTATAATCGTATGTGTACGAATATCCGCGACCCATAAAGGGTTCGTTTGTATTGGTATCTCCGACATCTACCTCGATTATGTGTTCGTTAACATCAAAACACGAAAGGAATCTGAGAGGTCCGATACTTCCAACGGTAACAATTCCGTTTTCCAACGATTCGGTCACTTTAATTTCACGTCCCGCGGCATCAACTAGTCCTTCGGGAGCCGGAGTATCAGATCCGCCGTTATTCATCATAAGTACCGCGGCAACACCTGCGGCTATCAAAATGACAACCGCAGCTACGGCTATTAGTTTTTGATTCATACAACCGAGTAACACTTTTTTCTATTTAATGTTACTCAACAAATCTATTTTTTTGAAAACTCTCACCACAGCGGCGAGCCAGCATATTGATCATCGGGATTTCTTACGATTATATTCATAACAAAACCATCGGATCCGTAGATTCTTACGGAATCGCAATCATCAAAAGTATTGTCCGCGGGAACGAAATATTCCATTGTAAAGTTAAATCCCTGCATAAAGAACGAATCTTTGTTATCAAGAAGTCTTCCAATGATTTTTCCGGAATCCTTTGTGAAATGTAACACTCTCTTCATCGCAGAAGGATAATACAAGGTAATGAACATATCATCCGCATTTCCGGAATTTTTAAACCACGAATCAAGAGCGTGGACATCTTCTCTGCTTACAAACATGTAATCGTCTGCATAGAGTGAAGTTTTGGAATTATGCGCAGCTTTTTCCATTCTGTATATGTACGTGGTTTTTACGATATCTTCGGAATAAAGCATTCCCAACATAATTATACATACGGTTATGCACGGAATTGATGGAATGTTATAGGTGAGCAAGGCATCCAAGGGGAAGTCAAGATGAATATCATATAGGATCTGAAAGATATCGAGACCCATCAGAATTGCAACGGTTGCGGTCATCAACAAAATTCCATTCTTTTCTCCGAACAAACGGAAAAGACTGGTAACAACCAAAGAAAGACCCGCAATGAAAAGCAATACGGCTATAATCATACCGAGAACATCAAGAGTAATATCCAGATTTTCATATCCGTTAAATGTAGCTTCCACACCCAAAGATAAGCCATAAAGTCCGAGGCAGATCAAAACATTCCTTTTTTTACTCAATAATATAAATGTAGCCGATAATATGAGAAGAACAGAAGGAAAAACTTCCAGAATTACATCTTCCGCACTGTCAAACTTTACGCCATATGTAGAATATATAACTTCCAATATGGAGATAACAAGAACAATCAATGCAGTATAAATCAGCATTTTATTACTGAATTTCATTCTTTACCCTCCTCTATTGCAGGTATGATTCCGAGTTTGGCAACGATTCCATCGGGACCTTTAAAGTAAAACGATTCGCAATCTTCAAGACTTCCGTTTTCGGGAATAATGGAATCTACTTTCATCGAGCGACCGGGCATAAATGTTCCTGTTGAATTGGGAATTATGGTAGCGTATACAAATTCCCTATCTTTCCATTTTTGGAAAAGGATATGATTGTTCACAAATCCTGAAAGTGTGATTGTGGTTTCATATTCTGCAGGTCCTCCGTCGTTGACCGCAGTCCACTCGGAAGGTTTCGATAATCCGCTGTTTATGCGAAGTAAATCTTCGCGGTTGACACGGGCTTCGGGGTCCACGCACACGGTATGTTCTATTCCCGATATGCTGGAATGGATTTTTTCAACCACTGTATTTTTCTGGATTTCATCGCTTGTAAGTACCATGATGTAAACCATGTATTGGAATATGAATACGAATGTCTGATAATTATTCTGAATCAAACTTTCTATTGTATAATTGCCGTGTAGATATGCCGCAAGTACCAAAATATACGAAAGCAGAACAAGATACGAAGCTATGGACATGTTCAGCGTATTTTTGGAAGTTCCTTTGTAAAAACTGTATCCAGCCGCTGCAAGTCTGGCACCTAAAATAAAAAACACCAATCCGATGTAGAATTGTTCGTCCGAAGCTATGGAATTTAAACTTCCGAGGGAAACAATAACCCTTGTAACGCCGATCGAAATAATATACAATCCCAATGCACGTAGTGGATTCCTTTTCTTATCCAAGAAAATGTAGAAGGCGATTATGACCATGAGCACGCTCGCGATCATATGCTCTTCGACTTTCGGTTCGGAAAGTTCGCTTAAATCGATGTAGATGGAAAATATTCCCGAAATAAGCATAGCCAAAGCTAAAATAAATTCTGCTTTGACGGGAAGGTTGCTTAATTTCATTAAAGACACATCCGTACTGTATCGGTATCGTATCTTTATAAAATAATGTTATGCCTTTTTTGAAGGATTGTTTCAACATTTGATTTTTTAAAACATATTTGAAATCAATAAGCGAACGTGTCTCCGTAATATAAAATGAATATTATCCATACTGGACATTCCGAGAGACATACAGTAGTTATTCTTTAAAACGACAAACTCGGATTCAATTAATCCGAATATTCCTCTTTTATCATAAATAGGTATATTACTAATGAGCGCATACGGTCTATCGATGGCAAAATCAGATTTCGTTCCCCCGATGGACTTAATCATAAGACGCACGGGATTCGACGTAGAATTTCCTGGAGAACTTATGGGTGACATGCCCGAAGCATTCCGTAAGAACAAGTATTCAGCATTGTATGATATTGGTTTCAAACCAGCCGAATCTTGGTTCACGCCGTCAATGAAATATATCCACTCTCTAGCAGCGGAATTCCTAAAAGCTTTGGTTCACACACCCGATTTAGAAAATCTAAGGGGCGATGCAGTTCCTGATTGGGAAGCTGTTGATATTCAAAAACTAGTATCAAAAGTTCCCTTCGCAGTCGGATCCGATTTTGTAACAAAAGAATGGATTATGGGACTATGGGAACGTCTATTGCAGTCTTTCAGCAAAGACATAAAAAACTTTGATGGAACCGTCGACCACTACATTTCTCTCCGTTCTCAGGACTTGCATGTTCCGGGACGTATTTTCTTCCACATGGTGGAATATCCTTCAGGGGATTATCCCTTCGCTTTCATCGCAACTTATTCTCCGGAATCGGGAGGTGCTCACGTACCCCTCAAATTCGCTTTGGAGGAATACAGCGGAGACGACCGTAAAATGCTGGAACTTCTTTCCGGACTCAACGGAGCCGCGGAAAAGAGCGAACTCATCGCTTCATTCATGGATACGGGAGAATTATTCCATCCTTTGGGAATGAGTCCCTTTGAAGCTTACACGTTCTTAACGGAAGTTCCGATTTACGAAGAATGCGGAATTTTATGCCGTATTCCCAATTGGTGGAAACACCGTGCATCTTCACTCTCAATGTCATTGGTAATGGGTGCCGACGAATCTCCTCTGTTGGGTCTTTCAACTCTTCTTACGATTAATCCGGAATTCGTTCTCGATGGTGAGAAAATTACCGAAGACGAAGTCCGTGCACTTATGGACGAAACCGCAGGTTTGGCCTTCCTTAAAGGAAGGTGGGTCGAAGTCGACAAAGAACGCTTGGCAAAACTTTTGGAAGCCGTTGAAAGCGTTCGCGGAAGCGGTTCAATCTCCATGTCCGAAGCTTTGGGAATGGCAGCGGGAATATGCGCAATGCCCGGAGAAGCAGACCTCGGAATTCAGGTTTCAAACGGAGAATGGTTATCCAGACTTTTGGATAATCTCCGCCCCGCAGCAACCGACGAAGTAAAAATTCCAAAATCATTCAAAGGAAAACTCCGTCCGTATCAGAAAGAAGGTGTTTCATGGCTTCACGGAATTTCATCCATGGGATTCGGAGCATGTTTGGCCGACGATATGGGTTTGGGAAAAACCGTTCAGGTTCTTGCATTCTTGGAACAGATACGTGCAAAACATCCCGATCAACATCATTTGATGGTTGTTCCCGCATCGCTTATAGGAAACTGGGAACGCGAAGCATCGAAGTTCGTTCCCGACATGAGTGTCGGTGTATTGCACGGACTCGCACGCAAACTTCCCGATACTTTCCTTACGATCACAACATACGGAATGGCGGTTCGTGTCGAAGCTTTGTCTGAAAAGCAGTGGGATTCAATCACCCTCGACGAAGCTCAGGCAATTAAGAATCCGAATACAAAACAAACCCGTGCGGTAAAGAAATTAAAAGCAGGATTCAAACTCGCACTTACGGGAACACCCGTAGAAAACAAACTCATGGACCTTTGGTCGATTTACGATTTCATTAATCCCGGATTGTTGGGAACACTCGCGGAATTCAGAGATTACGCTTATTGTATCGGAGATTCCGACGACGGATACGCACGTCTCCGCGGAACAATCTCTCCATTCATGTTGAGAAGGTTGAAAACAGATTCCACAATTATTTCCGATCTTCCCGAAAAGAACGAAATCAAAGATTACGTTACAATGTCGCGCAGACAAACCGTATTGTACAATTTGTACACGGATGAATTGGAAGAAGCTCTTCAGGAGTCCGAAGGTCTTCAGCGCAGAGGATTGGTTCTTTCCGCGCTTACAAAATACAAACAAATCTGTAACCACCCCGATCAATATCTGGGACAGGATGCATTTGCGGAAGCGGACAGCGGAAAATTCGAGATGCTTACGCAGATTTGTGAGACTGTTCGCGATAACAGAGAAAGAATCATTGTGTTCACTCAGTACAGAGAAATGACCGAACCTTTGGCAGACGCCATGACAAAAGTATTCGGACGCCCCGGTCTTATCCTTCACGGAGGAACATCGCCCGAAGAGCGTACGGAAATGGTTGACGCATTCAACGGAGAGGAATATATCCCCTTCATGGTTCTTTCACTCAAGGCAGGCGGAGTCGGTCTTAACCTTACTGCCGCAAACCACGTTATTCACTTTGACCGTTGGTGGAATCCCGCAGTTGAAGATCAGGCAACCGACCGTGCATACAGAATTGGACAGCGCAAAGACGTTATCGTTCACAAGTTTGTTTGCCGCGGAACCGTCGAAGAGAAAATCGATGACATGATTGAAACAAAAACAGGACTTGCCGGTGAAGTTGTTGCCGGCGGAGGTTCCTGGATAACCGAAATGAATGATAAACAATTGATGGATTTGTTCAGGTTGGGATGATATTATGATGGAAGGTTATAATCCGGTAGTAGTTTCTGGAAAATACATTGCTAAACAATGGTGGGGTACCGCATGGATTAACAATCTTTCAACATTGGATGATGACTCAGGTGTAATGGAACGCGGTATCGCATACGTACGCCGCGGAGCCGTCATCGATCTTAACGCAGAAAACGGAAAAGTCAACGCAAAAGTTCAAGGTTCAAGATCTCGCCCTTATGATGTAAGGGTGGATGTACGTCCTTTGGATACTGAAATACGCGAAAAAATCGTAGAAAGATGTTCTGTCATCGCAGAAAGTTCAGACAGTCTTTCTTCAGGCCGTATTTCCAAAGAAGATGCGGAATTTTTCACGGAATGCAACATCTTCCCATCATACAATGAAATGGGATTCAGATGCAATTGTTCCGATGACGCATACATTTGCAAACACGTTGCCGCGGTACTTTGCGGTATCGGTGCACGTATGGATAAAGATCCGATGATTGTGTTCGCACTTCGCGGAATCGATCCCGATAAATTAATTCACCATTCCGTGGAACACCGTATTCATTCCATGTTGGAAAATACGGATGTAAAATCATCCAGAATTCTTTCCGACGATGCAGTATCCGCAGTATTCGGAATCGTAAACGTTCCATCTTCCGCGGAAGGTATATTTGCGGATGTTATCGAAGAAGAATGTCCCGAAGATATGGCAGCGGCAATTCTTTCTAAGTTTCCATTCGGAGTACGTGCAGATGCCCGTACACGTTATTTCTCAGAAGAACCGATATCATCTCACGACATGGGAAGAGGCACATCTTCAATTATTGTCGAGGATGCATGCATAACCGCCACACGCAAAAATAAAAAGATTTCATATTTCTGTTCCTGTTCGGACGAAAACGAATGCATACATTGTGCAATGGCAGCTTTATTCTGCAATAATATTCCGAGATATCAGGAAGTTGTTCAGGAAGAAGATGTTGAAGACAGCATTCACAGATGCATTTCTCAATTGGAATCTATGAAATCCGAACCAAGCTATGATGCTGATGGAACCGGATTCGTGGATCCTGTCGGAGAATACGCAGGAAGTATTTGTGATACAATTTACGAATACATCGAAGATCCATCTGTTTCTTTGGAGCTGTTTTCAGAGGTTAGGCGTACTGCTGAAGAAAGACCCGATGCAGAATCAATCATTGCAGTTATCGATGATCACGCACCTCAGATCGCATCTTTGGTTTCAGGTATTTCCGCAAGAGAATATTGGCGTATTCTTTGTGGAGTCAGTGGAGCCTGGCTTATGCAATATGTTGCAGACATGCGCATGGATGCAATTTTCGAATTCAAAGATCTTTTAGCAAAATCCGGAACACCGGAAATGAAACAGCGTTACACAGAATGTGTAAAGACCTGGTCAGGACACCGTGCCGCACCGAAGCCTAAACGCGAAGCACGTTCACGCAAAGCTCCGGAAAAGAGCGGATTTGATTTCCTTGATTTCCCCGAGACGTTTGCGGATACAGAGCTCAGGGATACAGCAGCTAAGAACAAAACAACACCCGATAATCTCTTAATGGCTTATTGGAATGAGAATGGCAGTTCACATCCATCTAAAATGACCAGAATAATGTTGGAATACAATCACATGAAAGAGTTGGCAACAGCACTTATCGCGTATAACAACAACGAAGAAATATCCTACATGAAGAAAAATCCCATCGAAGAAGGAGCATGGCTTTTAGCATGGGGTTGGACAGAAGATGGAATCAAAATTCTGAGAGCACATATGGAGCGCATCTTGGGAGAAGCAATCCGTGCAGAATATGCATCCGCTTCCGATGCATTGAATATTTTGAATAGATTCTACGATTCGGGAAGAAGTATCGAAGGTATGCCCGATCACGAAGAACTCATCAATTGGTTACTTGTAAAACAGAAAGGAAAAACAAAGTTCTGGGATATACGCGGAGGACGCGGAAGAGCACAAGCCCTGTCCTACAGAAATGTTCTCGTTCCTGGAATTTAAGCAAGAATCATTTCGAGTGAAACCAAGCAGGTTCCCGATTCATTTGCAATTTCTACAACATCTTCAGAAAATCCCGAAACTGAGAACAGAATGGAATTACTATCCAAATCTTTATTTTTCAAATCTTCGAGGCTTGCAGGTTTATCGCTAAAGATACAATCGGATATTGTTTTGAATTCTCCATTTTTAATAAGATATTCTTTACAAACTTTTTCAAAAGTTTCCGTAGCAAATTCGTTTAAAATATTTTTGAAATACGGTTTAACTGTTTTTTCAGATCCCGATTCTATATCAGATATATTCGGAAATACGCAAGCATACCAAAAACGCAAAAAATTATTTTCTATTGTGTATCCGCCTCTGGCTTCGGTTTTTGAAACAAAACCGGTTTTCATCAGATTGGAAATATATTGGGTAAGTCCTGTTCTGTCAATACCAACGGTTTTGGCAATATCTGTGGGTCTGGTACATCCTGATGCAATCGCATACATTATCGTATTGTAGGTTGCAGGATCTCTGAATTCTCTACGTATTATTCTATCCGGCTCGTCATAAAACATACCGTCAGAAGAAACACACTTTGAAAAAATAGAGGCTTCGGCAACCCGGTCATTCTTTACCGAAACAAGATATTTTGGTACACCGCCGAATGCGGCATACGTTCTAATCTTGTCTGCGGAAGACATATTCGGAACAAGTTCCGAAGCCTCTTTGAATCCCAACTCTCCGACCTCAATTGAGCGTGTCACTCTTCCGAAGAGCGGCGATTCCTTAGAGAGTAAACCATCCATCATGTAAGGTATGGACGATCCACAAAGGATTACAAGTGTATTCGATTTTGAAAAAACCGAATCCCACACATCCTTAAACGAATCTACAACAGATCCGTCATTCCTCATGATACGTTGGAATTCATCGAAGATTATGACTTTCTGGATGGAAGGCACGGAGGTATTTCCAACGAATTCAAACGCATCTTTCCAGTTTCCAAAGGGGCTTGTTCCCATCTTGCGTGCAAAAAGATCCAGTTGCAGTGCGCAATTCCCATCCGCACAACTGTAATACATTGAATCTTTCCCTTCGGTGAACTTTCGGAGGATTTCACTCTTGCCCATACGGCGCTTCCCGTACATTACCACGAGCTGTGCGGTTTTACGACCGTACAGATCCTCAAGGATTGTTATTTCCTTAGTGCGCCCTATGAACATACTATGTATATGTATAATCTATATTATAATAATTTCTATTATACATATTTTTTACTAAGTGTAAAAACGTG
>CAYMPW010000021.1:20148-21691 GCA_964392725.1 uncultured Methanomassiliicoccales archaeon
CTAAATTTTGAAATATTGTTATGATAAACCATAACAATTAAGATTCTGCAGCATTAAAAATTTAAACAAAAAATGGAAATAAAAGGTTTGGAAAATGTTTATTCTTCAGATCAAACGCTCTTCTTGGAACGGCGTAAAAGGAATGCTCCTATGAGTACAAGCATCAAAACAATCGCACCGATTCCAACATACAGTAAAGTATTGTCCTTTTCATCCACCTTCATCTTGTTATCAAAAAAGTCCTTGGACTGTTCTTCGGAATATTTTACGGGAACAACCTTTGCTTCAATTTCGGGAGGAATATCTACTTCTGTTGTAGTTTCTAAAGTACCAATTGCGGTATCAAGATACTGTGTGCTGAACGAAGCGTATGGATATCCGAATATCGGGATTTCACCCAATTCCTTTCCTAAATTCATTTTGGATATGAACACTCCATCAACTTCAGTTACCGTAATAGTGGTCTTGAAGCGGGTTGTTTCAGAAATATTCAAGGGAGTAAGTGTCCCCTTAATCATTTCAATAGTAATTCCCGTAGTTGGATCCGTTGTCTTGAAATTCAAAAGATTCGTGATACTTTCAGGTCCTGTAACCTTCAGATTTGCCTTGAGGTCTACCTTAACTTCCGAATTAATTTCCCATGTATTTGCTTGAGCAGGAGTCTCCATGATCTTCATGGCAGGTTCGAAAGAAATGGCTAAATCCACATCACCTGTAACTCCGATATTGACATCTTGCAATCCGGATTCTCCGGCGGCTGCCATACCAAAGGACAGATTAACATATCCGAAATATTCAATCTTTTTAATTTCATTATTGGAATTTAAATATACGCGATTGTCAACAATGATTGCTCCATCGGATTTCATCAAAACTCCTTCGTTATCGATATTGAAAAAATACTTGAGGTACCCTCCGTTTCTTATGATTGTGGAAGATTCGTTCATTTCTTCAATTTGTGACACACCTCCCAGGTCAAGGTAAAATGATCCTGTCATGGATGGAGGTAATGGAATATCCTTTTCGGAGAGTTTCAACTCCATACCCCATGCATCACCCTTTTTGAAATCCAACTCTGTAGATTCCCCATCCACGGACGGAATTATATATGCCGAACTAACCAGAATCAATCCAATTATAATCGGAACAAACAATTTAGAGTTCATGCTTTTATAGGGCATTTGATAATATTTAAAAGAATAGTTACCGTTTATTCATATCCAAAGAAAAATAATTCGAAATATGTTTTTTAGCGATATTTTTAATTGCCATTGCCCCATGGGGTATTGAGGCGTGTGCCGGATGAAGAAAATTCATCGGCTGATTTGTGATGAGCCCTATGAGTGCTGACGGCCGTCTCACTTTTACCATTCAAAAACAGATTCCGGATCGTCATCCATAGATTCGGCGATTCTCTCATTCAAATTGGATTTAATCTGAGAATATTTGGAACCTGAAACGCATGGCGATTCTGAAATAGCCTTGGACAAATCTTCCATATATTTTTTCAAAAGATCTGTTCTTTGACTGAGAACCAACAATC
>CAYMPW010000022.1:0-19154 GCA_964392725.1 uncultured Methanomassiliicoccales archaeon
ATAATTATTTTGATAATCATGGGGTGGTGCCATGCGTTCGTATGAGTTTGCGTTACCGCGATAATCGTTATAATTATTCGAGGTTTGATAATCCTGTGATATTACTTTCATTGTTATCGAAATAACATGTTTCGGTGAGGATATTTAACCGAGAGACTAGAGTTAAGCTAACTATTGAAAATGCTCTTAAAAATGATTAAACGTCTCTTTACATCATATTTGAAGGTGAGTCAACTATGCTTATCGACCGAGTAATTTTTTTAAATGACCTTCATTCAAAAGATGTACCGTTTCAAACTTACCATTATAGAATACAGCCCAATTATTGAAAACACAAGGAACATTTTTTGCTTTGTCCAAAGTATCGATCGCTATTAAATTAACAGGTATAGTATTGAATTCACAATATGTTTTGACCTGTTCGATGCAGTTTGGTATATACGGACACTGTACACCGTAATAAATTGTTAAATCATTTCCATCGATGCAGTTTTTCTTCACAGAATCCATAAAACTTGGTTTTATTTCGTTTAATGACAATGCTAACAATTCATATTCATCTATGGAATCTACAACTTCAAATCCATATTTGATCATAAATTTCTTCTCAGACAAAAAAGGCTTTTTCTTTTTGGAACTAAGAACACAGACACCAGATTTACCTTGTTTCTTTGCATCATCTATACAATAATTTAGTAGTTCATTCGCATACCCTTTTCCTTTGAATGAACCGGATACCCACAAGCAATAGATGAACAGATAATTATCACCCTTTATTGGCACCCATGCTGTTTCAAGTGGAGCGTATTCAATGAAAACTTTTCCCTTTTCATCAAGTTTTCTAAAAATATGCCCTTCGGGAATTCTATCTTTTAACCATGCTTTTTTAGCATCAACGCCACACTGATGTTTTTTGTCTGCGATAGCACAGCAAAGATGTTCTACATCCAAATTATCAATCGTGATGTTCTTGAAATCGCTCATAGGGGTCCCCGATCAAATATAAATTTCTCTTGATAATTATTTTTAAAAACTATTGAATCTATAAAAAGAATCTCGTATAAACATACATTTTAAATCAAAAAATCCGCATCGAATGTATTAATCTTACAAAAATTCATATTTCAATACATTCTTGAAAGGATCTTTGAACTCATACACCGAAGATCTTGTATTTCCGATACGATCCAAGATTCCCATATCAATCAATTGATTTATTTTTGCACGGACGGTTTGTTTCGTAAGCGATGGAATCCAATCACATGCATCGGACATCGTAAAGGTATCAACCGATTTGGATTTCATAATGATTAATTTGGAATTCTCATCCATATCTTTCAAACGGTCTTTGGATCCGAATGTTTCTACGGCTTCTTCATAAGAAACGAGTAATGCGTTCGTTACATAATCGATAAGTGGGGAATAATCTCCTTCGGAATCTGTGTACGCGAGTAATGTGTAATACAGTTCAGTGTTTTTCAGCATAGCTTCTTCGAATTTACACAGGCCGCAGTTCTTCAAACCCAATTCTTTCATCAGACTGTAAAACAAAGACCTTCCTGTGCGTCCGTTACCGTCTTTGAATGGATGTATACTTTCAAATTCATGGAAAAATATAATCGATGTTGCGATTGCATCATAAGGTGATATTGAAACCCAATCCAACAAAGAATTTAATTCTGGCTCTATTGAACCCGAAGGACATGGAATGAAATATTCGAATCCGTCGGTCCCGTTTACGCTTGCTTCGGTGGTTCTGATTTCTCCCGGCGTAACATCGGGATTTACATCTTTCATCAACATTGCATGGACTGATTTGATTGTGTTTAAATTCCAGGGAAGCTCTAACCTATCCATGAAGAAAAATGAAGATAGATGATTGAAAATTTCTTGAACGGGGCCGTTCCTTTTTTCGTTTCCGATGTTTCCCTTTGTGAACAGATTCGTATATTTTTTCACTTCATCCATCGTAAGTCTGTTACCTTCAATCTTTACGGACCAATATGTATTGGAGGAATACGATTCATTGATTAAATCGAAATAATCTTCGGAATTGAGAACAAAACTTCCCAGTACACGATCCATTTTGAGAATTTTATTCAATTTATCTCTGTGATTGAGATTGGATTTGATTAAGGGTTCGAAAGGAACTTTTCTTCTGTGACGAACGGGATATCCTTTGGGTTTGTAGGAATCGTACCCGTCATTGTTATAGTCAATCATAACAATATACAATAGTTGGGGACTTTATATATGTAAATTTCTTCGATTGTTATAATTGATTATAACAATGCAAAACAACCTTTACAGTAAATTAGTTAATCATGGCCCAAGGACGATTGTATTTCAAAAAAGATTTCCGAAATTGATATTGAACGATGTTCACAAATTATTACGTTAAAATCATACCCTGTTACACCAATCCAAAATATCGAATTTACTCCAGAAAATATTAAATATCTATACGTGGTGGTGCAAATATGCTATTTTCTACCCAGATGCTGTTGGACGAATTGAAGGATTACAGCAACCCGCGTTGTAAACTCCAACGTCTCGTAAAGGAAGGAAAATACACCCCGATTGTCAGAGGATTATACGAATCCGATAAAAACACCCCCGGATATTTATTGGCAACGGCCATAAGATCTCCGTCATATCTTTCGTTTGAATATGCATTATCTTACTATGGTTTCATTCCCGAAAGAGTGTACGCGTACACATCTGCCACATATAATACAGGTAAAAGCAAGATGTACACCACCCCATTTGGAAGATACATGTATAGAGATTCCCCGAAACAAGCGTTTCATCTTGGAACCGATATAATCCGGACTGAGAAATATCCATATTGGATCGCAACAAAGGAAAAAGCTGTTTGCGACGAACTGTACATAAAACCTCCGGTTTCCAATAGAAAGGAACTGAAAGAACTTCTTTATGAGGATTTGAGAATCGAAGAAGAAAACATAGAGATGTTGAATCGCGATGATATTGCAATATTGAGTGAAAAATATCATTGCAAGAATGTGGATCTTTTAAATTCATATCTGAGAGGGATGTAAATGGATAAAATATTGATGAAAATGAATTCCACGAATGCAGATACGATTGAATCGAAGAAGAATGCAATCAAAGAAACCATACAGGAATTGACATTGTACGGTTTGGCAAAAACGGATTTTTTCGATAATGCTGCATTCTATGGGGAAACTGCGCTAAGAATTTTCCACGGATTAGACAGATTCTCAGAAGATTTGGATTTTTCTCTTGTAGCTCCCGACCCGGATTTTAACCTGAACGACTATATTCCCGGTTTAGAGGAAACCATATCATCGTTCGGATTGGAGATGTCTATAAAGGAACGCAGTAAAAATGTAGATTCGGATATACAATCTGCATTCCATAAAGGAAATACAAGAGAACTGATTATGAATTTTTACGATGATAACGGAGACGTCAGAAATATCGTAAAGGACGATTCCATCAAAGTTAAATTCGAAATCGATACTAATCCTCCGGAATACGCAACATTCGAGAAAAAATTTGCATTTAATCCCTATCCGTTTAGTGTAAATCTTTATGATGAATCTTCTCTTTTTGCGGGAAAGATTCATGCACTTTTGTGTAGAAAATGGAAAAATCGTATCAAGGGACGCGATTTGTATGATTATCTGTTCTACATCAAGAACAACGTTTCCGTTAATTTAGAACATCTTAATGCTAGAATGATACAAACAGGGTTTATTCCATACAATACAACGATGAATATAGAATCATTAAGAGAAATCTTATGCGAGAAATTCGAGGAAATAGATTACGAACAAGCAAAAAAAGATGTTGTTCCTTTTATCTCCGATGAAAAATCTATTGAATTCTGGAGTCCTGAATTGTTCACAGAGATAACAAAAAAACTAAAATGAGATATCTTTGAGTAAACCGTGAACGTATTTTGGATTAAAAATGTGAATATATCTAAAAAAGATAGAAAAATAACCGCATTGTGAAATTTTTATGGATAAATATCACACCGATACACATCATCTTGCGGTATGACCATTTTTATTAAATATAATCAGATAAATCCATATTCAAGGACTAATGAGTCTTAATTGTTGAAACACAGGTCTGCATTCGCAGTTACTGTCCTGAGCATTTTTCATCAGGCAGGTGTTATTTTATGAAATATCTATACAATCGTAAAAAAATTGCCACACGGATGTCCGCTCCCGGAAGAATTTTCGGCATAACGCTTATCGGAACAAGTCTTATGCTTATTCCGTGTTTGATTTTTGCTATCAATTCAAACGAGTCGATAGATCCTTTTTTATGGCCGGCGATTATCGGTTTTGTTATCGGTTTGGCATCCGCATTAATTTTCAAAATGCCGAATACGATTTCTCCGACCAATGCACTTCTTATGATCGGGGTTGTTTGGTTTACTTGTATAGGATACGGAACTTTGCCTTTCATAATAGCGGGAATGCCCGTTGTTGATGCTATATTCGAGTCGGCAAGCGGTTTTACCACAACCGGTGCTTCCATTATGTCGGATATCGAATCTTGGGATACGGGAATTCTTTTGTGGAGATCTGTTACCAACGGTATCGGAGGTATAATTACGGTTATTGTGTTCCTTCTTCTGTTCCCTCTTGTGGGATACGGAGATAGAACCTTTTTTACGAATGAACTTTCGGGATCGGGAGAATCGGATAACTTTTCAATGAAAATCAGAACCGCTGCGAAACAATTCATTATGGTTTATGTTATTTTGATTGGAATACTTGCGATAATTCTCCTAGTTTTGGGAGTTTCGTTGTTGGAAACGCTTTGTATTTCCTTTTCGGCTATTTCCACGGGCGGATTTATGTGTCTTAATGACAGCGTAGCGGGTTACAGTTCTTTGATTAAGATTGTAATTACTTTGTTTATGTTCCTCGGAGGTACGAACTTCTATCTTCAGTACCGCGGGATGAAGAACAGGAACATCAAAGAATATTTCAGAAACGAAGAGTTCAGAACCATGGCGATTTGGTTTGCTTTTATTTCCGTGGTAATTTTCTTTATTGTGTTTGGAAACAGTATCTTTACGGATATCGGAAATACTTTCGATAATTTCGTGAATGTTGCTTTGAATGTTGTATCTGCGGGAACCAACACGGGTTTTGCCGCAAGTGATTTTGCGCAATGGCCTGCGGTTGCGGCTATGTTGCTGTTTATTATCACTTTGATCGGAGGATCTTCGGGTTCTACATCGGGTGGTATCAAGATTTTCAGAGCAATCGTTGTTTTCAAAAGCATCAAAAACGGATTGAAGAAATTGATTGTGTGCAGAGGTGTGTTTGACATCAAACTTCAGGGAAACAGTGTTGGAAACGACAACATCATTTCTTCGATGAATGTCATATTCCTTTTCTTGCTTACAATCTTGATTGGTGCCGTATTGATTGCGCTTACCGGTGTAGATGTGGGAGAATCTTTTGCGTTGGTCACGAGTTGCATAACAAACTATGGCCCGGGATTGGGAATATACGGGCCGATGGGAAGTTTCAGCGAGTTGGAACCGATTGCCAAAATTATATTGAGTGCAATTATGTGGATCGGACGTTTGGAAGTTATAATGGCGATAATTCTGTTTACGCCCGGATTCTGGAGAGTAGCTAAAAAGTGTGATAATTAAGAATAATTTTAATTTTAAAATATCTTAAAAAAGCACCATTGGATATATACCATCCATCTCCATCTTTTTAATAATTGGAGCATATGTCCAATACGATTAAAATGGATAATAAAATTCTAGCAATCTTTGTAGCCATACTTGTTGTGGCCTCAGGAGTTGGAATATATGCATTCATGAACCAAGATGGTTCAACGGTAGAAGTCAGTGGTGACGAAGCAACCCGTTTAAACATCTGTGGAAATGCAAATATGGATAACTTCTTGAACCAGGATGATGTAAAATATCTCGAAGGAATTATTGCAGGAACTGAAAAGAAAACTGCTCTTTCCGATGTAAATCAGGATGGAAAAATCGACAATGAAGATATTGAAATGTTGAACAAAATTATAAAATTCGAATCTGAAGAAATATGGTATCTTGATTTGAATGGAAACTATGCTGTTGTAAAAGGTAAAGTAAATTCAGCAGCAGTTCAATATTGGCCTACTGTTCAGGCAATTATCGCTGTTGGTGCACATGACATCATCAAATATTCCGATGGAGGAGTTCTTAAGGGAATCCAGGGTGGACAGTATGGAGAAACTATGAAAAATGCAGGCGTAGAATCGTTTGGAAGTGGTTTCCACTCAAATTATGACTTTGAAAAAATGATTTCTATTGGTGTTGACGCAATTATTTGTGGTTCTGCAGATATTTATTTTATTGGAATTGAAGATAGATTTACAGATGACACCTACATCAATATGATTCGTTTGCCTTTCTGGGAAGAAGATAATGTAGCATCTGCATATCTTACACTTGCCTACCTTTTGGGAGAACAAAAATACGTAGATAAAGCGTATGAATACATGAACTTCACAATGGAAATGAAAGATCTGATTGATAAAAACCTTTCATCTTTGAAAGAAAAGAAAACAATTCTTGTAACATATTACAGTGCAGGAAGCGCAGAACTTGATGTTGAAGTGGAGTGCAGAGGATGTGGAAGTTATGAGTGCAGTACTCTTGCAGGTCTTGACAACCTTGCCGCATACATAAACACAGACGGAGTATTGAGTTCTGAATCAATGTATTATCACACAGATGTAGAATACCTCTTGGCTAAAGATCCAGATTATATTTTGATGCTCCACGGAGGTGGATTCACAAAAACAGAAGCTGACCAGAAGGCTGCTTTCGATAAATGGACAAAATACCTTACTGAAACCACAGCATACAAAAATGATGGAATCATGGTTTCAGGATCTGGTGTGACATCAGGACTTCTTCAAATGAATTTGGCTCTTATGCTTGCATGTGAAGTATACTCAGATGAAATGAGTGGAATAAACTCATATGATTATCTTCAGAAGATGGTTGACAACTTCACATTGATGAATGAAAATGTTAAACCTGGAAGCGCAGACTATTTCGATGTAACCGAAAAAGGAGCATATCTGTACTGTACAGAATAAGACTTCCCATAAACCTTTTACCTTTTTTTCTATAATCGAGTGGTGAAAGCACATTAGACGGAACAATCTACAACGGAAAAACGATACAATATCCTCGTATGAAGACATGCATTCTTTTATGACTGTACAAAATGATTTTAAAAAATATGTTTGGAAAAAATATATTTTCATCATCCTTTGTATTGTTATTTCAAGTATTGTAGCCATTTATGCGCTTACGATAGGCACATACCCAATTGGATTTGTTGAATCGTTTGAAATTTTAATAAATCACATCACTGGAAATATAACAAATGTTACAAAAGATATGATTATAGTAGACGTTAGACTTCCCCGCATTGTTCTTGGAATAATCGTGGGCGTAGGGTTAGCAGTTGCGGGTGTAACAATGCAAAGTGTTCTAAAAAATCCTTTGGCGGATCCTTACACCACAGGTATCTCATCCGGTGCATCATTTGGTGCAACTATTGCAATTACAGCAGGCATCGGTCTTGCAGCTGGATCTGGATTTATTGTAATCAATGCATTTATTTTTTCATTAGTTCCAGTTCTATTGATTGTTATTATTTCTGGATTAAGAAAAACTACCCCAACAACAATGATTCTTTCAGGAATAGCAATCATGTATGTGTTCAATGCAATCACTACAGTCCTCATGTTGATGTCGGATCCTGACGATCTTGCAGCAGTGTATAGTTGGCAAGTTGGTACTTTGAGTACTGCAACTTGGGACAGTATACCAATATCACTAACATTCACAGCTATTGGAGTCATCATCCTTGGAATATTGTCTTCAAAACTTAATGTGCTGTCTTCTGGAGATGAATGTGCAAAATCACTTGGAGTTGATGCAAACAAACTTCGTATAATCTCATTGGTTATTGTTTCTTTGATTACAGCAAGTATTGTAAGTTTTACAGGAATTATTGGATTCGTAGGTTTAGTTTCACCCCACGTCGTAAGATTATTCATTGGTTCAGATAATAGGTATTTAATCCCTGCGTCCGCTGTTTTTGGAGTACTTCTTGTATTAGCTTCAGACTTAATTGGAAGAACTATTATCGCACCTGCCATATTGCAGGTTGGTGTTGTTACCGCATTCCTTGGAGGACCGTTGTTCCTTTATCTTCTTATCAAACAAAAGAAAGAGGTGTGGTGAATGAATATAACGGTAAAGGATGTGGATTTTTCATATGATGAAAGTACACCTGTTCTTCATAACATAAACTTAGTTCTGGATAAGCCCGGATTAACATGCATTATTGGACCAAACGGAGTTGGAAAATCTACATTAATAAGATGTCTTAACAAACTGTTGAAACCTACTTCTGGAAATGTTACTATTGATTCGGAAGATGTTTCCAATATGAGTTTTAGGGATTTGTCTAAAATAATGGGATATGTTCCAGCAGGCAATGATGATTTCTTTCCTATGACTGTATTGGAAACCGTCATGATGGGAAGACATCCACATCAAAAATGGTCTGTTTCAACGGAAGAGGATCTAAGAATCGTATATGATACATTGGTTCTTATGAGTGTTCAACACCTTGCAATGCGTAATTTTGGAGAATTATCTGCGGGACAACATCAAAGAGTGGCAATCGCAAGAGGTCTCGCTCAAAGGCCTGAAATTATGATTCTAGATGAACCTACATCAAATCTTGATATTAGACACCAACTGATAGTTACAAAAAATCTAAAGGATTTGGCTGATAAAAACAATATGATTGTTATTATGATCAGTCATGATCTGAATATTTCTTCAAAATATGCAGATAGAGTAATAATAATGTCAACACCCGGCATAATTTACAAAAGCGGTACGCCTCAAGAAGTTATTACTGAAGAAACAATACGATACGTGTATGGTGTGGATTGTAAAATAGAAATGATAAATGATAGACCACATGTAATTTTACTAGATGCATTGAGTGATGATGAAATTCAATCTATGCATAAAAATGAATGAGCCGGCCCGAATGGGCCGGTAAAGTTTATCAGAATACGATTTCTTTATCGTAATCGTATTCGTAATTTTCTTCGAGATATTCCGGATTTTCCATAATCTCTTTGAAACGCCTTACGGTTTTGGCGTAATAGAATCCGTCTGCGATTCTTTCATCCACGGAGAATGATACGCGGCAGAACTGTCTCTCTTCGGGACCGTTTTCTGTTTCAACGATTTCTTTGCGCCTGAGTCCGATGCAAATAAAGATTGAATTTGTTCCCCATTCGTTAAGGTGGTGGGAAGGGGGATCGATTCCGATACTTCCAACGTTTGATATGAAAACCGTGGAATAGTTTGGATCTGTTCCGATAACGCTGTTGGGAACCCAACCGTGTTTATCCATCCACATCAAAAAGTGGAATGCTATGACTTTAACGAATCTTGGTTTTGCAGCGAATTTGGCTACGACATCGTTGGCTCCTCCGAGATTTCCAGATTTTACACGGGATACGACATCACCGACAACATCGGAAACTTCGAATATGTTGGATTCGGGTGCAAAAGGTGTTCTGTAAAGTGAACGGATTCCCTCGTCGGTCATGTCGACTTTTGCAACATATCCTATTTCGATATCTCTTCTTTGATAGAATCTGTGATTTTTAATAAAACGATTCAACACGGGACGTTCTGCGACTAGACGTGTTGCTCCTGCGATGAAAGCAGAAAAGAAAGTGACGTTGTTCCCTTCGACTCCTTTTCTCTTTTCGAGATATTTCATTAAATTGGTAATATCGAAATCCTCGCAGATATGGAGTTCCGCATCCACTTTTTTGGGCATGATGTAGATTGCGATTTCGTTCGCTGCATTAACTTTGCGTATGCGAACGCCATCTTTGCGGTCTCCCCATTTCTTCTTTATTTTAGGTGCTTTGTCAGACGTTTAACATCCCTTCTGTTTAACACGAAATCATTATGAATATATCATACATTCTTATAATTAATGTATAAAAATATACATTGATGTACATATATTCATATAGTGAAGGGCGTATCATCCACATACTCGAAATAGGTGAATTAAAATGAATAATTCAAAAAGATACGCGATACTTGCCGCCGGAATGCTTATTCAGCTTTGTGCGGGAGTCATTTACATGTGGAGTGTTTTCAACACAGATGTAGCTGAATTTCTACAATGGGATCAATCTGCAGCGGTTATGACTGCATCAATCATGCTTGCAATGTTCGTAGTCGGTATATTGGTAGGAGGAAGAGCACACGACCGTTTCGGTACTAAGATTGTCTGTATCGTTGGAAGTCTTATGATGTCTTCGGGTATTCTTTTGACCGCGTTCGTTCCATCGACTATGCCCGAACTTGTTTACCTCACATATGGAGTGCTCGGAGGATTCGGTGTCGGTACTGTTTACACATGTACCATATCTTCGATACAGAAATGGTTCTTTGACAGACGCGGTTTTGCAACGGGAATGATGGTCGGATCTTTCGGATTTTCACTTGTGTTGTTTTCTCCGATTGCTGATTATATGCTTTCAGCCGTAGGGGTTGCTTCGACATTTATGATATTCGGAATCGGATTCATGATCGTTTGTGTTACCGCATCTTTCCTTATTACGAATCCGCCAAAGGAATATTGTGTTGCTGGGTCTTCCAAAACTATTAGTTCATCTCAGAAACAATACACCGCAAAAGAGGTACTTAGAACCAAATCGTTCTATTGCATCGTAATATCTTTGTTCCTTGTGCTTTCGGTGTTCTTTATCCTTAACCCTCAGCTCAAAACTTTGGGAATGGATAGAGGACTTACACCCGAAATGGCAATCGGAGGAGTGATGTTGGTTGGTGTCTGCAGTACAGCGGGAAGATTCGTTCTTACTGTAATTTCTGATAAACTCGGAAGATCTGAAACTGTGTTATTATCAATCGGATTGACCGCACTCGGAGCTGCGATTATGATATTTGCGTATGGTGTTGTGTTCCTTGCGTCTTTGGCAATCATTGCATTTGCGTTCGGAGGAATCGCGGGATTGTACACAACCTTGACTGCAGATCATTTCGGTACCGTGAATATGGGTTCCAATTACGGTCTTGTGATGATTGGATTCGGTGCTTCCGCATTGTTCTTCCCATATTTGTCAACTGTATTAACAAAAGATACAGGAGATTACACCGTAACGTTTGCAATCTGTTTTGCAGCATGTGTGATAGCTACGATATTGGTACTTGTATTAAGAACACAAAAAGATCAATGATCATCTACGGTACTTGTTGATAACTTTGGCTCTGCGGTTCTGATTATCTTTGGAGTTTATACCTCCGAGGAACTGAGACCAGAAGTTACGTGATACAAGTACCAAAACCACTATTATTTCCAAACGTCCGATCCACATTAAGAATATGGATAACACTTTTGCGGCTTCGGGAAGCATGGCGTAAGAGTCCATAGGCCCGAAGGATCCGAGAGCGGGACCTACGTTCATTATTGTAGCTATGGATACGGATACGGATTCATAAGGATCCAAACCGATTAGCATGAAAATAAAGGATGCCAAAGGAATCGTCATCAGGAATAACAAAATGATTGCAACCGAGTGGGAATATTCCGCTTCGCTTACCGGAACATTATCCAATTTAACATCGAACACGGCAGCCGGGTGAACGAATTTCATAACGTTTGCGTGAATGTAACTTAAAACAACCATAATTCTGGAAATCTTTACACCATTTGCAGTTGATCCCGCGGATGCTCCGATAATCATTACGATTGCAAGCATAATAATCGAAGTGTACGGCCAAACTTCGTAATCCACAACAACGAATCCCGTAGATGTTCCCATGGATACCACGGTAAACAAAGAATCATAGAAATTCTGGAATGCGTTTCCTTCCAATCCGAAAGAAGAGAACCAAACAATGAATGTGATTAACAGGAACCAAACAATCATTATTTTGAACTCGGAACTACGGAAATATGTTCTGATATCCTTATTGTGAAGAAATTTGTAATGCAGATAGAAATTTGTTCCTCCGAGGAACATGAATATTAAAATTGCCAATTTTATGAACTCGCCGTATCCCGAGATGCTTGAGTCCAAAGGCATGAATCCTCCCGTGGATATTGTGGCAAATGCTATACACATGGATTCAAACAGATTTACGCCTAAAATTAAACAAATAAAAATAAGTGCCAGTGTTAAAAGTACGTAAATAATTCCGAATGATTTTATCGCATCCTGGATTTTTGTTACGAAGTTGCTTCCTCCGGAACCGTGCAATTCATTGTGGAACAGAGATCTTCCTCCGAATCCAAAGATCGGAAGAATCGAGATAAAAATGATAACGATTGCGATTCCGCCCCACCACTGGGTCATTGAACGCCACATCAAAAGTCCATAGGGTAAAGATTCGATATCTTCAACGATGGTTGCACCGGTTGTCGTAAATCCGCTCATGGTTTCAAAAAACGCATCGAGTGCGGACATTCCCGATAAAAGATAAGGAACGGTTCCTATGGATACGACGATCCACCAAGCTATCGTAATCAACAAAACTCCGTCAACGGATCGGACACTTTGGGTTGTTCCGAACAATAACGTTAAGGGCAATCCGACAGCGAGAGAAATTAAAACGGGGTATGTAAAAATGGATGTGACTTCTCCGTTAACGAAAGATGTTACCAAGGGAATCAACATCGATAATCCCGTGCACAAAATCGCTAGGCCTATGATATGCAAAAAGGTATTGTCCCATCGAGAGTATCTCTGCGTGAAATCGTGCATAGTCTCAGACCGTGGAATTGTATAGGCTTTATCGGTATTTCTATGTAAGGTTGATTTTTTATTCATAAATAATAAAATTAACAGTGTTAAATTATCGCGGGCGCGAGAGAATGCGGGCGCAATATATTATATCTATAACGGTTCATGTAAAAATCATCCAAAAGTGTGATAAACATGTTGGTAAACGCAGAACTGTACGTAAAAGACCTTCCGGGACAACTTGTAGGATCTTTGGAACCTATATCTCTCGTCGATGGCAACATCTTAGGCGTAGTGCACGACCGTGAACAGATTATCAATGATAGAATCTGTCTCAACGTCACATTCAATGTAAACAGCGCCGACGATTTAGATTGTCTCAAAGATATTTGGAAAAGAAAAGACATCATCATCTCCAGAATTGGATCTGTTGTGGATACATACACCGTAGAGTATATGCTCGTAGGAAAAATAACCGCGACATATATCGAAGAACTCTTGGACAAAGCTGCCAAAGAGATTGGATTCGAATCGGTTGATGTCAGATATTCATCAAAAACAGCCGGAGACGGAAAACGTACAGCTATGATTTCTGCAAAAGTAATCGAAGAAGAATCTGTTGAAAAACTCGATAATTTCTTCTTGAATGCCTGCGAGGAATCGGCCATCACATACATCAGGGGGCTTTGAAGTGAAGGTATTCATATCAGGTTTCGGAACCGTCGGACAAGGTGTGGCGGAAGTTATCGCAATGAGAAAGGAATTCTTCTATGAGAAATTCGGAACCGATGTAAAAATCGTCGGTGCTATGGATTCCAAAACATTTGCCGTAAATCCCGAAGGATTCGATCCTTTGAAACTCGTACAGCAGAAAAAAGTCAACGGAAAAGTAGGAACCGAAACGTACAGCGATTCCAAAGCCGTTCTTGATTCCGTAGAATACGATGTTCTTGTCGAGGTCAGCCCTACCGATGTAGAAACCGGCGGAGTCGGATTAATCAACATTCAGCACGCACTTTCCAACGACAAAGATGTCGTTACCGTCAACAAAGGACCTTTGGCTCTGAAATACGGCGAACTTATGAAACTCGCCGATGAGCACGGATGTATTTTCCGTTTCGAAGGATCCGTAGGCGGTGCTATGCCTATCATAAACCTCTGCCGTGAAAACCTCATGGGAGAGAAAATCAAATCCATACGCGGTATATTTAACGGAACATGCAACTTCATTCTCAGCAGAATGGATACGGGACTTCCCTTCGAACAGGCTTTGAAAGAAGCTCAGCAGTTGGGATACGCGGAAACCGATCCCCGCAACGATATCGAAGGATATGATACCGCATGCAAAGTCGTAATTCTCGCAAACTCGGTTTTCGGAAGAGACGTTACATTCTCGGATGTTTCGATCACAGGAATCACCGAAGTTACCGATGAGGCCATTGCTTTGGCGGAAGATCATAACATGGTGATCAGACTTATCGGAGAAGTTTCGGATACGAAATTGGAAGTTGCACCCAGGCTTATACCTAAGGGACACACGCTTGCGCTTTCCGGAACTCTGAACCAGGCTCAGATTCTGTCCGACCTTGCAGGTCCGATTACGGTATCCGGTCGCGGAGCAGGTCGCATTGAAACTGCGTCTGCAATCCTCAGCGATCTTCTTGCCATAATCGTTCAGCGTCAAGAAGGACTCCAATAAAGGAAATGGTTCACATGTCCGAGAAAAAGATATGGGTATTCGACACCACTCTCAGAGATGGTGCTCAATCGGATGGCGTATCTTTTTCCACCGGAGATAAATTGGATATCTTTTCCAAATTATGTGATTTCGGAGTAGATTTCGTTGAAGGAGGTTGGCCGGGTTCCAACCCCAAAGACGATGAATTCTTCAAACTTGCTAAAAATGTTGATAGCAAGAATACGGAATTGGTTGCTTTCGGAAGTACCAGAAAATATGATAATTCCGCGGAAAACGATGCAAACCTGAATTCGTTGGTAGATTGTGAAACGAATTGGGTTTGTATATTCGGAAAAAGTTGGGATTTCCAAGTAACCGATGCTCTTTGCATTCCATTGGAACAAAATCTGGAAATGATCGAAGACAGCGTTAAATTCCTGAAATCCAAAGGAAAGAAAGTTATGTTCGATGCGGAACATTTCTTTGACGGATACAAATCAAACAAAGATTATGCGAAATCTGCTATAAACGCGGCTGTAAAAGGCGGAGCGGATTGGGTTGTATTGTGTGATACAATCGGAGGAAGTCTTCCGGGATTTGTAACCGAAGCAACAAAAGATGTTGTTGCGATGGTTGATGTTCCCGTGGGAATCCACTGTCATAATGATTCCGATTTGGCAACCGCATGCACGCTTGCGGGAGTTGAATCCGGAGCTACCATGGTTCAGGGAACCATAAACGGAATAGGAGAAAGATGCGGAAACGCGAATCTTTGCTCGGTTATTCCGAATCTTGCATTCAAATACGGTTTCGAATTCTCGGGAATCAAAATGGAAGAAATAACAAACCTGAGCAGATTTGTCGGCGAAACCGCAAACATATCAGGTTTGGAGAATCTTCCGTATGTCGGAGATAATGCTTTTGCGCACAAAGGCGGAATTCATGTTTCGGGTATCAGAAAAAATACCAAAACATACGAACATGTGAATCCCGAAGTCGTGGGAAACAAAAGAAGAATCCTCATCTCGGAAATGTCCGGAAAATCCAGCATAATGGAAAAATTAGAGGATTTGGGAATAAGCACTCAAATCAACGATGATGAGAAAATACTTGATGTTATCAAAAAATTGGAATCCAAAGGATATCAGTTCGAAGGGGCGGATGCCAGTTTCGATCTTTTGGTTCACAGACTCAGAGGACATAATGTATCCCCCTTTGCTGTGATGGGCTTCAGACTTTACATCGATGAAAACGGTAAAAACGGATTTACATCGGAAGCCAGCATCAAAATTATAGATAATGAAGGAAACGAAGAACACACCGCATCCGAAGGAAACGGTCCTGTCAATGCATTGGATAATGCATTGAGAAAAGCGTTGGTTTCTCTGTTCCCGATAATATCTAATGTTAAACTTACGGATTATAAAGTTCGTGTATTGGATGAGAAAAGAGGTACGGAAACTACCGTCAGAGTTCTCATCAAATCCACGGACGGAAAAAGCACATGGACAACGGTCGGTGTTTCAAGCAACGTTATCGAAGCAAGTCTTACCGCATTGGTTGATTCCATGGAATATGCTATTGTTAAAAATGAAATTAAGAAGGGAAATTAATGAACAGAACCATTGTAACACTCGTGGGAAAAGATCACGTCGGTATTATTGCAGCCATGTGTAACTTCTTCGCGGAAAACAACATCAATATTTTGGATATCGCACAGACAACCGTACAGGATTACATCAACATGATGATGATTGTGGATATCGAAAAATACACCGGAAACTTTGAAGATCTCGTTAACGGACTCAACGTCGTCGGAGAGAAAGTCGGTTGTTCAGTTAAAGCCCAGCACGAAGATATTTTCAACATGATGCACAGGATTTGATTCCATGATCGGATTGAATGAAGTCTTGGAAACTAACGAGATGATCAAAAATGAAAATCTCGATGTCAGGACAATCACCATGGGAATCAGTCTTCTCGACTGTTGCGATACCGATCTTAAAAGCATGAATGATAAAATTTATGCAAAGATTGTACGCTTGGCCGGAAATTTGGTAGAAGTCGGTGACGACATCGGATTGGAATTCGGAATTCCTGTTGTTAACAAAAGAGTATCCGTTACTCCGATTTCATTGGTCGGAGGATGTGCATGCAAAACACCTTCGGATTTTGTAACCATTGCAAAAACCCTTGACCGTGCCGCACAGGACATCGGAATCAATTTCATCGGAGGATATTCCGCATTGGTTCAGAAAGGAATGTCTCCCGCAGATAAAATGCTCATTGAATCGATTCCCGAAGCTTTGTCTTCCACGGAAAGAGTCTGCAGTTCCATTTGTCTCGGTTCCACTAAAACCGGAATAAACATGGATGCTGTTCGTTTAATGGGCGATGTAATCTTAGAAACCGCAGAATTCACAAAGGAAGTTGAATCTCTCGGATGCGCTAAACTCGTAGTGTTCTGTAACCCTGCCGATGACAATCCCTTTATGGCCGGTGCATTCCACGGAGTTACCGAAGGAGATGCCGTAATCAACGTTGGAGTAAGCGGTCCCGGTGTAGTAAAAACATCACTTTCAAAAGTACGCGGAGAAAGTTTCGAAGTTCTTTGCGAAACAATCAAGAAAACCGCGTTCAAAGTTACCCGTGTGGGTCAACTTGTAGCTAAAGAAGCTTCAAAGAGACTTAACGTACCTTTCGGAATCGTGGATCTTTCACTTGCACCCACACCCGCAATCGGAGACAGTATCGCAGACATTCTTTGCGAAATGGGTCTTGAGTATGCGGGAGCACCCGGAACCACTGCCGCATTGGCAATCCTGAACGACCAGGTCAAGAAAGGAGGAGTTATGGCTGCTTCATATGTTGGAGGTCTGAGCGGTGCTTTCATCCCGGTCAGTGAAGACAGCAGCATGGCAGACGCGGTAATCGCGGGAGCGCTTACAATTGAAAAATTGGAAGCTATGACCTGTGTATGTTCCGTCGGTTTGGATATGATTGCCGTTCCCGGAGATACGAAAGCAGAAACTCTTTCAGGAGTAATCGCGGATGAAATGGCAATCGGTATGATTAACCAGAAAACAACCGCGGTAAGGATCATTCCCGTTATCGGAAAGAAAGTCGGAGACAGAGCAGAATTCGGAGGACTCCTCGGAAACGCTCCGATTATGCCCGTAAACGGATTTGACTGCAGCGCATTCGTGAACCGCACGGGAAGAATTCCCGCACCGATTCACAGTTTCAAAAACTAAACATATTGCTGCACTTTCGTGCAGCAATTTTATTTTTAATTTAGACAGACGCCACAATCTTTACCTGCATATCCGTAGCGGTTTGCATTCTTTTTGAGAAGATACCAAGACAGTACTAAGGTTACGCCTTCGGCTATGGGAACCGCGAGCCATACGCCCGTTACGCCCAACACCAAAGGTAAACAAATGAGCAATGGAACCGCAAGTCCCAGTTCTCTTATGAATGCAATTATCGCAGACAATCCTCCGTTCGAAAGAGATGTGAATAATCCCGATGCATAAATATTGAAACTCATAAACAAGTATGAAAATGCATAGATTACCAAACCTGACACTGCGATGTTGTATACGTTTGATCCGGGAGTTGCAAATGCTCCGATAAAATATGAACCGAATAACTGCAAAACAAGGAATGAACCTATTGCCATCACTGATGTGATAATCATACTTTCTCTGAACAGAATTTTCATCGTTTTGCGGTTATTTTCACCGTAATTGAATGCCATTACGGATGATATTCCCATTGAATATCCTAAAATCATCGAAACAGCGAGGAATTGCGAATATGAAATTATCGTAATTGCCGATACTCCGTCCGGACCGATATAATACATCATGGAGATATTGAACAACATGACTGTAATTGCCATCGAAAGATCGTTTATCGCTTCAGATAATCCGTTGTAACAACATTGTCCGACCATCCTGAAATCTTTTGTGGGTTTTGAAATGCGCAATATACTCTTTTTAGTAAATATAAAGAATAATAATCCAATTACGCCGGGAATACACAATCCGATTCCTGTTGCCAAAGCTGCTCCTGCAACACCCATTGAAAATTCAACGATAAACAAATAATCCAAGAATATATTCGAAAAACCTCCGATAAATACTGCAATCATGGATAAAATGGGTTTACCTGCAACAATTAAAAATTGCATCATCATAAATTGAATTATGGAAATCGGGATAAATATCGAGAATACAACGGTATATTCTATCGCATAACCCAAAAGAGTCTCGTCTGCTCCCAAAAATCTCATGAGATCTTCTGCGAAAACAAAAGAAATAATCATGAACAGAATTCCGATTATACAACCTACGAGTAAAATCGTAGTCATATTGGATCTTGCTTCGGAGTTTTTACCTTCGCCCATCTTTTTACCGATTAATGCTACTCCACCCGATGACAGCATAAAAGAAATTGCCGTTATGAGCGAGTAAAAAGGCATGAATATATTCATGGCTGCCAAAGCATCCGTGTTAACGTAATTCGAAACGAATAATCCATCCACCATTGTATATGCGGACAATGTAAAATCATATTTTTCCAGCGCCACGGGCACTTTTGTTTCTATTAT
>CAYMPW010000023.1:0-18382 GCA_964392725.1 uncultured Methanomassiliicoccales archaeon
TTTCTTCCAAATGTATATTGGCCCCTAATTTTGGTTTAATTATATTGGGTAAGAACATGGAATCGCTTATTTTAAAAGATTTATCATCAGAATTTACTATCGTACATCCAATGTTTCTCAATGAATCCATATACTGACCAGGAAGCTGACTATCAATAGAAGATTCTACATGCAACACATCCAAAACAGTCGCTTCGGTAACTTCCTGATTTTTACTATTGAAAACTGCTGAATTTGCTCCGGGCGTAATCTTGTAATGTATAATTTCAACGCCGCTTACCATAATATTTTGATGTTCTTGCACATTACTAACATATATTTTTCCGTTAGATAGGTTACAGGGCGTTCCATTAATCGATATTCTCAAATTACTTCCATCAAACCCATCATCGATGGAGAGTCTTAATTCATAATCATCTCCTTTGTATACAACGGGCATGTTTGAATGAATCGAACAACCATATGGATTGGGAGGTATGTTTATGTTATACGAAGTTGTGCTACACAAACCTTCAACAACAATATTTTGATCGGATGAAACCGAATCCACCGTACATTTACCCTCAAGATCCAATGTAATAGAAATTCCGTTTATTTTTACAGAAAACTCTTCTGTCTTCATGTAACCCGGATTTACGGATATTGCCAAAGTGTATGATTTCCCTTCTAAAACTCTGTTATCTGCGGATGAAGAAGAATAAACATCGGCTATGAATCTTTCATTTTTATCCACGTTTATATCAAAATAAATATCCAATTTCAGAAATTCTACAACAACTGTAACATCACAATCGGGCATCATAAACCGATCGCCTTCGACTACGTCTACATATTCGCGGGATCCGGTCTTTATTACATCTATCGATTTTACCGAGTAATTGTCTTTGGGTATAACATCAATGTTAACGAAATCACCAACGGTTGCGCTACGCTTTACAGAATATGTTCCTCCTTCGGAAGGCGGTGTTTTGATAATTTCGAATATTGTCTGTTTCACACCGGGCTTACCGCCCGAACTTCCGGGATTCAAAAATGATTTATCGGGATCATCAATCGGAATTTCTTCGACGACATCTTCGTTGATAATCCATTGTGCGTACAAAATAGTATTTTTATCAATTTTAAAAAGATCTCCCGGAGCATAAGAGGTTCCGGAACCGTCTTGCATCGTATTCCACAATTTGAACGTTTTTTTCTCGGGAGAAAACATACATTTTTTGACAGAATAATCTTCAGTGTTCTGAAGTTCATCGATAAAAGATTCATCCGAATCGTTGGTGTTTAGAACATATTCAATTTCGTATATCGAGTCGGAAGGTAGTGTTAGAATTACTGCTGCACCAATACCTACCGCCGATATTGTTACTAGAGCCAGAGCTAGCGCTATATATTTGTTATACATGGATTCACCCATTCTGAAGTTACCTGGAAAATTGTATCAAATTTGATTTCCCAGATATTGGAAATTTCACATTACGTAAACGTGTCTGTAAAAATAATAACTTAATTATGTTATAATTAAAGGTTTGGTTTAAGTCATTTCTAAAATTCTTTGAAAGGATACGAAAAATGATGAATTTAGAAAAAATAACATAAAAACGTTATTTATATTTATCAAAATCGGATTAACCAATCGAGCTGGATTACGCGTGTTAAATAATCAATGTTTATTGATATACCATATTCCAGACCTGTTATTTCCATCACGAGTGATTTTACCTTCATCTTGAAGTGTATGTAAAATCCGTTTTACTTTCGAAACGGAATATCCTGTTTCTTTAGCCATGGAAACCTGTGTAATTTCAGGATTCTCTATTATTAAATTGAGAACGCGATCTAAAACAAGTTCCGAGTATGTATGTTTGGATTGTTTTGAATTACGACGGAACGTGACTCTTAAAAATTCACCGTTTTCTTTAAATTCGGGTTCTTTTACGCCATTCTTCTTACATTCATCAATCATCCTGCGAATTCCGGTTCCGTATCTTTCAATGAAACCTATTGCCTTGAATACAGAAGCGATCGTTTGATTTCTAATAACTGAACGTCCGGATTCCAAATCATTCATATCCAAACCCAAAGGCAAACCCGGTGATTCTATTTCCACACGATCATTAAAAACACGAATGAAAATTGAACAACCTTCCAACATATATTCGCGATGAACAACCGCGTTAATGATTGCCTCACGTATGGCATTGAGTGGAATTTCATAATGATCTATTCTTACAAGACCATCGATATCCGATTTCATTTCCAAATGTTTCAATACAAAATTAATTGCATCAACAACCTGAGAAACAATACTTCCGGTGAAATCTTTACTATCTCTGAATACAAGTCCTTTTTCATCTTCGAAATATGCACATTGTATTCTTGCGTGCGGGAAGGGATTGTTTGAAAGTAATGCAAATGTGTTTGTAACCATGTATCCGGAAACAGTTTCTTTGATTACGCCCATGTTAATCAAATTTGTAATGTTAACTTCTCCGTTAAAGGATGATAAATACCTACAAAGTTCTGTTATCTTTTCAGTACTTACATCGACGGATGGGTACTCTATACTGTCGTAAGAAATACGCTTACCGCGAAGTTTCAACATATCGATAATTTCGGGACTTGCGGGAACTGATGTACCGCTAACGCGAACATACGTTCCATGCGACATACCTTCACTTTTAATGTAATAAGGACAATTGTATCCTGGAACTACATCAACTACGATTATATTGAAATCATCGATTGTCGTAATAAAAATATCAGGTACGACGGTTGGCATACAAGAATCTACAATGGAGTTTGTGATGCGATCTTTCTTGGAGAAGAGAACATCGTCGGATATTCCAACAATTTTACCATCATCCATAACACCGAAAAGGATGCGACCACCGTATGTGTTGCTAAAAGCTACGACGGTCTTTATGAATTCCTCATCATCGGAGATTGTTTGGAAATCAAATCTGTAAGATTTTCCATTTTTTATCCCCTCGGCGATAATTTTTGAAACATCATTTTCTTGCATCTCAATCTCCAATTTGCATTATTACATATGATGATTATATTATTGCCTACATTAAAACTACAGATATGCAACAAATTGTCTAAAATATAAGTGAAATATCAGAATATTTGTTTGAATGAGGTCGAATAGGTTCGAATGAGGTCGAATGAGTTCACGACAATAATTTATTAAATTGAACCCAATCGACATTAAAAGTGGGGGCGCATGCCCCCTGTAAAATCAGTTTTTCTTTTCTTCTTCGGAATCACATGAACATTCACATGATTCTTCGGATTCGCATGCGCAAGCGCATTCACATGATTCTTCGACTTCACATTCGCATGTGCATTCATCTTCGGAATCACACTCGCAAACGCAAACGCCTTCGGTCTCACAAACACAACCGCATGTGCATTCTTCTTCGACTTCGGCACATTTTGGTTCTTCTTTGGAAACTTTCTCTTTGGGTCCTCCGAAAATCTTTGAAAAGAAATCGTTGGATCCTTCCATGCTTTTAATTGCCGCACGTTCTTCTTTGAGTCTTTTTTCGATCTCATGTCTGCGTGCTTTCATGACTTCGAGTTCTGCAACCTCGTCCTCTCTTTCGTCCTTAGGAAGACTTTTGATGAGTTCTTTCTGTCTCTTCTCTGCCATTTTAGCTTTATAGATTTCATCTTTGGCTTTTTCTTTCCTGTTAATGGCATCCTGTTTCTTTTTGGCTGCCAAACTTGCGTGCCTTTTGCTTGCTTTTGCAGAGGATTTTGAATCCGATTCTTCCATTTTTTTAGAGGACATTTTCTCACCGTTTCGAATCTTGAAATCCGAATATAAAAAGTGTGAGAACTTGCGCTTATTTGAATTTTGGTAAAGGTATTGGTGCCCTCCATCACATCATGGTGGAGAGCAGCAATATTGAATTTCAATAGTTTTAGGACGACCAGACGCCGTGTTTGTTACACAATTCGTATGCAACAATATCCTTTGCGTTTGTTTCAAAGAACGCTTCGGGTGCCTCATCGGGTTTGAGATACTTTCTCATAAGGATTCCGTCTGCTACGATTGCGATGAACACAATGTAGTGATCTCTATCCATTGGGTGTGCAGTCTCTTTACCGACTTTGACCAAAACACCGTTGTCTTTCTTCTCGATGAATGGAACGTGTTTCTCGGAGGGATCTCCGGTTTTAACAGTCAACAATTTCATTTCTTCTCCGCAGCAAACGATTGTTCCGCCGCCTTCGTACTCCATCTCTACGATGTTTCCGCACATTTCGCAATAATACAACGCTTTCTGTACCATCAATATTACCTCAGAATAATATAACACTGTTAACATATAAAACAAACGGTCTTGAAATCGTACGAAAGGTAAATATCTGTTTTAGTATTCCCAATTTTTATGGAGATACTTACGATTCCCGTTACAATCGATGCGGACGAAGTTAAAGTCTGTAAACTCGGATTCAAAAAGGGTATACCGTTTGGAGATCCTCCATATATGAATTTTAGAGAATTTGTTGGATCTTTTTCATCAAGAGAAGAACGTAAAACAGTTTTGATTATCGACATCGAAGGAATCAGAAACAAATTCTTTGAAGAGAAAGTTGCGGACAATCTTCGTATCAGAGGAACCGATACTTGGTTTATGACCGCAATAAATGATGTGGATGATATCATGGATGCTTTCGGAAGAGATGCTTCCAAAGTTCTTATGCCGTATCATATTACCGCATCCGATGCAATGTTGGAGGATGTGTTCAGTCTTTCCGACTCTTGCATCCCCTGTATTTTTATTGAAAATTGCAGAGTAAAAGGAAGAACCAAACTGTTGGATCCCGTTTCGATCGTATCCAAACTTACGGATATCGGATATCACGAAATCGCGGTTTTCGATACCGACGGAAAATACGACAATTGGAGAGATCTTCAGAATATCTGTTCGACATTGGATATTTTTACTCCGAACGAAGCTGAAATAGAAGCTTCCAATGTTTTCGTACTCCCGATTATCGGGAGAGAGATTTAATCGAAATTTCTTTTCCGAATGCGTATGCGCGGGAAATATCGTCTTCCGACAAAGAATCGATTCCGTCCGTACCTGCAAGGGTTAACATTCCAACCCATTCGGAATCGAGTGCCAGTGCAACACTTTTTCCAAAGGATTCGATTCCTTCGAAATTGGGTTTTACTCTTCCGCCTATGGAAATCATGCCAACTAATTTTTTCCCTTCGATTTTAGAATTCCAATATTTTTGAAACCTGTCCACGGGAGTTTTGATAACGGCCGAAGGAGAATTGAATTGAACGGGAGATGATAAAATCAATACGTCGCAGGATTCCACCGCATCGTATATTTTAGTCATATCATCATCGAAAACACAACTTCCGTCTTTGCATGTAGCACATGAATTACAATAATTTATTTCCATTTCCGATGGATAAAATACGGTTGTTTCAAATCCCGAATCAACAAAAGCTTTCTCGGTCTCTTTGATCATTTTTTCGGTAAATCCGTCACTGCGGGCGCTACCTACCAGAAAAACTGCTTTACGTGAGACCATTGTGCATATTATATACTGCCACATTTATATCAGCTTGTATCAGATTTCAATGTGATGTGCCATGGATAGCATAATTAAGACCCGTAGTATGGAATTTCCAAGAAAAGTTTTGATCGGAAAAGATATTCTTGTTCAAACACCCGACGTTTGCAAAGAACTCTTGTTTGAAGAAAAAGGATTAATCATAACGGGACACGATACGTATCATGCCGCAGGAAAAGTTGTGGAAGATGCCATGCTTGATGCGGGTTTTGATGTATCGGTACACAGAACGGGCAATGCCACTCCCATGAACGTAGAAGCCGTTAAAGCGGAATCCACTGCGATTAACGCAAGGTTTTTACTCGCAGTAGGCGGAGGAAGTAAAATCGACATTGCCAAAATGGCCGCAAAAGATCTGAAAATACCATTTATCAGCATTCCTACATCGGTAGCACACGACGGAATCGCATCCGACCGTGCATCCCTTAAATCCGATGCGGGACCAAAATCCGTTTCTGCTGTTCCGCCTTTGGGAATCGTTGCGGATATCGGAGTCATAGCAAAATCACCCTATCGTTTCCTTGCAGCGGGATGCGCGGATGTAATTTCCAACCTTACCGCACTTATGGATTGGGACTTTGCAAGAAGACTCAGAAACGAAGATTACAGCAGATCCGCAGCTTCGCTTTCACAGTATTCGGCGGAAACTATTATGGAAAATGCCGAACTTATCCGTCCTAACTTGGAAGAAAGCGTTTGGCTCGCAATCCGTCCGATTATCATTTCGGGAATTTCAATGAGTGTTGCGGGAACATCACGCCCCACAAGCGGATCCGAACATTTGTTCTCACACGCATTGGATATCAACCACCCAGGAAAAGCTCTCCACGGAGAACAGTGCGGAGTTGGTTCGATTTTGATGATGTATCTCCACGGAGGAGATTGGAAAAGAATCAGAGATTCATTGGATGCCATCGGAGCCCCGACAACAGCAAAACAACTTGGTTTGGAACCCGAAGATATCATCGATGCTTTGGTAAAAGCACATACTATCAGAAAAGAAAGATTCACGATTCTCGGTGAAAACGGTCTTGACCGCGAAACAGCCGAAATCGTTGCAAAAACTACAGGAGTGATTTAAATGGTTTTAGTTACACTTATCGGAGAATCCCAGGCACACATCGGAAACAGATTCTATTATCTGGGACCTATTACTTCTTGTAAAGAATGCAGATTGAAAGGCGTTTGTTTTAATCTAGAACTCGGAAGTCTATATGAAGTCACAGCTCTGAGAGATACGATGCACGATTGTTTAGAATATGAATCAGGCGCAAGAGTCGTGGAAGTCGAAAAGATTCCCGCAATCGCCGCAGTTGCGAAAAAACAGGCAATCGACGGAAGTATGATTACGTTCCAGTCCGGAAAATGCGAAAACTACGGATGCGAATATTGGTTTAAGTGTCATCCCGTAGGAATAAAAGACGGACAGAAGCTCTCTATCACGGAAATCATCGAAGATATCGACAGTCCCTGCGAAGAGAGCCTCGTACTCGTCAAATTGGTTTGATCAGAATTTCTCGCCGGTAATGCGCTCGTACATATCTACGTAGAGCTGACTTACTTCATCGATGATATTCTGTGGAAGTGCGGGGATATCAGGTTCTTCAAGACCTTTTTCTCTTGCTTCCATAAGTTTCTCGTGGTATCCGGATTCGCGGTAGTGCTGACGAACCATTTCTTTACTGAGCTGTAAGATACGGCCCTGTTCGTATTCTGCTGCATCCCACCAACGGTCCTCATCCAAAGTTCCGAATGTGTCAAGAACAATCAGATTGCGGTTTTCGTCGAATCCGAATTCTTTCTTTCCGTCACAGTGAATAAGGTTGTGTTTGGAAACTTCTGCTGCGATGATTTCATCGACTTTGAGAACGGTATCGATAATATTGCTGTATTCAAAACCGGTAAGTCCCGCAATATCGATTGCTTCTTCGTAAGAAAGCTCACGGTCGACTTCTTCGAGTTTTGTGGTTGCTTCTACATAGGGCTTGGGAAGTTTTTCTCCCGCTACGATTTCATGACCTTCGGGGAAACCGAGATCTTTTGCGGTAACTGCTCCTTTCTTAACACGATCCATAAGGGATCCTGCGGCGTAATATCTGCAGATAATTTCCAAAGGAATGAGATAGTTTTTTGTTCCGGCATCGATGAGATCGTAATCTTCGATGATGTCGACTCTTTTGACTCTCATTCTGTTGGGTGGCAAATATTCGATAAAGTGATTTTTAATTCCGTTTTTAGCAAGAATCTCAAACCAGTATTTTGCTGTCCTGCAGAGTGTTTCTCCTTTGTGGGGAATCTGAGAGGGAATTATTTTGTCAAATACAGAGATGTTATCCGTATACACAAATTCAAGTGTGGAATCATCCACCTTGTACACTTCTTTTACCTTTCCGGTTCTGATGTGCTCCATAGTTCTGCGATTGAATGTCGCGTATTAAATCTTTGTTAGAAATCTAAAATTATAGATATAATTTTTATCGGTACGGTGGAAAATGGAAATAAAATGGATTTAAGATGTTTTATTGGTGTTTAAGAAAAAACAGAGGGAGTGCCAGTCCCTCATTTTGGAGTTTAAATTTTACCTTTGTTTATCAAAGCATACGCAAGGATTGCAAGAACCGCAACAGCTACGGCTGCTATTGCTATCAAAACCGTTGCTGTTCCATTATCGGATGGGCCGGATGCGGTTTTGGTTACATTGATATAAACTTCCGAATCGGCAGTTACATCCCTGAGAACGTAAGATCCGCCTCCGAAATAATCAATGGTTCCGTTGGAAGACCAAACGTTTCCGAGTTCGTATCCTTCTTCAACAAAGATGTTGAAAGGAAGTTTATCAGTGATGTATACGGAATTATACCTTACGGAAAATCCTTCACCCGTGGGGAAAGTTACTTTGTACAAAGTCGTAGGCGGATCCGATGAACTTACAACAACGAATTTAGAGTTGTGATTAACTTCGAAAGTTACGGAGTCTGAAGTACTGGAAATAATATTCATTTCTTCATATGTTCCATCTAAATAGAAATACACCTTGCTATTGGATCCTGTAGCAGGAAGTGTAACAGTCAATAACGTTCCACTGGGAATTCCCAGAACTTCAACATCATATGTCGTCCCACCAACCTCGGATACCATGTCGAATTTTTTCATACTCACAATGATATTGGCTGTAGAAGGTATAGTTTCAACAGGAATAGAAACACCCATGCCTCCTGCAAGTTCAATTTCAATTGGTTTTGTAGGCGGTGATGAATATTTTATCGCAACAATGGAAGAATCGGGTTTGGAAACTACTGGATTATCAACATCCAATTCATCATATTGAATTGTTTTACCCGATGTTACATCAACCTTGTCCACATTATCTCCAGCATATTCACCGTTTACAACGATTTTATTTTCAGATGCACTCAATGTAATTTCACCAACATCCAAAAGATATCCGGACTCGGATATTGTGAAACTTGTATTGTTGCTTTTAAGTTCACCTTCATTCAACAAAGTTCCATTTACAGTGATTGTTCCATCGTTAATGATCTTGCCTTCGTTATTCAAAGTCCCTAAAACTGTTAAAGTTTCACCGGAACTTATTTTGAAGATATCTTCCTCTCTTTCAAGTGATAAATTATCCAACTTCAAATTCACATTGGTAGCTGTATAACCGTCAGTGGGTTCAAAGATGCTTGCAGATATTCCAAGGAAGTTGAAATCATTTGACTCAAATACTAATTCCGCATCGATATCGGATATTGTATGACCTGTTCCTCCCAACAATCCCACAACTGCCGCAATACCAACGCCATCTGTCTTTTCTGATGCACCGTTATGTGCAGATAAAATTCCTCCGATGCTTACATCAGAAATCGTAATCTTATTATCTCCGACCTGGCCGAATACACCGCCTACAGTAGCAATTGATCTACTCTCTCCAGTATATCCATTATTACTGGAAATAGATGTGATTTTTCTATCTGGGTCATTCACATTTACATTACAATTCGATACCAAGCTGTCATCATTCCCATTGCTCAGGAATCCATATATTCCTCCGACATAAGATCTGTATGATTCTCCGGAAATATCAGCAATAACTGTACATCCATTGATTTCGGTCTTGTTACTGCCGTCTCCGCCGTATCCCGCAATACCTCCAACTTCGGCATTTAATACAGCTTTTCCAATGATTTTTCCTGTATATGTACAATCATTAATCGCCGCTGCTGTGAAATATCCGACCATTCCGCCTGCAAATACTTTTGAATTAGCACCAAAATCCGGAGAAGTCCATTGACTTTCACAATCCAAAGTTACAGTGGAATCACAATCCGTCAGGTTCGTAACACCGCCGGTATAACCGATTATGCCTCCTGCATAAACACTGGATCCGGAATCCGCATCTACTTTCGTAGCCTTAGCAACAACGGAACCCGAGGAATCAGTATTGTTGAAAGTACTTGCATTCGCATAACCTGCGATTGCACCTATGTTCAATGCGTTTGTTCCCTGATAATTATCAATGAGAATGTCAACTTCCACCGCAACATCATTTATCGTTGCATTGGAAACATATCCAAACAAACCAACGTGTTGAATTAAATCGCTTGTTATGTTTAAATTAGAAATTTCATTGTTTCCACCATCGAATGTTCCTGAAAAATTGTTGGAACTTGTTCCGATGGGCACCCATTCGGTGATTGTAAGATCGATGGAAGTACCGAGTGTTACTGTTTTACCGGCAAAATTTACTGCGGTTTTTCCATCAGTTCCATTAACAAGATTTGCGAATCCCAGCAAATCTCCTTCGTTAGAAATTGTAAAAGTAGTTTCGGTTCCATCCCCATACCATTCATATGTTGCTACGGGGCCATCGGCTTCAACTTCAGAGTCTGTTACGATGATGCCGACGACCGTAAGCATCAGCATCGCTGATGCTATTGACATTATAATTTTCAATTTATTAACCATAATACCCTTCTGTCGAACACAAGTTCGATCCAAAATTCTTAAAAAAGAGATAACGTGAAACGTAGACGTTTACACTCTCTATTCTGAAAACGTCGCTAAAAGCTTCGTTCATGCACTCGAATACTGTTCTGTAATCAAAGGAAGCGGATGCTTCCTGTAGTCTGGTTAGCTTTGCTAGATTCATAGAGATCCCTCGCAAGGACGAGTTGTGAAGTATATAATAGCTACGAAAACCGTTAGAAATTGAATTTTTGATACAAAATCATTGAAAAATGAGGTTTTTTGTATATTTATGTCCAAAAATAAAAGAAAAATGTTATTTTTATGGAATAACATTCCGAAAAAAAAAGTGAAAGAAAAAAGGTGAGGGGTGGTTTTCCCCTCGTTTATTGTTTTGTGGTTTAACTTCTCTTTACCAATGCGTATGCAAGGATTGAGAGAACAACAACCGCCAATGCTGCGACTGCAACGAGAACTGTTTCCGTTCCGTTATCATCTGAGCCTGATGTTGTTTTGGTTACGTTTACGTATACGTGAGAATCGGATGTTACGTTCTTGAGAATGTATGATCCTCCTCCCATGTATTGGACTTCTCCGTTGGATGCGTAAACGTTTCCGAGAGTGTATCCTTCTTCAACAAAGATTGAGAACGGAAGTTCGTTTGTTATTGTTGTTGAATTGTAACGTACGCTGTATCCTTCGCCTGATGGGAAGGTTACTTTGTGTGTCGTTGAAGGATCTGCTGTGGATACGACTGCGAATTCGGAGTTGTGGTTAACTTCGAAAGTTACCGATGAAGTTGTCCTTTCTATTACGATTACCGATCCGTCATCTACAACTTTTCCATTAACAACATAGAAAACATCACAGGTTGCATCGGGTGCGGGAAGTGTGAATGTTAACTTTGTTCCTGCTTTGATTCCCTGAACATCAACCGAATATACTTTTCCGCCTACTTCTGCAGTATTGTTTGACGGAGTCATAGCAATAAGAACAGGAGTGTTCGCAGTAAGACTGGTTGAAGGTATCTTCACGCTCATTGAACCTGCGAGATCTACGTTAAGGTTCTTTGATGGATCTGTTGCTACATCTGTAGGTGTAAACTTTACTGCGGATGCTTCGGGTTTTGAAATTTCAACATCATCTTCGAAATCTGTTACTCCGGCATCGACAGGTTCTATTTCTTTTCCTTCTTCTACCATTCCGGTAATTTCGGTTCCGATGAAGATGTTCTTGTTGGTTATTGTTCCCTCAGAATTCTTAGTAAAATCACTTGTATTGTTGATAAGTGTTCCGTAATTGGTGAATTTACCATCTGCGGTAGTTATAGTAACTGTTCCGTTGTTTGTTAATGTCCCATAGTTATCGAATGTTTTTGAATTCAATAAAGTGCCATTTACAGAGAAAGATCCGTTGTTGGTTACTGTTCCATTGTTGATAATTTTACTTCCACTCGGAATTACAATATTTGTCCCAGCACCAATATTCCAAGTTTCCCCATTGCCAATGGTATAGTTTCTAGCAACATCAATACTATCTGTACCTACATCATACGCTAAAATAGTATATCCTTTTAAATCTAAATCGATAGATGTCTTACTTAAGGAATCTGTTCTATCATCCCACGGGTTTTGTTTTGTCCAATTTGAGCCACCAAGATAAATTTTTTCAATATCCAATCCCTCTTCTATAGTGAAATCAATCTTATCAAATATTGCGTTCGGTCCTCCATCAGTACTTGTTGATCCTGTTAAAGCACCGATTGTAACAATTGTATTACTTTGGGAACTCACGTTCTTTACACTAATCGTTGCTTCACCTACATGACCTCTATTTCCAGCACTAATCGATCCAATAGTTCCACCATCTACAACAACTGCTGATCTCTCGGTGTATCCATTCACACCACCTGCTATAACATTCACATTGGAATCTTTAACACTCACATGTGATTCTCCAACCCATGTGTATCCTGACCATCCTCCACCATAGACGTACGCAGTATTTTCATTACTGGTCACATTTTCTAAAGAAATTGTACCTCCTTTTACAACATTATACCAATCTGATGAGTTTGTACTATCTGATTCACATTGAGGAGAACTATCAAATCCTCCAATAGATACGTATCCCCACTTTCCTACATTTGTACTCTTTATATTGGTTGTAACTTTCTCTACAATACATTTTCCATGGTTTATTGAATCACTACTATGCGTGGATATACTTCCGGATATAAGTTCAGAAAAACTACCCCCTGTAATATCTATATTTACTTCTTCAATTGTATTGGAATAACCAGTCTTAACTAAACTACCACCTACAATTATATTCACAGTCCCGCCTTCCATCAGAATATTCGTAGTTGTGTAACTTGATGTGTTTGATCCAACACATGATCCTCCAAATATCCATTTGACATCCTTATATCCAACATATGCTGTTTGCTCGTTCTCTTCCCAAAGAATATATGCGGTAGCACCAGAAGGAGAAGTATATCCATTCAGTGTGTATTCTATTGCACCGTTGGGAATTGTACTCACAATCGTAATAGGTGTACCATTAGCAAAAATTCCAATAAATTTTGTCTTTGTATTTGCCTCGTATGTTTCATACGATACCAACTTTGACTCGGGTTTATCTGCATCAACCTGCTCCTCGGAACTGACTGATGTTATCCCGACAACCGCAACCGCCATCATCAAAGCTACGGCTGCGAAGGCCATTAAAACTTTCATATTCACTTTTGTATTATTTTTCATAAAATATCCTCCGCATTTTGATCTGATTTCAAAAATCCGAACATTCTCAAAACACGTGTTCCTTTATCCGTCGGAATATATTCCCACGAACTCGGTCTTTTACGGATCCAACCCAATTCCAACAACGGGTCGATGTAATGTCTTTTGTAATACATCGCTTCCTTTTGCCTGAAATCAGTCTTATCACTGTTTTCTCTTTCAGAATAAGACCAAATTTCTCTCTCTTTCAGAATCTTGATTATCTCTTTGGAAACATGAGAATACTTATTGACGCAAACTTCGTTCAAAACCGACAAAGTCTTCATCAACTCGGTATCCAGACATCCGTCCGCAAAAGACGGAATCTCTTCGAAAAGAATCTCTTCTTCCCTATTCTTAGAAATAATAATCTTTATGTTCTTTGACATAAAAGATGCGGATACGGCAGCAGCTGTAAATTCAGGAGTTGTTCCCGAAATAAGAACATCAATTTCCGACTTCTCGGAACGTGTAATTTCCATAATTTCAAAAAGAACGTCATCGAAATTACTCAAATCAACACATACATTCCGAATCTCATTCCCGTTTAATTGAGAATTATTTCCAAAAATGTATGCTTTATTTGGTTTTAAAAAATCCAAAACACTGCTGTCGAAAGAATCTACCGCCAAGATAGTTTCTTTTTTCAGATCGAGAGAGTCCTCTTCAAGATATGATTCCGATTCTGGAAACGAGAGTGCATTTGCCCCCCCCCCAATTAGATTATTCTTGAGTTGGCATCCCATTTAATCATGTAGCTAATTGCCTAATTTTCTATATAATCAATAGAATGTTATTTTTTCAAGATTTTTCAGATACACATTGTCATGTAAATCGGGATGTGAATGATACCTTCGTCAAAAATCTAAATAATTATTATGCTAGGTATACATTTCCCGGAATTGGAAAACACTGTTTTACTCCTATCCCCGGAATTGGAAAACCGTATTTTGATACTATCCCCGGAATTGGAAAATGGCATTTTACCCCTTTTCCCGGAATTCTCGACCGAGCATTACCAAGCAATTACTCTCGGTTTACCACTTTTCCTTCGTTTATCAAAATCACGTCTTTACGGGAAAGAATAGACTGATCGAATCCCGATACTGAAAACAAACCGTATGTTATTTCGTAATCTTTCAACTCATCCAAAGATCTGCATTTATTTTCCAATTTTTCCAAAACATGAAAATCCACGGGAGTATTTCTACGATATTTGCATTCAGCTGCGAAAACTTTCTTTTCCGTATCATTGATTGCCATAACATCGATTTCGGTATTTTTATTCCAATAGCTTCCGATTCTTGTCGGAATGAATCCTACGTCTATGTCAAAATCACGTATGGCATCACGGCATACCGATTCAAACACGAAAGAAACATGATTCTCCACGAAACGCTTTTCGATTTCCGATAAAGCCCATTTGGTATTTCCCAAAGTAAGTTCCGAACGGTAAGGATATACGAATTTAAACCAAAATGCAAAATAATTGTCACTTATGGAATACAAACCGTTCTTACTCTTTTCCGGATTGGAATCGGTTATAGGAACAGTTCTTTCCAACATATTCACTTCGATTAATCTTTTAAGATATGTGTTGAGGGTTGTCGCAGGAATTTCCAACGCCGATGAAATAGAAGTGATTTTTCTGTTACCGTTTGCTATCGCTTTCATAATTGAGGTGTAACTTGTCGGTTCTCTTACCTCATATCCCAACAGAATTTCCGGATCGTCAAACATCAAAGCTGATGGATCCAAAACATTGTACTCTATGTTTTTGAGGAGAGTTTTTTCGTCGAACAATTCCATATATCTCGGAATTCCTCCCAAAACGGCATAATTTTCCAACGATTCGATGTAATTTTCATCATCACGAACATCTTTAAACGACAAAGGAAAGAGAGTTATGTGCCTGGATAAACGGCCGTACAACGGACTGTCATGATCTTTATCCAAAGATTCCATTGTTGTAACGTGAGATCCGCATACAATCAACATAATATTTTTTGAAGAAAGATGTTCATCCCAAATCTCCTGGAATACCGATAAAAAAGATTTGTCTTTCTCGAACAGGTTTTGAAATTCATCTATAACCAGAACTTTCTTATCATCATTTGATTCTGCGAAAGAAAGCAAGGCTTCTTTCCAATTTCTGTATTTTCCCTGAATTCTTCCGGAATATCTGCATACAGATTCGGAAAAATCATCCAAAACAAACCTGTCTATCTGTTTTGTCGGTAAAAAATACATGGAGTTTTTTTCTTTCAGGAATTCTTTAATGAGTCTTGTTTTGCCGACTCTGCGCCTTCCCGTAATTGAAACAAAAGAACTTTCCTTGGAATATTCCTTTTCCAGAATTTTTAATTCACGTTCTCTTCCGATGAACTCCATGCAAATGGATTAGATTATTATCTACATAATAATTATCACGATAATAATCATATCGCAAATATCAAAACCAAAAATATTCCAAGATGTTTAAAAATCTTACAGATTTTTACAACATTCGCACTCGGGATTTTTAGCAATATCCACAACCACGAAATTTCCTTTTTCCAAATCCGCGGAAAAAATCTTCCCCGCAAGAACTTCGCCTTTTCCCGTAATCAATTTAATTGCTTCCGCGGCCTGTGCATTACCGATAAATCCTACCGCTGCACCCAAAGAAGCTTTCGTTCCGTTCATTCCCGATCTCAAAAAACATTCCAAACAGGGAGTCTTTCCGGGAATTACCACGGTAACCTGACCAACCATCCCCTCGACACCGCCATGAATCAAAGGAATATTATTCTCAACCGCGAATTTGTTCAAAATCAAACGTGATTCAATGTTATCCAAACAATCCATGATAACATCGCAATCTTTGAAAACAGAAACTGAATTTTCATCTATTCTCAAATTATAAGACACGGCTTCCACTTCGGGATTTACGTTGTAAACCCAATCCAATGAAATTTCAGATTTTGTTCTACCTTCGGAATCGTTGTAAATATATTGTCTGTTGAGATTGGATTCCTCGGGTGAATCCGAATCCGCAAGAATCAAGGTTCCTACGCCCGCACAAGCTAAAGCTGTTGTAACATTGACGCCCAATCCTCCGACACCCGCAACGCCCACGGTTGCTTCTTTCAACTTAACCTGACCTTCTTCTCCGAACAGATCCTCATGACGTGAATATCTCGGAATCATTGCAACTCCTCCAACACGATTTCCATCGCCCTGTTTGCCGCCGAATTACGAACTTCTTCTCTGTTTCCGGAAAAAATATTCTTTTCAACAACCGTTCCTTTAGGTGTTAAAACCGAAATGTAAACCAAACCAACTGGTTTTCCCGGAACTTCTCCCCCGGGTCCTGCAATTCCCGTAACTGCGATTGCAACATCGCTTGAAAATGTAAATCTGGCACCTTCAACCATTTCCAACGCGGTTTCTTCGCTTACCGCTCCGAAAGAAACAAGTGTTTCGTGAGAAACTCCCAACACGGTTTCTTTTACATCGTTGGAATAAGAAATAACCCCTCCGAGATAAACATCGGATGCCCCGGGAATTTCCGTAATCTTATATCCGATTAAACCTCCGGTACAGGATTCTGCGGTGGAGATCGTTAAATTTTTACTTTTAAGAACCGAAATAAGATCGGATGCAATCATCAGTATTCACCCGCAACCGCCTTCAAACGATTTACGCCATCAATCTTTTTGATGTGTTCGGCAACCGCGGGCGGAACCAAATCTTCCCAGTTTCCACCTTCGAGCATATTCTTGCGAACTTCGGTTCCGGAAAACTTTTCACGACTGTACAACGGAGAATCCCTTACTTCGTACCCTGCTTCCAAAAACAAACGGCGGGTAAAGGGATTGTTGCTGTATACCGTTGAAAATGACGGTACCATGGATTCCACATGGGAAACCCAAACAGAATATCTATTCAGATCTTCTACGGGGACAATACAATAATTTTTGATTCCGGCTTCATCCAATGCGGCCGCTACCATTTCGTAACGTTCACCGGCCGTAAACGGATTGCCTCCGGAATGAGAATACTGCGCACTACCGATTCCGATAATCAGTTTATCGGATTCTGCGGCGCATTTGCGAACGACTTCGAGATGTCCTTTATGAAAGGGCTGAAAACGTCCTATTACCAATGCGTGTCCGTCGGAAACTCTGTCTCCCATGAAATACAGCATATGTTTTCTCAGATAAAGAGATTGGCGAAAAAGTATCGATTTTCAAAAATATTGCATGATTATTTGTTTGTCGTTTATACGAATGCTTATTAAATCCAGACTTAATCCAGATATGAAAATGTTTGAGGAAAAATTTCCGTTTTATCCGAGATTTGTTTTCTTTTGAATAGTCGACTATTCAAAACTGGAGGAATTACATGGCATTTGATTTTCAAGATGTATCGAATCCCGGTGCAAAAATGATGGCTGTATTAAGAATTCTGATCGGTCTTATTTTCCTATGGGGTGCTTTGGATAAAATATTCGGTTTAGGATTTCCGACATCGCCGGGAGGCGGATGGATCGATGGATTTTCACCATCGGCGGTTCTCCCGTATGCGTTTGACGGACCGTTTGCTCAATTCCTGTACCCTATTGCAGGTAATGTGATTACGGATGCTTTATTGATTGGTGGATTGTCTGCTATGGGTGTTTCGTTTACACTCGGACTCGGAAGAAAAATATCCACCGTTGCCGGAGTAATTTTCCTTGGCTTGATGTATCTTGTTGTATTCCCGATACCCGACAATCCTGTTTTGGATTATCATATCGTGTATATTGTTCTGGTTGTTGCATTTATGTTTACGGGTGCATGGGATGAAGTAGGATTCGGTAAAGCATGGTGCGAAACCGAACTTGTGAAAAGATTCCCGATTTTAATGTGAAACCAATGGTTCTTCCGAATTTTTCGGAAGAACCGACTCTGTTTTTATGATCTGAAAGGTAACAGATAATCAAAAAACAATAAACATACAAAGTTGTATGTTGTTTTGATTAACATACAAAGTTGTATGTTTATACC
>CAYMPW010000024.1:0-15260 GCA_964392725.1 uncultured Methanomassiliicoccales archaeon
TCGTAACAAGGTATCTGTAGGGGAACCTGCAGATGGATCACCTCCTACGCAGAGTGGGGCCTCATGCCCCACTCTCAAAACAATACAAATACATGAATAGCAAGGAAATTCCCAAGTGAATTTCCCGCGATTCCTTAGGCAGCTTACCATGCACTAAACGTAGCATCGAACGTCACTTCATTTCTTCGTTTTTTTATTCTATTAATTACTTTATTCTCATTTTCACTTTGATTTTTTTATTGATCATTCTTCACGCATTCAGAAATCAATAATCGCAGCATCGAAATACATTCTAATTCTGTCTTGACACTTATGCGTCAAGTTTTATTCATCACACATCAATTGGTGATGTGCTGCCAAAGAATAGCAAGCTGAATTCGATAGATCTAATTCATCAGAGTTTTATTCAAAACTCGGTCTTAGTATTTTTCATTTGGTAATAAAAAAATATGCTAGTGGATTCATTTACCCGTTAGCATTTCAAATATCACAAAATTCATTGGTTGAAGAACTTTGCTTCAATCTGTGTATGTATAATACGTATACAACACTGTAATCAAATCAGTAGTGTGATTATACAATTTCAAAAATAATTTAGTTTATCAAATTAATGTATTCGAAGAAAGTAGTGGTAGCCCCGTCCGGGTTCGAACCGGAGTCACTGGCTCCAAAGGCTAGTATGATTGACCACTACACTACGGGGCTATATGTCGGGTTTATACCTCAATCATTTAACAACTTTCCGATGAGATAGGTAGATTCGCTAGATGTGATTTCCACATTTATGAATGTGCCAAGCGAAATTTCCTCTTCTATTGCAACGGGACGATAATTATTTGTACGGGCAATAACGGTTCCGGGTTTTCCAATTTCTGTAACGAGTGCTTCAAACTGTTTTCCTATCAAAGCATCGTTAACGTTTTTCTCTACATCATTTTTCAAATCTGTAAGTTCGCGGGATCTGTCTTTGATTATGCGGCCCTGAACTTGTACCATAGACGCAGCATCTGTTCCAGGTCTGACTGAGAACCTTGTTATGTTAATTGTGTCTGCTTTCAGAGTTCTAACAAGGTTCAGGCTCTTCTCATGGTCCTCGTCAGATTCTCCAGGGAATCCAGATATTATGTCTGTTGCTATGCTGATGTCCGGATAGCGTTCCCTAAGGCGATTGACAATGCCTATGAATTTATCAGCTGTGCAATGTCTTTTCATACCCAACAATACAGAATCACTTCCGCTTTGTATGGGTATATGTAAGAAACGGTACAGTCTCTTATCTTCCATAAGATCCATCAAATCATCTATAATGGGATCTAATCTGTTTGGATTCATCATGCCTATGCGTATGCGATAGTCACCATCAAATTCCAACATTCTTTTGATAAGTTTTGGAAGGCTGCTACCCGTATCCATTCCATAGCATGCCGTATCTTGGGCGGTAATCAATATTTCTTTCGAACCGTCATCCAACATTTTTTTGAATTTTTGAATAAGCTCGTCTTCATTAAAGCTAACAAGACGACCTCTTGCGAATCTGGTTATGCAATATGTACAATTGCCCAAACAACCCTGGGCTATTGGTAAAATGGCACTGGATCCGTATTTTTCTGATTCAATACATTCCCCACACCCATATTTTTCTTCAACCAATGCATCGAATTCAGGATACATGTCGGGCGGAAGAATCAAAGCATTTGGAAGTCTAACTTCCATACGCGATGATTGAACCTTTGCCATGCATCCGGCAACAATAACTTCTTTCCCATCTTTACGAAGTTCGGAAGCTCTGCGAAGCATACGTTTTTCAGTTGTTTCCACAACCGTACACGTATTCAAAACAACAAGCTCTGCATCAGAGATAGAGTATGTACGAACGTGACCTAAATCACTCAGCCTGCGGGCTAAATCTTCACTTTCCCCGTAGTTCATCGTACAGCCGTAGGTTTCTACGAAGTACTTCATGATTTTACCTTATCAACGAGTAGTAGGGTCAGATGTGGGAACCGCAAATGCAGTCTTTGCAGAGATTTTTGTAATCTTTGCATGAATGGTATTGCCTTTTGTGGTACCAGGACAAACTACAAGATAATCGTAGAATTTTCCAACACCGTCTCCCTTCTTACCTGAATCTGTTATTGTAAGATCGATAACATCTCCTTCTCTGAGAGTATTTGGTGAATCAACCTTTACGGATTTTCTTACGTTAATAGATCTGCGTGCACCGCATGCTTCACATTCCAAAATGAGAGTTCTGTCTTCTTTAACAATTTTTGTATCGGGAAGACCGCACTCTGAACAGATAACATATGTTTCGGTGTAGAGTTGAATTTTTTCACTAATGTGCGTTGGGTTGATTTTGGCTTTGAATACGACCCTACGGCCCTCAATGTTTCCAGGAGTTCCCAATTCCTTAAGGAGGAACTGAAGAAGGTGCTGAGGATCTCTCCTGAGCTTATCTGTAACGTCAATGAAGTTTCTGAAGACTGTTATTTTTCCTTCTTGGAGGATGTCCAACTCGGGAAGCGCAAACCTTTCGTGGTTTTCAATTGTTTCGGGCAATACGCTTTTGGCTCTGTCGAGCAATGCAAAATAATCATCATCAGCCATGTTAATCAACTATCTTCGCAATCCATGTATTGTTTATAAAGGTTATCGCGCACGCACGTACATATTATAGGGTAGAATGGGAAACGGAGTACCCGAGGGTTTTTAGATATCGTATACTTTCCCAAATCGATGCAGCCGCAATTTTCCCGTAGAGTTAACGATGTAATGGAATCTTACATAATGCAATTGGTTGAAGTAGCCAATCGCCCAGGTATGATTTCTTTTGCAACAGGACTTCCTGATAACAATCTCTTCGATGCGGATGAGCTAATCAAAGCAACCAACGAAGCACTTTCAAAAGATCGTGCCGCAGGTACGCTACAATATGGATTGGCCGAAGGTCTTCCTGAACTCAGAGAAAAAATTGCTGCCCGTTGCCAAAAAGAATTGGGCTTCAAAGCGACCGCAGAAGATGTTTTTATGACAAACGGATCGCAGGAATGTTTTGATCATATGGGAAAGATGTTTTTAAATCCAGGAGACAAAATGGTTGTAGAAAACCCCGGATATTTGGGTGCATTGCAATCATATTCTGTATATGCTCCAGAATTTATCGGGGTAGATATGGTGGATGGAAATCCAGATTCCCAAGAGTTAGAAGATGCAATGTCTCAAAAACCGAAGTTATTTTACTCTATTCCAAATTTTCAAAATCCATCTGGTATGAGCTATACCAATGATTCGCGTAAACTGGTTGCCGAATTGGCAGAATCATCGGACTGTGTAGTAATAGAAGATGATGCATACGGGGAGCTCGGTTACTCGGGGAGACCTGGAATATCTATAAAATCCAGGGCAACCGACAATACCGTTTTAACAGGCTCTTTTTCGAAGATAATATCTCCAGGAATGAGAGTCGGGTGGATGGTCGTCCCAGAATGGATGAGAAAACAAACTCTTACATCCATTGAGGCCGGAAGTCTCCTTCCTGGACAGTTTTCACAATCCATCATAAACAGATTCTTGGAAAATGTTGATTATGATCAATATCTTGACAAACTCAGGGCAGAATACAATCGTAAGAAGAATATCTTTATCGATCTCATGGAAGATGAACTGCCCGAATATATGAGGTGGAACAATCCGGAAGGAGGCATGTTCGTATGGTTACGCTCTCCGGATGGTACAGATGCGAAGAAGATTTTTGAGAACGCATTGGAAAATAATCTCGTAGTTATGCCAGGAAAGCCATTTCATATCAGAGGCGGGAACAACACGATTAGGTTGAATTTTGCTACCCCTGATGAAGAGTCCATGAAAAATGGTATGAAAATTCTTGGAAAAGTATGTCGCGATATATTCTGACCGCCCTCTTGTTTTTGACGGAGGTCTTATATATGGTGTTAGGCTAGCCACTTAGGCTGATTAATATCTAAAACTGATAAGGTTTTAAATATAATAACATTAATCGCAAAAAATAATTCACATGGAAGGTGAAACATTTGGGTAATGGTCTTTACACCGCAAGAAAAATGAAAGAGGACAGGCAGAAATTCCGCTGGCTTGACAGAGGATACAAGAAGAGAGTATTGAAACTGAGGGAGAAATCCGATCCGTTGGAGGGATCCTCACAGGCACGCGGTATTGTGCTTGAGAAGGTCGGTATTGAGGCAAAACAGCCTAACTCCGCTATCAGGAAATGCGTCAAAGTTCAGCTTATTAAGAATGGACGCCAGATCACTGCATTTGCGGTTGGAGACGGTGCTATCAACTTTATCGATGAACACGATGAAGTTCTCATTGAAGGTATCGGTGGTAGAATGGGAAGGTCTTACGGAGATATTCCCGGAGTCCGTTTCAAAGTCATTAAGGTCAACAATGTCTCCTTGAACGAAATGGTCAGAGGCAGAACCGATAAACCCGTACGGTGATTATCATGACAGAGGAAATTACAATTTCAACTCCCCTTATTTTCGGGAAATACGATACATCCGAAGTAGTCGTCAGTGACGGAGGTCTTGCAAAATACATCGACCTTACGCCTACAAACGTACCCCACTCCGGAGGTAAACATGCAAACAGGTGGTTTGGAAAGTCCAAATTGAGCATCGTAGAGAGGCTCATTAACAACATCATGAGGACTGAAAAATATACCGGCAAGAAACTCAAGGCCTACAAAGCGGTGTCGGAAGCCTTTGATATTGTCGCTAAAAAGACCCAAAAGAACCCTGTACAGGTTTTCACAGATGCTCTTGAAAATGCAGCACCTCGTGAAGAAGTTACAAGACTTCAGTTCGGAGGAATCTCCGTACCCAAAGCAGTAGATGTTGCTCCCCAGAGGAGACTCGACATTGCTCTGCGCAACCTTTCCAAAGGTGTAGTTCTTGCATCAGCAAAGAACAAGAAGCCTATTTACGAATGCCTCGCAGAAGAAATCATCCTCGCAGCAAAAGGCGATATGACTTCTTACTCCGTCGCCAAGAAAGAAGAAATCGAGAGGGTCGCACAGTCGGCACGCTGATTTTGATAAACCAAAGGTGATGTCATGGGCAGAAAAGAAGATAATATTAAGAGAGCAGTCGAATTGATGTCAACACCTCAATTCATCAGGAACATCGGTACCGCTGCACACATCGATCACGGAAAAACAACATTCTCCGATAACCTCATTGCAGGTGCCGGTATGATGTCTGCAGACCTCGCAGGAGAACAGCGTGTTCTCGACTTCGACGAGCAGGAATCCGCAAGAGGAATCACAATCAACGCAGCATCTGCGTCAATGGTTCACACATACAACAAACAGGAATATTTGATCAACATGATCGATACTCCTGGTCACGTTGACTTCGGTGGAGACGTTACAAGGGCAATGAGAGCACTCGATGGTGTTTTCATCCTCTGTTGTGCCGTTGAAGGTATCATGCCTCAGACTGAAACAGTTATCAGGCAGGCTCTCAAAGAACGTGTTAGACCTCTCTTGTTCATCAACAAAGTTGACAGGATGATTGTCGAACAGCAGGTTACCAAAGATATGATGGTTGCAAAATTCTCAAAACTCGTAGCCGAGTTCAACACAAAAGTTGCAAACATCCTTCCTGCACCTCTTAACAAAGAATGGCAGGTCAGTATCCAGGACGGAACAGTTGCTTTCGGATCTGCATACAACAACTGGGCGATTTCAGCACCCTTTATGCAGAAGAGCAATATCACATTCTCTGATATTTTCGAATACTGCGCAAAAGAAGGTGGACAGAAAGAACTCTCCAGAAAATCACCTCTTCACGAAGTTGTTCTTCAGATGGCCATTGAGCACATCCAGAACCCTGTTGACGCACAGAAGATTCGTATCCCTACCATCTGGAAAGGAGACAAAGAATCTACACTCGGAAAACAGATGCTTGCATGCGACTCCAAAGGAGATGTATCTATGATGATTAACAAGATTATCATGGATCCCCACGCAGGAGAAGTTGCAATCGGTAGGTTGTTCTCAGGTTCAGTTACCAAAGGACAGACTTTGTACATTGCAGGTATGCCTAATGCACAGAGAGTACAGACCGTTGCATTGATGGTCGGTGCAGACAGAATTCCAATTGAAAACTGTCAGGCCGGTAACATCGTTGCTTTGACCGGTCTCAAAGATGCTATCGCAGGATCTACAATCTCTACAGTTAAAGAAATGGAACCTTTCGAGAGAATGGCTCACTACTCTGAACCTGTTATCACAAAAGCTATCGAAGCAAAGAACATGAAAGATTTGCCTAAACTCGTCGAAGTTCTCAGGACTATCGCAAAAGCAGATCCTTCACTCAACATTGAAATTAACAATGAAACTGGCGAACACTTGATGTCCGGTATGGGAGAACTCCACTTGGAAATCACCGAATACCGTATCATCAACGAACAGGGTGTTGAAATCATCTCTTCACCTCCAATCGTTGTTTACCAGGAAGGTGTCAAAGGAAAGAACCCTTCAGAATTTGAAGGAAAATCACCTAACAAACACAACAAGTTCTACTTCCTCGTAGAACCCCTTGAAGAAGGTGTCTTGGACGCAATCCGCTCAGGTGAGATTGATGTCGGCGCAAAAATCAAGGATCAGAAAGCAGTCGCAAAGCTCCTTTCCGATGCTGGTATGGAAAAAGACGACGCCAAAGGCGTAGTCGCATTCAAGAACAACAACGTTCTTCTTGACTGCACAAAAGGTATCCAGTACCTCCACGAAACAATGGAACTTGTAAAACAGTCTTTCGAAGAAGCAATGACCAAAGGACCTCTCGCAGCCGAGAAAGTTTCTGGAGTCAAAATTAAACTCATGGACGCAAAGCTCCACGAAGATACAATCCACAGGGGACCTGCACAGATCATCCCCGCAGTAAGAGACGGTATCTATGGTGCAATGTGTATTGCAGGAAGGACCCTCATGGAACCTATGCAGAAGGTTTTCATCAGCGTACCTCCAGACTACATGGGATCAGCAGTCAACCTGATCAACCAGCGCCGCGGTACCATTCTTGAAATGGGCCAGGACGGAGCAGATTCTACCGTATCGGCAGAATGTCCCGTTGCAGATATGTTCGGATTCGCATCCGACGTACGTGGATCCACACAGGGTCGCGCACTCTGGTCAACCGAAAACGCTGGCTTCAAGTCGGTACCAGCCGAATTCCAGAAGAAAGTTGTTGGAGAAATCAGGACACGCAAGGGCCTCAACCCTGAGCCTTATGACGCCGGATATTACTCAGGCATGTAAGGTTTAAATACAAAACATATTATGGAGAAATCAGACCTATATATAGGAGGAATCTAAAATGGCAGAGAAAGAACACATGAATTTGGTTATCATCGGTCACGTCGATCACGGTAAATCCACCCTCACCGGTAGGATTCTTCTCGAATGCGACGCTATCGATCCCCACATCGTCGAAAAATACAAAAAAGAAGCTGAAGAAAAAGGTAAAGGAACTTTCTACTTCGCATGGGTCATGGACGGCCTTAAAGAAGAGAGGGAGAGAGGAGTTACCATCGATGTTGCACACAAAAAGTTCTACACCGACAAATACTACTTCACCGTTATCGATGCACCTGGTCACCGTGACTTCGTTAAGAACATGATCACAGGTACCAGCCAGGCAGATGCAGCTATCATTACATGCTCATCAATTGAAGGACCCCAGGCACAGACCAAGGAACACGTTTTCCTTGCAACAACCCTCGGTGTCAAACAGATCATCGTTGCTATCAACAAAATGGACGCAGTCAAATACGACGAAGCCAAATACAACGAAGCAAAAGAAGGAATGATCAAGCTCATGAAAATGGTTGGTGTCAAAACCGATGAAGTACACTTCGTCCCCACCTCCGCATACATGGGAGACAACATTAAGGTTAAATCCGCAAACACCCCCTGGTACAACGGACCTACCCTTATTGAGGCACTCAACATGCTCAAAGTACCTGAAAAACACACAGACAAACCCCTCAGGATGCCTATCCAGGATGTTTATACAATCACTGGTATCGGAACCGTTCCTGTCGGCCGTGTCGAAACCGGTATCTTGAAGCCTAACATGAAAGTTTCATTCCAGCCCTCCAACATCACTGGAGAGGTTAAATCAATTGAAATGCACCACGAAATTCTCCCCCAGGCAGTTCCTGGTGACAACGTCGGATTCAACGTCCGCGGTGTTGCAAAGAACGATGTCAAAAGAGGAGACGTTGCAGGTCCCGTCGACAACCCCCCTACAGTTGCAAAAGCATTCACTGCACAGATTGTCGTCTTGAACCACCCCTCGGTTATCACAATCGGATACACACCTGTGTTCCACTGCCACACAACTCAGACTGCATGCAGGTTCGTTGAACTCGTAAAAACCATCGATCCTAAATCCGGTCAGGCAAAAGAAGAACACCCCGATTTCCTTAAGACTGGTGACATCGCTGTCGTTAAAGTCGAGCCCACAAAGCCCATGGTTATCGAGCCCGCAAAAGAATTCCCCCCTCTCGGAAGGTTCGCCATCCGTGATATGGGACAGACTGTTGCTGCAGGAATGTGCATCTCAGTCGACAAAGCATAATCCGAGTGATTACCTATGGCACAGCGCGCAAGAATCTCTCTCAGCGGAACAGACGCAGTAAAGGTTGACGAAGTTTGCAACCAGATCAAGGGAATTTCCCAGAGAACTGGTGTACAGATTCGCGGACCCGTACCACTTCCCACAAAGAAGTTAAAAGTACCCTGCAGAAAAAGCCCTGATGGAGAAGGAAGCGAGACCTGGGACCGTTGGGAAATGCGTATCCACAAGAGACTCATCGATCTGGATGCTGACGAGCGCGCCCTTAGGCAGCTCATGAGAATTCAGGTTCCCGATGGTGTCAACATCGAGATCGTACTTCGCAGCGCGTAATTAGGATAACTCTTAAACTTTTTAAATTAAATTTCTTAATCAGAAGTTTGCTTCGGCAAGCTTCTGATTTACCTTTTACATAACTTTATATTGTTTTATTTTCCATAAGGAATTGTGAGCTCAGAAGGTAAGTTTAATTTCAAAACTGATGAAGGCGGAATCACAGAGGATGGATTTAGAAGACTCGTTCCAAAAAGTAAGCTTTCTATGTATATTTCAAACATCATCAAACTGATTATCTTATCGATTATTTCTGTTCTTATTTTACAAAATAGTCATATCGCAGGAACTTACGAACAGTATCTGAGATATGCCACAATATCATTGGATATTATTTTGGTAATATATCTGATTATATCACCTCTTATTTTCTATGCCAGATATCGGTATAAAATCAGTGATGATCGTATCGATGTTTTGAAAGGAATATTTACGATAACTCATACAATTGTCCCAATTGAAAGAGTACATCAAGTGGAAGTAATAAGAGGTCCCATAAACAATGCATTCGGTCTTGCCATTGTTAATATTACAACAGCAGGCGGAGTGGCAACAATTGAATATATCGAGATAAAAGAAGCGGAGCAGATTGCGGACAAGCTTAACGAAATTGTATTGCGCATTCTGAGGGAAGAAAATGAATGATAAACCAATACGCTTACATCCAATTGTAATCGTTAAGTCTGCTGTATCTTTCATTTTCATACTTGTTTTTACGTTCTTTTTTATGCGTAATACAGGTGCACCACTATTGGGAATCGTAGCAATATACAGTGTGATTATTTTCTTAGTATTGGTTGTATTGTATCTTAGATGGTACAAAACAACCGTAACCTTTGGAGATGACGAGATTTGTATAAACAGAGATACGATTTTTAAGCTTAATAAAAGAATTCATTACTCAAAATTGGCATCCGTAAATAAAAATCGTGACATTCTTGACAGAATATTCGGAACAACAGTTTTACTTCTCAATATCAATTCTGCAGCAAACCCTACAATTCCAGAAATACAGTTGATTTTCAAATCTGATGTATCAGATAAGATTTATGAAGATCTTAATAACAAAGTATTCCGTCAAAATACACAGAGTGTTCAGGATATAATTCCCGAAATGGAATCTTGGACAAATGTGTCTGCAGGGGATGTTTTTCTTCATAGTTTGTTAAGTCAGTCCACGGCGACAGCAATCTACGGTTGGATCTTCCTTGGTATAGCGATAGTTCAATTTATGATTCCTATTTTTTCAGGCTCTGCAAAAGTTGATGCCATATTGTATACGCTTATTCCCTTTATATTCTTAAACATAGTTCCAGCTATTTTTTCATTCTTAAAATACATGAATTTTAAAATATCCAGGGATAAAGATATGATTTATATTTCAAAGGGGTTAATATACAACTACAAAACATCATTCAATGTATCGAAAATTAACGCAATTCGTGTTCGAAATACTTTAATTTCGCGTTTGTTGAACAAATCTTGGATTGAGGTGGAAGTAGTTGGCGTTAATACAGGAGGAAATGAAACCAGTCCTGTGTTATGTATAATGAAAGATAACACAACAATTTTGGAAAATCTTTCACGTCTCGTTCCTGAATTTACATTTTCAGACAAACTCATGTCACAGCCAAAAGAGTCCAAAATACCAATTTTACTTTCTGCGGTTTTGATGTTTATTTTTGCTGTCAGCATAGTTTCCACAACCGCGATATATTTCATTTCAGAACTTCCATCTACAGAGTATTCTCAATATGCGGCGTACGTAGAAGTTATTGCGTTTGCTATAATCATTATAATTTTGTTGGTTGTTGCGTACTGGGCCTATGCAGCATACACGGTTCCGCGCTTTGGTATCGGTGAGAATTCAATAAGAATAAAGAACGGAACATTTGACCGTAGCGATACGATTTTGAAGTACGGTAAAATACAAGTGGTTTCCATAAAATCAGGATTGATCGCCAGAAAATACAATCTTTCAAAAGCCGGATCATGGGTGTTGTCATACGTCGGCTACAGTATAATCAAGACTGGTTATTTCAGAACCGAGGTTCTGGAAGAAATTCCGAAAACTATTTTGGATCGTATCAATCAGTGAATATTTGACTCAATCGTTCGAGATATATTAAAAATTCTGGGATTCTGTCTATGTATTCCAGACCCACCCAGCGAAAGATATATATTATATCGATAGTTCACTCTTTTTAGTGGGCTGGTAGATCAGCTGGAAGATCGCTTGCTTTGCAAGCAAGAAGTCGCGAGTTCAAATCTCGCCCAGTCCACCATTTTCACCATCTATTTCTTCACAGAGATAGCGCTTTTGAAATTCAAAAATTTGTATAAAAAAAATTGAGGGCAAATGCCCTCAGGTTTAATCGAATTTACCAACAACAGCTTTGATACGTCTAACGCCGGCAGCGGATCCTTCTTCTTTTTTAATTTTGAATCCCTGGAGTTCGCTGGTATTCTCAACGTGGGGTCCACCGCAAAGTTCTGAACAAACGTCTCCGATTTTGTAAACCTTTACAATTTCTCCGTATTTGTTGTCGAACACACCAATGGCTCCAGATGCTTTGGCATCATCGATATTCATTTCGTTGCATACAACAGGTATGCTTGCTTTGATTGCTTCATTAACGAATTTTTCAATCTCTGCAATTTCCTCCGGTGTAACCTTTCTGTCGAGGTTGAAATCGAATCTAAGTCTCTCTCCAGTGATGTTACTGCCTTTTTGTCTGATGTCCGGATCTACGATGGATCTAAGCGCTGCATTGAGAAGGTGGGTCGCAGTGTGAAGTTTTGTAGTCTCTACACTGTTGTCTGCCAAACCTCCTTTGAATGTCTGGTCGGAACCTGCTCTGGATTTCTCCTGGTGCTCTTTAAACCTCTTGTCGAAGTCTTCTGTGTCTACCTTGAGTCCTTTCTCTCCTGCAAGCTCTTCTGTAAGCTCTACAGGGAATCCATAGGTGTCATAGAGCCTGAACACCATTTCTCCGTCCAGGGTCGTTTTATCGCCAAGTTCTGTTACCATCTCGTCGAATCTTCTGAGTCCCTTTGTGAGAGTCTTGTGGAATTTCACTTCTTCTGCGGTAATGAGCATGTAGATCTGTTCTTCGTTTGTTTTTAATTCAGGATATGATCCTGAATATTCTCTGACAACGACTTCTGCAACAGAGCGCATATTTACACCCTCTATTCCAAGACCAGACATGTATCTGCTAGCTCTTCTGATAAGTCTTCTTAGAATGTATCCTTGTCCCATTTTGGAGGGCATAACGCCATCTCCAAGCATGAATGTAGCAGCTCTGAGATGATCTGAGATAATACGGAATGCTTTAGGCTCATCTTCGTACTTCTTTCCAGAAAGATTTTCAATCTGGCCTATGATTCCTGCAAAAAGTTGTGTATCGTACACTGTCTTTTTACCATTCATCATGCACAGTACTCTTTCAAGGCCCATTCCGGTATCTACGTTTTTCTGTTCAAGAGGTGTGTATTTACCATCTTTGTCTTTGAAATACTGCATGAAGACATTATTCCATATTTCTGTGAATTTTCCACAGTGGCATGAAGGTCCGCAATCCGGTCCACATTTGGGTTGACCGTTATCAAAGAAAATTTCGGTATCTGGTCCGCAAGGTCCAGTTTGACCTGCAGGGCCCCACCAATTATCTTCTCTTCCGTAGAAATAAATCTGTTCATCTTTGAGTCCGTGACTTTTCCAGATTTTGGCGGTTTCTTCATCCTTTGGAATTCCCTCTTCTCCAGCAAATGCGGTTACGGCAATGCTGTCAAGACTAAGTTTGAGAACTTCAGTGAGGAATTCAAAGCTGAATCCGATAGATTCTTCTTTGAAGTAATCTCCCAAAGACCAGTTACCAAGCATTTCGAAAAATGTGAGGTGGCTTGCATCTCCTACTTCGTCTATGTCACCAGTTCTTATGCATTTTTGGTAATCTACCAGTCTTTTTCCCTGGGGATGTTTTTCTCCAAGGAGATAAGGCACAAGAGGGTGCATTCCTGCGGTTGTAAATAGTACGGTTGGATCATTCTCGGGAATCAATGATGCAGATCTGATATATGCATGACCTTTTCCTTTGAAGAAATTGACATATGCTTCTCTAAGCTCTTGAGCGTCCATTTTGTACACTCCAAATATATGCCTCCATACTATCCTTATTTAAAAAGGCTCTTAGGTTTTCATCAAAAACATAAGGGGAAGTTACAATTTAGAGTTCGCAGCGTTCCTCACGGCGCTGTTTATATCTCCTTTTGTAACTATGACTCTTATATTTCTTGTTTCTAAATCTTTAGCAGGATGTTCGCCAATCTCACAAACTACAACGATTTTACAATCTTTAATGGATGAATAGATTGATGAAAGGTGATTTGCATGAGATTTTCCAGATACTTCTACATCTGTATCGATTTTTTCAGTTCTGAGATATCTTGTCGTTTTACCATCAGAAGCATAGATGTGGAACTCTGGAGCATTTCCAAAACCACAATTAACATTCTTTCCATCGGAAGTTGCTACTGCTATACGTACTTCTTCTTTTGCAATATCTGTAATCAAATCAATACTTTCACAGGATGAATTGCATCCTTTTCCAGCAAATTCCGCGGATCTATCATTTCCTAAAAGACCTATAGCATCTGCACGACATTGTTTACAATGACGCATCATGCGAGCATCTAATGAACAAAGATCCATCAATTCTCTCCTTTCCGTAGATGTAGGAGCTTTACGGTTACTAAATTTAGTTCCTTCTACCGGAATCAATGGAAGAATATTAATTATGTATACATCAAGTGATTTTAATTTCTTGACTAAGTCCGGAATATGTTTGTCATTTATTCCAGGGATTAGCACAATATTGGCTTTTACAAGCACTCCAAGCTCGTTGCATTTACGAATGCCCTCCAATTGATTCTCCAAAAGACGTGCAGCTCCTTCTACGCCTTCAAGACGTTTTCCTTCCCATATAACGGAATCATAGATGTCTTTTGAGATTTCGGGATCGCATGCATTAATTGTAACTGTAATAAAACCCACATTTAAGTCATGAAGACGTTCTGCGGTAGCTGGGAGTGCAAGACCATTTGTAGAAACGCAAAGCGTAAGGTCGGGATATCTGTCTCCTATGTATTTTAATGATTCAAATGTAGCTTCGTTCGCCAAAGGATCTCCCGGTCCCGCAATTCCAATAACACTAAGTTGGGGTATTTTTTCTTTAACATATCCAACTTTGTCTGAAGCTTCGAGTGCTGTAAGAACTTCACTCGTCACGCCTGGACGCGATTCGTTGCAGCAATCATACTTGCGGTTGCAATAATTGCATTGAATATTACACCGTGGAGCAACTGGAATGTGCATACGTGCAAATTTCGTATGCGCACCTTCGCAGAAGCAAGGGTGTGTATTCAGAAGTGTTTCTGCTGTTTTGCGATCCATGTTCCCGAAATGTGTTTTCAATATATGTATTATTCATATAACGCGACTTAACATCAAATTCGGTTAATCTCTCTCCTTAATATAATAAAGGATATATTACGTGGTAATGAATGACAATTCTATAAACATCGAAAAGATGATTGGCGAGATGAATAATCATATGGCTGTGTCGCGCCGCAGTCTTTTGGATTATCTCGAGTCCGGGGATTCTACATTCAAAACGAGATCAGGCGATATTTGTTCGATACCATCTGAAGAATTGGAGTATCTTTCTTCGATTTGTACAGAAATTGAAAAAATGCGTTTGAAACTCCCAATTTTTATCAGTACGGATATTTCTTACGAAGGTGGCGCGTGGAAGGTTGACGGAATTACGGAGACTTCCGTTGTTTCGAGAATTCTCGGAAAATCTCCGCACCGTGAAGATATGCTGCGTTTTTACTATCCAGACATGCAAAAAGTAAGAAAATTGATTCCAAATGCGATAGAAATCCTGTTCATGCCGTAATAGTTTTTCCAACCATGGGAAACCTATATATATTCGATGTGAGTAAGGGGATTTGTGCGATGTGTACCATCGTATGTGGCTCAGAAAATTTCTGAGCTTCAAGAGTTCCGTTGTTGGGGAAGTATTATATACTTCTTCGATAATCAGGAATTTCGTCGGCAACAGGAAACTGGTGCTTACAAATATCAAGTTCAAATGAAGACATGCACCCGAGGAGAGGTCCTCCGTCGGGGAAGAGACATAGGGCTCCACATTGGAAGATGAGAGTGGAATACGCCCGATGATTGTCGATCATACGCAACCTGGACGTGTGCTAGATCATACGCCAGCGGCGATGCTACGC
>CAYMPW010000025.1:0-14855 GCA_964392725.1 uncultured Methanomassiliicoccales archaeon
TGTATTCAGAAGGATACTGTTTTGATGGATGGTTTGAAAATGATAACTTGATATCAAAAGACGATAAATATAAATTTAGATTGGATCGTGATTATAATTTTGTTGCAAAATTCCATTTGATTCATGATGCATCGTTTAAACTAACAATGTCGTCTACAACAGCCCCGTCCACTTTCGGAATAATTCCGATATATAATGTTGAAATTTTAGAAAAAACAGTAACCATACAAGATTTGATTAAAAATCAGATAATTTTCAAAGATATTAGTGACTATTATACTAATGTTGTACATACAGTCTATGATGTATCCGCGTATAGAATAATTCAAACTATTCAATATACAGATGGTTTTGTTGATTCGCAATATCAAGATGTTGTTATAGATGGATCTAAAATTGTAACATATAATTGGAGTTACCAAACCAAAGATTGGCATTCAGGCCTTACTGATTGGTTTTGGAATAATAATTCTGTTAAATGGGATTTACCCTTTTCGTTTAAATGGTATTACGATTCTTTATCTGATGATATCCCTAGAAACATAAATGGAGCTAGATACTGTGTTTCAGAATATATTTCATCGGAAGATTCGGTAATAAAAGGCTTGGCCAACAGCCTAAATAAGTTTTTAGACGGCCGTTCAGATTTAGAGCGTGCCAATTGTCTTTTAAAATTTGTTCAAAGTATCCCTTATGAATTTGATCATGTTGGGAAGGGTCAAACAGATTATTGGAAGTACCCTGCAGAAATGCTGTATGAGAAAAAAGGAGATTGTGAGGATCATGCTATTTTATTTTCAACTTTGGCCGAAGCAATGGGGTTTGAGACTGTATTATTTTATGTATATTGTTATAACCCTGATGGTTCCTTCAATGCAGCACATATGGCTGCAGGCATATCCATTCCCGATGGTTCTGGAGCATATGAGATAATAAACGGAAAAAAATACTATTATTGTGAGGCAACTACCAGTTTAGGCCATGGGTTCCTAAATGAATATAATATTGGTGAAAAGCCAAACGGATATAGAATTAATGACACTTATTTCTACTAATCCATTTTACATACTATTTTATCCTTAAACGTTGTTGCTAATCTAGGCGGTTGTATGTCTCAAAACATTGAAATTCCGATCTTAAAAAATATCTCTATGGGATCTTCGAATGCGGACATTTTGAAATCAATAAAAAATGGAAAATTCGATAAAAATTGTTTGTTGGACGGCCGTAACCGCGCGGGTATTAATTGTCTAAAGATCTGCGGAATGATTCGCGAGCTTCCGTCAGGATCTCGCGCGGATCTGCGCGGGTATGAAATCACCGAATACGGAAAACAATATCTTAAAACAATAAAAATGAGGTTTTAAGCTTACTATGTGTACCCCAAATGTTCTTTTTTGTATTTTTCACAATCGTTCTCACGCTCCAATTTATCAATAAATTCTGTGAGAACTGATACATGATCATATACACAATCTCCAATAATTCCGGTATTTGCATATTTCCATAAAATTACAGACTAATCACATAGATCATCACGAAGTTTTTTCAGTTCTTTTATGGCTTCTTGCATTCTTTTGTTTTTAACAAAAGTTTCATCTTCATAATATTCGGATAAAATTTCTTGTGTTTCTATCGAAGTTAGCATGCATAACAACACTCTACGGTGTCCGGGCAATGTATCCATATTATTTCCTCCTCGGAGAGTTCGGTTTAACCGTTCTTTTGCATCTTTCATAGAATGTTGTCTGTTTTGTTTTTGTTGGTTTTTTCGCAACATTATTTTTCGATGTTGGTTTTTTAGCAGCAGTCTTTTTTACAGCGGGTTTCTTGCTGGTTTTAGGCTTAGGTTTCTCAACTTTGTATTTTTCATCGACTTTGGCCATTGAATTTATGGCCATTGTTCTACCAGTTCTAAGCCTTGAAATGTGGCTTTTTGCCCAATTTTCTTCAACCGATTTTATTGCAGCATCACCGGACAATGGACGGTTTGTGTTATTCGTAAAAAGCTTACGATCTTCGGCAGCCATTTTCAGGGCTTCCTTGCTGGTTGGAGACCTCAACCTACCCGTCTTTGCATCTTTAACCGGAACATCCCAATAATAACCTGAACCCTGATATGTTCCTTTGGATCTTGCAGCGGATTCCGCTACGGTGCATGATTCTTCTACGTTGTGTTGTTCTTTATCCGATAATTTTTCTAATTTCGGATTGTCGATTGCGGATGCGGCTATACCTTTACGGGATCTGTCCAATTTTCTCAAACAGTGTACGATCTCATGCACAATTACACCGTTCTTCATTCCTTTTCTTCTGTCATACGCTACATATGAATTTCTATCGGTATGTCCAAGGCTCCCGAGCGGTTCGGGTCTACATACTACCTCTATGGATCCTTTGTCGGTTATCTTTTCAAGATCGTCTGTTGAGAATGATTCATCAATTAGGCCGCGCACTTTCTTTTCTTCTGTAGGGGTTCCGAAAACTCTTATTTTTTGGTGTATCTCTTTTTTCTTACCGGTTCTAGATCCGATATTTTTCTGCGGTGTTCCTTTTACATCAATGTTGTCAATATCTACATTATCAATATCATTCAACCATACAGCAGCCTGCCTAGGTGTTACCTTGGCTGGATACTGTTTTGTGGCTTCTGCATTGTAATCGTTGTAGGCGTGCCCTACAAGGTATGATTGACGCACTAACCAATCCTGCGGCACATATCCATCAGAATTAACCGGAACCTTTGCGCTGGTGCCGTCTGGAAGATTAACATGTACCCTCTCAATTTCCGCCTGCTTCTTCGCGATCCTATGCCTTCTTGTTTTAACCATACGATCACCTGCGGGTTTTGTTTGTAGATCTGTTTTTTGGTCTGTCGATTTCTGCGGGTCTTTCTTTTTCAAAAAATACGATCTTCATCCCCGTGCCGCCGTTAGCTTTTTTTATTGCCGCCTTCGCCTCTTTCTGTTTAATTTCGGCGCGTTCCTTTTCGAGGCGTATCTGTTGCCTTTCCGCCTTCGCCTCTTTCATCTTGGTCTTAGCTTCTTCCCTTCTTGCATTTCTCTTCCATAATGACATTTTATCACTTCCTCATTTCTTACGGTTTTTTACAACATCTGCCGGTGTTGTCGATTTCTGCGGGCTTTTCTTCTTCTTCACCTTCAATGGTGCGCTACATTTCTTCTTCTCCGAACACTCGGCTTTTTTCGTCGTCTGCTGTACACGTTTACCCCTACCTTTTTGTGCATCTTGGGGGGGCGTTTCCGTCCGTCTTTTTTTGAATGCATCAAACATATCCTTCACCCTCATCACTAGGAGACGAGATCGGCAAAATTTCCCCTTCCTCCTTTAAAATAGGTTTTATATATACCGCGTCCGCGTCCGAGTTCGTCTTTCGTCCTCCTTTCAGTTCCATATATTTTTTAAACCTCGATTCAAGCGTTGTTTTTACCTCACCTTCTATATCTGCGATATTTTTCCAGGTTATCCCCTGGTTGCGCATGCGTTCAATTCTTGCGCATTGTTCTTTGATTTTGAATAAAATTGCGTTTTCTTTTTCTTCCGCGCCTTGATTTTCCCAAATTCTAAAGTAAGCCTCAATCTTTTCTGGAAGTTGATGCGATAAACCGCCCGATGTTGCATAGATAAAACTGCTGAAATCGAAGGGTTCCAACACACAATTAGTACCAACTTCAAACGATGCGGTACTTTTTGTGTCGTACCCTATGCTTCCGGGCTTTACACCAGGGCCGTAAATCCCTTTTGTCCATGAGGTCGGCGCGATGTATATAGGCAGTTTTCCGCTTTCCGGACCGGTAATAAAATATGATATGCTGCGAGGATCTATGCCCGGAGGAACCTCTCTTCTTGAGGTCTTTTTATCCTTAATTATCTGACAACTGCAATATCCGCTTTTGCTTTCACCCGTGGGGAAACTACGTACTCTGGGAGTTAAATTGTTGATTGCCGGTGTTAAAAACATGTTGCAGACATCGAATTTACGCGAGTTTCCGAGATATTTTGTTAAAGCCAAATTTTCCTTGGATCCGTTCAGATCCGCGAGCATAAAGTTTTGAGCTTCGTCTAAAATCCAAAGGATTGTAACGTTTCCGGAACCGTATTCCTTGAGGATACTGCCAATGCGCTGCATTGTGCCGCTTAATGTATCTTCATGGTACACATTATTGGGGTATTCCTCTATGGGCATGTTTCCGCCGCCGATTACCTTTCCAAATATCACATTGGTAATTACGGCCACATTCTCATGGCCATACAAGCCATCCATCGTATTTTGTGCGAGAGATATTGCCGTAGATGTTTTTCCTTCTCCTCTTTCTCCGCCAAATACGAGGGTTTTGCCTGGCCGAAGCAGATCGCCTATAAACTCTTCAACTTCTCCGATCATTAACTCAACCCCATAATCTTAGGCGTTTTGTGCCCAATAAGTCCAGCATCGCGCATCACCAATTCATACAACACCATCCACGATCTAAACTCATCGAATTGTAATAATTCGTAGATGTTATCGGGCATCGGGTTCGCTTTTTGTTGAGCGATATAACTATCCATGTTCCACAGCGACATGTTCGGAAGGGCCGAGGATAAGTCTATTTCGAAGGTTTTGAGATACGCAACACGCGTATCCATGGCCTTCAGGTGTTCCTGCAGCTCCGAATAACCTTCGTTTATGCGAACAACTGTGTTGAGGTAAATATTGGTGAAATCAGCCAAGAAGATCACCGTACCTAGCAACGGCCATTTTGTACACCTCTCCATCTACAATTGAGGTCATTGCGCATTTTTCCCCGATACCTATCAATGCGCCTCTGTGGCGGGCGTTATCCACCCAGGAATCAAGCAGATCGCGTGCGAGAATATCACAAACAAGCTGCCTTAATTTTGTCAGCCCTTCATCTTCGTAATCTTCTTCTGAATATACGATCTCCGGACATTCTTCGATATAGGATAATGCTGCATCGAGGTCAAGCAATCCCATATATTTTGCAATGCGCGCGTCCAAGACATCGCCTATTTTCTCCGCATTTTCCACAGCTAAAACCGTCTCAATATGCGCGGATCCGTACAACGCCCCAAGCATCGAACCATCATCAGGAATTGTATTCATGGTTGTACTCCCTCTGCTGATCTTTGTCAAAACGTTCTTTGGCTTTTCTTATACGATCTATAATATCATCATGCGCGCCTGGCGCGTCTGTCGATAACGATACAAGACCACTTATCAGATCTGCGGCCGCTTCGAATTTTTGCGACAGATTGAGGATCTCCAAACGTGCAGCGCGTTCTTCCGCTTCTACGCACTCCTCTATGGCTTTTTTGTACACATCGTATGATGTCCAGAACGTGTGGTAATCATCCGTAACGGTTTGAGAAAAACGGATAATGTGCTTGGTTACTTCGAAATGGAACAAATACCTAGGGGTGCGCGTGATGTTGCCAAATTCATCTTTGGTTTTGTATGATCCGAATCTGCAAGCCGGAACCGTCTCTTTTTCGGTGTAGTGTAAACTAGCGGGCACAACATCCATCTGACGCAATTTCAAGAGTCCATCTGTTGCTATCATGCTGCGGGTTCTGGAGATCTCGTGCACGGGCATATCGCATGGGTGCCTTATACCCATAAAAGACATGACAATAGCTATGAACCTCTGGGGCATAATGTACATTCTATCTCCGTGAGCGTAGTAAACCACCGGGCCGATGTTCTGCGAGCATGGGCCTTCTGTCGGAAGATCCATGTAGCGCACATCACCCGGGCGGCACATAATGTGGCCAATTAATAACCCTACATCGAACCCAATGAATGCAGTTGCGATAACATTAGGATCTAATATATTCGCAAGAGGCATAAATGCAATACCTTCCAAGACCAGACATCCAATAAAAATAGGATCGCGCAATGGAATTATGCAATGTGTTTTTGTCCGAACCGCATAGCCTACCGGAACGGAAACCAGGGATATTATAAGGCCAATCATCACAGATAGAATGTCCATTTTACCACCCTAAGATAAAGGTTACAACGCACATTAAGGCCAGTATTCCCGACTTCACAACATTGCGCTGCCATCCGTTATATATCAATGCAATAATTAGGCCGATCTGCATCAGCATCGGGCCCCATTCCATCAACCACGCCCACAGATCGAACCCTGCTTCAGCTGTTGCATCGGTTGCTACATCAGTAGCCACGGTTAATGCGTCTGTGGCCGTCTTAAACAAAGACATCGTCTATCGCGCCTCCCATTGCAACGAATACGATCGAGAGTATGATAACCACGATGGCCAAGACTGGGTGTGCTGTTATGAGGTTAAGCAATGTGCCGGCCACATTCATAATAATACCAATGCGGCCCAACAACAATGCTACCACCGCAATTATTGCGATGGCCAAGATAATGTAACCCAACGTCATTATGTCCATGGGAACCTCCAGTTTAAGCCTACTCCGAGGCCTCCGACAAGGATTGCTGCAGCTCCTATTCCCATTATGATTACATTGCCTGATATGTATCCAATCAGCGCAATGATTGCGCCTACGAGGATTATTATCGCGAATATAATAGGTGAAAGCTCTACAACATCAGGGATTATTGGGGGCAAAGGCTCCGGAGGAACATAATCGCCTTCTATAAGATCGGGAACATCCAACACTTCAAGAGTGAACGAGTTTACCGCTTCTCCCTTTAATGTCATGGAATTTATATCCAATTTGTAACCGGGTTGCATGGATATGGTGTTCGCGGCTTCTCCCGTATTGGTTGCGATGTTAGCCGGGCCCCACACTGCTGCGATTCCGATCTGATTCCAATCAACTGTACCGGTTGTGATAGTTTGGTTTTTCAAATAGGTCAAGGGCGTAAACAACACATCTTCCGCAAGCTTTTTTCCCGAATTATCTATAATGTCACCCTTACAAAGAAGGCCCATTGCGTTAAGCGACAGCGTTATTTTCATCTTATTAAGGTTGTTTTCATTACGTTCGTAATAGTCCGAGATCTGCTGCATTGCAGATGTGTAAATTAACGCACGTTCATCAGATGTAAGTGTGTAGTTATTGTATGATGTAAGTATCGAAGAGGGTGAAATGAATGCGTTAGATTCACCGCATGCATCGAATATTGTCCATTGTGCCTGTGCAGCTTCGGCTGCAGCATCTACAACAAAGGTGCATGATTCAAGAACCGCGGATATAGATCTAAATGCGGGGATAATGCTAACCGCATTGTCACCGGCAACATAGTTTGCGTGTTTAACCGCAAAAGAAAGCTCCGTATTGTCGCCCTTTGTTCCACCATCGAGGATATTTGCGTTTTGTCCGTTGAATGATGCCAAGGTTGCGTTTCCATCTACAACAAGAGCTACACCTGGCGTTACCTGGGCTGTATCGGTTGTTGCGACTTGTGTTATGCTTCCGAGGTATGAACGGCCTGCCTGTGCTTCGTAAACGCCTGATGGAATTTCCATAGCAGAAATGTCGTTACGGCCTTCATTCAAGAGGTAGTCTTTTCCGGCCCCATCGGTAATTACAGCGTTTCCTCCATCCACATACAAAAAGCCATCTGTAGATCTGATGTATATCCTATCTTCCGCGGCAGATGTAATTGTAGCTGCCATACCGTACTCACCATATGGTGTTGCTGTTGAACTAGCATTGGTGATGTATTCTGCGGATCCTGCGATAAAACCAACCTGCATTGCGTTCTTACCATATGTGTCCGCTACATCTGCTTTGTTCCAATCTACGATAAGATTATCCAAAGGCCTGAATGTCTCGCCAATGTAGAAGGCGGCTGCCTGTGCTTCCGCCGCCATACGATCGTATACAATGCTATTCGAAAGAACTGCATTAGGGCTGTAGTCTCTGTCGATAGTCCATACTTCCGCGCATGAGATCTCGGCCTGCCTTTGTGCGTATGTCGAGATATAATTAAGTGTGGGTGCGGTTGATGTTGTTTTGTTTGTAATAAGCTCCAGCATGTTGTGCTGTTCGTTTATGATCTTCTTTGCTTCGGCCGTTCTATATTGTTGTTTTAATTCGTCGGTGTTCCCGCCGTCTCCTGCTTCATGTGGCCAGAAATGCTGTGTCACCAATGTACCGGATACGCCCAATGCAGCTCCTGCGAGGAATATAGCAGCAACTACCAGCCCAGATGTTATAACGAACCCATCTGTTTCCTCTTCTTCTGCAGTGAAAACTGCAAAAGTGCATACTGAAAGTATGCACATTGCAGTGGCCACAGCCAAGAGTTTATGATTATCCATCATAACCACCATATCAATGCGGCTATTGCTCCCAATCCTATAGAAAGATAGATCGCGGGTTGGTATCCAAACCATCCAACGATGGCTGCAATCAGTGCAAGAACAATAAACATTATTACAATAATATCAGTTGTCGGCGAAGCGGTAAATGATACCTTCTCGAATTCTGCCGAGAGTGTTAAGTTATTTTCGATGATTATTATCCTGGAGTTATCGGTTGAACCGTCTGACCATTTAACGAATTTGTATCCGTTGTCTGCGTTAGCGGTAATGGTTACTGATGTATTTGGCGTATATTCCCCGGCCCCGATAACAGATCCTCCGTCTCCTGCTGTGAGATTCACAGAATAGGTTACAAGATCTGTACCCGTTTTCAAAAATAAAGCTACATAAGATGCGTCTTTGGTTACGTAGATTGACCTGGGGTTATCGGTTGAACCGTCTGACCATTTAACGAACTCGAACCCGTCTGCGGGTGTTGCAATTATCATAGCTGTCGAATTAACTTCATAGGTTCCGCTACCATAAACGGCTCCACCGATAGATGGAGTAACATAGATGTTATATTTTACAGTTGGAACTGAAATCTCTTGAAATTCTGCGGAGATATTAGTATTGCTGTTTACTGTTATTGTACGGGGGTTCTGCGTGATTCCGTCTGACCATTTAACAAATTTGTAGCCGGTATCAGGTGATGCTGTGATGGTTACAGATGTTCCCGCGGGATACGAACCGCCGCCATTGACATTACCGCCCGTTCCTGCCGAGACTGTAAGGTTAACAGATTCTATAGGTACTTCGACCGCAACAAAGTTTGCGGAAAGTGTGATGCTTCCGTTTACTGTAATAGTGCGGGGGTTCTGTGTAGATCCGTCTGACCATGATTTGAATTTAAATCCATTTTCCGCGGTTGCAGAAATGACTGCGGAGGATCCTGCGACATAACTTCCGCTACCGTTTACGCTTCCGCCCGCTCCTGCGGACAAAGATACAGTATATTTCGTTACTGGGATCTCAACTTTTTCAAAGGTTGCAGCAAGTGACATGTTGTTATTTACTGTGACGGATCTAGAGCTTTGCGTTGAACCATCTGACCAGTGGCTGAACTTAAAACCACTATCTGCGGTTGCTTTGATTGTTACAGATGTTCCGATAGCATATGTTCCTCCGCCTGTTACGCTTCCACCCGTTCCTGCCGAGACGGTAAGAGTTACCTTTTCGGGTTCGGGTGCATCAATTGTAACGGATCTTGTGTACGTATCGGATCCTGCAGCATTAGTTACTTCCAAAACGATTTGATAGGTTCCGGGAGAATTGTAAGTGTGAGATAAATAAGATCTCGAAGAGGTGTAGCCGTCTCCGAAATCCCAAGAATAATCTTCAACATATTGGGAACCTTTACCATTAACTGATACGGTGTTTCCATTTTGAGAAATTGTAAAAGAGGCTGTTGGTTGCTCTAAAGAGGATCTCCATATAGCATAGATGTCAGCTTCTCCGGAGAGGTTAATTGTCGCTCCGGGGTTATATGTGCGTGTTCCTGACGAGGATAAACTCCAACCTGCAAATTCCATATCAGGTTCTGCAGTGAACATGCACTGCGGGAGTTTAACATTGCTGTCGGCTTCAACTGTGTTGGTTTCACCGGTTCCATTATTGGCATGGTAGGTTAATTCAAAGCCTGTAACTTCTATGTTAAAAGAACCGCTTACCTTCTGTGTCATTTGACCGGATCTGTCAGGCATATTGTATACGCCATATTCAATGTGGTATGTTCCTGTAGATTCGAAAACTCCTCTTATTTTGGTTGTAATTGTTGTTTGATCGGAACCAGAGGGGGATGTATAGGTATCGACAACAGAGAAATTGCCAGGCATACTTACACTGCTATTATTTTGACGATCGCTCCAGCCAAGATACTTCTCTTCAGCAACCCACCAACCTCCATATTGTACAGTTTTTTTACCGCCCCATATTGTGACGGTGTCACCAATCTGAACAACATATGTTTGACCATCAACATGCTGTCCAAGCTCAATAGATGTAGATGCTGCATCACTATCGTCTGCAACACCGGCAATCATAGACAGCGATGTTATGACCATAAGACTGGCCATAAAAATGGCCAGAATATGTTTTTTATTTGTTTCGAACTTCATTTAGATCACCAAACAAACTGAATTACTCCCAGCGCGGAAAGCACGAGCGCGGATATGATCATAATAACGGATGCTCCGGTTGTTGCTACGAGGTGGCCTGTTACGATACCCCCAGCGATCAAAAATACAACAACAAAACCAACGATTGCATTGATCATAATTACATCTGTTTTTTCGCTGCCTTCTACGGGAGCTTCCTCACACACTACTGTGATAGTTACATCGCCAGTAACAGCATCTGATGGGATGCTTATCTTACCTTCCTTGTATGTGAATCCTGTAAACTCCGCGCCTCCGATTGACACTAAAACCGTTGTGGGCAAATTGTGGCCTTCACGGGGCGTTATAGTAATGTCCACGGCCTCTTTAAAGCCGAGACTTGGTGAGGTGTAAGTACCGTCAGTAATTACCAATTTAAGCTTGAAAACGGCTCCAGGGCATTCTGCGATTAACTGAATATCTCCGGTAACCTTTTCGCCGGGAATTACGATCTGACCGGTTGAATCATCGTAGAGGTATTCTGTGATTGTTGTGCCCGCTACCTTAACGGTTACCGCGTTAGGCAATACACACCCTTCAGTGGGTGTAATTGTTACGGTGATCGCTTGGCCTTTGATTGCATTTACTGCCGATGCGGATCCTGATGTGATCTCGCTTGTGAAAGTGTACTTTTCAAGCCATTTTGCGTTGATTGTTGTTGTTGCATTAATTGTTGTGTTTTCGAAGTCGAATTTTTCACCGGAGAAATCGGATGCGAGATACCAGCCGTCAAACTGGTGGCCTTCGCGCTGCGGTGCTTCGGGTAATGTTGCGTAGTTGCCTTCCACGATCGTCTGCGTCGGCACTGCCGTGCCGCCGTTCACATTAAAGGTAACGTCGTATGTCTGCAACTCCGACGCGGCACCCGCGTCGAAAACGTAAGCCAGGCGCGCCCCGCAACTCGTATTAGAATAGTCAAGGGAATAGGTGATGAAATACGAGACCCCAGCAAAGGAAACATTGCCCCAACCGCCGCCGACATAGAAGAGGGCTTCAGATGTTGAACTTGACATGTAGTCGTAAACTTTTTTATCGTAAGCATTAGCGGTGTTCATACCCCAAAACATAGGGTTTGTACTAATTGTATCGGTGTATCCTGCTTTACTTGGATTGACCATGTTTATTTTATCGGAGGACGTGCCGTTGGTTATTGTGCTGTTTTGACCAACCCAGATGTTACCGGAACTATCACGCACAATATCATCAAGGAACTCGTTGAGAGATCCCCAAGAATTTTCAATGTATGCTTTAACCCCGGATGTTTTTCCAGATGTATCTCCATAGAACATACCGGAGGTGTTCATAGATCCTGTTGTTGTGGGCCCTGATCCGCTTACATTACCCTGACCGATTGTACCCTGAGCATCAAAAGTACCCATTGTTGAAACCACGATACATCTATACAACTGCCACTGGTGGAAATTCCACTGTGAGGCCATTCCATTTACTACTGTGTTATTGTCGGCTTTATCGCGGAATACATCACGGGTTGTAGAAGCCGTAGGAGTTGCGGCGGAAACAGACATTAACTTTTCATCTTTGATTGTTCCTTCAAAGACACCAACGCCGTAATATTCATAGATATGAGGCTGGAAGCTTCCATCGAAGGATACAAGCTTAATATGCGCGTATGCAACGCCTGTAGAACAGTCGTTGGAGAGTGTGAGTGTTGTTGCTGTAGTTGATACGTAGATTGTGGGAATACACCACATTACGTTATTGTTTTTGATGTCGTTGGCTGCGGATGTTCCGTTATCGTACTTTGTAAGATCTGCGGGATTGAGTTTACCCTTCATAGATCCATCCGCTGCAAACACCGCATAATAACAATGTTTGATCAATGCATTAGAGACATCCCATCCTGCTGCTTCAACGGAATGCGCGCCAGATGTTGAATTTTTAACCGGGCTAAGTCCGGCAAGATCATCAGCGTAAGTAAGTGCAGATGTGTTTGTTGCGTTGAAATTTGCAGAGTTGAAATTAACTGTAAAAACAAACTTTTCAACATATTCTATTGTAAGTTTGAATGATTTACCGCCAACTGGCGTAAAAGTTTTGAGTTGGGATACTTTTTCCTGGTATTCCTCACCAGAGATATACCATAAAGAAGTTGCTGCCAACCTAAATGTTGCCTTACCGCTTGCATCTGTTTCAGCAGTAATATTTGATAAACCATCCTTTGCGGGATCTGCAGTAATCGTAATTCCTTCCACACCGAGATCTGTGGATACGATCAAAACAGATTCATTGCCTGCTGCTTCAACATCTGCGACATATACCGAAGATACGGATATGATGCACAACATCATTATTGCAAAAACAGACAGTATTTTTTTCATATTTTGCGTATTCATACACTCACATTCCTATTATTCAAGAAATTCTTTGAAAATTCCTTTCTTACTTGTTTAAGATGGGCAACATGTTCATTGATTGGTGCTAAAGTTGCACGATTCAACCTATAAGAATTACACCATTTGAGAACACCATTATATGATGCCAACGTGCCCAGATCGTGACAGTCCAGTTTTTCCCCGGATTCTATTTTTTTCAAAAGCCTTTTAGCGGCTTTTTTGAGATTCATTTTTGTAGTTTTTCTTAAAAGACGGTATCCCCTAAAAGTACGATAACCGAGATAATCAATACCGCGAATATCAATAGGATAAACTTGCCAATTATCCTTCAATGTTAAATCGATCGCGTTAAGTTTTTCATCAATATATTTTCTAATTTTATGTAGCCAAGGCTTACTGTAACCCAATATAGTTACATCATCTGCATATCTAGATAAGTAATGGACATGCTTCTTTTCTTTAAGATCGTGATCTATTTCGGAAAAATAATAATTAGCAAAAAACTGTGATGTGTAATTGCCAATAGGAATACCCGATAATGGATATTCATCAATTATTGCATCCATCAACCACAAACAATCACGATCTTTTATCTTTCTGCGAAGTTTGTTTTTAAGATTTATTTTGCTGATAGATGGGAAATATTTTTTAATATCAGTCTGTAAACAATACTTTACTTTAGGATCCTCCAAATATTTATCCAACTGCTTAAGGGCCTTGTGTGTTCCGCGTCCAGGAATAGATGCGTATGTTTGAGGTATAAGCGATCTCGTAAGAATTGGCCCCGCAACTTGCATCAAAGCCCAATGTACTATCCTATCAGGATAAAACGGAAGTGCAGCAATAACTCTTATTTTACGGGTTCTCTTTTCCACGTACGGGAAGGTGTGATACTCCGAAGATCTAAAGGTATGATTAATCAGAGACTTCTGAATTTCTCTCAAAAACGGTTCCGGATCTTCCAGGATTTTTTGTACTTCCGGATCTCTTTTTTTTCTTTTAGTTGCATTTTTCAGTGCTAAGGTAAGATTGTCCATGGAGACTATATCCGCCCAAAGGTTACCTGCTCTTTTTACCATGCAGAAACCACCTTACGTTTAAGCTCCGGGCTTTCGCATTGCACGCTACTAACACGGTTTAAAATTTTGTTTTCTATTTCACCAAGAGGTGTGGTGCGGTATGTTTTGAATTTCATAAATCCTGGAACGTAATCCAGGCGCGCCCCGTAATTCGTATTAGAATAGTCAAGGGAATTGTTGTTGAAATACGAGACCCCAGCATTGGAATCATTGCCCCAATTGCCGCCGACATAGAAGAGGCCGGAACACCAACGCGCCACGGAAACACACCCACCATGAGAAAAGAGTTTCTCACACATCAAGTAAATGGTGTTACAAAACGAGGTGTGTGAGTTGCGAAGCATGTTATCACTTCACGGGTGCTGGTGTTGTGGGTGCGGTTACATCAATGAGGCCATCAATGTTACCTACGATCAGAACCAAAGATGCTACGATCAAGATCGCTGCAACGTACAAGAAATTGAAATCCTTGGTAATTGCAAACGCAACTGCTGCGACAATACCGAAAATCAACATCAAGACTGTGCCGAAACCGTTGTCACTAATGAATGAGTTCCATTTTTCTTTTAGATCGTCAAAGAAATTTGTTGTTTTTTCATCTTCAGTTCCGGCATCCGTTGCTGCATCCATGCCTGGTACAGCCGCGAATACCAAGACAAGAGCTGCGAACATGCCGAAGGCCATTGCCATTAGTTTCTTGTTGTTTCCATTTAGGTTCATTATATCACCCTGACAATATAATTGTCAGTAAATGGAATGGATTATGAGTATTAAGCGAACGTGACTGCATAAAATGTACATTTTTCCTAAAACAATACATTTTTTGAGTAAAAAAGGTAAAAAGAGGTAAAATACCTCATAATTATATAATTAGTTTGAAAAATCCAATGTGATTTTAACTTCATCACCTGGGCCGAGGCCCATTTTTTTTAATTCTTCCG
>CAYMPW010000026.1:0-14837 GCA_964392725.1 uncultured Methanomassiliicoccales archaeon
CCTATAGCGTGAACGGCTGTCGTGTTTATGATAGGCTTTACAATTTTTTGAACCTCGAATAAATTTACATAAACAGAATCGGATTTGTTGATTTTTGTGAAAAATCCAAACTCTAAAAGCAAGCTCCACATACTGCTGCATGTGCGCAACGATGTAGTGATCCCATCATCGAGAAGGATCCTCTTAAATTCCGTTTTTGAAATCACTTCGCGCGTAGATGGTTCTACGCGATCCATATAAGTCCAATCTTTATTTTTTGACAAGACATATAGCACGTCTTGGTAAGTTACTGCTTTACTCATTTTTTTCAACTCCATGAGAAACACACACACCAACACCAACACTCCACACGCATATCACAATATTTGTGTCGGGCCAGTAGTCTGTTGCACAGACCACTTAGCCCGACAGCATGTCCGCTAATATGTATGGTCGAATCCCACGTCAAGGTAGTGGTCGGGAGTAAGCAACAAGGGGGCGGTTTTTTTAAGCGCAAGCCCTCGGTTTTTACTACCCAGCACATCTTAATTTAGGTTTTCACGTTGCACATATTATCTTTATGTGTGTGTGGAGTGTTGGTGTTGGTGTGTGTGTTCTCTTTTTGCACCCTCACTAGCCTGGGATTTGAACCCGGTGAGGCCTTCGCCGCTAGTGTTCTTTTGCGCAAGAAAAAAGATAAATTGTTTCTCGTTCACTTATCCATACCTCTCGCAGATCTCTTGTTGTGGATTAATTGGATAACTGTTCGTTCTGCAACACTTTCCGGATACAGATAAGTATGAACAATTCGAACAATTGTGCCCTTTCGAGATACGCAATGCGCGCCATGGTTCAATTTCCAATGGGTTCATACAACCACCTTCGATGGGTCGCGCCTTTCAATGATCGTGTGCGTGTCGCCGTCTAAAAAATATTCTGCATCAGGATTTTTAACCTTCAATGCTTCAATTTTCTTTATAACTTCTATTAAACTTAATGATGTTGTTTTAACATCCAATATTATTGTGTCGATCGTTTCGATTGCCATCTTCAAAACCTCCACGATCTCTTTGCAGCATGTGCGTTTTTTTGCATTTTTAATACTTCCTGCACATTTAGGATGTGCATTACACATATTGCAACTACATATATTTATATTTGATTGCACATTAAGAGTGTGCATGGCACGTAAAAAGGTATCACGCACGATAACACTGCCGCCGGAATTGATGGAATACATAGAAGAGAAAGTCGAAAACCGTGTTTTTGATACGGTTGCGCACGGAATCGAAGTGTGCGTTTTACGGTACAAAGAAGCCGATGAACGCGGCGAGATCCCGCCGGTGTAAAACCTGGTGATCATCCGATCACCTTTTTTAAACATTTATTACATGTTATTCCTTTATCGGCGAGATCCCAACCGTGTTCTTTTATCTCATCTACAATTAGATCTGAATCGCCGTAGTAATTTGAATCAACTTCAAAATTAAGTGTTGCGCCGCAATGAATGCAGCAGACAGATAACGGTTCTTTACGGCGAGCCATCATGCATCACCGCCTGATGTTGTCAGATCTGTATTACTGCAGATTGGGCACAAAACGCCATCCTCTTCAACTTCCCATTTAAAATTTTTAATTATAGTTATAACGTTTTCAGAATCTTTACGATCTTGAGAAGTTACATTAAACCGAAGTTCGGCCCCGCATCCCTCGCAGCATACTGTTGCAGCAATTACGCGGCTCATTATACATCACCGCCAAGGATTTTACGGCGCGGATCTGTAATTTTTTTAGGTTTTATAATTGGCCAATCTTGCTCCTCATCGAGAGTTAAACTGGGGTTCAACTCTTCGAATTTTGCAACGAAATCTAAAAGTTCAGAATTAGCCGAAAAAATAGGGCTAGCCAGACATGTATTGGTGGGCCCAAAGAGATTTGAACTCTCGACCTCCCGGTTATCAGCCGGGCGCTCCAGCCAGTCTAAGCTATGGGCCCACTTGGTTAACTCTCGAATATAGAAGTATAATAAAAGGTTTTCCCTTCGAACCTCCTCTCACCCGATTTTTTTCCGGTGGAAAAATCACAATCATGGATAACCCATATAAAGATGCACACTATATTTGCGCGCGATAGATATGGCATGCAACAAATGCAATAACGAAGGAAATGCACCGAGAGACAAAATTGTCCTCGCTTATTCCGGCGGTCTCGACACCTCTGTAGCAATCCGCTGGCTCCAGAACAAATACAACCTTGATGTAATTGCAATCGCAATTAACGTGGGACAGCCGCCCAGCAGCGACGACATTGTTGCCCGCGCACTCAGAAACGGAGCCATCAAAGCAGATTTCGTAGATGCAAAGGATGAATTTGTATCCGACTACGTATGGCCTGCACTTCAAGCCAACGCCGTCTATCAGAACATCTATCCTTTGAGCACCGCAGTCGCAAGACCCGTCATCACAAAAGTTTTGGTTGACGTAGCAAAACGCGAAGGTGCAAAATACATCGCACACGGATGTACCGCTAAAGGAAACGATCAGGTCAGATTCGATGTAGGTATCGTTTCACTTGATCCTGAACTCAAAATCATCGCACCCATGAGAGAATGGGTTATGACCCGTGAAGAGGAAATCGAATACGCCAAAGAAAACGATATCGAAATCCTCGTCAAGAAAGAAAGCCCCTACTCCAGAGACGAAAACCTTTGGGGAGCAAGCTGCGAATGCGGTATCCTCGAAGATCCTTGGGTAGAGCCTCCCGCAGATGCATGGGAATGGACCGTCGATCCCGTCACGGAAGCACCTAACGAAGCCGAATATTTGGAAATCGATTTCGAAAAGGGTGTACCTGTTGCCGTTAACGGTAAAAAGATGGGCGGAGTCGAACTTATCGAATTCGTTCACAAGATTGCATCCAAACACGGCGTAGGTCGCATCGATCACGTTGAAGACCGTCTCGTCGGTATCAAGAGCAGAGAAATCTACGAATGCCCCGCAGCAGTTGTTCTTCTCGCAGCCCACCGTGGAATGGAATCCATCACACTTCAGAAAGATCTCGTTGAATACAAGAGAGGAATCGAACTCAAATATTCCGAACTTATTTACAACGGTCTTTGGTTCGGAACCCTCCGCGAATCCCTTCAGTCTTTCATCGAGACTTCCCAGGAATACGTTACCGGTACCGTTCGTGTAAAACTCTTCAAAGGAAGCGCAACCGTTGTTGGAAGAAAATCACCTGTTTCACTTTATGATTCGGCACTCTCCACCTACGCAAAAGGAGACCACTTCGATCACACATCCGCTGTTGGTTTCATCTATTGCTGGGGACTTCCTAACCAGACCTCTGCGAGAGCACATAAGAAGTGATTTTCATGCAGCAGGCACTTTGGTCAGGTAGATTTGCGGGTAAAATGGACGACTCCACGCTTGTGTTCACATCCTCTTTGTATGTGGATTCGGCACTTGCCCATTACGACGTATTCGGATCATGGGCCCACGTCAAAATGCTGAAGGCCTGCAACATCATTCCTTCCGCGGATGCAGATGCAATCATCAACGGACTCAAAACCGTATTGAATGAACTGGGAGACGGTTCTTTCCCTATGAATCCAGAGTTAGAAGATATTCACACCAATGTTGAATTCAGACTTACCGAAATCATAGGACCCACCGGAGGAAAACTCCACACGGGAAGAAGCCGTAACGATCAGGTTGCAACGGATTTCAGAATGTATCTCCGTGATGCAGTATTGGGAACCGTGGATGGAATAAACAACCTTATTTTGGAACTTATTCACATCGCAGAAGCAAACGAATCCACAATCCTTCCCGGATTTACACACATGCAGCACGCACAGCCCGTAACTTTGGCTCAGCACATGCTTGCACATGCATTCCGTTTGGATCGTGATGCGGACCGTTTCATGGATGCGTTTACAAGACTTGACCGCTGCCCTCTCGGTGCTGCGGCTCTTGCGGGAACAACTTATCCCATCGACAGAGAAATGACTGCCGAAGCTCTCGGATTCGAACACCCTACGGAAAATTCCATGGATTCGGTAAGCGACAGAGATTTCGTAACGGAAATCGCATTCTGCGCATCTTTGACTTCGGTTCACCTTTCATCTCTCTGCGAAGAACTTATCATTTGGTCTTCACCTGAATTTTCATTCATAGAAATGGATGATAAATACACAACAGGATCATCGATTATGCCTCAGAAAAAGAATCCCGATATCGCGGAACTTGTCAGAGGCAGAACGGGAAGCATTGTTGGAAGCTTAATGACCATGATTACCATGACCAAAGGTCTTCCACTCACTTACAACCGTGATCTTCAGGAAGATAAACGCCCCGTAATGGATGCTTTGTCTTCTTTGATTACATCCGTAAGAATCATGGCCGATGTTATTTCTACAACGAATTACCACAAGGACAGAATGCTTGAATCCGCCAAAAAAGGATTCATCAACGCAACCGACCTTGCGGATTATCTTGTTACGAAAGGAGTTCCTTTCCGCGAAGCTCACGGTATTGTCGGAGCAGCGGTAAGATATGGAATCGATAACGAAAAAGAACTCGATGACATGACTCTCGAAGAACTTCAGAAATTCTCTTCTTCAATCGAAGAAGATGTGTTTGAAGTTCTCCCCGTGGAAAAATGTGTCGAAAGACGCAAATCATACGGAGGAACATCCCCGCTTTCTACAGATGTGCAGATCGGAACCGCTATGGAACTTATGATGGTCCGTAGCGAAACCGTCCGCCAGAAAAAAATGCTTATTGAAAAGTGTTGGGAAGAATTCCTGGGCTGAATAGCCCTTGGAGTTCATTCCAATGCTGCCAACTGTTTTTTCAACTCTTCTTCGTCGATATCCCCGGTCATGAGTTTGAACAGGGTGCGTGTGTTGAAGAGAAGTTCTTCCAATGCTTTTTCGGGTTCCTGGTAACTTCCGAGAACTGTTTCGCACATACAGTGTGAAAGAACGTATGTGAAAAGTTCGGGAGTCATTTCGGTTTCTACGGCATGGGTCATAAATAATTCGACTGCTGCAGAAATTTTTGCTTCTGCCTGAGCCTCTGAAAGTCCATTCATAAAATCCCCATGGGCAGAGTATTAATTTAAATTTGTGCCGGAAATCTAAAGGGGTCCGGCAGCCCCAAAAATATGAAAATCAAAATTCGATATTATCGTTGAAAGTTTTTTCGAATTTTATACCGGCAGCGGTCAAAAGTTTTCCGATGTCATCTGCGGGCTTAACAAGTTCTGTGGATTTTCCGTAGGTACGTAGGTAAAATTCCTTGCGGTCGTAGGGGAAAATCATACGGATTTTACCTTTTCTGTTGTAACCTTCAGGTTTAAGGTTGCGTTCAAGGTCAATAAGGTTGAGTTCTATAAACATTTGAAGAATTTCTTCTTCTTCGGGCACTTGATCGATTGCAATCAAAAGAGTTTTCAAAATTTCCGGAAACACTTCTGTTAGATCTTTGTATTCGAAATTATCATCGAAAACGAAGTGCGTTGTACTGACCTTCATAAATCAGTCTGACATACATCGTGTTATATAATGTATTTGGGACTTGACTAAAACATCTTTCAAAAAAATCTGAAAATAGGTTTGAAAACAATAGCCACACTTGGAAAAAACATCAAAAAACTACACATTTAGATTACATTAAAATAGATTGCAACCATTGGTGTGGGTATGAGATGCGCTCTTACAATTGCAGGGTCAGATTCCATAGGCGGTGCCGGTATTCAGGCAGATATCAAAGCCATGGCTTCCCTAGGTGTACACGCAACATGCGTTGTAACCGCCGTAACCGCGCAGAATACACAGGAAGTCGTAGACATCTACCCTGTTCCTGAAGAGTTCATTAAAACCCAATTATACACAATCTTAAAGGATGTAGACATCAAAGCTGTTAAAACAGGAATGTTGTACAGTCCTGAAATTGTTTCAACCGTTGCGGATATTCTGTACGATCACGAAACACCTTTGGTTGTGGATCCCGTTATGATTGCAGGTGTGGGTGATGATTTATCTTCCGATGGTTTTTCCAAAGCCGTCAAGAAAGAACTTCTCCCGATTTGTGAACTCGTTACTCCGAACAAACATGAAGCAGAAGTTTTGTCCGGAATGAAAATTCATAACGAAGACGATGCAATGTTCGCATGCGAACTTATCGGAAAAGAGGGTTCGTCCGTTCTTCTCAAAGGCGGACACATGAATACCAAAAACGTTGTGGATTATCTTTACTTATCATCAGAATTCACCAGAATGGAAAATCCCCGTCTTGAGGTTGCGGGTCACGGAGGAGGATGTACTCTTTCTTCATACATAACCGCACATATGGCAAAAGGAATCGATATCGTAAATTCGGTTTTACGCAGCAGAGATTTGATTCAGAATTCAATCGCATCCATGTATTCCATCGGAGAAGGTGTGAAAGTCGTTAACCCGATGACTAGAATGCACGATGAATCCGTACGCTTTACGGTTCTTGATTCCGTTGATGTTGCTGCTAAATCCCTTGTCAATAACATTCCGGAATATTGGGTTCTTCAAGACGGAATTAACATTGCGTACGCTGCGAAGAATGCGGCAGGACCCGAAGATATTGCAGCCATAGACCGTAGAATTTCAATCCATAACGGATTATTGAGAAAGAACGGTTCAGCAAAATTCGGTGCAGCCGAACACTTGTCTTACATTCTTTTAGCTATGATGAAATCGGATTCCAAATGCAGATCGATTTTAAGTCTCTCATACAGAGAAGACCTTCTCGATATCATGGAAGAAGTTGGATTCATAATGGCATATGTCGAATCCCCTGGTGATGTTTCAATTATGGATGGTGTACTCATATCACTTCGCGAATGTGATGAAACGCCTGATGTGATTGTAAATAAACATCAGAAAACAGTGTATCTTCTTGCGGAAGATCCTGCGGAAATTCTGAAAAAGGTTGACTACATCTTATAAGGATTTTTGAATCCTGACAGATTCTTCCATTATAAGTCTTGAAAGAGCTTCAGCGAACTCCGGATCAACATTGTTTGATTCCGCAATAGATCTGTATCTTTCCACAACCTTCTTTTCAACTTCCGAATTGACAATCGGCATATTCTGATCAGCTTTGATATTGCCAATAGTCTGAGAAAGATTCATTCTCTCGGAAATGAGTTCCATTAAATGAATGTCTACATCCTTAATTCTATCACGGAGTTCTTCTATAGATGAGTCTTCCATGAATATTCAGATTAGAATGAATATATAATAAATATAGCAACCAAACGTTGCAAGGTAAAAACAACGGGTCCCGAAGGACCCGTTAATAATTTGTTTACTTTTTCTCTTCTTTAACGAAGGACTTCAATGTAATTTTGAAGTAGAGAACTTCGTTGTAGATTTCACTGGATGTTGTTGCATCGGAGGGCTTTGCTACATCTTTAACTGTGTAGGAAGTAACCTTTCCGTTGTTTTCTTCAACATCTGAAATGTACAACATCTTGGATCCGTTGTAGATTTCAAGAAGCATGATTCCGTCTGCGGTCTTGTTGAATTTCTCCACATTGTATGTGTATGAAATTACACCGTTGTTGATGGATTTGACAGTTGTTGTCAATTTTCCAAGGCCGTCATCGGAAACAACGTATGTTTCTCCGACTTTTACATCGTATGCGAGACATACACTGTTTGTAGCTTTATCGAGTGTTGCATCGACTTTCCATCCGTAGGGTGAAGTAAGTTCGTATGCTGTAACTTCGAAATTATCAAGTTCGTAAAGTTCTTCGAATGCTGCAAGAGGCATTTTGTCTGCAAGAGGAACTGTAAATGCATGGTCTGCATTGTATGTTTCATAGTTGCAAACATTAGCGACATATCCGTTCTCTGCGGAAATCTTAATCTCTTTTGTCTGACCGGCATGCATACCGATCAAAGCATTTTCGAAATCTTTCAACAAGCTTCCATTTCCGATTGTTACTTCAAGGGCATTGTATGCAGACTCTTTCTTAAGGTCGAAACTATTCGTTTTCAGAACATTTTCATCGTTGGCTACCGAGAAAAAGGACGTATCGAAAACGGCGTAACCCTCTTCTCCGTACGGAGCGTACAATGTTCCAATGTAGTCAACTTCAACTTTGTTGCCGTCGACCGCTGCGGGTCCGTTTGAAATGCCGTGATCATAAACGTAAACGCCTAATACCGACACTGATGCTAACAAGAGAACGATAAGACATGCCCATACAATGGGATCTCTCTCACGTTTCTCGACTGTTTCTTTCTCTTCGCCAGTCATTTTACCGAATTGTGCTATGTAAGAGCGATATAAAAACATAATCCCCTTTTAGCACATATGCGCGTATACGGGATACGCGCGTATAAGGATTCAATAATCCAATATCGTACGATTTTTGAGAAAAAAACAAGAATAATAACAATTAAATCATTTGTTGCAACTCTCGGAATTATGTACGATCTCTATGTTGTAACCGATGATTCCATGTCTCACGGACGCACCCATGCGGAAGTTGCTGAATTGGCTTTTGCGGGGGGAGCGGATGCGGTTCAGCTTAGAATGAAAAATTCCGATGAAAAAGAGATGCTGGAACAGGCACTTTTAATATCCGAATCATCAAAGAAATACGGTAAACTTTTCTTTGTGAATGATAACTTTTCGGTTGCCTTGAAATCCGGTGCGGACGGCGTACATTTCGGACAGAGCGACATGCACATTACCGAAGCGCGTAAAATCTGCGGAAAAGATATGTTAATCGGAATATCCGCAGGAACTTTGGAAGAAGCGTTGGATGCCGAAAAATTCGGTGCTGACTATATTGGATTCGGCCCTGTGTTTGATACTTCATCTAAATCAGATGCTCCCTCAGGTATCGGCCTCGAACTTTTGAAAGAAGTTTGTAAAAAAGTCAAGATTCCGGTTGTTGCAATCGGGGGAATAAACGAATCAAATACAGAATCAGTATTGAAAGCTGGTGCAGAAGGATTGGCAGTAATTTCAGTTGTGGTTGCAAAAGAAGATATTAAATCTGCAACAACAAAAATGAAAACACTTATTGATGCAATAAAATCTCAATGAGGACAAATTTATTGAAAAAATATCACAATTATAATAATTAAATTGAAGTTATTCCAAAATCATCATATACCAAAATCTATAATCATCGTTTATGAGTCTAGCTACATCAGATCATTTGATCTTTTTGAGAAAGAAAGTACCCTTGGTACATCAGATTACAAATTATGTAACTGTGAACGATTGTGCAAATATAACATTGTGCACAGGAGGTTCTCCAGTAATGACTGATGCTATTGAAGACGTAGAAGATATGGTAGGTCTTGCTTCCGCTCTTGTTCTTAACATCGGAACACTTAACGAACGTACAGTAGAATCTATGATTATTGCCGGTAAAGCTGCCAACAAGAAAAAAATCCCCGTGATTCTCGATCCTGTCGGTGTCGGTGCAACAAAATACAGAACCGAAGTCGCACTCAGAATCTTGAAAGAAGTTAAAGTTTCAATCATAAAAGGAAACGGCGGAGAAATCGGTGTCCTTTCAGGTCTCGGCGGAGAAGTAAGAGGCGTTGATTCCGTTTCTACATCAGATGAACCTGCAATTCTTGTAAAAGAATTGGCCAAACAGACTGGTTGCGTTGTTGCGATGAGCGGAGAGAAAGATTACGTTTCCGACGGTGAACAGGTTGCGGAAATCAGTAACGGAACCGACTTTATGGGTAAAGTTTCCGGAACCGGATGTATGCTTTCATCTGCAATGGGATGTTTCGCAGGAACCACCAAAGACATGTTTGCAGCCGCTGTAAATGCAATGGTTGTATTCTCTGTAGCCGGAGAATTTGCAACCAACCATGCTTCCGGACCCGGAACATTCAAAGCCGCATTTATGGATGCTATGTACAACCTCGACGCAAAAGTCGTGGATGCAAAAGCAAACATCAAAGAATTATAACATTTTTAATTCGCCGGTAAGACGATTCATGTCGGATACTTTGGCGGGTCCCAAACCGATGCATGTAACCGTGCCGGGAGCAATCTCGGTACGGCCTGCATCCGTAATTACGCAATTTATTATACCCTGTGCATCCGCAAAGGATTTTATTTCGTAGAGTTGAGCTTCCGAATCTACTTTCAAAACAATTTTGGCCTGTCCTTTATCCCACCATTCTCTGAATGTTTTGGGATCTTTTTTATTGGAGGCAAAAGCACACGATACTGCGGCGTGACCTGCCTGTGCCGCTGCTTTTCCTTTAGACAATTTAAGATCGTTTCTTACAACGATAACCATTTTACATTCTTCGGTTGCCATTTTGCTCGATTTATTATCAATACAAGATATAATATTCTTTACACCGAACATCGATATTAACAATGTTTATTTACTCAAAAATACAATACACATACATGGCCCATGTAAAAATAGAATACAATTATACAGACCGCCCGCTCAACAACGATGAGCTCAGGCGCAAAACAACCGGAGCGATGGAAGCGTATCTTATGAGCCTGGTTACAGAAATGAAATCCGCAGATATTGATGTGACATACATTTCAAACAAAACAGATGCGTCTTTCAGCACTTTAACAATCAACGGAAAATCCGTGTATGATATTCTCAACGGTTTGAACATAATCATGCCAAGCAATGAAGAAGATGAGGGAGAAGAATGCGGAACCGTACGTCCGAAAATGGTTGTTTTCGATCGCCCCACACTTGATTGGAAGAAAGATTTCGTAGAAGATATTCCCGATATTCTTATGAAGAATGCCATATCCAAAGCATATTCCGAAAGCTAAACACACAGGGTGCACCCGCACCCTCTATTATTATTTCCCTTTTTTACCGCACCTTTTAAATCCGCCCGGATAATCCCATCATTATGTTCGAGATAACCAAGAGGGACGGACTCGCCCGCATAGGCAAGTTTGAAACCGTATCAGGCGTGCTTGAAACTCCTGCTCTTCTTCCAGTAGTTAATCCTAAAATATGCACGGTATCACCCCGTGAACTCTATGATGAGTTTGGATTCAGGGCATTGATTACCAATTCATATATTATCAAAAATACGCCCGACCTCAAAGCAAAAGCTCAGGAAGTCGGACTTCACGAAATGTTGGATTTCCCAGGTACAATCATGACCGACTCAGGAACTTTCCAGAGTCACATGTACGGTGAAGTAGAACTCACCAACGAGGAAATTGTAGAATTCCAGAAAAGTATCAAAACCGATATCGGAACTGTTCTTGATATTTTCACCGAACCTTTTTGGTCAAAAGAACAAACAGCCGATTCCATCGAAGTTACTCTCGAAAGAACAGAAAAAGCCTGTGAAATGAAAGGCGAAATGATGATCAACGGTGTTGTACAAGGTTCCATTTACCCCGATCTCAGAGAATACTGCGCAGACAAAATGGCATCCATGGATATTGATGTCCACCCAATCGGAGGAGTTGTTCCCCTTATGGAACAGTACCGCTACTCCGAACTCGTAGATATTATCATAGCATCTAAGAAAGGATTGAATCCCAACCGTCCCGTTCACCTTTTTGGTGCAGGACACCCCATGCTTCTCGCTTTGGCAACTTTGCTCGGATGCGATCTTTTCGATTCCGCATCATACGCCAAATTCGCAAGAGACGACAGAATGATGTTTATCGACGGAACATACCGTCTCGGTGACATGCAGTCTCTTGACTGTACATGTCCCGCATGTATCGGCAAAGATCTTGCAACCCTTAGGAAAATGAACCCCAAGGAAAGAACAAAGCTCATTGCAAAACACAACCTGTATCAGATTACGGCAGAACTTGCACTTGTTAAAAGATACATCCGCGAAGGCCGCCTTTGGGAACTTGCGGAAACCAGGTGCAGAGCTCACCCCGCACTTCTCGATGCTCTCCGTAAACTCGGCGAACACAGAGAATTTTTGGAGACATACGAACCCATCAGCAGAGACGGAGCAATGTTCTACACAGGATCCGAAACCCTCAACCGTCCCATCTTTGAAAGGTACGCAAAACGTATGGACGAAACATATGTTCCCACTACAAAGAAAGCGGTTCTTTTCCCCGAAGAAGGAAAACCATACGGAAGAGTATACGGCCGTGAATTCGATTGTGCACGTAAAGCAGGATACACACCTGTCGTAATGTCTCCCTTCGGAGCCGTTCCCGCAGAATTGGATGAAATGTATCCTCTCGCACAGTCTTTGTTCCCAGATATCCTTGACAAAGAAACAGAAACGGTATCCGAAGAACTTACAGTCGGATTCCTGGAAAAATTCTTTGACGAAGTTATCAGTCCCGAAGAAATTCCCGAAGGAAACGAAGAATACGACGGAGATCTCATCAGAGCTGCCGCGGTTTCAAGATTCCAGTTCGGCAAAGAAGCAACCGATGCTCTTTTCACCGGAAAGATCGAACTCGTCAAGAGCAGAAAAACCGGAAAGATCAGAAACGTTATCTCGGACGGAGAACACGTTCTTTCCATGCGTGCGGCAGACGGTTTGTACACTCTTCGCGAAGAAGGAGCAAAACGTATTCTTGCAACTGTTCCCGCACCCCACATGAGAGTTGTCCTTATGGATGACGCGGTTCCCTTCGTATCCGAAGGAAAGAATGTGTTCTGTCAGTTCACATTGGGTTGCGATCCCGAGCTCAGGCTCATGGAAGAAGTAATCGTCACCGACAGTAACGATAAATTCGTTGCAACGGGACGTCTTGCAATGACCGCAAAAGAAATGGCTTCATTCAAAAAGGGAATCGGAGTCAAAGTCCGCAGCGGAAACTCCGACGAAGCCTGAAGCTTCTTCGGCAATTTTAATACAGGCCAAAAGGTCGTCGGCTGCGTTCCGGAGTGTTCCGGCGCAGTCGGCTTCCGTGGTCAATGTAAGTTTACATCCGTCCAAAACGGATTTTACGTATTCTTTATTATCCGGTTCAAGTGAATTGTAAATATTCAACGCAATTTTTTCATCAGGATATTCGAGTGTTAAAACTAAAGACAACATAAAATCACTGTTCCGATTTGCGGGCATAACCGCGATTGACTGCTTCCATCATCGCATCTATGGATGCTTTAACGATATCCGAACTGACCGCACGACCAACGGATGTTGTTCCGTTTTCGGATACGTCTCTGAGAACCACGGTAACCTGTGCGAGAGAATCTTCTTTTCCCGTAACCGCTTTCAGATTGAAATCATCCAATGCCAAATCTTCGTTGATCGCTTTTCCGATTGCGCCCAACGCGGCATTGACGGGACCCACTCCCGCTTCCGATGCCGTACGGATAACACCATCGACATTCAACGTAACTTCGGCTTTGGGAAGAACGTCTTTTCCCGTTGTTATGGAATAATTTTCGAGAATAATCTTATCGATGGATTTTCCTTTCCAAAGAATCTGTTCGCTTAATACAAAAAGTTCGGATTTATCGATCTCTTTTCCACCGAAGGATAAAACTTTCACGGCCTCGGTAAGTTGTGGAATCAGATCATCCGGGAAATCAGGATTGATTTCATTCATTTGTGATTTAAGAGAATGTTCTCCCGACAATCTTCCGATAACAATTTGACGATCTGCCCCGATTAATTCGGGACAAAATGGTTCGTAAGTCGAAGATTCGTTGAGAATCCCGTGAACATGAATTCCGGATTCGTGAGAGAACGCATTTCTTCCCACTATCGCTTTATTGATTGCCAGATTCATCCCGGTTGTTCTTTCTACAATTCTTGAGGTTTTATGAATCATGGATAAATCCACGGTTGAAACACCATAATTTTTGTAAAGATTCACAGCAACTTCTTCGAGTGCCACATTACCGGTTCTTTCTCCTATTCCGTTCATGGTTACATGCGCAATAACGGCTCCGGCTTCCAATGAAGCAAGCGTATTCGCAAGTGCCAATCCCATATCGTTATGGCAATGAACCGAAACCGGAAGTTCGGTGTTTGAAACAACTTTCGAAACTATCGAAGATATGGATTCCGGAACTGCGACTCCAACCGTATCGGGAATATTCAGAGAATCTGCTCCGGCTTCTTCCACGGCTTTGAAAACTTTTAACAAATAGTCGATATCGGTACGTGTTGCATCTTCGCATGAAAATTGAACTTTGAGTCCAAGTGATTTTGCGTATTTGACGGCTTCGACAGCCTTTGAGAGAGCTTCTTCACGTGAAATGTTAAGCTTGTGTTTAAGATGAATATCCGATGTTGCAATGAAAAGATGGACATTTGAAACTCCGGATCTGACTGCGGCATCAATATCTTTTTTTGATGACCTTGCGAGACTGTATATTTCGGCTTTGAGTCCAAGATTTACGATGGATTTTATTGTTTCGGAATCGATTTCGGAAACTGCGGCAAAACCTGCTTCTATCATGTCTACACCGAGAGCATCCAAAGCCTGTGCCAGTGAAATTTTATCTTCAGGTGTTAAAGTCATTCCGGGAGTTTGTTCTCCGTCTCTCAATGTTGTATCAAAAAGGGAGATTTTGTTGGGAATACGACCTTCCAAAAAAGGCTTCACCTGGATACTTGCAACATCCGTTTTGGATCTGTTTTGCTCAGATTTTTCAGACATGTGTTAACAAGTAGCCAGGTTTATGAGAGTATTTAAAAATTCGGAAAAATCACCCATCTGTATCTGGAATCAATACGATCTCCGCATTTCCAATAATTTCGCATGACATGCGCATACCCTCATGTGGAAGAACAATTATATCTTTTGAGAAAGTAAAAAATTTCTCATCAGATAGAAGAGTAATAGTTATTTTATCATAATGTGTAACTTCGATAGTATCAGGATATGATC
>CAYMPW010000027.1:0-14460 GCA_964392725.1 uncultured Methanomassiliicoccales archaeon
TCACGACCCTACTGCCCCGAAGGGTTTAATAAATTCCAGTAAAAAAGACAAAGAGATCTGGGACAAATATTCATCTAACAAACAGATGTTAAATGAAATTTCTGAAAAAATACTAGAAAATAATTTTGAAGAATCCATATATTTTGGTGAATGGATTCCTGATTTTTATGAGATTCCACCTGGTGAATATAAAGGAAGTTGGATAAAAACAAGAGTAAATCATCAAATTTTTAGAAATGAAATTTTAAAAAACTACAATGGAACATGTTGTATAACAGGCATCGATTTTCCAGGTTTGTTAATTGCAAGTCATATAAAACCTTGGAAAGTCGCATCAGGTGTAGAAAGAACTGATTCGTCCAATGGACTTTGCTTGAATAGCTTACATGATGCAGCGTTTGACAAAGGATATATTACAATCGATACAGACTACACGATAGAAATCTCACCGATTTTAAAAAATAAATTATCTGATGCCATTTATGAAACACATTTCAAAAAATATAATCATGAATGCATAAGTATACCAACGAAAAATAAACCTAAAAAAGAGTATATCGAATATCATAGAAGCAATATATTCAAATCATAATGATTCACCTTATTTTCAAATTAGAAAATGTGTTTCAGGTTTTATATAAGTACCATGTTAATTCAAAATACCAAAATATAAAAAAAAATCAATCAGCAATTTTACAACAAAGACTTAATACCATAATCAAATGTACAATTGGATTATACATCCAATTGGTGTTAAAATGGATAATAAGGTTTTAGCAATTTTAGTCGTAGTTGCATTGGTTGCAGTTTCTGCAGGTACAATCTTTATGCTGAATAATACAGCAGATGAAGCAGGAGCAGAAACGGGCAGATTAGTTGTTTACGGTAATGCAAACAATGATGACTACCTAGACAAACATGATATTGATTTTATTAACTCAATAATTTCAAAAGAAACCAGCTGGGATAAAGCAAAAAACCCATATGCTGATACAAACAATGATAATAAAATCGACAACAAAGATGTCGAACTTCTTCAGAAATTTATCAACAAAGAAAAATCTGTAATGAAATACAAGGATGTTTGGGGCGGAGTCTCATCCATCAACTATCCAATTTCTGGATCAATTGGTACAATGTATTGGGAACAGGCAGATCTTGCAATCTTACTTGGATTGTGGGACAGAGTATCTGCATGCGGATATGGTTCTTTAAACGAAGATAAAAATCCTGGATGGGAAAGTTTATACAGTTACGGAAAAGGATACAACGCAGATGTTGAAGTTGTCTTATCTTCAAACGTTTCTGCATTAATTGCATATACACAGGGTGACGGAACTGCATTGGCAATAAAAGATGCAATCGAAAGTTCTGGATCTTCTATGAATATGATTGCTGCACCTAACCAAGATAAATTGACATGCGTAATTACATCAGGCGTACTTCTTAGTTGTGAAAAAAGAGCATATGAATATGTAAAAGATTGTGATGATGCTGTAAAATATGCTGAAGAAAAACTTTCTGGAATCTCTGCTGAAAAAGCACCTAGAGTATTGGTATGTATGGTAAAAACCACATCAAATAACGGAGATATTCTCGTATTGGGTAAGAGTCCAACATCTTCCAATGGTCTTTATACATACATGATGAAAACACCTGCTGTTATCCTTCAGCCTGAAAATGCCTCCGGATATTACACAAGCGTTACATCTGAATGGGTAATGGAACAGGATCCCGACTATATTTTGTTCGTTGGATCAGGTCTGTGGAGTTCAACAGCAACTGAATCAGAAATTCAAGAGGTTTTCGAAAGTAAAACAAAAGAATTATTCGGTGGAACGAATGCATACAAAAATCAAAAGATTTTTGCAACAGCCAACGGAACAATGGGATCATATTTCAACGGATTGGCATTCTTGACAGTTGCAGGAACTGTATTTGATGAAATCGAAGATTCCGTTGCAGACAAATATTGGAACTACTGGACCGATAAAAACTTTGCATTGTATGAATTTGAAGATGTTCCATCATACAAAGTTCGTGGATTGAGTTCTTAAACATAATGGCCGAAAGGCCATTTTTATTTTTATAATGTGATTATATGAACGAATTAAACGATCCATTGATTGGAAAAGTAGTGCGCAATTCTATAGGTGCATGGAAAGAGAAAGAAAGTAAACTATCTGAATCTACTGTATATCTTGAATATAAAAAATCAATATTTTTAAAAATAATCTTTATTGTTAGTTGCGTGTTGATTGCAGTTGTATCTGCAGGATTGGCATTAACAATTGGCGAATATGAAATTGGATTCTTTGAATCGTATCAAATTTTATTTAATCACATCTTTGGAAATGTTCCAGATACCGTTGAAGCTGGTATGAAAGATTATGTTGTCTATGAATTAAGATTGCCTAGAATCCTCGTAGGATTAATCACAGGCGCAGGATTGGCTGTTGCTGGTGCTGCAATGCAAAGTATTCTCAAGAACCCATTGGCGGATCCTTATACAACCGGTGTTTCTTCAGGTGCAGGATTTGGCGCCTCAATTGCCATTGTTATGGGTGCAACAATAGCTTCAGGACAGTATGCAATTGTCGTGAATGCATTTATGTTTGCACTTGTTCCTACGGCCGTTATTTTATTCATATCAAAGATAAAAGGATCTTCTCCAATAACTATGATCATGGCAGGAATTGCAGTGATGTACATCTTTGGTGCCATGACTACAATTATCAAATTATGGGCAGATCCCGATAGTTTGTCTGCACTTTATAGATGGCAAGTTGGAACATTAGCTGGTGCAGATTGGGCAGTGATTCCAATAATGGCCATTGTTACAATTATTGGTTGTATTTCTGTACAATTATTATCTGGAAAATTAAATATTTTATCTACAGGCGATGATAATGCAAAATCATTGGGTATAGATGCAGATAAATTAAGAATGATATGTCTTATAATTACAGCATTAATTAGTGCAGTAATTGTTAGTTTCACAGGATTAATTGGATTTGTAGGTTTAGTTGCCCCACATATTGTAAGATTGTTTATCGGTCCTGACAATAGATATTTGATTGTGGCTTCTGCCTTTTTTGGTGCAGCACTGTTAGTATTAGCAGATCTGATTGGAAGAACAATAATTTCCCCCACTGTTCTACAAGTTGGTGTTATAACTGCGTTCTTAGGTGGACCTTTGTTCTTATGGTTGATTATCCGTAAAACGAATAGGGCATGGTGAAAAAAATGGAGATAAAACTTGAAAATATGTCGTTCCAATACTCACCATCTGTGAAAGTTCTAAATGACATAAATTTAACATTAGATAGTCCAGGGCTTGTGTGCATCATCGGCCCAAATGGTGTTGGTAAATCTACATTGATAAAATGTATCAATAAATTACTGAAACCGACATCTGGAGATGTGTTCATTAATGGAAAAAATATAAAAGAATATAACCTAAAAGAACTGGCTAAACGTATCGGATATGTTGCTGCCACTCATGAAGAATGTTTCTCTATGTCAGTCTTAGATTCTATACTCATTGGCAGATACAATCATAGAAAATGGAGAACCAATGATGAGGATCTGGAGATAGCTCGCAAAGTAATGAAACTATTGCAGATTGAGAATCTTTCAACCAGAAGTCATAATGAACTTTCAGCCGGACAATATCAAAAAGTTGCCATAGCTAGAGGTTTGGTTCAAGAAACTGAAATATTAATTTTGGATGAACCTACATCCAATCTTGATGTTAAACATCAAGTGTACGTAACTGAGATGTTAAGGGCAATTTCAATTGTAGAAAATAAATTGATAATTATGATTAGCCATGATCTTAACATATCTGCAAAATATGCACATAAGATTGTTGTGATGTCAAAACCCGGTCAAATATATGATATTGGAACTCCAGAAGAAGTTATTTCAAAAGAAATGGTTCAAAATGTATACGGAGTTGATTGTAAAATTGTATATGATGATGTGAGACCACATGTGATGTTAGGTTTTGCAATGGAAGATGAATAAATATACAACAAATGCACAAAATTCCCAAAAACCCCTTAACTTTTTATTTATAACAGGATCAATCTTAAACCCGATCTTCTAAATTTCCATCCATGATTACAATCCGCTGTCCCTTTTGCAACCAAGAACAGGATTCAACCGATATGAAATGCAACGGAACCGACAATGACGAATATTTTGAAAATTACCACTGTAAATGTGGGAAATGGTTTACTTTGACTTATTCTGACGCATCTTAAAAATATATCAAATTAATGATATATTGTTTAAGATTCAAAACTAGCCTTCTGCTGAGAAATGAAATATGCCACAATGAATCCTACGAATCCGACAAGCATAATCAATCCCAAGATTGAAGATATCAAACATGCTGCAAAAGCAATGGTATAATTCTTCTTAATTGCCGCAAGTAAGCAGGAAACAGCTGCAAAGACTCCGCTTGCAATCAAAATATATCCCGTTGCCAACGAAATGTTGCGAAGTGCTTCTTCGGAAATCAATTGAGTAATCTGTGCCCAGAATTCCGGATTGGATTTAAGAATCTCAATTGTCGCATCCGTAGAAGTAACGGTATACACACCTTCGATAATCGCAAACAAAGCCCAAGCTCCGCACAAAATAGACATTACAACCAATGTGCTGTTGCTTCCGTTGTTCTGTGCCTGATACTCAGACTTAACGCCTCTCAGTTGATTTCCGCATGCCTGACAGAACGTCGCATCCGGGGAAACTTTAGAACCGCAATGATGACAAAACTCAACATCGTCCATGCAAATATGATGACATTCTTGATATTAAAAACAGTCTTTGATTACTTCGTTCCCGCAGTACGAAAACAATCCGGATAAACACATTGTATATCTACAATAACCACCATCCAACAATCAGAGGTGCGAAGGTGTTGGGGAAACAGATCAGACTCGAAAGAATATCCTGTAGAAACAGTGGTAACTTCGTAATCATCCCCATGGACCACGGAGTCACTTCCGGCCCCATAACCGGACTTCAGGATATCTCCAAAACCGTAAATGATGTTGCGGAAGGCGGAGCAACCGCGGTTCTTATGCAAAGCGGTTTGGTTCCCGCCGCACACAGAGGGTTCGGAAAAGATCTGGGTCTTATCGTTCACTTATCCGCATCAACCAATCTCGGAGATACGGAAGACAGAAAAGTTTTGGTTTCCACCGTAGAGGATTCCATCAAACTCGGAGCCGACGCGGTATCCATGCACGTAAACCTCGGAGGTCCCAACGAACCAGAAATGTTGGAAGATCTCGGAAGAGTATCGTCGCAATGCAAACTCTGGGGAATTCCGCTTCTCGCAATGATGTACTACCGCGGATTCAGAGTATCCAATCCTTTTGATGTTGAAACCGTAGCTCACTGCGCAAGAGCCGCAGCGGAACTCGGAGCGGATTTGGTTAAAGTCAATTACACCGGAGATCAGGATTCATTCAAAGAAGTAGTAAAAGGCGCTACAATTCCCGTAGTCATAGCGGGAGGTCCGAAAACCGATTCGGATTTTGAAATTTTAAAAATGGTGGAAGATTCCATTAACGCGGGAGGAAGAGGAGTTTCCATGGGAAGAAACATCTTCCAACATGAAAATACACAAAAAATCACATCTGCCGTATCTTCAATCGTATTGAACGGATATTCGGCTGAAGAAGCAATGAAACAACTGAGGTGATTTTTATTCCTGAAATTTGGATTGACGCTTCACAACCCGATAACCAAGACGAAAGAAAGAATCTTGTTACCGACGGCATAGAATCGGGAATATCATCTTTCATAGTAAGAAAAGAAGATAATTTCTCAACTTTGGGAAGAATTCAAACTTTATACGTGGACAATTCCGCACTCGTGGGAAACGTTGAAGGAAAAATCGTAAAAATCGAATCTCCCGAACAGTTGGAATCCGTAATTAAATGTTCAAAAGAAAATGAAATTATAATTTTCAAAGAATCCGATTGGAACGTAATTCCTTTGGAAAATGCCATTGCATCATTATCAAAAAAATCCAAGGTTTTTGCATATGCATCATCGGAATCTTTTGCCAAAATGCTTCTCGGTGTTTTGGAAAAAGGTGTGGATGGAATCGTTACCGATTCAATACAAATAGCGAAATTCATTCACAACAACCAAACATCCGGATCTTTGAAATTGGATTCCGTTAAAATAACCAAAATCGAAGTTCTCGGTTCCGGAGACAGAGTCTGCGTTGATACCTGTTCCGCAATGAAACCCGGAGAAGGTATGCTTATCGGATCCCAAGCATCCTGTTTGTTTTTGGTTCAATCCGAAAGCGAAGTCGTAGGATATGTGGAACCCAGACCTTTCCGCGTAAACGCAGGTGCGATCCACTCATACATTTTATCGAATAACGGAAAAACATCATATCTTTCAGAAATCAAAGCGGGTTCCGTCATCAACATAGTAAACAGAAACGGAGAAACCAAAACCGTAAACGTGGGAAGGTGCAAAACAGAAGAAAGACCTTTGATTCTTGTTGAAGCAACCGACGAAACTTCGTTATATTCAATTATTCTTCAAAATGCGGAAACCGTAAAATTGGTTTCCGAATCTTCTTCGATATCGGTATCCGAACTTAAAGTCGGAGATGTTGTTTTAGCTAAGCTGGGAAAAGGCGGAAGACACTTCGGAACCGAAGTGGATGAAAAAATCAGCGAGCGTTAATATGAAAATCTGCGCGTCTCTGGGCGCTTCCGACGAAGTTGAAGAAACTTATGTTGCAGATCTTACCGAATTGAGATTGGACATTACGGGTAATGTTCCAGGCGTGAAAAAACCGGTATTGGTTACCCCGAACGGTGTTGATTTTAACTCCGAATGCGATTATTTGGATGTTGGATCTTCTTCTCCCTGTGATAGAAATTATACAACTATATCTTCGCACCATGATTTCGAAAAAACACCTTCGGTTTCCGAGTGTTTGTCGATTCTGGATAATATGCAGGGAAATATCAAAAAAGGAGCTTTCAAAACAAATTCCTTTGAAGATTTGAACAATATTTTCAAAATATCCCAATCATTGAAAGAAAAACATATTTTGATCGGAATGGGAGAGTTCGGAAAAATCACCAGAATCAGATCCGAACTTCTCGGTAACGAATTTACGTTCGGACATACGGGAACCCCAACAGCGGAAGGGCAGTTGAGTGTCAGAGAATTACGTGATTTGGGAGACGATTGCGTAATAACAGGATTGGTTGGAAATCCGATCAAACATTCTCTTTCTCCCATAATTCAGGATGCGGCGTTCAAAGATGCTGAAATAAATGGAAAATATCTTCTTTTCAATGCCGAATCTTTGGATGATCTCAAAGAAGTTATGATTGAATATAACATCAGAGGATTGAACATCACCGCTCCGTACAAAAGAAAAATAACCGAATATTTCGGAAAAGGTTCCGATATAAACAACACGGTTCTCAATGACAACGGCAAATTCTTATTGTATAATACGGATTTAAAAGGAATCGAACATGCTTTCAACAAAGCAAACGCTTCTCTGGATCAAAAGAACGTTTTGATTTTAGGCACGGGAAATACCGCGGAAAACTTTGCAACCATATTAAGAAAACACAAATCCGAATTTTCGGTATGCGGAAGATCTCCCGAATCCGTAAAGAAATTCTGTAAGGAATACGGATGCGAAGAATCCCAATTCTCAAAGAAATTCGATATTATTGCGAATTGTACTCCAATAGGAATGTATTCTTCTTCCCCATATCCAACAGATATTTCATGTTTGAATGAAAATCAAACGGTATTCGATGTTTCATACGGACTTGAAACGGAACTTTGCAAAGCTGCTTCATCGAAGGGTGCAAAATTCGTTTGCGGAATCGATATGCTCATAGGACAGGGTGCCGAATCCTTTAGAATTTGGACAGGGTACGACATATCCGAAAAAGTAATGGAGGATTCTCTTTGAAAGGTTTCGGAAAATCACACGGTGCATTCTCCATAGTAAACGGAATAGGCTGCGGAATTGGAGTTTCCGCGGGAAATATGCTTACATTGGAATCTGAATTTTTTGATTTTGGGGTAAAATCAGATTCTTTGGTCGTAAATAATTGTGTGAAAAAAGCCTTCGAATTTTGTAATGAATCCGTACCGGAAGAGTGGTCGGTTTCAATAAAATCCGAAATTCCCCAAGGCGTGGGAATGAAAAGTTCCAGCGCCGTTTGTAACGCAATCATTTCATCCGTTTTTGATTATCTGAAATATGATTCAGATAAATCAGATATTATAAATTTAGGGGTATCCTGCGCAAGAGCTTCAAACATAACGGTCACGGGAGCTTTGGACGATGCGAGAGCCTGTTTCTTCGGAGGAATTCAGGTTACGGATAACCTTACGGATTCGGTAATCGGATACGGACCTTTGGCCGATTATGATATAATCTACGTTCTACCCGATTCAACATACGAAAGAGAATCTTTGAATTTTGATAATTTCAAAAACCATCATTCCGAATTGGAAGAACTTACGAAAAATGCTTTGAAAGAACCGTTTAAAACCATGATTGAAAACAGTAAATTGTATTCCAAATCAATGAATTTGGATAATTCCATTGCAGAAAATGCAATGGAATCGGGTGCTATCGGATCTTCCATCTCCGGAACGGGTCCTGCGGTTGCAATTATTACCGAAAACGGAAAGAGTTTTTCCAAAGAAATGGGATATGAAAATTATATCATAACCAAAACAAGGAGTCTGGAACTTTGAATTTGAAAGTATCGTCGGAATGTTTTGAAGGATCCGTTACGCCTCCCTCATCGAAAAGTCATACTCACCGTTCAATCCTTATTGCCGCATCGGCAAACGGCACGAGTACAATAAAAAATCCTTTGATTTGCGATGATACTCTGGCAACAATCAAAGCAGCGGAAGCATTCGGTGCGGAAATCATAACAAATGAGAATAATCTTATCATTTATGGAACCGGACTTCATCTTCCAACCGAACCTATTAACGCACAAAACTCCGGAACATTATTCCGTTTCGCTTGCGCACTCGCAGCATCTTTGAAAGGAGATACAAAAATCACGGGAGATTCTTCCGTGTTGTCAAGACCCCACGAACCTCTTTACGACGCTTTAAGAAAATTGGGATGTCGTTGTCAACCGTACAAAGACGGAATTATCATCAAAGGTCCTGTTTCCGAATATTATACCAAAGTTGATTGTTCCAAAAGTTCACAGTATCTTTCGGCTTTGTTGCTCGCATCCCCTCTATTCAACGAAGTTACCACAATCCATTACAGAAATTTGGTATCCGAACCTTATGTTGAAATTACAAAGGAATGCATGCTGAATTTCCATTCGGAAATTATCGATTACGAAGGAAAAACAGAACTCGGAAAGGGATATTTCCCAACCACGTGTGAAATCCCCATGGATTGGTCTTCCGCAGCATTCTTGCTTGCGGCAGGAGCCGTCGGAGGATTCGTATCAATCCCAATTACAAAAATTCCAAAAGACGGAGATAGCGCAATTATTGAAATTCTCAAAAACATCGGAGCCGATGTAAAAATCGATAATGATTCTATAACTGTATCAAAATCCGAATTGAATGGTTTAAACATCGATATGAAAAATATTCCGGATCTTTTCCCGATTCTTGCTTCCGTATTGTCGGTATCCAAAGGAAGAAGCATACTCTACGGCGCTCCGCAATTACGTTTCAAAGAATCCGATAGAATATCGGCTACGGTAAAAATGCTTAGATCTATGGGAGCAAACATTTGGGAAACCGATGACGGTTGCGTAATCGAAGGTGTTCCGTATCTTGAAGGCGGAACCATTGATTCCGAAAACGATCACAGAATTATTATGTCCGCCTGCGTATTATCGGTAAAATGCAGAAATCCTGTAACAATTAAGAACGCGGAATGTTATTCCGTTTCATATCCAGATTTTATAATAAATATGGAATCTCTCGGATTGGTGACTAAAAATGTATAAAATCGGCAAAAACGTAATTCTTGATTTATACGGAACCAGTCACGGCCCGTGCGTAGGTTGTATTCTCACAGGAATTCCCGCGGGAATTGAAGTTTCTTTTGATTTTATACAAGAAGAAATGGAACTCCGCCGTTCGAAAAACAGAATCGGAACCGAAAGAAAAGAACCGGATATTCCGGAATTCAAAACCGGAATAAAAGACGGAAAAACCACCGGAGATCCGATTACGATTGAAATCAAAAACACGGATACGAAACCAAAAGACTACGAAAAATACAACGTAGTTCCAAGACCCGGACACGCGGACTACACAAGATTCGTTCGGGAAGATAATCTCACAGGCGGAGGAAGTTTTTCGGGAAGACTTACCGCACCCATAGTTGCCGCAGGCGCAATAGTAAAAGAATATCTCAAGAAAGATAATTTCCTGATAGCAGGTTTTGTACGTTCGGTCGGAACCGTTGAAGATATTGAAGAAAGATCTTATGAAGATGCCATACAAAGCAGAAATTTTGATTCCCGCGCCTGTACTTCGGAATTAAACAATCTTTTCATCGAAGAAATCGAAAATGCTTCGAAAGAAAAAGACAGCATCGGAGGTGTTGTCGAATGTATCGTAAACAATCTCCCCGCAGGATTCGGAGACGCTTGGTTTGATTCGCTTGAATCCAAAATTTCCAGTGCAATGTTCGGAATCCCGGGAGTAAAAGGAATAGAATTCGGAGACGGTTTTGCTCTTACGAAAATGAAAGGATCCGAAAGTAACGATTCTTTCGCATTCGATGAAAAAGTTATCACGACAACGAATCATTCCGGCGGAATCCTCGGAGGATACAGCACCGGAATGCCATTGGTTTTCCGCGTAGCTTTCAAGCCTACGCCTTCGATAGGCAAAGAACAACATTCAGTCAACTTGGAAACCCGTGAAAACGTAACCATTGCAATAACGGGAAGACATGACCCTTGTATTGCGACGAGAGCCGTAGCTGTGGTTGAAGCAATGACAGCGCTTGTACTAGCCGATTATTCCGAAGACGCCTGATTCTTAGGACATACTCTGCAGTTTTTACAGCAGGTTCCGTCCGTACACTCTTTGAGTGTTTTACAGGACTGACGTTTGTTTGAGGGGCATCCTTCGATTGTAGGATTACAGGGATTTCTCTCAACCTTTGTCATCTCTTCGATTGCTTTGGAAATTTCCATAAGTTTGTCGGTGTTCACGGTATAATAAATAAAATTACTCTGTCTTGTGTTTTCAACAAGATCGCACTTCTGAAGAACCTTCAAGTGCTGTGATATTGCCGCTTCGGAAACGTTCAAACGGTTGGCTAGTGCACCTACGCAAAAATTGTATTTTAACAATAAAGTCAAACAAGACAAACGGGTCTCATCAGACAATGCTTTGATGCAATCCAAGAATCTTTCCATGAAGATGAAAAGATGTTCTTTCTTTTAAACATAACGGTAAAAAAATATCTAACGATAAAGATTTCCAATAATTTTATATATCGTTGGATACAGAAGACGCATAAGAGCATGTAGAATTGATGTTCAATCCTTTTGATGACGCATACTCTTCAGATGTCTTTACCAAGGACTTTCCCAACCCCTTTCTTCTATACTCTGGTTTAATGAATGTTGACTTAATAATCAAAGATGTCGAATCTTCGACATACTCCAAATATCCGATTTCGAAACCGTCATCGTATAATCGGAAAACACTCTCCTCCTTGAAATGTACTGTTTTTAGATTCATGAAGGTAAATAAAATGTGAAGAATATATATCATTATGTATGGTCGTAATTCCACCAATTCGATAAAAATAATCAATCTCTCTCGGATTTGATTGCTTCTTTGATTGCTTCCTTTTCTTCCTTTTTCTGTTCCCTTTCGACTTCGAGATGCTCTATGGCTTCGGGATGAAGTCTTCCGTAAGACCATGTAATCATTGGAGGTCCGATAAGCGATGTAAGAATAATCATCAGAACCAAAACGGTAAACATAGAACTGTCGAACAATCCCGTCGTAAGTCCGATTGTGGCAACGATAATTCCCACTTCTCCTCTGGCAATCATCGAAGATCCGATAACCAAAGAAGAACTTCTCTTGAGACGACCCAGTCTTGCTCCCATATATCCTCCCAAGAAAATCGTAACGATTGCGACTACGGTCATTCCCAAAAGAATGACAATCATGTCCAAAGTTACGGTGGATAAATTAACCATCATTCCTACGTAAATGAAGAAGAAAGGCAGCATAAACGCGGTAAGCACGTTGAATGAATTCGATACCGGATAAATATCTTTGAATTCGGCAAAAATCATACCTGCAAGGAAAGCACCGATAATTCCCGCCAATCCAATTGTTGTTGAAAGAACCGCCAATCCAATACAAACCAAAATGGCAACCGCGGTTGCGTTTGCGGATGCTTCGTTGATTGAATCTTCATGGATTTTTCCTTCCTGAAGAATAAGATCTCCAGCAACCTTGTGTCCCTTTCTACGACGTTCCAACTGAACTTTACGGTGTGCATCCGCGATTGAACGTATTCTTGATATGGAAACGAAAGAAACGAATACAAAAATCAAAACAACCAATGTGTTCAAAACAATCGATTCCGTGCTTGCAGAAGGTGAAACGATGTTTGTTACCACCGAAAGAATCGTCAAACAAATGATATCATCGATAATTGCGGCACCAATGATTACTTTGGCTTCTTTGGAATTCAACGCATGCATCGTTCTGAGAACTTCAACCGCAACCGTTGTAGACATTGCAAACATTGCGGTACCGATCATCAACGAAACGTTGAAACTGAAACCCATTGCGATTCCGTAAAGATATCCTCCGAGCATGGAAAATATGATACTGAGAACCGCAACGTACGTTGCAGCTCTTCCGACTTTCAATAAATCTTTTATGCGGGTATCCAAACCCACGGTGAACAGAAGGAAAATAACTCCAATTTCCCCTACAATATTAAGAAAATGTGAATTATTTTCAACAAAATGAACGGGATCGAAGTGCAATATCTCCCCTAACTCGGGAACCAAAAACACCAAATTTACAAAAATGGCACCTGCAAGTATCTGACCGACAATTGCGGGCATCCCGATTTTTTTCATAAGATGTCCTAGTAAATATGCAAAAAGAAGAAGAATGAAAATTAAAAATAAGATATAACCTAACTCTTCCACCCGTGCACCCCACATAACATGATGGGTTACAAAGATATAATTGTATCCAAAAATTACAATGTACCAGCAAGTGAAAATAACTATTGTTAAGCTTTACCCGACCGCTCGGGGAGGAAAACCCATCCCGAATCTCTGACAAATGTTTTACCATCGGTTGGCGGTGCTCCATCATCTATTTTCTGGAAAACCGTGGTGAATGCGTACAAATCCCCGGTCTGATGAATCGGAATGAAATAGTTGGCATAATTGGTCATCGATGCCTCTCCGATCGTAAAATCGGAAGACGTTGTTTCACAATAATAATACTTGGTTTTACTCATGTCTCCGGTATAATACGAACCTTCGATTCCTTCCAAAGATACCGTGGAAATAAAGTGTCCGGGAAGCATTGCGACACCCGCATCCATGCCTGCGATTTCAAACAACGTCGTGCAAAGAAGAGCGGTATCTTCGCAATCTCCCGATCTGTCGTAGAGAGTTTCCAAGGGAAGTTTCCAATACTCGTATTCACCGAAGAAATAGGAACTTGCGGGCATTTTGATATCAGATTGATTGTTTACGACAAATGTTGAATCCAACTCATATTCGAATGACTGACAAAACTTGAGAATAAAATTCGCATATCCGACCTGATCGGATTTTCCATACAGAACGGAAAGTTGTTTTTCCAACTCTATAAGATATGAATTATCGGTTGTTACAAAGTCTATGCACGCTTCGGCATCCATTCCCGAATAAATATCCGCGATAATATGACGAACAATATCGGATTGACGCGCATCGGCTACGTCTTGGTACGTCATATCCAATTTTACAGTGTATGTTTTTCCTTCGAAATCCCAGGAATAAATCCATTGATCTTTACTCTCGACGGAATTGGAATCATAGAAAAGATATTGACCGTCTTTAACGGTTGTTTTTACGTTTCCCGACATGTCGTAAACGGAATATCCGTAAGAATTCTCGGGAATATCAAGTCCTTCGGATTGGATATAATATATCGCGCCCCCTAAAGCCAAAGCTGTTATCGAAAGAACAGCAATTATCGCTAAAAGGGGATCTTTGTCCATATTGGTTTAAGAATATCATAAGATTAAATTCTTTGTGATGATTGAACACCGTGTATGACTGAAACAAAACATAGTTTCATTCATCGAATTCTCCATTACGAAGCATCTTTTCCAAATTATGACCTTCACGAAGTTCTTTATTCGTAAGTTCTGCGAAGGATTGTATTTTA
>CAYMPW010000028.1:0-14158 GCA_964392725.1 uncultured Methanomassiliicoccales archaeon
ACCTCAACAGTACATTGAGAACCCAGATTTTCCAGAACAACGAGAATCCTTTCCTCAGCCCATGTTTCCACCGTGTGGAAACTGCAGCAATGAGAGAAGAAATCTGTCATTCGCCTGACCCCTGTATCGTATTGGCGACAAGCGGTATGATGTCGGGAGGTCCCGTAATGGAATACTTCAAAGAATGGGCAGATGATGAAAAGAACTGGCTCTTATTCGTTGGTTACCAGAGTGAGGGAAGTATTGGACGTGCCATTCAGAGAGGAAGGAAAGAAATTACCCTTAATCAGAAAGGTAAATCCATTGATCTTAAAGTTAGAATCAATGTAGAAACTGTTGATGGTTTCTCAGGTCACTCCGATCGTAAACAAATGATGAAATTCATTGGTACAATGGAACCCCGTCCCGATAAGATTGTTATTGGACACGGAGAAGACCGTAAGTGTATGGATCTCGCGTCTTCGATTTACAAGAAATATGGAATCGAAACAAAAGCTCCAATGAATCTTGAAACTATTAGATTAAGATAAACACACAGGTGCTGAAAAGCACCTGAATCTTTTTTTATATAAATTTTGAATGGAATGGTAATAGGCGCATTGCTGCGCCGTTATGTTTACCAGTTTTGTGCTCTGACTTCAAAATAAGCCTGAGGGTGACTGCAAACAGGACACACTTTGGGTGCTTCTGCTGCAACGTGAATGTATCCGCAGTTGCGGCATTTCCACATAACAACCTGATCTTTTTCGAAAACAACGCCTTCTTCAATGTTTTTGAGAAGTGCAAGGTATCTTGCTTCGTGTGTTTTCTCGATGTTTCCAACGCCTTCCAAAAGATTTGCAATCTGAGTGAAACCTTCTTCGCGTGCAACTGCTGCGAAATCTGCATACATTGTTGTGTATTCGTAGTTTTCTCCGCTTGCTGCTTCTCTTAAGTTTTCAATGGTTTTTGGAACACCATTGTTGTGAAGTGCTTTGAACCAAAGTTTTGCATGTTCTTTCTCGTTCTCTGCAGTCTCCATGAAGATGTCTGCAATTTGCTCGTAACCTTCTTTTTTAGCCTGTGATGCAAAATATGTGTATTTTGTACGGGCCTGACATTCACCTGCGAATGCTGTGAGAAGATTTGCTTCTGTTTTCGAACCTTTGAGTTCCATTTTATTGCCTCATAACACCTTATAATTTAAAAGTATTAAAATACAAGGTTGGATTGAAAATCTCCAATAAAATCAATTCGTAACCCGATTTTTTACAAGAATCTAATATAGGGGGTAGAATATGTAGAACTATGGCAGATATTGTATACGAAACAATACAAAAATCTAAAAGGCAAGCCGACAGCGGTAATCCAAAAGGAGCTGTAGATACATTGGAACAGTATCTACTAACAGATCCTCACAACCCTGATGCCCGTATACAATTAGCAAGTGTCCAATACTACAGGTTGGGAAACACGGATAATGCGATTTTACAGCTTGAAGTTGTTTTGGATATTGAACCGGATAATATCAAGGCAAAGAAAGCATTGGTTACAATTTTAGCAGCCGATAAAAAATATATCCAAAAAGCAGACGATCTTTTCCAGGACATTTTGAAAACGGAATCCAACGCGGAAATCTACTTTGCATATGCCCATTTCTTGAAAATGCAAAAAACAGATTTTCAAGAATCTGCTATATATTACAAAAAAGCAATTGAATTGAATCCGGATTCCCAAGAATACCACCGCAATTATGCCGTTCTTCTTTTGAACGATCTTCGTGATTACCCCAATGCAAAAATCGAATTGGAAATTCTTAAGAAAATGTGTCCCAATGATGTGAAAATATCAAATGCATACTCTCGCCTTATGAGGCAGAAATTCGATAAAAACGGCAACCTGAAAAAAGGATTATTCGGAAGACCAAAAAGATAATTGAGATACTATGAATGAAAAACCTAAAAAGGGCGGTACAGCCCTTGAATCTTTCATTGCAGGATTAATCATGACTATTGTGTTAGTCGTATTTGTTCCAATCATTGTAGAAAGATACGTTCAAGGATTGATTGAATCTTTTGTAGGAACGTCAACGATTATTGGTATTACATCATCGGTTATTGTTTCAATACTCATGTGGTTGGTTATCTTAGGATTCATTTTTATTTTCGGAGGAGGATCAATTTTCCGTAAATTTGGAATATTAGGCATTTTAGGATTGATTGTTGCTTATGCCCTTCTTGATGATGTAACAGGGTGCATTATGCCCATAATTACAATGATTGTTGCATACGTTGGAGTGCGTGCACTTGACCGGATTATACATCCTCAACGCTATGCAACAAAAATATGACGGCTCAACATTAATATCGTAAAAAATGTTGTTATTGGATATAATATATATAAAATATCGAAACTATTATATATTGTAGACGAACCATTTCAAAAAAAATTTCAAAATCGAGACAACAAATAAATATGAGTTGTCAATATTATTGTAATAATGGACGAGGGTTGAGGCGTCGGTCTCAGCATCATCATTCGATTTCCTCCTTACCTTTCGAATGACTAGCACTCCTAACCCTCGCTTCCTCATCATATCTGTTTTTCAAATACTTTTCAGATATGGTCTTTCTTTTCCTTACAAACATATATTTATCGTCTCGGCAATAACCTCATTATGTCGAATAACCCAGGTCTGAAGAACAGAGGCTATTCTGAGAATGATGTCAAAGAACGCTGCGAAGCCGTAGAAGAGTTTGCAGGCGTTAAACTTGACAACATCAGAGATTATAATTTCAATCCGGAATGCGCATCGAGAAATATCGAAAACATGATTGGAGTTACCCAAATACCTCTTGGCTTCGCAGGCCCTGTATCCATATCTGGAGAATATGCTAAAGGAAGTTTTATCGTACCCATGGCAACAACAGAAGGTGCGTTATTGGCATCCGTATCCCGTGGAATGTCCGTACTTTCAGACAACAATTCGATTTACGCAAAAGTCATTTACGATAACATGACACGCGCGCCCGTATTCCGTGTAAATGGAATAGATCACGCAATGAAAGTTATTGATTGGATTGATAACAACAGACCTTTGATTGATGAGGCCGTACAATCCACAACCAACCACGGAAAACTTATCGATATCGAACCATACCCCAATGGTCGCAGTTTATACATCAGATTTATTTACGCTACGGGAGACGCGATGGGAATGAATATGGCAACCATTGCAACTGAATCCATTTGCAGACTTATTGAAGAGAAAACAGATGCTACTTTGATTTCTGTTTCCGGAAATATGTGTACGGATAAGAAACCCGCAGCGATCAACATTCTCAGAGGTCGTGGAAAAACCGTAATGGCCGAAGCAACAATTTCTGCAGAAGTTGTTGAGAAAAGATTACACACAACAACAGATGCCATTGTTGAAACAAACTACCGCAAAAACCTTGTTGGAAGTACAATGGCCGTTTCTTTAGGCTCCAATGCCCACGCAGCAAACATGGTTGCAGCCATATATTTGGCAACAGGACAGGATCCCGCACAGGTTGTTGGCGGAAGTATGACCACGACGACTTGTGAAAATGTTGATGGTGATTTATACATCTGCGTCAGAATGCCCAATGTTGAAGTTGGAACTGTAGGTGGAGGAACAAGACTTCCCACTCAGTCGGATGCGTTGAATATTCTGGGATGTGTCGGAGACGGTAAAGCCCGTAAATTTGCGGAAATTGTTGCGGCAACTGTTTTGGCCGGAGAACTCTCCACGCTTGCTGCACAGGCTGCAGGACAGTTGGGTAAAGCTCACTCGGAATTGGGTCGCTAATCGTTTCTGCGCAAAAATCCTTTATACGGATTCAACCTTCCAGCAGATATGCCGGTCATAAACTTCAGTTACAGCGATCTTTGTTCTCTCTTAGAGGAGAAAATACCCGCTAAGACTTTAATGGACAGAATACCCCAAATCGGAGCAGATATGCACGATACAGAAGGCGATGAAGACGAAATGTCTGTCGAATTCTTCCCAGATCGTCCCGACCTCTACAGCGTAGAAGGACTTACAAGGGGACTTAGGGCTTTTCTCGATATTGAACCCGGCATGACCGAATATGAAGTTCAGGAAACCGATATTGACGTTTACATAGATCCAAGCGTCAAAGACGTTCGTCCTTACTTCCACTGCGCGGCAATTTACGACATCGTTATCGATGATCACGTCTTGAAATCCATGATGGAAATTCAGGAAAAACTTCACATTACAATCGGTAGAAAGAGATCCAAAATCGCAATCGGCATTCACGATATGGATAAAGTCTACGCTCCTTTTACGTACAAAGCCGTGGGACCTCATGATGTAAGTTTCATACCTTTGGCAAAAACCACCAAATCGGATTTGGAAGAAATCCTTGAAACACATGAAAAAGGAAAGGATTACGCACACCTTCTCAAAGGAAAAGAAAAATATCCCTTGGTTGTAGATTCACTTGGAAACATTCTTTCCTTCCCACCAATCATTAATGGTGCTTTAACCGCAGTAACTACGTCTTCCCGCAATCTTTTGATTGATGTTACAGGTACAGACGAAAAGACGGTTAAAGGAGCTTTAAACATCATTGTAACAGCCTTAGCAGAACGCGGAGGAACAATCGGAGAAGTACACATGCATGACGTAGACAGGGATTTCGAATCACCTGATTTGTCACCCTCCAGTCATGAAATTTCAATCTCCGAATGTAACAAATTCCTTGGTCTTTCACTTTCAGCCGAAGAAATGGTTGAATCTCTTAACAGAATGGGTTTGGACGCTCTTGCAGAAGGCGATGTAATGCACATCGAAGTTCCTGCAACAAGGTTAGACATAATGCACAAAGTAGACTTGTTTGAAGATGTAGCTACAGGATATGGATTTGATAAATTCGGAGGAACATATTCCTTATCTCAAACGATTGGTCACATGCAGCCTTTAACAAGCTTTTCCGAAAGCATAAGAGACATCATGATTGGACTTGGATTCACCGAAATTACAACACTTACGCTTAGCTGTGAGAAAGATGAATTCGAACTTTCTGGAATTCCTGAAGTTGATGTTGTAAAAGTTACAAATCCAATTACAGAAGAACACACCTGCCTTCGTGCATCCTTGATGCCGAGTCTTATGAGAATTCTTAGACGTAACAAGCACAGAGATCTTCCCCAGAAGATTTTTGAAGTCGGTGCAGTCGTCCGCAATAATAAAAAGAATAACAGACTCTGTGCACTTTGTACCGCGTCCAGAACTTCATTTACCGAAATTAAATCAATTTCTGAATCAATTCTCAGAGAAATCGGTACAGAATATACTATCGCATCTTGTAACGATCGTACATATGTACCCGGAAGAGGTGCGGAAATAATCGTTAATGGAAAAATGATTGGAACATTTGGAGAAGTTTCACCACAGGTTGTAGTTGACTTCGACATTAACCACCCAATCATAATGGTTGAAATTGATTTAGATGGATTTATTGCTGAAAAAGCAGGAAGTCTTTTCTGAGGTGTACAATCATGGAAATAGGTGATAAATTCCCGGAGTTCGAATTACAGGACGAAAACGGAGAAATCGTAAAAAGTTCTGATTTGAATGGTATAAGATATATCATCTATTTCTATCCCAAAGATAATACTTCGGGATGCACCAGAGAAGCTATTGATTTTACATCTGTTATGCCCAAACTTATGATGAGAAACATTCCCATCTTCGGAGTTAGCAGAGATTCCGCCAAAACACACAAAGGATTCATGGAAAAACAGAGCCTTAAAATCAAATTACTCAGTGATCCAAATCATTCGCTTACAGAATCTGTCGGAGCATGGGGTAAAAAAATGATGTACGGTAAAGAAACCGAAGGCGTCATTCGTTCTACATTTATTGTTAGTAAAGATGGATCTGTTGAAGCAATATGGTCAAAAGTAAAAGTTGATGGCCATGTTGAAAAGGTTGCTGAAAAAGCAATTCAACTCAGTAAAGACGTTTGATTACTCGTTCATACGAGGAACCAATGCTGCAAGAACAGATTGTTCTGTAAGTTCTTTCCTATTGAGAATACCTTTTGTAAGGAATCCTATCGCACCTTCATTGTGTCCGATGTCTTCCTTCCCGTAAATCTCATTCATCGCTTCACTTACAGTTTTTCCATTACGTACAGAAGCGGCAACTTCGTCAGGATATCTAAAACCGGAACCCATGCCGATTGTCTTTTTTCCTTCTGCATCGATTATTACACAGTGCTGAATATCGTAAAGTCCGTCGTGCATTTCAAAAACACCGGCTTCGATTCCAACCGATATGTCATGATCTTTGAGTGCTGCCTTTGCACGATTCTCCGCACCAAGGCATGTTTCCTCTTCGAAGGGCTGCTCTGGGACATTACTTGATACATTCTCCGATGTTATCCTGATGTCGCCGTAAACGCGCTCAAAAACGGTTCTTACGGCTTCAATCTTGATACGGTTTGTAGAACCTACAGCCACATCCAAAACATCAGGATTTCCCGTGCGTCCATATTTCCCAAGAATAATGTCCGATGATGACATTTTTTCGCCATCGGTTGTTTCCACAAGAGATACGATTTCCAACTCCATTTTATCGAGTTTACGTTCTTCTCTTGATTTGCAAACAGCTTTTCCGTTTTCGGCCGTTTCTTCAGATACAACCAAAACATCCACAGTATCCATAAATTCAGGGGGACCGTAAACATCATCGATCTCGAAAATAAGCCAAGGAATTTCTTTTGTTGAAAGATATTCAATCAATGCTGCTCTTCTTATGTTGATTGGATTGATATAATCGCGTGATGAAGATGCCATCTCATCGGATGTAATTCCAATGAAAACATCCTCTCCCAATTCAAATGCACGATCGATAAGGGCTTTGTGTCCTGCATGGAATACATTGAAAGTTCCGGCTACGGCTGCTCTCAATCAAAACACTCCCGCAGCAAACAAAATAACAACTGTAACTACGACTAAAACAACCTCGATGACAAGATATTTTCTCAGCTTGGTTTTTACTTCTGCACGTTTGGATGCTTTACATGCTTCACCGCATACTCTGTCTTCTCCGACGAATGCTTTTCCACATATCATACAGTGTTTATGCTGAGGGATTCTTTCAGTTTCGGCCATAATTATTCCTCTTTGTTTACGTTGCGACGGTCCATTTCGTTATGAACGACAATCATACAGTGATCTGCATGAAGACTTATCGGACCGATTGAAATCTTAGCGGGATTTCTCTTTAAGAATATTTCTTCTTCCTCTTCGGTAAGATCGCGGTTATCTCCAAGGACATACACGGGATTGTCCGGGAAATCGAATTCCCTGCAATCTACTCCGTCTTCTTTGAGATAGATAAAGTTACGACCTTCCATTTCTGAAAGTAATTGTTCGAATGATTTTTTGGAAACGTATACCCCTGGAGAAGAACGTGCTTCTTCACCATCTTTTAATTTCTTAAGAAGTGCGTTACGTATGAGTGATGATGTACTTCTTTCATCGGGATTGAGATATTTTATTTCCTCTCCTGAGAAGCGTACAACCTTTGGTGCCTGTTCACCTCCCATTAAAATCAAATGGACCTGAACATCTTTACGAAGGTTATGACTAAGGAAAAATGCGGAATTTACACATCTTACGAGAATGTCTAATCTTCCAGCTCCGCCTGCAATATCGTCGAGTTTGAAATCTCCGGCTGCGTTTGCACGGTGACCCATTATTATGAAATCGGTCACCTAATCACTCCAAACTGTCCAGGTCGATTCCACCTAACTGCTTCATAACCTGTTTACGCATTTTACGATCTTTTCCGAATGAACCCATCATCTTTTTGCTCTGGTTGTACTGCTTAATGAGTTCACGAACATCATGTGTTGTTACTCCGGAACCCTTTGCAATTCTTTCCAAGCGTGATGCTTTGATTATATTGGGTTGTTCTTTTTCCTCTTCGGTCATTGATTCCATAATGTAACGGAATTTGGAAAGCTTTAACTGAGATGCTTCGTAGTCAATCTTGTCTTCCATATTGCTCATACCGGGTATGAGTGACATGACCTTTTCCAAAGCTCCCATTTTTGAAATGGATGCCATCTGAACATACATATCATTAAGAGTGAATTTGCCTGAAAGCATATTTTTGCTTACCTGCTCAAGCTGTTCGTCTCCTCCGAACTCGGATTCTGCGAGTGCTAAGAGGGCAGACATATCACCCATTCCGAGAAGACGCGAAATGAATCTGTTAGCATCAAATTCTTCGAAGTCACGTATGTGTTCTCCGGTACCGATGAACATAATTCTTGCGTTGGTCTTTGAAACTGCGGAAATGGCTCCTCCTCCTTTGGAAGTTCCATCCATTTTAGTAAGAATAACTCCTGTAACACCTACTGCGTTGTGGAACGCTTCTGCCTGAGGTCCTGCCTGTTGACCGACCTGTGAATCAAGAACCAATATTCTTTCATCGGGTTTTGCGGTATCTGCGATAGCAATAATCTCAGTTGTAAGATCTTCTTCCAATGCGTGACGACCGGAAGTATCGATAATTACAACTTTTTTATCTTTGAAATGCTCCATACCGCGTTTTACAATTGCTACAGCGTCTGTTTCTCCGGGTTCTCCATAAACATCTATGTTTATTTTGGCACCAAGTTGTTTCAACTGATCCAATGCGGCAGGCCTGTATACATCGGCTCCGATGAGACCGACCGTAAGACCTTTCTTGGACATAAGAAGAGCGAGCTTTCCGGTAGAGGTTGTTTTACCCTGACCATACAAACCTACCATGAGAATTGTCTGAGGGCCCATCTTGAGACCTTCACCATTTTCAAGGAGATTTACGAGCTCGTCATAAATGATCTTCATTACATGCTCTTTGGGACTCTTTCCTGCAGGTGGTTTTTCATTAAGTGATCTTTCTTCAATTTTCTTGGTTAATTCCAACACAAGTTGTACGTTTACATCTGCCTGTAAAAGTGCACGTTGAAGGTCTTTAACAACTTCTTTGATAAGTTCGTCATCAACGGACGGTGCGCCCGATATGCGACTAAGCGCATTCCTAAGTGATTTTCCCAATCCTTCCAATACCATGAAGATCAAACACCTGATGTTTGTTATTCCATATATTAATACGCACAAAATTAGATATAATACTCTGTAAAAATTAGCAAAAATAAAGCCAAATAGAAACAAGTACGGGAATGGTCAGCCTTAGAAGGGATGGGATGCACTCTATGGGACCAACCTTATTCCCCTATAACCTCTATGGAGATAGTTATATATAACAATTATCTGAAAAACACCTGTTTTTAGGTGTAAGCTTAAAAAATGTAACCCTGTGGAAAATCCACAGGGTTTGAAGTTTATGTTTAAAGGTAGCCAGATTTCTGAAGAGTCATCAGATCGTCTGTGCTGAGCTTCTCTCCAGCCTTGAAACGGTCGAAGATTTCTTTCGCCTGGACTTTTCCTTCGGCGTCTACTTTCTTCTTGCGTGCCATCGATTTCTTGTTCTTGATGGAGGCTGCGTCTTTGTCCATTTCGTGAACGGACTTGATCTGCTCGATGTGCTTCTTGTGCTCTTCGTCTGCTGCCTGCTTGCATTCTACGAATTTTGCCTGGGCTGCATCGGCTTCTTTTCTAAGCCTGTCTGCCTGCTCGTAGTATCCAATCATTTTGTCGTGAGCTGCCTGAGCTTTTTCAGCGTATACAGAGACTTCCTGGTGGTATTTCTCAGCTTCTGCTTTTGCATCTCTGAGTTCCTGGACGACTTCTTTGATTTCGCCGGAAGATTCTACAACTTTCTCTCTTTCGTCAATCTGACGTGCGAGAACGGAAATCTGTTTGACAATTTCGTTTTCCTTGTCTTTGGACATGGATTTTGTCTGCTGATCGCGTTCGAGATCGCTGAGCTGTTTCTGAAGCTGTCTGACGGAAGGTCCGTCTCTGTCTTCTTTCTTGTCTGCAGGCCTGAGTGCTGCAATCTGCTCTTTCAATGCAGATACTTTCTGGTTCCATTCGTCTCTGAGAACTTTTGTTTCTCTGACGGACTGGTTGAGAGCGTCACGCTCTTCTCTGCATTTTCCTGCTTCATCTACAAGTTCGCGGACCTGTGTGTTGAGAGCATCTCTTTTTGCTTTCCATTCTTTGGTCTGATTGTTGAGTTCGTCTCTAAGGCGCCTGTGCTTGTCAGCATCGTTGTTGATAATGCTGCGCTGCTGCTCGATGTTCTCAAGGTGTTCTGCATTCTTCTGCTGCTCTTCGGGAGTTTCTTCCTCATCGTCAGCAATGATTACATCTTCCCCTTCGTCAACGACTACTACATCTGCTACACCGTCACCGTCTACATCAATAGCTGCTACTGCGGCTGTTTCGACTTCGACAACATCAATTGTTCCGTCACCATCGACGTCTACACCTGTTGCTTTAACGACTTCTACTTCTGTAATATCTGCGACTCCGTCACCATCGACATCGATCTCGGTTGTTTTTACAACTTCGACTTCGACGATATCTGCGACTCCGTCTCCGTCAATGTCTACTGCTGTTGCAGTGACTTCGACATTTTCGTTTACTACTGCGGGGCTTTCCACCTCAGTTCCTTCTGGCTGCTCGATAGCTTCCTGTTGAACGTTTTCCTCCACAAAATCTACCATAAATTCACACTCGTTGTTCGACGTGCCATAATTATAAGTATGGCCCACTTACAAAACTGCTATATTCCACTTACTTATAAGGATTTCTCTTACATCCTATTTTAATGAAATATCATATATGGCCAGACATAATACTAAAAATACCTTTTATAGCACAATCGATTTCTAAAACATATGATATGTGCCACGTGTCAATTTTTAACAGAGAATAAAAATTTATTTCCTGTTTGTAAGACGCCTCGGTTCTGATGGATAGTCGTTATCCAACGGTAAAACCTGAAGGTGAGTGTAGAACGGATTTTCGTGTTTCGATCCCATGTAACTATCGATATCCATATCCATATTGTTAAGAACTTTAATCAAAGTATTTCTCATGTGAAGAACGTCTTCCCTAGGAATATTACGGAAATAACCGTTGTTGCTTGCAGTAATATTATCCATAATTTTATCAGATAATGCTCTTCCTTCTTCAGTAAGGAATATTGAATATTTTTTACTACGTGGAGATTTACGATCGCTGTAAACCAATTTTTTTTCCAATAAAATTTTGACTACGCGGTTTGTGTTAGCAGGATCCAAATCCAAAAATTTAGAAAGATTCATTAAAGTTTGTCCATCCTGAAGATTCAACGCAACAAGATAAATTGAGTGCGCTGCAGTTAGACCATAATCTGCAACAACCTCTGACATGTTCTTACGCATAAGAACACTCATCCTATCAAAGAATGCAGGTAGGAATGAATTCCAGTAAAGGTCTTCTTCGGTGTGTAACACAAATAAAGAAAAGTGTTACACCAATATAACAGTTTCTTTGATGATATAAAACGGATTTTGTGGAGATGTCTCCTTCACCCTGTGATCTCAAAGAGAGGAGTGAAGGAGACTTAAGATTCCAACCGGTGCAGGTCGGAATCAGTCTCCGTGGTTTTTGGTTTAGTTGGAGTCTTTAACGACTGCGGTCATTTTTGCGACTGCGTCAGTTGCGGACTCGGAGTAGACATCTGCTCCGATTTCGTCTGCCCACTGCTGGGTAACGGGTGCTCCGCCGACGTTGGTAATCAAGGATTCCTTGATGCCTTCTTTGACGAAGAGTTCTTCGAGTGTCTTCTGTCCGACCATTGTAGAGGTCATGAGTGCAGAGGTTCCAACAGCCATTGCTTTGTTCTCTTTGCATGCTTCTACGATTTTCATGAGTGCGACATCTCTTCCGATGTTGACAACGTTGAATCCTGCTACTTTGAGCATGATTGCAAGGATATCTTTACCGATTGAGTGGATATCTCCTTCGATGGTGCAGACGACCATTGTTCCGAGACCTTCTCCGACGGATCCGCCCTGTGCTTCGAGTGCGGGTGTGAGAACGTCCATACCTGCGGTCATTGCACCGGATGCTGCCATCATGTGGGGAAGGAAGATTTTCTTCTGGTCGAAGAGGTCACCGACTGCGGTGATACCTGCGGTGTATCCGTCGTTGATAACTTCAACGATGTCAACGCCTGCTGCGACTGTTTCTTCTGCTACTGCTTTTGCGTCTTTGACATTGTATGTCATGACTGCCTGTTTTGCTCTTGCTGCAAATTCTGCTGCTGTTGCCATTTAATTACACCTTCTTTCTGTTGACGAAAGCTTCATCAGCTTTCTTTACGACAGCTTCCATAGCTGCCAATGCTTTCTCTTCAATGGGTTTGACGACGTGGTTTGCCATAACGTCTTCTACGATTGCGTGTGCTCTCTCTACTGCGGATGTGGATCCGTTGGATTTCCATTCGCCGAGCATTGTGCGGTCGAAAATTGCAGGGTCGGAGCAGAGTTCGAAGTTTTCCATTGTGGTCATGTGACCGAGGAAGTCGTTTCCGACACCGATTTCTTTTGTAACATCAACTGCAAGGGTTGTGTCATTGACAGGTACTCCTTCCATGACTTTCCTTTCCATTGCAATGATTTCGTTGTCTATGACCAGCTGTTCCATCGAGAACGTCTGTCCAAGCTCAAGCATACCTGATCCGTAAATGGAGTTGGCACCAGACATAGCGGGAAGGATCGAAGTGATTGTCTTCTCGTGTGCTGCCTGTCCGTCAGGTATCTTGGCATCGGTCTACATACCGGCCACGAACACGGGCAGACCGTAGTACTGACCGAGTTTTGCTACTGAAGCGCTGATTAATCCGAGTTCAGGGGATCCGACAGGTGCGGTTCCTCTCTTGAGGTCGAATGTTGTGGTGGAGGATCCGTAAAGGACACGTGCACCGGGTTTAGCCAACTGGCTGAGAACAACACCAGAAAGGATTTCTGCGTTGTGTGTTACGAGTGTACCTGCAAGGTGGATTGAAGATGATCCGCCTGCCATTGCCATACTGAGAACGTTAACTGGGATTCCCAATCTTGCTCCCTGAATGATAACCTGTGCTGCGTTGTGACTGATCTCGAGAGGAGATGTAGGGCAAACGAGCATGGACATGATAGGCTTGTCTTCTGCTGCTTTTGCATCGCCGTTGTAGTATGCAACGAGCATTTCTTTGTAGAATGCGACGTTTTCTGCAACAGGGTCGATGTGGTGGAAGTGTTTGGATGTGTTCTTGATTGATGTGTACATTTCGTGAACATCTTCTGCTCCAACACCTGCGAAGTCTCTTGAAGAAACTGCAAGGGAGAAGTAGCTGATGTTCTCTGCCCAGTCAACCAATTTTGCACAGTTTGCAAGGTCTGCATCTGTGGAGTCTCTGGTTTCGTATTTGTTGTCACCGAGGTAGTCGCACATCTGGATACCGGTACCGAAGTTGGTAAAGTGAACTCTGCCTTTGTGCATCTGTTCGATTGTGCGGTCTTCATCTCTTCCGTAGAAGTAGAATTTCTTAGGTGCTGCTGCGAGTGCCTGGTTGATAACGTAATCAGGGATCTTAACCATCATGGTTTCTCTGTTTACTTCGCAACCTGCTGCTTCGAAGATGTCCATACCTTCTTCGTCAGATACCTGAACACCGTAGGTAGAGAGAACATCTCTGGTGGCGTAGTCGATTTCGCGGATGTCGTCTTCAGAGAAGAGTTCGAGTTTAACTCCGCTTGCTTTTACCCTTCCGGGGTAGTGTTTTTCTAATGCCATTTTATTTCCTCCAACCAAAAATGATAGCTTTTGAAGTGATGTTTTCACATCAGGGGATACATCCAACAAACATCCAACCAAGACGAGTGTTGAACGACCTTGAAGGCCAAAATCTCCCGAAAATTTCAGGTGAATCGTGACTTTCGAATTTCGAAATTTTACCAAATTATCTATTGCGAGTTTTTCTCCAAAATAGAAAAAATTTGGCAAACTCCCCAGTTTTGCTCCAAATCTATTTCAAATTTAGGCTTAAAATACCATAATGAATCAAGTATATAAAGATAATGAGAACTCAACGAAAAAAATGATGTGTGAACATAAATAATGATGTAATCAACAATATTTATGAGACCTCAACATTAAATACAACTTAAGTATTGAGTGAAATAAAGGG
>CAYMPW010000029.1:0-11964 GCA_964392725.1 uncultured Methanomassiliicoccales archaeon
ATGTTCTGAAAAATGTAAATTACATGTGCCAGACCATATAAATAAAAACATTAAAAAACTTCAAAAATAACTTTTACCCTTAAAATAACATAAGCATAAATATATCGAATTCACAAGTGTTAAAAATCCATACAATTAAAGTTATTTCTTCAAAGGAATTGGATGGTCTTTTTGCCAACGATTTTGATTATAACTTGCGAAAGTATCAGAATATTTATGAAAAAATATCATTATATTTTTGTACAAAGATAATACAAAGGTACAAAGAAGAAATAAACATATCTTCATGGTTTATCAACATCGAACTAGATTGAGTCTCTCAGATCTACAATGGAAACCGCATAAAATAAAAATAATATTGTTTGCTTGAATTCACATTAGATTTGTTACAAACAAAATAAAACACAGATTTTTTTCAATGTACCAGTATGGAAAAAAATCTTCTTGAAAAGAGAACGATAAATAGTGCAAGGGAAGGGATTTGAACCCTCGGACCACTAAGGACTAGACCCTGAATCTAGCGTCGTTGGCCAGACTTGACTACCCTTGCAACAATACTTGAACAAACTTCTGATATAAAAATCTGCCATCGTTTAAAAATAAATTGAAAACTCACAGATTATAATGCATATTCAAAATAGAATATAAGAAAAACCACTGCCCCGACATGGAGTCAAGGCAGGTGGTTATTTTAGGCCTTCATTATTTTCATCCAGCCTCCACTTTCGTAGATTGCCAGATTTCTTTTTGCGATGACAGTTTCGAATTCGGCCCAGTCGATGACAGTAAGTCTATCGTTTTTACCCTTGGTAAACTGTACGCCTTCGGTACCTTTTACCTTACCTGGTACAAGACCTTTTTTGTCTGCAATAACCTTAGCTTTCTCTAAAGTAATTTTTTCCATAACCATATTACCACTCCGACTTCTAACGTAGATAGCCAGCAATCAATCGAGATTAAGAATATTTAAAGGTTTCTTGAAGATTAGACGAAAAATAGATAATAAATATAATTTGACCCAGAAATTGAATCAGTATAAAAACAAGGACAACAGTTATGAATAACCCAAATCTTTACCCTATCTATATGTCTTTAATTGACGCTGCAGAGATCAAATCCACAGTTGAGCAACCCATCACTTCTGAAATTTCAATAAAGCTTGGACAGTGCATTGGAATGTTGTACAAAGATGTCACAATAGGCATGGATGCAAACCCCAGTAATGAAGTTCTTGGGCATGCACTCATATCAGGTCTTCTTTCTGTTGGTGCCCGCGTACGTTATGCGGGATGTGCCCCTCTCTCTGCCATCGCACTTACCTCTTTTAGATCTGATTGTTATATCATGATTAGCGAACCAAATACCTTTGGAGTCAGTAGTGGTTTTACACTTGGAAATCCAGATGGTTCGGAATTTAATGAAGATCAGCTCAGAGCGTTAAGAATAGAATATAATAACCCTAATCCAAATTTACCCGAATACAAAAATGTAGAGAGCATTCTCCCGATTGACGGTGTTGTTGAAAAATACCGCAGAAGAATTGTATCCGGTGCTGGAGAAACAGATTGTCCCGTAGCAATAGATTGTGGATGTGGTGTTGCATCCCTGGTTGTTCCACAGATATTTACAGACATACATGCAGACATTTCCACCCTTAATTGTCAAATTGATGGAAGATGTCCTGCACGTTCCCCCTCTGTTGAAGAAAATGATTTGACTTCACTCATTGAATTCGTAGAATCCAATCCAGGACATATCGGAATCGCTTTTAACGGAGATGGAACTCGTATAACCGTAATTGATGAACTTGGAAATATGGTTACCAATACTGAATTATTGGCACTTTTAGCATATTACATCAATCCGGAATCGATTGTTGTACCTATGAATACCTCTGCACTCTTGGAAGAAATATACAAAGGAAAAGTCTACAAGAGTTGTGATTCCAAAATCTGTGACTTGATGAAAGAAACAGATACCAAAATTGGCGCACGTGCGAACGGAACATATGTATTTTCTCAACTTTCATTCTGTTCAGATGGATTGTGTCCCGCTATTGCCATAGCAAAACTTGCTGCTAATGAAAGCATACAAAACTTGATTCAGGGATTCCCCAAATATATTGTAGAACAAACAAAAGTTGTGTATGAAGGTAACGAAAACCGTGAAATCTTCAGAAGAAAGATGCTTGAAACATTAGAAGATTTGGAACATGTAAATTTAATAGAATCCACCGGCTGGCGTTTTGAGATGGAAGACGGTTGGTTTTTGATCTGGTACAAAGATGGGGATTCTTTCATAGACATTGTTGCTGAGGGCAAAGATAAAGCATATGTGGTTGGCCTTATTGAAATTGCTAAAAATGCAATAAGCACAGCTATGAGGAATTAATACAATACTTCCAAATCCTGTATTTCACCTTTGGAATTGTAAGCTTTCCAACTTGTCCTGTCGTATGGTTGACATGTTATGAAGTGAACTCCGCCCATATTACTGAAGAGAGACAAATCATCGTCAGAAGGTTCATTTTCATATCCCGGGTGAGAATGTGCAGAACCGGCTAAATTGTAATCGATTGGTGCCATCCATTCATTGAGGAAACTATGGCTATCGCCATAAATTGTTCCTGGAAGGAGAATCATATCTGATATTACGCCGTCTGTTTCTCTGACCATGCAGAGAAATTCCGTAGGATAACAATTCTTGGCAGCCTCATTGAAACTGTCGATAAAATCGATGTCTACTGCGTAAATCTTATTCATATCGCGTTCTCCAATTTATTACGAACTCTTGAGTAGAAATCAAGATCGAACATAATAAAACGTGCATATGTTGAAGACATTGTAAATTCAACAGAAGAATTTCCTGGAATTGGATTTTCTTTTTGACCGTCAATCACCAACATGCATCCTTTGTCCAAAATCTGTTCAACCTTTATCTTTGCAGATGAAGGTACAATAATGGGTCTGGATGCAAATTTAAATGCAGCCATGGGAACAATTACCATTGCTTTTACGTTTGGATCAATCATTGGAGCTCCAAGACTCATGGCATAGCATGTTGAACCTGTTGGTGTGGATACGATGATTCCGTCTGCACGAACTTCCGTTGCCATAACTCCATCGATGTATATACGGAAATGACGGATTTTTGCTACGGAATCGGTATGGAGAACTGCTTCGTTGACGGCTTCATCCATAAATTTGCCATCGTATTTAGAACGAAGTTTGAATCTCTTCTGCACATTATATCTTCCTGAACGAAGTCTTGCAATGCCTTCTTCGATATCCGGAAGATCGATTTCTGCAAGGAATCCTATACCTCCAGCATTGATTCCGATAATCAGTGCATCTGTGTGTTGAAGAGCACGAAGAATTGTTCCATCTCCGCCTATTGTAATCATAACATCAACATCCATATCCTCGATTGGATATCCTTTAACTCCAATGAGTTCGGCTGTTTTATCATCGACGATGAAATTTTCATCACCTAATGAAGAAATTACTCTGCGAATGTGTTCTTCGACACCGGGAATATTTACGTTGGAATATATTCCATATCTCAAACGGTGTTCTGAGATCAAACAACAAGGATTGTGTCCTGTAATGAAACTGTAAACTTTTGGATCTCCGACCGCGATAAAATCGGATCTGCAATCCAAATCGAAATCCATATTGAACTCGGATCCGTCAAGATTGTATGCACTTCCTCCGGCTTCGGTTAAGATAAGATAACTTGCTGCGATATCAAAAACTCTAATCGAACGGGTACAATCCTCAGAATTCATTACAAAACCATCAAGCATACCTTCCGCGACGAGTGCCATCTCTAAAGATGCGCAACCATATGCACGTGAAGATTTTACACGTTTTGCGAGTGCAAAGGCTTCAGAATCGGCACCGTGTCCAAGATAGATTGCCATAAGCAGGTGAGATAAATCTGAATTTTCAATTGCGGAAATTTTCTTTCCGTTTTTGAAAGCCCCCTGTCCTTTGACGGCAGAATATTCATCTTTTGTAACAAGATTTCTAATATAGGCCGTGTGCACATCAGCAAGTGATGTGTGTCCGATTGCCATGGAAATCGTATACATCGGAACATTGATTGCAGAATTTGTTGTTCCGTCTATGGGATCAAGAACCAAAGTTTCCTGATATCCGTTGTCTACATATCCTATTTCTTCACTTAAAATATTAAGAGGAATATTATTCCTGGCTATGTAATCTAAAACTACATTCTCCGCAATTTTATCAATCTGTGAAGTGGGGGTTCCATCAGCACCCATGCAAATTTCCTCTCCTTTGGATTGGGAATCGGGGATCAAATGAATCGCTTCGTAAACTTTATCTGCGATTTTACGGAGAACATCTATCATAATTCAGATTAGTGAGCAGTACATATATTGCTCTTTTGGAACAGTTGATGTAGTGTATCCATAAAATCATGCACAAAGTGAAATTTTTATCTTATTTTATACAACGTTCACGATGAAATTATAAACCGAAAAGCCTTCGCAACTCGTATGAGACCTTTAGGTGGTACAGATGGAACCGTTATGACGGATGGCAGAAGGATGTTTACAGCCTCAACCTGCCCTGGAAAACGTGTATACGGCGAACGTTTAGTATCTTATGAAGGCGTCGAATATAGAGAGTGGGATCCCCGCAGAAGCAAACTTTCTGCATATCTAACAGTCGGGGGAAAATCATTCCCATTCAAAAAAACAGATACGGTTTTGTATCTTGGGGCTGCAAGCGGAACAACCGCATCGCATGTTTCGGATATTGTATCGGAAGGAAGAGTTTATTGTGTGGAATTTGCACCCAGATCCTTCAGAGATTTGGTTCATACCTGTGATTCCCGTCCAAATATGATTCCTATTTTGGGAGATGCTACAAAGCCCGAAGAATATTCATTTATCGTTGAATCCGCAGATGTTGTTTATGAGGATGTGGCACAAAAGAGACAGGCAGATATTTTGGCAGATAACATGGATGCTTTTTCCGCAAAAAAAGGAATGATAAGTATCAAAGCCCGCTCGGAAGATGTTACCGCGATTCCTGAAGAAATTTTCAAAGCATCACGTAATTGCCTCAAGGAAAGAGGCTTTGAAATCGAAGACTCCCGCAGTCTAGAACCTTATGAAAAATCACATGAAATGATTATCGTAAAGAGGTGAATTATGACTACGGCGTACGTTGTCGTAATCGACAACAACAAATTTTTGATGGTTTTCAATCCCCGCAGAAACGGATGGGAAATGCCCGGCGGACATATTGAAAACAACGAAACCCCTGAAGAAGGAGCATTGAGGGAACTTATGGAAGAATCGGGATACTCTGCTAAAATTATAGGGCATATAAATATCGAATCCTGCGATGTTTTTGCCTGTATTCCCACTTCTAAAAGAGAGAACAGTGAAATGAAATCAAAATTCTTTGAAAACCTGCCCGAAAATCTTTCTTTTGATACTGATGAGTACGAAGATGTAATAATGTGGGCAAAAGAGGTCGTAAATACCTATAATAAAAAGGGTCGCGCGGGTCAAGTATAATATATAACTTCGACGTCACACACTTAGGACCTATCGAGAAAGTCTAGACTCTGTTTCAGCCGAGCAGGAGAGGACTTTTCGCAGTCTAAGCGAACGATTGATGAATTTCAGTCACACGCGAATGATTCGGAGGATCATATTATGGCAAGAATGCACACAAGAAGAAAGGGAAAATCCTGTTCAAAACCACCTATGGTTACAGAAAATCCCGCATGGGTTGTTCTCGGAACACCCGAAATCGAAGAAATCATCGTTAAAATGGCAAAAGACGGTAACACCTCTGCCAAGATCGGACTTGTCCTCAGAGACCAGTACGGCGTACCCGATGTTAAACTCGCAACCGGAAAAACAATCTCAAAGATCATGGAAGAGAAAGGTGTCGCACCTTCACTCCCCGAAGATCTGTCCAACCTTATGAGGAGAGCAATCGCATTGAATGTTCACCTCAAAGAAAACCGTGGTGACGTCTCCAACAAGAGAGGTCTTAACATGATCGAAGCAAAGATCAGAAGACTCGAGCGCTACTACAAAAGAAACGGAACAATCCCGCAGAACTGGAAGTACTCTCTCAGCAAAGCGGAGATTATGCTCAAGTAAGGTGAAACATGGACCTCAGCGTCCTACCTTCTAAACTTTTTTCCCGTTTATCTTCTGCGGCTGAAATAGTCCGCAGACACGATTTTATTCAGGTATATTCCCACTATGATGCAGATGGAATCTCGTCTGCAGGAATCATTGCAAAAACTCTTCTTCGCGAGGGTATAGATTTCAGAGTTACTCTTTTCAATACATTAAACGAAGAGCAGATGGAGATCATCCGCAATACCGATGCCAAATGCATCATCATTTCCGATCTCGGAGCTTCATATATTGAAAAACTTGAAGAGATGGATTGCGACATTATTGTTTTGGATCACCACACCTTATCAGTAGATTCTGAAAAGGTTGTATATGCGAATCCCCACCTTGTGGGAATCGACGGTATGACTTCAGGATGCGGAGCAACAATGTCTTTCTTGTTTTCCATATCTGTTTCTGAAAAGAACTGGGACTTGGTTCAGATTGCTTTTGCAGGCATGGCCGGAGATAGGCAAACGATTAAAGGAATCAGCGGACTCAACGAATTTTTGCTTGAGGGCGGAATCAAAAAAGGATTTATCGAAGAAATGGACGGTTCGTTCATTCCTCTTGGAAATCTTATGTCCGAATTATACCTCTGCACCGACCCATACATCCGCGGGGTAAGCGGAAGCACAGAGGGCGTTGCTACACTACTGAAAGACGCGAACATCGACAACGTTCAATCCTACAGAGATTTGGACGCAGAAGCACTCAGAAAATTATCATCCCTTGTTGCGTTGAAACTTGTTTCACAGGGTGTAACATCGGATACAATGGAAGAACTTGTTCGCAAGAGATATTATCTTACAGATTGGAATATGGATGCGGAAATGCTCGCATCGCTTTTAGATGGGTGCGGACGTCAGAACGAAGGAGGAGTCGGAGTATCACTTCTCTTGGGTGACGGAAGATCGATGAACCGTGCTTCTGAATTGAACAAAGAATACAGAACCCGTAAAATAGACGGCGTTCTTGTTTTGGAAGAATCGGGACTTACACAAATGGATCATATTCAATTCTTTGACAGTTCCAGTACTGGAATGACTGGAGTTATGTGCGGAATTGCCATGCAATACATCGGAAAGGCTGAGAAACCCACAATCGGTTTGAACTGTACCGATACCGCAGCACATATTTCATCTCGCGGAAATTGGAAACAGCTCAATAACGGCATTGATTTGGCTATGGCAATGAAAGAAGCTTGCAAAGCTACGGGTGGAGAAGGCGGCGGACATAGAATCGCAGCTGGAGGATCCGTACCTGTAGATCGTAACCGTGATTTCCTTGTAAAACTTGATGAAATTATTGAACAGCAGCTTAATTCCGCCAAGTAACCGGAACTTCGTCTGTTCTGAATCTTTGCATCACGGCCGTATCTTCTACATTCATTCTTACGCCCGCGTTATACATTACATTTCCGAGCCATGCGATCATAGCTCCGTTGTCCATGCAGAATCTACGATTGGGAACGAACATCTGAGCTCCGCGTGCGGCAGTCATCTCAGAAACCATTTCGCAAAGTCTTGCGTTCTGAGCTACGCCTCCACCTAAAAGAACTTCGTCTTTTCCCACATGAGCCATGGCACGTTCGGTTACTTCGGTAAGCATACCGAAACATGTTTCCTGAATTGAAAATGCGATATCTTCCAGGTCATGACCTTTCTTTTGTAATGCCAATGCAGCCGTCATAATTCCCGAAAAAGAAATATCCATTCCTTTTACAGAGTATGGAAGATCCAAAAGATTCTTGCCATCTTTAGCTAATTTTTCGATAATCGGACCTGCATAGAAACCGAGACCCAGTTCACGACCGAGCTTATCTAACATATTCCCGATTCCAACGTCGAGAGTTTCTCCGAATATACGGTAACGTCCGTTTGAAAAAGCTATAATTTGAGTGTTTCCACCAGATGCATATAACAACGCAGGATCGTTACAACCGGTGGTTGCCCTTCCGATTTCGATATGGGCAATACAATGATTTACTCCGAGAATCGGAACTCCCAATCTGCAGGAAAGAGCGCGTGCAGCCGTTGCAGCAATACGAAGACATGGTCCCAAACCAGGACCCATTGAAAATGAAATTAAATCCAAATCTTTCAATGTAATACCTGCTTCGTCAATTGCTTTTTCGATTAAACCTGCAACAACATCTGCATGGTGATTTGCGGCTTCTCTTGGGTGTAATCCTCCCTCAGGTGGGCGGTACATATCCAAAACATTCGCTAAGATACACTTTTCAGAATCTGCGATTCCCACACCCAATGTGTGAGCTGTTCCTTCTATACCCAGAGTTATCATTCAATATTCCGCCTTTTGAGAAATAAATCTTTATTTCAAAAAAGAAATTATTCCCGCTATATACCGCAATATCATTCTGGTTTTATAGGTTTGTCATAAGATTTCAAAGAACATGTCGCCGGTCCAGTGCACCCACAAAAATACAAATGGGCAAAAGATATAATAAGGATAAGCGTATCCTGCAAATACTGGGCTCGTGGTCTAGGGGTTATGACGTCACATTGACATTGTGAAGATCGCCGGTTCAATTCCGGCCGGGCCCACCAGTACTTATTTTCCAAGTATTCATTGATTGATGCTTAACCCATTGATTTTTAAAAAACATATTTGGGTTTAACATTTAATTGAATCTTTAAATATTGATTTATCTCAATTAATCAATATGTTATTTTAGGTATAGATTAATATATTATGTCCATCATAATATAATTAGAGATGGCCAATGTCTGATGCTGAGTACGGATACGATTTTTGTATATTCTATACACCGAAAGGCGTAAAATGCTCCGTAAATCCGGAATTTATTGGTGTTTTGAAACAAATGCAACTTGGATACTTTTCAGTCCAAGAACTTGCAGATAAATTGGATCTTCCAGAATCTACCATTCGTACAATGATTAAACGTATGTTGCAAACAGAATTGATATCTTCTAAAAGAATGGCGGGAGATTTCCGTACTGTATATTATACAAACACCAGCAGCATAATTTGCACAACATTTGAATTGGATTCGGATAAACCTCAGATTTACTCAGATGTCTTAGATAATTTAAACGCAGATTGTTTTTTTACACCCATTTGTCAGCTTGCAATGATGGATTTGTACTTTGAAAAATACAAAATTGCCATGAATCCATATTTTGAACGTGTTGCATCATATATCGCAGAATCATTTTACAAAAATTCATATAAAAATTTAGAATCTTTATTTTCGGATATTGAATCGTTATTGAATGAAAAAACATATCTTTCGAACAAAATCAATATTGAGAATAATAAAATCATATACAGAATGATTGCCGATGAATCTGATTCGAGTCCCTATTATGCAGTATTATGGGGATATATAGCATTCATTCTCAGACTTATAATAAAACAAACTGGAAAGGAGCATGTTGTTACCAGTGTAAATTTTGAAGATAAAAAATCAATTGAAGTCATCATAGAAAAATATGATGAAACGATTAAACCATACAAGATTCTGAATTTGAATGGTGCAATTATTCAGAACAACACACCGGATACAGAAATGTTTTCAATATATTATTCAAAAGATAAACCAATATTGATTACAAATGAACTTATGATTTCTATTTTAGACAATTTAGTAGATGAGCCTTTGCCATTATCTGATTTAGTACATGCAACAAATTCTCCAAATGCCACTGTTTACTCTAACGTAAACAAACTTATTGATTTAGAATTGATTAAACACGTCATGCCCGAGAATTCCTCAAAACCTATGACATTTGGAATAACATGCACAAAGGTACTCGGAACGAAAAAAAAGAGTAATGTCGAAAAAGATCGCGTTGTTCTTGAAAATATTTCAAAAGAAATTGTTTCCGGAGAGAAGGGAATGTGTGATGGCTTTTTAGAAATCATCTCCAATTCAACACAGATGCTTGGTTTTAATACAGATCACCTACTTCAAACAGTGGGTGGATGGATTTACCAATCATATAGAAACGATTTAAAAGACACTTCTATAGATGACGTCATAAAAAATACTGCCAAAATGATAGAATCTCAAGAACATAAGGTAAAACTCTTGAAAGTATTTCCAGTTACTCTTGAATATTCAAACATCACCCTTCCAGAATACAGGCGCAATATAATTAAAGGCCTACAGAAGGGATATTTAGAAGAACTATTTCGTGATAGAGGATATGATTCAAATTTCACATACACGTGGACTTCAGATGATACTCTTCAAGTGGAGATTATGTTAAAACGTGAATCAGAAAACAGATATCGTTTCACCCCCCCCCATATTCAAGTACTGAATAAAGATTAAGAGGTTGAACTATGCCGGATGCAGAATACAGTAAAGAATTTGGAGTGTATTACACAACCGATGGTTTATTTTGTTCTGTCAATCCAACGGTTATGAAAATCCTGAATGTAATGCAACTTGGAGAATATACAATCCGTGATCTTTCATCCGATTTACAAATACCAGAACCTACCTTGCGTACAATGTTCAAACGCCTGGAACAAAAGAAACTGATATCATCAGAGAAAAAACCTGGAGATAATCGGACGATATATTACAAATGTTCATGCAGTGCATTGTATTCATCACTGGACCCAAAAATATCCCAGGAATTCAGATATGCATCCGCCATTCATAGATTAGATACAACAACCCTTGTTGAACCTGTATATCGTCTTGCATACGCAACTGCATATATGGAAAAATTCGGAATCGATGTTAGTCCTTTCCTTGAACGTATTGCGACTCTGATTGCAGATTATATTTATGATGATTCTTTCGAAAACATTGATGATTTGTTATCAAGAATTGAAAGAATTCTGAATAGAAATTCTACTGCTAAACTGCATATTTCGTATCTAGATGGAACAGTAGAAATTGTGTCTAATACAAGCGATTATGAAAAATGCCCATGCACATTTACCTTTGGCCCACCATTGCATTAATAATTAGACTTTTAAACAAGTACACGGGTAAAAAATATGCCATACATGATTTGAAATTTGAAAACGGTCTTCCGTCCAAAGCAACAATAAAAGAATACAATAAAGATTTTGAACCATATAAAATTCTTAATGTTTCGAATAGTAAAATGGGTAAAGCCGCAGAATCACATGAAAAATTCTCAATATATCGTTCAAAAACAGATACATACGTTATAATAAACGAAATAATGTTGTCAATTTTAGAATGCTTAGAAAACGGACGCATGACGATGTCAGATTTGTCCCAAATTTTGAATATCCCTGGAGCTACGATTTATTTAAATGTAAATAAACTGGTTGATTTGGGATTGATAAAAAGTAACTATTCCAATGTTGGACTGCCGGTACAATTTGAACTTGTTTCCATCAAAGCATTTAATGTTATAGATTGTGAAGATACGAACCGTGATGATCTCATTCAAATTATGAAAGAAATTGCCAATTGTAAAATAGATTTTTACACAGGCCTTATTGAATGTGGAATTTTATCATTTTCATATCTTGGAATAGATGTGAAAAATATAACACAGGCAATAGGAAGATGGATCTACACCAGAACTATGAATGATTGTGAAGACATATCTGTTGATGATTATTTGAAAGAAAGTGCAAAATCTCTTGAAAAACAGGGAATTTCAATAAAAATGGTGAGTGCACTTCCAACCGTATTCAGATTTAAAACTTCTACATTGGCACCACACACATTTGATACGATAAAATATGTTCAAATGGGATATGTAGAGTCTTTATTGTACCACAGGTGTGGATATAATACCACGTTCTATTGT
>CAYMPW010000030.1:0-11911 GCA_964392725.1 uncultured Methanomassiliicoccales archaeon
CGGAAGAATTAAAAAAAATGGGCCTCGGCCCAGGTGATGAAGTTAAAATCACATTAGATCTGATTAACTAATCATTATGTAAAGGTAAACTTTTTTCATTCTTTTTCCTTTAATTAGGATTGTACTTTGAATTGAAATTATCAAATGCTTTTTTCGGAGATTCGTCTGGATGGCCAACGTAATATGAATCGGCCAAATTGCATAAGGCCATTCCTAATTCCGCAGCTTGACTAGGGCCAATTACAATAGTTTCTTCGCGGCCAAATTTGATTGTCAGATAATCTTCTTCGCAGTGGATGTCAATTTGTTTTACTATTTTTGGATGTTTTCTTTTCAGTAGATCTGTTATTCCGGCCATATTATTTCCTCTTGTTTTTGATTAGGTTGTTGAAAACTTTTGATTTTTTCTTCTTTTTCTTGTTTGCGTAATAGATCTGATCGTCTTTTACTTTTTTCAGATATTCTCTTTTGGTATCTTTATCATTCCATTTCCAACGACTATTCCTTGCAATCTCGTCGTGATCGTCATCGTGCAGGCGCGCACGCATGTCATCGTGATACGGCGTGTGTTCGAGTTCGTATTCTTCGGCTAATGCGCGATATTCAGCGTATTCTTCGTCATACGACTTTTGTTTCTTCGTGGATCTGCGTTTGGATGTTGTTTTTGATTCGCCATCGATTCCATGAATGTCATAACGATTGGGAGATCTGCTCCAAATTCTGAATTGTTTTTCTGTCGGGTTTTTGAAGATTTTTTTGGAATCTTTCTTTTTGTCTTGTTCGACTGCGGTTTTTGAACGTTTGCTATTAACACTTTTTGCGCGAGCGCGAACGTTTTTCGCTTTTTCTTCCAATGGATTTACCTCCTTTGTTGTAATTTATTAGATTTTTCAAAGAATTTATCGCTTGAATGTTTCCAAGTTTTTTCTTGGAGATATTCGTTTTCGAAAAATTCTCATTGACTGATTTTATTGCAGCCTTCCCAACTGTTTGTTTGTTTGTTCCCGATGTTAGGATTTTACGATCTTCTTTGTATGCAGATGTTGGAGTTTTCTTTCCAGCTTTTACTTCCGGAACATCGCCATAATAACCCGATACGGTTTTGGTTGGGGATTTGGTTCTTATTGCGGCTTCCGCCACTGTTGCTGCTTCTTCCGAATTGTGCAAGTCACGGAATCTTTTAGGATCTTGCGGAACCTTGCTTATTGCCTTGGAGGTTCCGCTGCGAGATTCGTCTATTAGACGTAAATGGTGCGTAATCTCGTGAACAATTGTATCATCATTTGATGGATCTTCGATGATTGCTACGGCTGGAGAACGTCTTGTTTTACGGTAATATACTCCAGAGTGTTCTGGATCCACGGATCCTGTAGATATTATCAGTTTGTTCTTCCCTTTGATTTTGGAGGTTTCATCTTGTGTGAATGAAGATCTGATTGTTCTACGGATCCGTGCGCGATCCTTTTGGGGAACGGCGGAATCAAATTCAAAACCGCTTTGTGCGGCTATCTCCGATTTTGACATTGGAACACCGTCCAATGATTTGCGACTTCTGATCATTTTTTCTTTAACCATTTTTTCTTTGACAACTTCTTGTTGAAAAGTATAATCTTGATTCCCATTCCACCGTTCTGCTGTCTTATTTTGGTTTTGGCTTCCTGCTTTTTGATTTCAGCTCTTGCCTTCTCAAGCTCTATTTGCTTTTTTTCGGCCTTTGCTTCTTTCATTTTGGTTTTGACTTCTTCCCTTCTGGAATTTGTGTTGAATATTGACATTGTAACACCTTACCTGTTTATTGTTGATTTTTTCAACTTTTTTGTTTTGTTTTTGTCCTGCTTTTGCTTAATCTCTTTTAGAGATTTGTTCAATTTTTCTTTGATTTCTTTGCCTTTTTCTTTCTTCGTTTTTCTGAATAACTTCATTGGCCTGCCCCCAATCGATATTATCGGCCTGCCCCTAATTTTAACGTGCGCGCATAATGCGCGCGCGCGACCAGCGGAGTGATACACACCCTGTTTTTATCGGGGTGCTATCGGCCTGTTATTCTGCCATTATCGTTCAAATATCTCTCATTTGGATTCGATGAATGCCTTGACTTTCGATATGGATTCCGAGACGAATCCCTGGCGAATGTGTACGCCTTCCTGTTCTCCGATCTTCTCTGCTACCTCCTTTTGCGTGTATTTTCCTGTGGAGTACATTTCGTAGATCTCAACGCGCCTTCTCCATTCGGGTTTTTCACGAATTGTATCGAGAATGTCCGTTTCTGTCGATTCGTCGCGGAAATGTTCCTCGTGAGTGATCATATTGGGGAACACATCGGTTTGGATCGGTTGCATGCGGAAGTAACCGGCTCCTCCACGATTGATAGGAACCGTGTTGATTCTAGCTATCGATGTGCTTTTGATTTTGTTGTCACCGCGATTTATTTTATCCCAGATTGAATCCAGCGCGGATTGATAGTATGCTCCGATGTAATCTTCGATCATTGCACGTTCTGATTTTTCAGATATCCCTGTTTTGAAGATCGTAATGTCCGATTGTCTGAAGGAAATGTCCAATTCTTTGTATCTTTGCCAAGCCCAAATGTATAGGATCAAGCCTGGTTTGTCTACGCGGATCTTAGAGAAAACGTGACGACTGCGGTTGTAATCTTTGAGAATCGCCGTTTGATTTGAGGATTCTCTCGATGATGCGTATGTCATTGCATCATCTACTATGATGAGTTGAACCGGTTGTTCATTCAACAGATCTAATGCAACGCGGATATCGTCTGTGTAAATTACATGGAGATTTTCGCGGCCATATTTCTTTTCGGCTACGGCCGAGAGAGATTCCAAGAGAACCGATTTTCCGCAGCCTTGTGCGCCTATAACACACATGGAAGCTTTGGCAATCTGTTTTCCTTTGGGGATGGGAAGGAAAAAACGTTCGATAACATCGTTCGTAAGATCCTTCGGTTTCCATACCGGGAACATATCTTCGATTGTCAAATGAGAAGCTGAATCGCCCAATTGAATGCGCCCGATAACTTCAGTCATCATCATCACCGAACAAGTCCAACGGATCCACGTCTTTTTCAGTTCTTAAATCCAAACCAGCGATTGCTCCTGCTGTGAGATAGATATCTCCGGCAATGGTGTTCGCGACTTGTCCGAGACTGTTAATTAAGACATGGTTCTCCAGATCCGCTTTTTTACGGCGGATTTCGTTCAATGTATTTTCTAACAGATCCATCATAGATATTGCGTAGAAAACCTGATGCAACATGAGAATCAGATCGGGGTCTGCGTTTGGATTTTCGACATAATAGGATTTTATTTCTCCGTTATTGTTGAAAATCAACGAGTAATGCACATCTCCGAGTGTTATTTGGAATGCATTTTGGTCTGGATCAATTAAATATGTTCCACCGTTTTCGACGAATTTATCTATTATTTTGGAGAGTTTTTCGATACGTTTCTCTGCGAGGTTTTCTTCTGCTTTATAGAATTGAATGAAGGTTGTGTATGCATCGAATGAATCTCCGAGAAGCATTGCTTTTCTCATTTCGCGATTAAATCGAATCTGTGGTTTGCGTGTTGCTGCCATCCTTTTCACCTCCGTTCTCTGTCTGTTTTTCTTTTTCTTTCACTGGAATTTTTTCTTTTTTGCTCATATATTTCACGAGGTTCAACATTCTGTTCTCCGCTGTTGTCTGTTTTGCGAGAGAATCCAGCATGAGTGCGTTCTCAAGCATCTTCGGGCCTGTTTCCGACTGAAGCTTATGGATCTTGTTCGTCAAGTCTATGATCTGGTGTTGCATTTCGTCCATTAAGTCGAAATCGTACATCAGATTCATTTTTGATTCAAGGGTTCCATAGGCTACGTCGATGTGTGTTGTGTACTCTTTGTGTTTGAATATCAATCCTTTATGGATTGTCGGCTGGTATGCATACATATTCTCGATGAGAATCATACGATCCTCGAAAAGAGGGAATAAAGGGCGTTTGTATGAAAGCATGGAATCATCGTCAATCGGGAAATCGCATTCTATTGCGTGCGAATAACCGAACACTACGCGGTTGATTAACGCCCTGTTGGTTTGCTCTTGAATATACATCTGGCCATCGAACTCATACAAAACCAACGGTTCGATTTTGTATGCTTTCGGCGATGTGATGCGCATTGCGAGAGTGTATGTTGTCCTTCCAACGATCAGATATCCTACGAGATAACCGACGAGGAACGAACCGAACCAGATCTCGTTGATGTATATTGTGGGAATGCAGATTGATGCAATTATTCCAACTAAAATTCCAATTGTTATGAAATCAGTCGGAAATATGAATTTGCAAATTTTCTGAACCTGCGCGCCCACGAATACGCCTGCGAGAGCTACGGCCGTAGCGATTACCACAAAGAGTATTTCATTCATGGATTACCACCCCAGAACGAATGTTGCACCACACGCGCAACCGAGGATTATCACCCTGGTTACATTGCGTTGCCACGCATTGTATACGAGGGCGGCAATCATGAGCCCCTGGGCGATGAATGGGCCATATTGCATTAACCAAGCCCATAAATCGAATCCTGCTGCGGAAGTTGCTTCCGTTGCCACATCTGCAGCAACGGTTTTTGCCGTGTTAAAGAACGACATTTTCAACAGATCCTCCTAAATACACGAACACGATCGAGAGTATTATAACAACAATTGCGAGAACCGGATGGGTTTTCACAAGAGTTACAATGTTCGATGTGACATTCATGATCAAGGACAAACGTCCGATCATTGCTGCAACAACCACAAGCACGGCCAATCCCAAGAGGATATAACCGAGTGTTATCAGATCCATGGGAACCTCCATTTTAATCCGATACCGAGGCCACCGATAACCATCACAACGGCTCCAATTCCCATAATAATGAGATTGCCTGTCATGTAGCCTAAGAGGGCGACAAACGCGCCTGCAAGCATGATTATGGCAAAGATAAACGGCGAGAGGTCTATAGGTGGTGGAGGTACCGGCGTAGGATCTACATTCTCATAATTTCCTGTGATCAGTTCGGGCATTTCTACAACTTCGAGATTAAATGTGTCAATTGCCTTTCCTTCGTTTGTCATGGATTTTATGTCGATTGAATATCCTTTGTTCATTGCGATCGTGTTGATTGCTTCTCCAGTACCTGTTGTAGAATCGGCTGGCCCCCACACGGCGGCTAAACCGATCTTATCCCAGGAATTCATTCCTTTCAACAGTGTTTTGTTGTCGAGGTATGTCATCGGAGTAAACAGCACATCTTCCGCTATCTTCTGGTCGGCTTCGTCGTAAATGTCTCCGATGCACAAGAGCTGCATTGCGTTCAATGAGAGCGTTGCTTTCAATTCCTTAAGATCTGTTTCGTGTCTTTCATAATATCTGGACATTTGTTCCATGGCCGAAATCGTGATCAACATTCTTTCTTCGGATGTTAAGTTGAGGTTGCTGCTAACCGTTGATAATGCAGATTGCGAAATGTAAACACTGGCTTCACCGCATGCATTGTAGATGTTCCACTGTGCCTGTGCGGTTTCAGCGGCCTTCGATACAACATATGTACAAGATCCGAGAACGGATGAAATGGATCTGAATGCAGGGATAAGGCTAACCGCATTATCTCCGTGGTTGTAGTTTGCGTGTTTTACAATGAAATCCAGCTCGGTTTTAGCTCCGATTGAACCTCCATTGAGTATGTTCACATTCTGGCCGTTGTAAGCTGTTAAAACGGCGGTATCATCGATGTTTAAAGCGGCTCCTGGAACCACTTCCGCGGTATCGAGTGTTGCAACCTGTGTTATGGATCCGAGGTATGATCTGTTTGGTTGAGCTTCGTAAACTCCCGATGGGAGTTTCATTGCTGCGAGATCGTTACGGCCTTCATTGAGTGTCCAATCTTTACCGTTGGAATCCGTGATGTATGCGTTTCCGCCATCGACATACAAAAATCCATCCGTGGATCTTATGTAGATCCTGTCGGAATTTGTGTCTGTGATTGTGGTTGCCATTCCATATTCTGCGAACGGCGTTTTTGTTGAGTTTTCATCTGTGAGATATTCGGTACCGCCCAATTTGAACCCGACTTGCATGTTATTTTTTCCATATGTGTCGGCAACATCCGAATTGTTCCAATTCTGAATCAAATTGTCCAATGGTCTGAATGTTTCTCCAATGTAGAAGGCGGCTGCTTGTGCTTCCGCTGCCATACGATCGTACACGACAGAATTTTTCAGAACATCGTTCATGTCAAATTTGACATCTTTTTGCCAAATTTCCGCGCATGATATTTCCGCCTGACGCATTGCGTATGTAGAAATAAGCTGGAGAGTTGGTGCAGTCGATGTCGTTTTTGTTGTGATCAACTGAATCATATTGTTTTGTTCTGCGATGATTTTTTTTGCTTCGGCCGAACGATACTGTTGTTTGACTGTGTCGTCGTTACCTGCCCCTCCATTTTCATGAGGTGCGAAGAAATCTTTCTGGAATGCATCCCCCAATATTTTTCCACAAACTGCTGTCGTGAGGAACATTCCTATTACGATTAATCCCGAAATTGCTATTGCATCCGATTCTTCCTGTTCTTCGGCAGTGAAAACCGCGAATGTGCACACGGAAAGCATGCACATCACGGCGGCTACCGCCATGAGTTTGTTTGTGTTCATTGGAACCACCACATCAAGACGGTTATTACACCCAATGCAGCTGCTGCAATGTATGCTACCGGTGTTATGAATAAACCGACGAACAGTGCAATGACTGCAAAGACTGCAACAACTATCAACATTGTATTCGAGGATCCGCCGAGGATGGACTTCTCGAATGTTGCTTCGAGAACAACATCACCGCCGATCAGGATCGTTCTTTTTTCGTCCGTAGATCCGTCGCTCCATTTTACGAATTTGTAACCTATGTTAGGCTGTGCATGAATTGTTACACTGGTTCCGGGAGTGTATTCTCCGTTTCCGATTAAGGTTCCTCCTTCGTTCGATGTGAGAACAATTGAATGCGTAATGAGTGTTGAGCCTACTTCCTTGAATAAGGCCACATATGATGCGTTCTGCGTTACATAGACGGTTCTGGGGTTGTCAGTGTTTCCATCGCTCCATTTTACGAATATGAAGCCTTCTGCTGCGGTTGCAAAGATGAGCGCGGTTGAATTTGCTTCATAGGATCCGCTTCCATGAACGGCTCCACCGATAGAGGGCGTTACCTGAATGTTGAATTTGATTGAGGGTTTTACAATTTCTTTGAATTCTGCGTTTAAAGTAACATTGCTTCCACCGAGTGTTATTGTTCTGGGGTTGTCAGTGTTTCCATCGCTCCATTTTACGAATTTATATCCTGTATCTGGAGAAGCGGAAATTGTAATTGTTGTTCCTTCGGTGTATGTTCCCGATCCAGCGGTTGCCCCACCATGTCCAGGTGTAATTGTTGCCGTTACCGATTTGATTGGATCTTCCACCTTTTCAAATGTTGCGGATAAAGACATGTTGAAATTAACTGTAACATTTCTGGGGTTCTGGGTGTTGCCGTCGCTCCATTTTACGAATTTGTATCCGCTGTCTGGAGTTGCAGAGATAACCGCGGTAGATCCGTGAACGTATGAACCGTTTCCGAACACATTACCGCCATAACCTGCCGATAATGAGAGTGTGTGCTTCTCAACCGGGATTTCCGTTTTTTCAAATGTTGCTGATAAAGACATGTTAGAATTGACAGTAACCGTTCTTGGGTTCTGGGTGTTACCGTCGCTCCAATGTGCGAATTCATAACCGCTATCGGGTGTTGCTGTGATTTGTGTTGAAGATCCTTTGACGACATAACCTCCGCCTGTTACATTTCCACCTGTACCTGCAGAAATCTGAAGGTACACGTTTTCGGGTTCGGGTGCAGTTATCGTAACAGATCTGGAAGCAGTGTCGCTTCCAGCTTCGTTCCTTACTGTCAATGTGATCGTGTATGTTCCTGGTTCAGAGTATGTATGTGTGGTTATCGAACGAGTGGATGTGTAGCCGTCACCGAAATCCCATTTGTAAGATTCAGCGTACTGTGAACCTTTTGCGTTGAGTGTGACTGTCGAATCGTCCGTAGAGATTGTGAATGATGCTTTAGGAGGTTCGGCAGCAGCAATCCATTGAGCGTAAATGTTTGTTTCACCAGATATGTTGATTGTATCGCCTGGGTCGTATAATGTACCTCCAGATGACGATAAACTCCATCCTGCGAACTCCATGCCTTCATCAGGTGCGAAATTACACTTCTGGAAAGTCAAATTTGGTTCTGCAGATACGGTTGTGGATTCTCCAGAACCGTTATTTGCATGGTATGTTACATCGAATCCAGACACTTCAACATAAAAACTACGTGTAAGTTTAGGGTTTTCGATTGGGCTTTTGTGTACTTCATATTCTATTGTCCATCTTCCAACTTCTGGAGCGTAGCCCTGGGCTTTTTGGTATAAATATCCCACATTCTGGTTTGGAGCGGCGCAGTCAGACAATTCTAACCAACTCGGTACCGATCCAGATCTCATAGAGAGAATGTTGCTTTCAGAGAACCAATAACCAGGGTATTGAACGTTTTTGGTTCCACCATATATTGTTAATCTATCTCCCACGTTGATTTTGATAGTTTGTCCATCGATTCCGGGGCCGAGATCAACTCTCATTAAATTCGCATCCGATTCATCATCGAACGCCATAACGGCGGAAACTGCGGTAAATACCATTATGCTGGCCATAAGAATGGCCAGCATGTGCTTTGAATTGATTTTATGATTCATTGTATCACCACACCAATTCGGCCACGCCGAGGAATATTAAACCGGCAATACTGACAATCATGATTCCTGTAACTCCAGCGGCCGCGATGATGTGGCCTGTGTAGATCATAATCGCAATTACGAAAATGAGCAACAAACATGCTGCGATCGGAATCATAATCTTTTCAGCTTTATCGTCTACCGGGACTGGGATTTCTTCACAAACAACTGTAATCACGACATCGCCTGTAACCGCTGCGCCTGGGATTGAGATTTTGTTTCCAGAGTAACATGGTTCGAGATATTCTGAATCACCGATTGTTACTTTAACCGCTGTTGGAAGCTTGAATCCTTCACGAGGAGTAAGCGTGATCGTGATGGGTTTCTTGTAATCAACCACGTTTGAAGTGTATGTACCATCGGTAACTTTCAATGTAAGTTTGAAAACTTGTCCTTCGCAGACAGCATGAACAGATACGTCTCCTGTTACCTTCTCTCCAGCGATTGCTACTTCTCCAGAGGTTTTATTGTAGAGGTATTCGGAGGTTTTCAGTGTGTGTCCGCCGATGGTTATTGTAATCTGATTTGGGAGATTGTAACCTTCAAGAGGAGTTATGACGAATGTTATGGGCTGGCCGTGAATAGGATCTATCGGAGTGTATGTTCCGGAGGTTACATCGGCAATACCTGCGTACACCTGTAACCACTTTGCATAGATCGTTGTGTTGGATGTTATTTCGGTTCCCTTGAAATTGAAAGGTTCTCCTGTGCATTCCGCGTTGGCGTACCAGCCGTCAAACCTGTAGCCTGTTCTTCCAGGATCTTCTGCAGGTTCCGTTGCATATTCGTTTTTCACAACATTTTGTTTTTCAACCGTGGTTCCGCCACTTGTTTCAAAGGTTACATCGTATATTTCTATCCATTTTGCGTAAAGTGTTGTGGGTTCCACAATTGCGGTTGTTTCAAAGTTAAAGGGTAAACCAGTGTATTCTGCGTTGGCATACCAGCCCATGAATTTGTAACCGGCTCTTGTTGGATCTTCTGCAGGTTCTGAAGCCATTGAGTTTTCAACAACTGTTTGTTTGGGTATGATTGAACCTCCAACCACGTCAAATGTAACATCGTGTGTGGGCAACACCGACGCGGCATCCGCGTCGAAAACATAAGCCAAGCGGGCCCCAATATCCGAGCGCGAGTAGCCCAGGGAGTAGTCATAGATGCACGAGACACCAGCATCCAACCCATTACCCCAGCTACCGCCAACGCAGAAGAGAGACGGCCCAGATCCGCCAGTCTGATAATCATATGTGCCGTTGGAATTGGATCCAGAATTTTCGATACCAATACCCCATGAATTGGGATTTGTACTTATTTTACTGGGATATCCGCCATTGGGTATCGTTATAAGATTTGTTTTGTTCGATGTTTCGTCGTTGATTCCGGTGGAGTGCTGGCCGATATAAATTTTATTATCTTTCATTACGACATCGTCTACGAATTCTGACAGAGATCCGTGGGCATTTTCTATGATGTATTTTACACCGGTTGTTGTGTTGGACGTACTTCCATAGTACATACCTCCATTCATAGTACCTGTTTTGGTTGGGCCACTGTTTCCGCTGGTACTTCCACTACCGAATGTTTTTTGAGAATCAAAATGACATCCGATTGATATTGTGATAAGTTTGAAGAGTTGCTGTTGAGGGAAATTCCATTGTGTCGCGTGTCCATTTTTAACTACATTGTTATCTGCAGCATCTCTAAATTCAGCTCTTGTTTTACTTGCCGTTGGTGCTGAATCAGAGATTGATAAGAGTTTATCTCCAACGATTGTACATTCATATACGGCTATTCCATAATATTCATAGATCCAATCATCCATCGTATGCGCAGGCGCATCACCCTTGGTGTGATCGTTGGTTAAAGTGAGTGTAGATGCTGTAGATGTGATATATGTTGTTGGAATGCACCACATTACATTATTGGTTTTGATGTCGTTTGCTGCAGATCTTCCATCGATATATTGGGAAAGATTGTTGTTTTTAAGTTTACCTTTGAAATCTCCAGACAATGGATCAAATACACCATAATAACAGAAATCAATAAAAGAATTAGATTCCCAATCTGTGTTTTGTATATATCCGGTTCCTGTATTTTTCACTGGAGATAATGCTGCAAGATCGTCTGCATAAGACAATGCATCATCTGCACCAGATGCGAATTTGTTTGCATCGAAATTAAGTGTGTATGTGAATTTTTCTTCGTAGTCAAGATTTATTTTAAAAGATTCTCCGGCTACGGCTTTGAATGTTTTTTTATCAGAAACTAAATTTCCTACCGATTCTCCATAAATATACCATAAAGTATTTTCAGATAATCTGAAGGTAACTTTGCCTTGAACTGATGTTGTAGATGTCTGATCGCTAAAGCCATCACTTACCGCTTCGGCAGTGATTGTTATTCCCGATTGTATTGGATCGGTAGATACAAACAGAACTGATTCTCCGCCTGCAGCTTCTACATCGGCGGATACTACAATTCCAATTCCACCAAGTAACAAAAGCGCGGTTATCAGTACTGCTATTGTTGTGTTCTTTGTTTTATACATTTTAGTCACTTCCGAAGAAGAATTTATCCTTTGGTTTTTTCAAACTAGATATATAATCGTCAATGGGTTTGAGCGTGGCGTTAGCTAATCTGTAAGAATTACACCACGACAATACGCCTAAATAAGAATTCAAACTACCAAGATCTGATAATGTGAAATTTTCATTGTTTTCGATTTTTTTATTAAAATATTTAGCTTTACGTTTGATTCTATTTTTTGTTGATTTTCTAAGTAAGCGGAAATTTTTGAACGTCCTATATCCGACATAATCAATACCACGATCTTCTATTGGGTAGATCTGCCAGTTTGGTTTCATTGTCAATTTTATATCTGACAAAAGTTCATTCATTGCATTTTTAATTCTATGAAGCCATTCTTTTGAAAAACCGAGAATTAAAATGTCGTCCGCGTATCTAAGATACATGTGACAATGATGTTCTTCTTTCATTTTGTGATCAATTTCGCTTAAGTAGAAATTTGCAAGTAATTGGGATGGATAATTTCCAATAGGTACTCCAGAAA
>CAYMPW010000031.1:0-11446 GCA_964392725.1 uncultured Methanomassiliicoccales archaeon
ATACAATAATGATATACACATGATTAGAGAGTTTGATATGGCCACCATAGAAAACACAAAGAATGCCTTCGCGGAATTACGCAAAGAAAAAATCAAAAGATCTATTTTGATTATTGCAGTCATATCGATTGCAATCATTGCACTCGCTTCAGCATACACTTTGAACGGTAATTCCTTTGATTTTGGAAACACTTCCGGAAAAATTGTAGTTACCGATTCTATGGATGGAAAACCTCTCCCGTACGATATTGAAACAATTCCTGTTAACAGTCTCGCAATCATAAAAGATTGCGAGAATGATGCTGATTTTTATTCCAACCTTAAAGTTGGAGATGTCCTTGCATTCAAACTGGGCAACTATCAGGTTGTTCACAGAATCGTTGAGATAACCAACGAAGATGGAATATACAATATTACTACAAAGGGCGATGCAAACACAAGCGTCGAACATGTCTCAAGCAACAGCGGAGATATTATCGGAAAAGTTGTAGGCGTCTCACCTGAAATTGGCAATGCAATATCCTTCATGAAAAATCCATTTGTGATTCTGATTACAATGTATGTTGTACTTCTTTCAATTATGGTTCCAGAAGTAATAAAAATTGTAAATTATTGCAAAAAAACCGTTTAAAAAGTAAGGAGAATTTAAAATGATAGATAAAAAGATAATGGCATCCATTTTGGTCATCACACTTTGTGCTGCATCCATGATTGGAGTTACATACGCACTTACTCCCGCACTTACATCAAGTGGATCTGAAGTAACCGTTGATGAAAACCTGAGCTTCAACATGAACGACGGAGAATATACAAATGCAATATTCACCGAAAATGATACAAAGAATCTCTTCGCATACACACAGGGTGGAAAGAAAAATATCTACTATTCTTCAACATATGATAGTAAAACAGGATCTGCACTTCCAACATCCGCAGATATCCTTAATGCAACATCACTCAACGGTGTTTGTAAAAAAGTCAAGATTACCACAACAGGATTCACAGATTGGACTGTTAAACTTACAACTGGTGATTTGAATGGATGGGACGCATACTTGTGCTCTACAACATCTGATACCGCAGCAAACGTCATTAACGCTGGCGATACCGCAGCACCTTCTGAATCTGAAGTTACAATAACAGATGGAGACGTTTACGCATATGTTGTACTTGTTCCCCCAACAGATGTTACAACCGGTTCAGTTAATTTCGCAGGCGTAGATTTCACATTCACCCTTGTAGAACCCCAAACAACAGTATGATTAAACAAGCCCGCCGTGAAAACGGCGGGCAAACTTTATTTTTAATAAGAGAGGCTTAAAAATGAAAAATACCTGGAAAACAATTGTTTTATCACAAGCATTTCTTGTATTTTCCATTGTATTCATCTCTTTTATCGCAACACCCATTTTAGCATTAGATCAGGGTATTGAAAATCCTGATAATTCTACATCTGTATCTGATCTCAGTATCTGCACGGACATCAATGACCTGCAATATCTCATCGACCTCCCCAAGGGAGATTATATCTTACTGGATCTCAAAGATCCTACAATAAATTCACTGTCCAAACCAATCGTCATAAATGAAGAAATTACTATAGCATTCAACAAAGATCTTGTTGTTGAGTCTGAAATCGATTCCTTATTTGAAATCAGATCGGAAGGAAAGTTAACACTCGAAAATAAAACAAACACTCCAGCAACCATTACCGGAAACGTCAAAAGTAGTTTTGCCAATATATGCGGTGGATCCCTCGCATTAACCAACGATATAACAATTACAGGATTCGGAAAATCCGCAATCCATGTTGATCCCCACGGCACATTCAACATGACCGGTGGAGAAATCAAGGGAAACCGTGCATACTCCGGAGGAGGGGTGCTCATATCCGAATCTGGTACGTTTAACCTTTCCGGAGGAAAAATATCTGGCAATACCGCTGAATACACCGGAGGGGGCATATGCGTATCCGAATCTGGTACATTCAACATGACAGGTGGAGTGGTGTCCGAAAACACTGCTAAATACGGTGGCGGGATACGCGTAGAAAAAGGAACACTTAGTCTTGAAAATGGTAATATTGCCGACAACTATGCAATAAACGGTGGCGGAATAAGCATAAAAGGAGATTCAAAAGTATCAATCTCCAATACAACAATTCAATCGAATAAAACCTCCAATAAAGCACACGAAGGAGGATTGGGTGGCGGAATTCATTCAATATTCAACAACAATGAAATTATTCTTTCATCATCCGTTGTTAAAGAAAACACAGCATTATACGGCGGCGGAATCTTCGTTGATTCCGCAAAAATTACAATTTCCGATTGTAATATTATCAACAATACAGCCAACAACGGCGGCGGAATACGTATAAACGGCACAGGATGCATTGAATTAGATTCCGGTATAATCTCAGGAAATACTGCAAACGGAAACGGCGGTGGTGTGTGTATTGATGTTGTAAAAGGTGCAACATTCACAATGAATGGAGGAGAAATAATTGAAAACACCGCTCAGGGTAAAGAGTGGCGTGGACACGGTGCAGGATTGCATATATACAATTCAGACAAAATTGAAGGAGAACCCTCAATATACTTGAACGGAGGATCTATTGTAAATAATATCTCTTCTAAGAAAATATCTGGACACGCCTTAGATATTACAAACCAATCCTCAAGCTTTATCGCCATTAATGGCTGCAAAGTTGGATTTGTTTCAATGTTTGAAAATTCATCCGTGAAATATTATAATTCAAATCCAAACATAACAAAAATAGGATACGAATCTGATAACAATTCAGTCATACTTGATTTGTGTAACACCAACCCCAATAATTCTCCAGAACAATATGCAATCTTTAAATTGACTGAAACGGGTGTGGAGTGTACAAACAACCTCCCCTCCGAAGATGAAACCTCCCTTTCCGAAAGCGGATATGTAGATATTTCATACAATGAAAATATTCCATCCATTGAGAGATTGGATCGCATTACAATAAATGTTGATAATCCAAATTCTATTGAATTCACATACACGTCTGGTGGAATTCAGACTACAACATCCGAAAAGAATGTTGAGATTTCCGCCCCACGCGATTCAGAAGTATATTTCTCGACAGACTATTCTTCAGATTATAAAATCATATGGAACGGAAAACTGATCAACTCCAATGATTGTTCACACCTTGCTATAAAAAATATCAGTTTAACAATAGACATAAAATATGTTCCAGATGTTGAAACAATCAAATGTAATGAAAATGGAATAATCACAGAAATAACATTGAAAAACCATGATTCAATTGCATTTGTTTACTACGTAAACGGAGAAGTTGTTGATTCTGTACCAACAATCGGAACATATTCTGTCGCAATTAAATCCAGTTTAGAATATATATCTGACATTATCTGCACCGTGTCAATTCCTTCCGAGACCCCTGATATTCCCATGCTTATTGCAACATCCCCCATTTCTGAATATGTAGATAGAATATACTTCATAACTGTAGAATCAACACCTGTATCCATAGAAATTGTTTCAGCTCACGATATGTTTGAATTCAACTCTGAAAATAAGGTCATCACCACATTGAAACCTGCTTTTGGATTAAAAATGGAATATGGATTTACATCTGTTGCTATCCCAAAAGAAATCGATAAAATCAACACTGTATTCAAAGATACGGAAATAGTCAGTATGTATATTCCAGGAAATGTAGCGATTGGTACGAACATTTTCAAAGATACAACAACCTTGGAACATGTGTATTTGAATGAAGGACTTACGAATATCCCAGTGGGTTTCGCACAGGGTGCTACGTCACTTAAAGAAATATCAATACCCAACAGTGTAACATCTATTGCAGGTAGCAGTTTCACTGGTTGTTTGAACTTAACTAGTGTAAAATACTCGTCTGGTCTGAATAATATTCCATCATTCATTTTTAAAGATTGCATCAAACTTAAAGAGTTTACCAACTATGATAATGTTAAATCAATAGACATGTTTGCATTCACTAACACTTCTATTGATACTTTTAATTTTAATAACGTAACATTCATTGGTAAATGTGCATTTGAAAGCACAAAACTGAAATCAATAGTATTGAACGACAACTGTGAAATTCAAGAAGGATCATTCAGAACCACAAGTCTTGAAGATATAACAATGTCTATAGATACAATCATTGTTGGAAATCCATTTACTGAAAAATGGATTCTTCCCAAACCCACGATTACAATTACAGGTACATGTAACGAGACTCCAATCTCTGTAACCGGAACATATTCCGATGCCGACAAGACTCTCACATTTAGTGATAATTCGGAATCGTATTCAAAATATGTTGAAAAACTTGAATATATATTCAAGAATTGTTCATATTATAACCCTGCAGCATCTGTTTCAGAGTAAAACAATATTCTCACTGCGAACAGCATCGAAACGTTTTACTTCATAACCCAATGCTTTTGAAATCTCATTACTGTGACATTTGCAGATTTTCGAAATATCCGCGGAAGAATAGTCTGGAAGTCCTTTTGCGAATACTTTGTCTTCACAGACGAATTCTACAACGTCTCCTTTGGCGAATACTCCAGTAACATTTACAATACCGATTGGAAGTAAAGACTTATGACTTTTTACTGCATCTTTTGCGCCTGCATCTACAATAATTCTTCCAGATGCGCTTGCCGATTTCAACCAGCGTCTTTTCTTATCCATTCTTTCGCCGCTTATGAAGAGAGTTCCAATTTCTTTTCCAGATGTTGCTTTGATAAGCACATTTTCTTCAGAACCTAATGCAATAATCATATTGCAACCTGCATCGAAACATATTCTTGCCGCTGCAATCTTTGTTTTCATTCCACCGGTTCCGAATTTGGTTCCGGCATCTCCTGCCATTCCTTCGACATCATCAAGATTCGTAACTTCGGAAATAAATGCCGCAGAAGGATCTTTTTTAGGATTGGATTCGTACAATCCATCAATATCCGAAAGAATTACCAATAAATCCGCATCCATCTTACTTGCAATGATTGCGGAAAGTGTATCGTTATCTCCGAAAACCTCTCCGATTTCACGCGTACATATGGCATCGTTTTCATTGAAAATAGGAACAACATTGTGATCCAACAAACTTGCGATTGTATTGTTCAATGTGAGATACTTCTCTCTGTCGGAATGGAAATCCATTGTAATCAGAATCTGAGCCGTAACTATTCCCTGTTTCTGAAAACTGTCGTTCCATTTCTGCATCAAGATACTTTGACCAACCGAAGCGGCGGCAGATCTTATAGGAATTTCCTTTGGTTTCGGTTTGGCGTTCATCGCTTTGATTCCGATACCTATCGCACCGGACGTTACCAGAAGAACTTCTGCTCCCGCATCCCTTATCTCACGAACCTGACGTGCGATAGAATCCATGAAATCCAAAGAAACATCTGAAGACCCAGCGGTAATGGAGGATGTTCCTACTTTGATTACAACTCTTTTTACGGATTCCCAATTTTTACGATCAGTCAAATCTAAGACCTTCTGTTTTTGATTTATGTGTGAACTTTTTGGATACTGGTGCGACATAATCGCGTACAACCTGTCCTTTTCCTACAAGGACGTACTTGTATATCATCAGACCTTCCATGCCCACAGGGCCACGGGAATGTATCTTATTGGTACTAATTCCCACTTCCGCGCCTTTACCGAATCTATAGCCGTCCGCAAACCTGGTAGATGCGTTGATGAATACATCTGCAGAGTCTACAGACTTAACAAACGCAGACATTTTTTCTGAATCAGATGTGATTATACAATCAGTATGATGAGATCCGTGTTTGTTGATGAAATCTATTGCTTCGTTAAGATTGTCTACAATCTTCATGGATACAATCAACTCGTTGTATTCCGAATCCCAATCCTCATCCGAAGCATCTTTTGTTTTCAAACTAGAAACGTATTGTTTGCATTGTTCGTCAACACGAACTTCCACCTTATTTTCATTGAATGTAGAAACCATTTCCGGAAGGAATGTTTGTGCTATTTTGGAATCTATCAACACGGTTTCCACGGCATTGCATGCAGCAGAATATTGAATCTTGGAATCCAAAACAACATTCTTTGCAAGTTCCATATCTGCATCATCGGACACGTAAATGTGACATATTCCTGCCGCATGACCCAGCACAGGAATTTTTGTGTTTTCCTGAATATAACGAACGAAATCGTTGGAGCCTCTCGGAATCAAAAGATCGATGTATCCGTGCATACCGAGTATTGCGCCCACATCCTCTCTTTTCTCCATTAATACAAACGCTTCTTTGGGAACTCCGGCAGACTCTGCGGCTTTTGTCAAAACATCAAAAAGCGCACGGTTGGAGTTCAATGCTTCGCGACCGCCTTTGAATACAACCGCGTTTCCGCTCTTTAAACAGAGCGACATAATCTGAGGGACAACATCGGGGCGGGATTCGAATATCACTCCGAGAACCCCTAACGGGCATTTTATTTGATACAGCATCAAATCATTATCCAATTCCAATGTAGACGTTGTTTCTCCCACGGGATCCGGTAAAGAAGCTACATCTCTGATTCCTTCAATCATACCGTCGATTTTTGCATCGTCGACCATCAACCTTTTTACCAATGCCGAAGACATTTCTCCTTTGGACTCTTCGACTTTTGCGGATTCTAGATCTTTAGTGTTTGCAGATATAATCTCGGTACGGTTTGCGTTCAGCGCATCCGCCATTGCGGTCAAAGCATTGTTCTTCACTTCGCTGTCGAGCGATGCGAGAATCAATGCAGCGTTCTTGGCTTTGATTACATCAACGGTAATGTCTGTCATATTCACAAACCCAATGCAAATCTCACATATTAACACTATTGGCACTACCGCAAATTGAGATAATATAAAATACACGTATGAGATTGGTCAAAATAAGCCGAGGTAATCTAGTCCGGTAGGGTGGCGGTCTCGAAAACCGCTGGCGTTCCGCCTCGGGAGTTCGAATCTCTCCCTCGGCGCCATTTAAAAATCATTATTTGGCGAATCAGTTCCGTTTTCTATTGATTCGATTAATTTGTTTGCACGTTCTTTGTTCGGACCGTCTATTGATTTTAGAAGTTCCAAAGCTTTTTCAGGATTTTTCTTTGCTCCGCGTCCCGTATTGTATAAAACAGCAAGATTGTATCTTGCGCCCATGTCTCCAGCATCGGATGCTTCGGCAAATAAGCTCATGGCTCTTTTGTATGATTTAAACATGCATTCTCCTGTAACAGACATTATTCCATATCTGTTCATGGATTTTATGTGTCCTTTATCTGCGGCTTTTCTGTATAATGCGGCGGCCTCGGCCAAATCTTGTTTGACTCCGCGTGCTTCGTCATACATTGTTGCTAGTGCATACATTGCATCGACATTTTTTGAATCCACGGCTTTATCATACCATATTTTAGCCTGGTTTGAATTTTTTTCAACGCCTTTTCCGTAGTCGTATGCAACTCCCAAACGATATTGTGCGTTTGAATTTCCGTTTTCCGCCGCCATTTTGTAAAATTCGAATGCTTCGGATTCCCTCCCTGGAATGCGATTCAAAAGCGATGCTAAGTTGTATTGTGCTTTTTCAAAATTTTGGACTGCGGCTTTTCTGTACCAGTATTCTGCTTTTTCAGAATCTTTAACAACGCCGTCTCCCACGTCATACATGAAACCCAATGCGTTCTGGGCTTTTGCATACCCCGATTCTGCAGATTTAGAAAAAAGAACAAATGCTTTTTCAAGATCTTTAGTCCCGCTTTTACCTGTATAATTATCCCATCCTTCTTTATAATCGGGATTCTCTGCGGGAGTCTTGAATTTCATAAGAAACTAATAATCAAATCAACGTAAATACGTTGTGAATAAAATACCCAGTAATCGAATTGATTACTGGGTTGATTAAGAAATTTAAAATCCGAATTTTCTTCTTTTGGATTTGGAACCGGCTTTATCATCAAGCTTTCTGAGATATTCCTTTTCCAAGTCTGAAACTTTTGTGGGAACTTCGATTTTCACACGAACGAACATATCACCGCGGGTTGTACTTCCCATGCGGGGAAGTCCTTTACCTGCGAGTCTGAGTACTGCTCCAACCTGAGTTCCGGATGGTATTTTCAATGCAACGTTTTCACCGTCGATTGTTTTTACCTCTTCCTCGCCTCCGAGAACAAGTCTTGGATATGTGGTTGTGACTCCTGTCCAAAGATTAACGCCGTCTCTTTCAAACACATTGCTGTGTTTAACATGAATTACAACATACAAATCTCCTGAAGATCCGCCGTTGTATCCTGCGTCTCCCGCTCCGGGCACACGAAGGTTTGCTCCGTCTTCGATTCCTTTTGGAACTTTAACGGTAACTTTCGCATTTTTCTGAAGTCTTCCGGATCCTCTGCAATCGGGACACTTCTCGTCATATGACTTTCCGCGTCCGTTACATACGGGACATTCGGCTACCGAAACCATCTGTCCGAAGGGCGTGTTCCTGACCTGTTGAACCTGACCCTGACCTCCGCACTTTGAACATGTATTCACTTTGCCGTCTTTACCCCCCGTGCCGTGACACGAGGAGCAATTGACGGTGTGCGGAATGGATATTTCAAGTTCTTTGCCGTTAAGAACATCCTCAAGCGTAATTTCCACATCATATCTGAGAGAATCTCCCGTACGAGGGGAATTTCTGGACTGGGATCTTCTGCGACCTCCACCGAACATACCTCCGAAGAGATCTCCAAAGATATCACTGATATCATCGTAGTGTGTGAAGTTATCCCAACTGAAACCTCCGCCTCCGAACTGCTGGTTTACACCTGCGTGACCGTACTGATCGTAAATCTTACGTTTTTCCGCATCGGATAGTACCTCGTATGCTTCGGAGATTTCTTTGAATTTCTCTTCAGCAACTTCCTTAGGCTCTTCCGATACATCAGGGTGATGAACTTTTGCGAGTTTGCGGTATGCACGTTTGATTTCGTCAGGTGTTGATTCTTTGGTTACACCCAGCACTTCGTAGTAATCTCTTGGCATGATTACTCGTCATCCACTATTTTGTAGTCGGCATCGACGAAATCTCCGTCTTTACCGGCTGAGGATTCCTGAGACTGCTGACCGCCTGCGGCCTGCTGTCCTGCAGATGCTTCCTGTGCTTCCTTGTAAACCCTTTCGGAAATGGGGCCCATTGCTTTGTAAAGGTCGTCCATTTTCTTCTTGATTTCTTCGGGATTCTTTGAATCACGTGCTGCTTCCAAATCGGTGATTGCTGCTTCAACAGCCATCCTTTCTTCGTTGGAAACTTTCTCTCCGAGTTCATCAAGGGATTTGCGAACAGCGTGAATTGTTGTTTCAACCTGGTTGAGCAATTCGATTTCTTCACGTTTCTTCTTGTCAGCATCGGCAAACTGTTCTGCCTGTTTGACCATCTGATCGATTTCGTCTTTGCTGAGTTTGTTTGAAGATGCGATTGTAATCTTCTGCTCTTTTCCGGTTCCTTTGTCCTGAGCTGAAACGTTTATGATTCCGTTTGCGTCAATATCGAATGTAACTTCGATCTGAGGAATTCCGCGGGGTGCGGGGGGAATACCGTCGAGTGTGAATCTACCGAGGGACGTGTTATCGGATGCCATTTCCCTTTCTCCCTGAACAACATTGATTTCAACACTTGGTTGGTTATCTGCTGCTGTAGAGAAAATCTGGGATTTCTTTGAAGGAATGGTTGTGTTCCTTTCAATGAGTTTTGTTGCGATACCTCCGAGGGTTTCGATACCGAGGGACAAAGGCGTAACATCGAGAAGCAAAACATCTTTGACTTCTCCGGCAAGAACGGCTCCCTGAATTGAGGCTCCCATTGAAACACATTCCATAGGGTCGATTCCTCTCTGAATCTTTGAACCTACAACTGATTCAACGAAATTCTGAACGATGGGCATCCTTGTAGGTCCGCCGACCATGATGATTTTGTCGATGTTGTCGCTCTTAAGACCTGCATCATCCATTGCCTGAACGATTGATGCTTTACATCTGCTAACAATAGGCTCGACAAGCTCTTCGAGCTTTGCACGGGTAATTGTCTGAATGAGGTGTTTGGGTCCGGTTGCATCGGATGTAATGAAAGGAAGGTTGATTTCAGTCTGCATTGTTGTAGAAAGCTCAATCTTTGCTTTTTCACATGCTTCGCGAACTCTCCAGAATGCCATGTTATCTGCTGCGAGATCTACGCCGGTTTCTTTCTGGAATTCTTTAATTATGAATTTTGTAAGAACTTCATCCATATCAGATCCGCCGAGTTTGGTATCTCCGGATGTTGAAAGAACTTCGAAAACTCCGTCGCAGAAGTCCATGATTGTTACATCAAGTGTTCCTCCACCGAAGTCGAATACCATGATCTTCTGTTCTACGTCACCCTTGTCGATACCGAAAGCTAATGCGGCTGCAGTGGGTTCGTTGATAATACGGACTACTTCGAGTCCTGCGATGGCACCGGCATCCTTTGTTGCCTGCCTCTGGTTATCGTTAAAGTATGCGGGAACGGTAATGACTGCCTTTTCGATAGTCTCACCGATATATGCTTCTGCATCTCTCTTGATTTTCTGAAGGATGAATGCAGAAATCTGCTGAGGGGAGTATTCTTTGTCTAATGCGACTACTTTTTCGTCTCCACCCATTTTTCTTTTGACGTTTTTGATTGTTCCGTCAGGGTTTGTTACAGCCTGTCTTCTTGCGGGTTCTCCGACAAGGAGCTGTCCATCTTTTGTGAATGCAACGTATGAGGGGAAGGATTTTCCTCCTACGCTTGTCCCTTCTGCGGAGGGGATCATGGTTGGTCTGCCGCCCTCCATAACAGAAGCGGCTGAGTTACTTGTACCTAAATCAATTCCAATTATTCTTGACATATTTTCTCACCACTTGTTTTTATTCTTCTTTTTTCTTCGTTACTTTTACTTTAGCATATCTTATTACGCGGTCGCCGATGCAGTATCCTTTCTGGAATACTTCTGCTATATCCCCGTCTGTATCCGATTCTGCTATGCAGAGTGCTTCGTGAAGATCTGGATTGAATTTATCCGTAGGAACTTCCTTGAGTCCACGGGTTTCCAGAACTTTCATAAGATTCTGCCTTACGCCTCTGATTCCGGTAACGAAATCGGAATCTTCGGTTGCTATTGCCAGTGCTCTATCCATATCATCTACTACGCCTAGAAGATCCACGATTAGGCTTTCGGCAGCATATTTACGGAATTCTTCATTTTCGCGCTGAGATCTTTTACGGAAATTATCGAAATCCGCCTGAAGCCTACGAGCCATATCCAAATACTCTTGGGCCTGAGCCTGAGCAACTTCAAGTTCGTTTATTTCGGGTTCTTTCGATTCTGATTTTTTATTTTTCTTTTCAGACTTTACAGTCATACTGGC
>CAYMPW010000032.1:0-8739 GCA_964392725.1 uncultured Methanomassiliicoccales archaeon
ATCATACTTTACTTTTGGATTTTTAAGATATTTATCAAGAGTTTTCAGAAGAAGATGTCCTCCACGGTTTGGTATTGCAGCATATGTCTGATCAATGAGATTGTTGGTTAATGTGGATTCTATAACCTTCATTAATGCATAATGAATAATGCGATCGGGGTAGAATGGAACTTTTGCAATTTCACGACATTTTCCATATTCTATTCTGTCAAACAGTGTGTATTTAGAAGATCTGAATGTGCGTAACATTAAAGATCTTCTAATTTCGTTAAGATAAAAAATAGGATCATCATTTACTTTGAAAACCATTGGATCTATTTTTTTCTCTTTTATTTGTTTTTTATTCTTTCTATAAAAAGAATATTTTTTATCTTCTTTTTCTTTTTTCGTTGCTTCTTCGAGTGCTATTGTTAAAATAGGCATCGAAATTAAACTTGAGAAAATATCGCCGATACGTTTCACTGTATCGCCACCTTATGTTTATTGAACGAGTTTTCGCATAAAACGCTACTAACACATTTTTTATTTTTATTTCTGTTTAACCAAGAGGTCAGGTGCTGTGCGAATAAAAGGTGTGAAACAAAATCCAAGCGGGCCCCAATATTCGAGTTCGAGTAGTCCAGGGAGTTGTCATTGATGTACGAGACACCAGCATTCAACCCATTACTCCAGTTACCGCCAACGTTGAAGAGAGACGGCATGAAAACAAACGGCTCCGCGTCGCACATACCTAAAGTGGTTTGGCGGTATTGTGTAGCGCGTTGGCTGATAACGATTGTCACTAATTTACACAATACCGCGTTGATCATCGAATCACCACGATTACACTTTGGGTGCAACTGTTTCTTCGACTGCGATCAATCCATCGATGTTACCGACAATGAGGATGAGGGGAACAGCGAGTAAGACAACACCTGCATAGAGCAAGAACTGATCACGAACAAAGAACCATGCAATCATGGCGATAACGCCGAGAATGAGCATGAGGACTGTGCCGAGGCCATGGTCTGTAATGAAGGTATTCCATTTTTCGGTTAGATCATCGAAAAATGTTTTTGTATCTTCCGTTGCAGTTTCACCTGCAGCATCCGTTACCGGAACCGAGCACATGACTAGCATGGCCGTTAGAATTCCCATTGCAGCAAACAATAGTTTGTTATTTCGTTTAGATTTCATTTCCTTACACCGTCGCACTCTGGATCTAGTCCGGAGATTGACAATATTGAAAATTCGTTAAAAGCGTATAAAGAACATGATTTTCATCATTGCAACAATGTTGTTTTACATCATTACATCAAAAAGAAGAATTAAAATAGTAAAAAATAAGAAAAAAGCCATCTGGATGGCCTAAAAAGTTTGATTAATACAAATTAAATTTGAATATGAAAATAAATATAATTATCGATAGGCAAGCCATGAATACAGCTATGTAATCCATGAATTTGCAAAAGATCCATCCCAATATGTATGTTATTATAAAATATATCAATAAATATACACACTAAATGGATTTTAATATATTATCAATCATAGTTTTTCCTTCAGGATTTAACGTATGGGAATTTAGCTGCAATAGACGATGTGAAAATCGAAGTTACGATATTTTGTAAAGATTCAATTTCTTCAGCCGTGATCGTAAATTCTTTTTCTGATATTTTTTCAGAATTTTTCAATGTCGTAAAAAGAATATCAATTGCTACATCTACGATTTCAGATTTCGACAGATCTGATGTAAGATCTAATATGTCCAACTTAAGAAGAGTTGTCTTTTCTAGATCGTACGTTCTTCGCGGCATGTTATACTCTCCATCTTATTGGCTTTAGTTGATCTGAATCTTCGTAATTACCGAACAACCATCTTTTCGCTTGTGATTCTGCTGTAAAGCATTCAACACAACAACAGCCCGAATCTCCTTCGCAGCATTCATACGCATTGTTGCGGATCGTGATGAATGAACCTCTCGGCATGATTCTAGTTTTTTCCCATTGTTCAATTATTGCATTGAATTCTGTTGGAGAAATGTAAGAAATCAATTGACCTTTTTGACTGACAATTTTTTGAGGATAAATGTTGAAAATTGACAAATAATCACATTCCGCATTTTTGATGTCTTGTAACGTCATTCTGATTCCTCCAGGTGGTTAGAAAGGATTTCCTTTTTGACCATGCGACTTTTTGAGGGTTTGTATATATAGTCGGGAGTACCCCCCTTTTTGACCATCATTGTAAGACACCTTCCGCTTTTAGTCCTTTAATTAGAGTTGCGCGCGAGATTCCATCAAATTGTTGTGCGAGTTCCCTTTGCGAAATATTAGGGTTATTTCTTAAGATTGTTTTTGCCTTATCTATTTGGTATGCTGATAATTTTTTAACAGGACGATGACAGACTTTACCTTCTGCTTTTGCGCGTTCCATTCCAATTTTAACACGCTCCGAGGTTTTTGCCGATTCTCCTTCATTTAGCGCGGCGCAGAAGGTTAAAACCATTTTACCCATCGCTGTCGATGTATCGATTGCTTCCGTTGTGGAAATCATATCAATACCCCAATTTTTGAGATTTTCCACCATATTTAGTTGTTCTATTACGTTTCTGTGGAATCTGTCTAGCTTGAAAGCCATGACTGCATCGAATGAATGCTTGGAAGCAGCAAGCATCATATCTTGATAAGCGAATCTTTTCGAGATTGTTCTTCCAGAGGATTTATCTACATATTCTGCTACAATTTTGTAACCATATGCATCACATACTTTGCGAAGATGTATCAGTTGTGTTTCGGGATTTTGGTCTTTGTCGTCAGTTGAGACCCGTGCGTACAATGCAACTCTCATTCGATCACATCCAGTGTTGTTTGGTTTTCGTGTTTATATGTACGTTTGACAGATGGCATCTGCGGTTGAACCATTGTTGAATGCAATGCAGAATTATACACACAATCCCAAAAATATGATTTTGTAATCTCATATTGCATTTTTGAAAGGACAATTATTTCATCGATTGTCATTTTAGAAAGTTTTTCGTTGATCCAATCTACGGCTTTAATTTGAGTTTCCATCCTTTCCGATAAACGATCGTCAGACATAGCAGCAGTCATACTATCACCGTTTCCTTGTTCGGGTTTTGAGGAATTGTGTTTTGGATCTGCAGGATCTCCACAATTTGATTGACAGATACTGTGAGGTTACGGAGATTTTCTGCATTGATTGCGTTTATTTTTGCGACTTCACTTTGCAGATCGTAAACTTCCTGTGTGAGAGCTTCCACAATCAATGTTGTTTTCGGAAGATCATTTATTGCTTTTACATAGTCGGATTTTGAGGTTTCAATTTCTCCGATATTACCAAATGCTTTTTCAGATCTGTCGAACCAGATTGGAGATTCTCCGATAATCCCACAATCTCCAGTGTAATCGTGTATCAAATTAGTAAGAAAATCATCGAATCCGTATTCTTTTTGAGATTTTGAAACCTGACCTTGCCTAACGGATCCATGAACAGCATAGTCTCCGTTTTCTGCTTTTTTGAATTTCCAGCCAGCATATTTTTCCAAATGCGCTAAAAGTGGTCTAACTTGTGAAATGAACGGTTTAACAATATCTTCATCTGGCGTTATTTCTTCAGCAGTGATTGTTTTACATGAGGGCTGAATATAGAATATTTTGTTGTTTTTTGAAATTTGATAACGAATTGAAACCCATTCATTGTTGAAATGGATCTTCGCCCAATAATTTTTAGAGCCGGGCAGAACGGAAGGTTCTGTGGATCCGAATAAGGGCATTGTCAAAGTGCGGCCTTCTTTTGTTATATCGAATCTGTCGATGTTGCCTTCCTGGGCGACTGTGAACATAAGCCATGTTCCGTTAATATGTGCGCGGAAAAGTGGCTTATATGGTCTCGTGGCGTGTTCCGATGGTCTAATAGCCTGGCCATTAGCATCGTACCACTCTTTAGATTCCAAATAATTGCTATTTATCTGCGATTCTATGATTATATGGTGTTTTCCAGGGCGATACAAAATATTGGTTTTAGCATCGTTCAATGGATGAATGAATTCCAATTCTAGAAATCTTTTGACGGCCGAAGAGATTGTTGTTATCGGCACTCCCAGCGTTATAGAAACTTCTTTTTGTGTTCGTGGAAAACGAGGGTTCCTAAGATTGATCAATTCACTGTAAATCATCTTCTGTTTATTCGTGGTTGAGAAATCGGGCTCACTCACGGAGATCACCGCCGATGCATGGCTCGATACGAAGCGATACGAAGGTTCGTATCGCCCTATATAAAATTGTCAGCCAGATGGTTCGTATCAAGTTCGTATTGACCACATCCTTTAAAGAAAAAATGAACATGGCGATTACTCCTGTTCCAACTGTGCATTCATGCAGATCATACTTCGGCCCCCATGGAATCTTTTCTGAATCTATGGAAATTGTATCCTATACGACGGCCGAAGCCGTCAGAGGGATCTATGTATAACCAATTCACATAAGGGCAGGATCTGCAGCCACAATCGACTAACAGTTTATGGTTAGTTACATCACAACGAACGTCGGATTTCAGCGGACATTGAATCCCTGGGCGAGTTCTCATATGGGGTTTAGAACAAAGGTTCTTCAATCAAATACCCCCTGTATGAAATGTATCCATTTTTTTTATTTTTTAAATCGATTTCGATTGGTTGTTTGTTGTATGTTAAAAACATTTTTTTAAACAGTTTAGAGATTGATTCGAGGGAGTTTATACCATCCTTTTTTTTGATAATTTTCAATCCGTCTGTAAGATTGTGTAATTTCCATCCGAATATCGATTCATTCTCTTCTAAAATAAACAGTCCAGCTTCACTACGCGTGTCATAATATACAATAAAAAAACCATGCTCTACAGTCGTGGGTAATTCGTAAAAATGCATATTCCAATCATTCTTGTATGGGATTTCATGTCCGTCTGGATCTTCTTTCGTAAATCCAAACTCCAAGAGGTTTACATGTATTGTGTCTATTATTGTCATTACACCACCACCTGCCATGAGCGGTTTTCTGAATCCCTAACAACAGAAATTGATTCACCATAGATTGTTATGTTCAAATCTTCGATGAATTGTGACATTGCATCTGTTGCTGCATAGTTATCATATTCTCCGTTTTCTTGTCTGAAAAACAAACGACTATAGCCATCTTCCAAATCATAAAATTTCCAACCTTGGTGACATAAAAGATTGGTTTCATAGATTCCAATTTCGCAGCCATCTGAGAAAAATGCTATCATTAAATTGGCTGGAAATATGAACGTGTGCGGTATCGGTTTAATGAATGTTCCTGCTTCTGCACAATCTCTAAAAATATTGTTCGATGGAATGAAACCGTTCGCGATTAATGATGTAGGATCTACGAGATCTATTGCAGTCATGATCTCACCGCCTGCAGGTGGGCGGGGTTAGCAATCACGTCGAAATTAAGTAGCGTTCTGTCAAGATCTGATATGTGTTTGCATGTTAAACATTCAGTGCGGATGAGTGCAATTGAACCTCTTTGGCAAACGCATGGAACGGCCAAATTGCTGGCACAAAAATTGATTTCCGAAAAATCGCCATCTGGATAGGCTGGATTGGTGCGGATGCCGGGATTCGAACCCGAGTTCTAACCTTGGCAAGGTCAAGTGATAACCAACTACACCACATCCGCACGTGGTTAATCCCCCCGAATAGGTTGTCAAATATAAATGTGTCGGAATAAGTTTTGATGTTGTTTTAAAGCAATCCAGTAGATTTGACTCATTTGTTAATTTTAATATCATTTTTTCATCCAGATCTTTGTTCCGATTTTATTCGATACAAGGGGATGCTTTAAATACAATCACAACTACGGCTGTTCAGAGGGAAGGGTTTGTCCAATGTGTTCGAACCTTTACAAAACTCATAGGACAGATTCAAATGACATCTAAATTCAAAGACCTCGGTCTCAACAAGTTTATTACAAATGCAATGGAAAGTATGGGATGGACTGAGCCCACACCAATTCAGATTGCATCAATTCCTGAAGGTATTCAGGGAAGAGATATGTTTGCTCAGGCACAGACCGGAACAGGAAAGACCGGTGCATACGCCGGCATTATTCTCGAAAGAACAAAAGCCGGAAGCAAATATCCAACAACTTTAATTCTCGTTCCCACAAGAGAACTTGCAAACCAAGTCTCTGGGGAAATTTACAAATTGTCCAAATATACCGGACACAAAGGTATCGCAGTATACGGTGGTGCAAGTATTGACGGTCAGATTAAACTCCTTCGCAGAGGAGCCGATGTAATTATCGGAACACCAGGTCGTGTAAAAGATATGATTCTCCGTGGAGAACTTGTACTCAAAAATGTTACTGAGTTTGTTCTTGACGAAGCAGACCGTATGCTCGACATGGGATTCTCGGAAGAAATCGATTTCATTGTAGATCAGGTTCCGGAAACCAGACAGACTCTTTTGTTCTCGGCTACAATGTCCGAAGATATCCGTAAACTTGCTCTTGACGGAATGGACCACCCCTTGGAAATTTTAGTTTCCAAAGATGAATTGGTTTCCGATCTTACAAGACAATACTACATCAATGTTCCACGTGGTGCAAAACGTGAGATTTTGTTCAAACTTCTCGATCAGTTCGGCCGCCCGAAAACAATCGTTTTCTGTGCAACAAAAGCAATGGTGGACATGCTTATCGAAAAGATGAACGACGATTTCCGCGTAGGTTGCATACACGGAGATATCCCTCAGATCAAAAGGGAAAAAGTCATTAAAAATTTCAGAAAAGGATCTTTCGATGTTCTTATCGCAACCGATGTTGCAGCAAGAGGTTTGGATATCGACGATGTGGAATGCGTTGTCAACTACGATATGCCAAACGATCCCGAAACATACATGCACCGTATCGGAAGAACCGGTAGGGCAGGAAGAACGGGAGTTGCAGTATCTTTAATCACTCCCAACGAAACCTGGCGTCTTGAAGCCGCAGAAAAAGAAATGGGATTCCAGGTCGAAAGAATGGACCGTCCCAGAGGCGAAAAGAAGGAAAAGAAAGTTACGGTTGTTCACGTAACTTCCGACAAACCCGCGGAAATGCCCGACCTCATGACTGTTTTGGAACTCAGTATCGGTAAATCAGATGGTTACGGAAAATCATCCATTGCGGATATGGTAGCTTCAACCGCACACCTTTCAGCCGACGAAGTCGGTAGAGTCGGTCTCGGAAGCGGAAAGTCTTTCATTGAAGTGGCAGCATACAAAGCGGAATCAACCGTTGCACAGCTTACTCAGACAAAGATTAACGGTCGCAAACTTCAGGTGAAGATTGCTCCCAGAAAATCCCGTTACAAGGATAAATCGACAGCGGGTCTCTGACCCCTGTCCCCTTTATAGGGTATTTTTATAGGTATATTTTTAAAACAACTCCACTTATCCCCGTTTTGGAGATAAATAAAGTCTGCGTCGGTCGCAGGCAGTTTGGCTTCAGATCAAAGTGATATCATGATCTCAGATTTTACAAAATTAGGTTTGTCAGAAGACATAGCAAAAGCTATGGATGACATGGGATGGGCAGAACCCACTCCGATTCAAGTTTCAGCAGTCCCCTTGGGACTTTCAGGCACAGATATGTTTGCTCAGGCACAGACCGGAACAGGCAAAACAGGAACATACGTTTCAATTATTCTCGGAAGAATCGATCCTAATGCGGAAATTCCCGCGGCTTTGGTTCTTGCACCTACAAGAGAATTGGCAACACAGGTATCCGAAGAAGTTCAAAAACTTTCAAAATATACCGGACACGTACCTGTTGCAATTTACGGAGGAGCAAGCATCGAGGGTCAGATTGCACAGCTTCACAAAGGATGTGACGTTATTGCGGGAACACCCGGCCGTGTAAAAGATATGATTCTTCGCGGTGCACTCAACCTCACGGAAATCGAAATAATCGTTCTTGACGAAGCAGACCGTATGCTTGATATGGGATTCATCGAGGATATCGAATTCATTCTTTCGAAAATGCCCAAGGAAAAACAGACTCTTTTGTTTTCGGCAACCATGCCCGAAGGTGTAAAGCGTCTCGCTTACGATTATATGGTAAAGCCTAAGGAAATTACAGTTTCCAAAGATGAATTGGTTCTCGATCTTACAAAACAGTATTATATCGCTGTCGGAAGAAGAAATAAAACCTGGGCACTTTGCAGAATTCTCGATATCGATAAGCCCAAAGCAATTATTTTCTGTCAGACTAAGAAAATGGTTGATATTCTTGACGAAAGGCTTACAAATCTTCACTATAAAGTTGAAGCAATCCACGGAGATATGCCTCAGAAGAAGAGAGAAAAAGTTCTCAAAGAATTCAAAACAGATGTTACAGACATTTTGATCGCAACCGATGTTGCAGCAAGAGGTCTCGATGTCGATGATATTTCATACGTTATCAATTACGATATGCCCGAAGACGTGGATACTTACATCCACCGTATCGGAAGAACAGGTAGGGCAGGTAAAGAAGGTACCGCAGTATCTTTCGTAACATCCGAAGAAGAATATCTTGTTCGCGAGTTCGAACTCAGGACAGAAATGTCTATCGAAAAAAGAGATGTTCCGGATAACGAAGAAGGCGAAAAAGATACTGTTCGCAAAGTTATCGATTACGATCAGATTGCAGATCCTTTCGGAATGGTGAAATTCGAAATCAATCTCGGTAAAGATGACGGTGTTGGAAAAGTTTCAC
>CAYMPW010000033.1:0-3881 GCA_964392725.1 uncultured Methanomassiliicoccales archaeon
ATAAATATTTAATGTAAACTATATATAAAATTAAAAATAAAAAAATACCATTATGAATTTTTAAAACGGCATGCGATCAAATCAAAAGAATGGAATTTCTGTCAAATATCATTAAAATTTACTGGATATCAGTACGTAGAAAATATCAAAAGGCCAACGTCCGAAGACGTCGGCCAATATTTCAAAATCAGTTTAACACGTCTGCCATTTCGTAGACGATTCCCTTTTTCTGGGAAACAACCCATTTGGCAGCCATTACGGCTCCGCCGACAAAGATTTCTCTTGAGTGGGCCTGGTGACGCAATTCGATGCGCTCGGAATTTCCGATAAACATAACGGTGTGATCTCCGACGATATCTCCGCCTCTGATTGCGTGGATACCGATTTCTTTTTCACGGGGACAAACTCCTTCGCGACCGCAAACAAGTTCTTTTCCGCCCATGGCTTCACTGATGATTTCCGCAGCAGTCATAGCTGTTCCGCTGGGTGCATCTTTCTTCTGGTTGTGGTGGGCTTCGATGATTTCAACATCGTAATCGTTACCAAGGTATTTTGCGGCATCTTTGATGAGTTTGAAGAAAACTCCGACTCCGATGGAATAGTTGGATGAAATTACAGCCGAAACATTGTTTTTGATGATTGAGTTGGTAATGTTTGTTTTCTGTTCTGCAGATAATCCGGTTGTTCCGATAATGAGATTTACTCCCGCATCAGCGGCAATGGGTGCATTTACAGCGGTTGCGGGTGCAACGGTGAAATCGATAAGAACATCTGTTTTTGATTCTTTTAAAACAGCGGCCATATCTTTTGAATCGGATACGGGAACATTCAAAGGTCCGATACCGGCGGTTTCTCCGACATCTTTTCCGATGTTTACGAGATCGAAAGCAGCAGAGATTGTGATGCCTTCGGTTTCCATAATACGGCGGATGATCAAAGTACCCATTTTACCACAGGCACCGACGAGGGCCGCTCTGACTTCGCAGGGCGAATTGCATGCGCATTCATTAGTCATGATATATCAAACTGCAATCCGAACATGGATATTTAACAAATGGCATAAGATTGGCACGATAGAGATTTTCTTATGGCAACTGCGGTATTTCCACACGGTTTTTTTTTGAAATTATTGCATTGATTAATACAAAAATTGACTTATTATATAGATATAAATTAGGCGGGGGGATTTAACCCCCTTATTTATTTAAAACATTGAAAGTTTGTCGTTGGTTTTTGTGAAGCACACATAGTACGATAAAAGCGCAGCAAGCATGCACAAAATTCCGCTGATTATTCCCGTAGTGTTATCTCCGGTATCCAAAAAGAATCTGACAACAAGATTCAATCCCGTGAGAAGAGGGATGAGTGTCAAAATAATCGAGCGTTCTTCATCCATGAAAAGAACTGCCGCGAAGATAATAAACGCAATTCCAATAATGAGAATCGGGAGTGTGCTTGTGGTTGTAAGACTGAGTTCTGCAGCCATTACATATGTGACTCCCGTAAAAATAAACAACACTGCGCTGAGTATACTCTTATCGAAATATGCTGTCAATAATCCAAGAATGGCAATTGCGATTCCGCCGTATAATCTAATCACATTGGTTTGATCGACGGATATTTTATCCGGAAAAATGAAAAGCATGGATATTGTAAGAAATAGCAATCCCATGAGTGCAAAACCCGAAAACTCGAATGGTTGTTTCATGTTTGCTGGATGTCAATACTTAAATAAATTAATTTTCAGCTAGGGTAAATATATGTAAGATTTTTTGAACGCGAATTACTAAATAACGTGCCGTTATTATCTGAAATATGAGCGCAGTGTTTCAGTTCTTCGGCTATGCCAACTGGTGGATTTTTGCTAAATTGGGAAGAAAAGTACCTCTTGTAAATACAATGATTACACACCTTGGATGCAATCTCAGATGCAAACATTGCGACATAGCAAAAAGAATCGATGAACACCCCGAAACCAACGTCTCGTTATCTTACGACGACATTGTAAACGATTTGACTTTAAGATTCGAAGAAGGTTCCAGAATCGCATATTTCGAAGGCGGAGAAACAACACTGTGGAAAGATGGGGATAAAAACCTCGGAAGTATCATCGATGCCGCTCATGAAATCGGATATTACAATGTCGGATATACCACCAATGGAACAACCGGTAAAATCTACACGAATTCGGACGTAATTTCAGTAAGTCTCGACGGACCGAAAGATGTTCACGATTATGTCAGAGGCGAAGGTGTTTTCGATAAACTCATGAAAACTCTCGATAATTTGGAATTCGATGGTTCCGTATTCGCAAACATGGTTCTTCAGGCAGGAAACTTGGACAGAATACGCGAAACCGCGCAGATCGCAAAAGATCATCCTAAAATCACGGGAATCGTGTTCAATTTTTTGACACCTCCCCCGTACGAGAATTCACCGTCTCATGAAGAAAAAGTTAAAGCAATCGCGGAAATCAGACAACTCAAATCCGAGGGATATCCCATATTGAATTCCAAGAAAGGATTGGAACTTTTGGCTGAAGAGGATTGGAGCAAGAAATGTCCCATGTATATGTCCGCTTTCATACTTCCCGACGGATCCCACAAAATGGGTTGTCCCGCAGCGGGAACGGATTCATGCAAACACTGTGGTTTTGCCGCAGTAAGGGAATATTATCTTGTGGACAAAGGAACCCCATCGACGATTATCGAAAATTCATCGATATTCGCCATGGGCAAAAAGAAAAAGAATTGATTTCACCAGAATACGATTATTCCTGTGCTTGACGTAATCAAAACAGCAACAATAAACAGGATTTCGGTGAACAGTGAAAATCCAAAGAAATTCGGTGCGATTAACAATTCCCATCCGTTTTCTTTGGTATTCATCATTTTCCATGCTTTCGCAACGATCGGAATCGTAAGGAAAAGAAGTGCGTAAAGCAAATTGAAGTAAACCAAACAAGCCGCCAAAGCGTATGCGATAATCACAATTGCTTTTACGAGAGGCACGGTTCCTTCTATTCCAAGACGAACAGAAATACATTTTTCGCCGTATGCTTTGTGTGCATCGTATGCGGACAAAGTATCAACCAAGCGCATCAAACCCACTACAAGTCCGAGCATTGCAGAGAATATGATTATAGGAATATCGATGGTGCCGGTAGCAACGTAATAAGAACATGCGCACATCATAAAGAATGAAATGGCAACCGTAATTTCTCCCAATCCTCTTGCTCCGAAATTTATAGGTGGTGCGGTGTAGAAATATGTGAAGATAAGACCCAAAAGTCCAAACACAACAACAGGCCAACCGCCGTAAATTATGATGGGAACAGACAAAATTGCGGAAATAACAAACAAAATCGCCATAATCACGCGACCCTGTTTTTCACTTACAAGTCCCGTATCGAACTGGTTTCCATCCCAGTAGATTTTTTCCAGCATTTCGCTGTTTCTAAGTTCACGTTTGGTTTTATCAAATCTTTGTTCGCTAACCATCTTATCCACGCCGGACATGTGATCAAAATAGTCATTGGAGAAATTAACGAGAATCGCAAGCACAAGAACCACGGTTGGAATAAGAATCGAGATGTACAAAGGAACATTCATCGGCAAAGCGTATACTATTCCGCATAAAGAAGCTACAAAAAATGGAATTGTGTAGCTGAATCTGAAAATAAGATTTATTTTTCTTAATGGAGATAGACTTTTTTGTGATGATTGTGCGTTCTCTTCCATATTTTCGGGATATTCTTCATGTTTAAAATCATGTTGTATCTTTCATTTTTCTTCGGAGAAAATTTCGGAATTAAAGGAAAACAATAGGTTGGTTAGAGAGGGGAGCAATAAATCTGGTTTATGGATTGTCAAATGAACCTA
>CAYMPW010000033.1:3981-7921 GCA_964392725.1 uncultured Methanomassiliicoccales archaeon
TAAATGAACCTATAAATGAACCTATAAATGAACCTATAAATGAACCTATAAATGAACCTATAAATGAGCCGATAAAAATTACGTCTGGCTCACTATAAAATTTGATATTTGTTTCGATAAATGAGCCGATAAATGAGCCGATAAATGAACCTATAAATCTGCTATCAAAGTTCTTTGTCGAATAGACAAATTCTTACTTTAGGTTCTTGTTGAATCAAGTTAATTCAATGAAAACACATCGTTAATTTCAAAGTTGGCAATTTATGCAGATTTCTATTATGCCGACATAATTTTTTTAAAAAACCAGCAACAAAAACAAATGATATCAAAATAAATTTTTTAATGGAATTGGAAGATATTGGATTTGCTACAGCGTCTCATACCAGTGATGATTTTCACGACATTTGTTTTATCTTTCCAACCAACGAGATGGTCCAAACAGTCTCTTCTCAGCACTGATTGATCACTCATGGGTGTTATAACGTGAAGTGATTATTAAAAATGTCACACTCGACTTTAACATTTTAACTAAAATAGAATAGTATTGAAGTCTACTTCAACATTTTCATAATTTGAATGGTATTTTATGTTATAACATAACTTTTGATATGAAATGCCACCCAAATAAAATTGAGCGCGCAAGCTCATTTTAATGGAATAATAGAAGAGAGTGGAGCCACCTTTGAGATTCGAACTCAAGACCTGCTGATTACAAGTCAGCCGCACTACCGGGCTATGCAAAGGTGGCTTTGAATCAAGGGTAAGCACATGGGGTTTTTATTGTTTGCGGATATCCGCCCGAAAAATTGGGGTAAAAATCGGCTCTGGACACCCCAAAGGCCGATTTTTTATTGTTTTCCAATCATTCCTTCTTCGGAATTTTTGCGCCACCAGTTCCGCAACTGCATGCTGGCGGCAAGTCGTTCATTCCAGGAGGCTGAACTCTGTTTACTTTGAGAACGCCGTCGGGAACATCAAGGAAATCAGCAAGAGTCTGATCATCAGGATAGGCGTAATCGAACACTATCGCACCTTCGTATTCCGTAATCGGGAATACTTCCATTCCTTCTTCTTTCACTTCGTCGAAAGCTTCGGTTCCCTTTGGTATGGATTCCAGTCCTTCGCACATAATGCGTTCAACGACTATTCCCGCGCCCGCAAGTCTCTTCACCGAGTCTTCAAACCTGGCAAAATCTTCCGGATCTGCGGTTTTGGAATAATCCGATTCGTATACTACCATTTTAGGAGACATAAAGTAACATCGTTATACCAAATATTTAACAACATTGTGCATGGGAATCCTATTTTCTTTAGAATTCAAATTAACATAACTTAACATTGTTAATATCATTTAATTTATGTGCGTTGGAACACCCGATTCTATTCTTTGAAACTTTATTCGTTTCTCGACGAAGAAACGGAAGTTCTCATTTCCGGTTTTTTCTCGATGACGTTGAGAATCAATACGGAAATCAAAGCAAGAACAACGAATATCGCACCCGCGTATCCCAAAGATTCCAATCCGAATGATCCGATGCAGATACTTCCGATGAATGATCCGACCGCGATTCCGATGTTGAACGCAACCATGTTCATAGACGAAGCAAAGTTGGTGGCGGAAGGATATTTCTGTATCGCGATTTCGATGAAGTGAACCTGATTTGTTGTGTTTACAAGGTAAATAAACAATCCAATCAACAACAGAAGACCCACGCTGATATATGCGGATACTCCCGCAATGGGAATCAATACCAAAAGAAGTGCGATTTCAATCAAGAACACAATCGGGAAGAATCTGAATCCTCCCTTATCCGCAAACTTTGCGGAAAGGAAATTACCGAATACGCAAGCCAATCCATATGCAAGGAATATCGCACCAACGGCAGATGCTTCGAATCCCATTATGTCTTCGAGAATTGGTGTGACATATGTGTAAAATGTAAATATTCCCGCAACCGAAAATGCCGCAATACAAATTCCCAAGATTATTCTTCTGTCTTTCAAAAGATCGAACGTATCTTTTTGATTATATTCTGTGTATTCTGAACCTTTTTTAGGAAGTAAAATCAACAGAAGGATGAAAAGAACCAAGGTCATGGCAAGAACCAGAGCAAAGACATACCTCCATCCGATAACCTGACTTATCGTAATTCCCAAAGGCATTCCGAATACCGAAGCCACGCTGAATCCTACGAACATCAGGGTTACGACTTTGTTACTGTATTGTTGGGGAGAATTCTTCATAGCCACAACAATTGCGATCGACATGATTGTTCCGGAAACGGCAGCCGTCATAATACGGGAAACAAGAAGTAAATAGTATTCAGTGGAAATCATCGTAAGAAGATTGCTCAAAGCAAAAAGACCCAACAGAAGAAGAATCATTTTGAATTCGCTGTAACGGGAAACCGCCCATGTGACAATAGGAGTTCCAATAGCATAAGCAATCGCGTAAACGGAAACAACGATGCCCACCATCGCGATGGTAGTTCCAATATCTTTGGAAATATCCGGAAGAATTCCGATAACGATAAATTCACTCATTGCAAGAACAAAACTTAGTATCATTAATGAAATCAACAAAGGCGTGTACAGTTTCTCGTTTGCCATGCAAGGTTGTCTACGTTTTGATTATATATTATTTTGCATAAGATACGGTTCAAAGAAATTCCACTTGGCTCACTTTGGCGATATATACGAAGTAACCGACAGATTTAATATACTTGATGTAATCGCACGAGTATTATATTTCAACCATAATGGTGATTTAAATGGCAGATAAGAAGCTCATATACTTGGACTACAGCGCATACCTCGCAGAATCAGACAGACTCTACGACACAACAAACGAAGAAGCAGCAAAGGCAGCAAATCTCTACAACGAGAAATACACCTACGCCCCTATGCCCCACATCGTTGGATCATCCAAATTGTTCCCCGCACTTGAGGAAGCAATCGCATCCGCAGAAGTCGGTAAAGAAGTCGAAGTCACAATCGCATGCGAAGATGCAGCAGGACCCAGGAACCCCAAGCTCGTTGAAATCTACCCTATCAAAGATTTCTACAAACAGGAAATCAACCCCTACCCCGGTCTCGAAGTTAACTTCGGAAACCGCAACGGTGTTGTCATGACCGCATCCGCAGGACGTGTCAGAGTCGACTTCAACAGTCCCCTCGCAGGTCACGACCTCATGTACAAATTCACAGTTACAGAAGTTATCGAAGACGATGCCAAGAAAGCAAACGCAATCCTTGAAATGGACTTCGGAACATCCGATGGATTCGAGTGTGCAATCGAAGCAGACAAAGTCGTCGTTACACTCTCTGAAATCACCAAATTCAGCCAGGAATGGCCTATGGCAAGATTCAAGATCGTCTCCGACATGAGAGACGTCTTCGGCAAAGACACCGTGGAATTCCGCGAAGTCTGGGCAAAAGCCAAAGATGCAAAGAAAGAAGAAGCTTCCGAGTAAGATCTTTCTTAAACCCTTTTCATCGACCTTCGGGATATTCTCCGAAGGTCGAGAATCTTTTCATACATATTCTTCAGAAGATTGATTTAGATTCGTCTTTGATGTTCGCATGCATATTTTGACAATCGTAAAAGTCTTACTAATTTTTGAATTATTGGTAAGACTTTGTCAAGACATTGGTAAGACTTCGTAATTAAAATCAAACATCCAAATTTCAAATCAATTCGAATATGATTTGTTTGAACTATATTGATAAAATAATCTGTTGCCTTCACGGGAAACAACATCGATAAGATTCAGATTCTGTAACTTACGAATATCATTCCTTGCGGTATTTATCGATATTTTATACTTTTCAGAAATAGAATATACTGAAAACAAAGAATCTGAATTCATATAATCTGATATGATCATCTTCTGACGATTGTTCAAATCCAGATCTCCGATTATCTGCATATTTTCTTTCT
>CAYMPW010000034.1:0-7900 GCA_964392725.1 uncultured Methanomassiliicoccales archaeon
GATCCACACGGAGAATCTGAACCTTACCTATGAGATCTTCCAGCTCCAGAAGGTGGATACCGAAGGGGATGATGTTATTATAACCAAAGATACGGATAAAGATAAAAATGTGCAGTACTGGAAAAAACAATCATCTAAATTAGATTTTAAAGATATTTTGTAATAATTCAATTGAAAAATTGCTTTAATTTGTATATCATTTTTTATAAAAAAGGAGTATTTTTCGGAAGAGGATACCTGTATATCATCGAAATACCAACCCGAAAATGAATAACCATAATCAGGAGTTGCCTGAATGGTCACATATGTATTTTCGAAATAATCACCCATGCCTGAAATGGATCCACCGATAGGATCATCTGAATCCAAGGTAAATTTTTCAGAAGAATTTGTATCGCTTATTGAAGGCAAAAACGCGATACAAACAACAATAATCAGAAAGGATAAAAATAACCCTATTTTGTATTTATCGTCCATATCATCGCCTTAATTTGTTAATTTATTGCGTATTTATTGTATCCCCTTCTTGCGAAGGTGCGCCACAATTTGTTAATGGTTCTTCCGGTAGTATTCCATCAATACGATCTGTTGCTTTTTTCAAGTCTTGTGCAACCTGATAGCCCAGTTGTGTTAATTCATACCAGCGAATTGTATATCTGGATTTCTCTACAGTCATAGAGACTAAACCAGCATCGCATAATTTTGTTAATGTTGCATTTATACTGTAGTAATTTGAGATAATTTTAGTAAAATCATTCTCTTTTTTACAACCATCGAGCAAAAATAACAATACACCAGCTACGTTTTTTTCAGAGAGTATTGAGGATTTTTGTTCAATCATGTTTAGAAATGTATGTTGTAGCTTAAACTCAATTGCATACTAAATACAACCTACAATGCAGTATGTATAAATAATAGGTACTACCTACAATATTGTAGGTGTACACATGACACTAATTGACTCTAAAAAAATAATGAGGGAATCAAGAGTAGTTGTATCTAAAGAAATAAGAGATCTCTTACGGGTCGATGTTGGAGACTACATTAATTTTGTTGAAGAAAATGGGAAAATAATCATTAGAAAAGCGGAGGCCTGATAATGTCTAGAGTGTACATTTGTCCATTCTGCAACAACACGATAGCTCCCACAGATCGTGCGTACAAAGGCTATTGTGAAGATTGCCGCTATACGTGGAATTTAAGAGATTGCGGCACTGCGGATCGTGAAGATAAACGACACATCGAGGTGGCCACCGCATGATGCTTGCAGCCAACTCCAACCTGGGCCAATTGCAGCATACGTGCGTACAATGCAGTCATTGCGTTGTTACAACAACTAAAGAGGTTAATTCGCACGGAATTTTGTCGAATTGTGAAAAATATAGATGTCTCGAAAAAAATATTTTTGTAGGTTTTGAAAAAAGAATCTGCACAAAATTCAAGCCGTGATATTATGAATTGGACGTGCCCTAATTGTCTTGCAGCGAACACCGTGCCGTTTACTCCGGCCAGATGTATTAACACCCATTGTAAATCATGCGGAGAAGCAGTAGTTTTAGAGAAACAAACCGATGTGTATGTACATTTAAGGTCAGAATTGTACGAATTGGAGGCTTAAATGGTCTCCAAAACCGATGTTTTGACATATATTTCCGACAAACCCGGATGTACATCTAGAGAGATCGCTGCCAATTTCGGCGTTGACACAATAGCCGTCTCACGAAAAACATACCTATTGGAAAAGCAAGGGCACGTTATCAGATCTCCCGATATTTTACAAAATGTTTCAAGAAAAACCGAATACAAATTATGGGCGGCCGATTGAATGGGTAAATTACCAGACACACAAGAGGGATCCATTGCGGGTTTTATACGACACCTGGAAAACGAAGGACGCTATGCAGAACGTTCGATCAGACACTACAGAGAACAGTGCAGATGTGTGTTTGCCCTGTTGCCTGAAGGTATTTTACCGCAAGCGATTAAAAAAGAAGATGTAATCGAACTACTCAAAAAAATGGAAAAAAAAGGTTATTCGATACAAACACAAAAGGGTTACATTCACGCATTGCGTAGAATTACCAAGCATTATAACAATTACACGTTGGACAAAATGAAAATTTTCTGGGCACATGATCAACGGCCAAACGTAGATTGGCTGACGATTGAACAAGCAAGAACCTTAATGGACTGCAGTAAAACCCCCAATCAAACCCTAATTGTCCATTGTGAGCTGTGCTTAGGGATGCGCCGCTGCGAAGTATCGCGCATGCGCCCGGAAGATGTACAAGAGGGTTATATTACAATTAGAGGAAAAGGAACCCACGGCAACAAACCACGCTTAGTGCCCTTCCACCCTCGCACAAGATCCATAATTCAAATGTATATGATCTATCGCCAAGAGTGCCTCAATACCGTGCAGGAAAAGAGGCATGTAACCATAGCGATGCCCGAAAGGATGTTGATATACGTTCACGGATCTCGCATCTATAATTATTCTGAAATTAAAATGAGTGGTTTGGATAAGCAGCTTAAGATCTTGTCAAAAAATGTTGGTTTCAAATTTTCAAACCATACATTACGGCGCACATTCGGCCGTATGATGTATAGATCTGATGTGCCGGTAGCAACGATTGCAAAGATGCTAGGGCACGAAAGTACGAACACTACGCTGCGCTATATTGGCGTAGATTTCGATGACATGGATACGGCCATGAGGATGTATGAATTGAGGTGAAAAAATGATAAAAATAAACGATAAAAAAACACAAGCCAGCATACCTGGAGAAGCATCAAATCTCTTTGGGCCCACCAATACATGTCTGGATAGCCTTGTTTTTTCGGCTAATTCTGAACTTTTGATTTCTGTAAATTTTTGAGTGAAAACATATTGAACAAATCATTTTTAAGTTGGTTTTGAGAGTATGTATTCCTAGTACCAAATTTATGATTGTTTCCTTTTGTTTTTACCATCAAGAACAATAATAGAACATTCGCATAAACCACGATATTATTAAATTGGTATATTGGGTAGTTTACAATACATCAAAGGCTTGTATGCACGTTTCTGTAAATCAACAAGATCTTTCTCTCATTATGATATTGTTAATCTCATTGTACTTTTTCTCAATTCCTTTTTCGATCTGCTTAACAACTCTAATATCTTTAGGACTCATGCCGTAAATTGAAAAGACGATCTCGTTAATCCTATCAACGGATTCTTTGTTAACTTTCCTAGATGTAACGATCTTCTTAGTGAGAGTGGATATTTCTTTGACTTGTTCCGGAGTTCCGTTCAAAAATGGAATCTTTTTGAAAATTTCTGTGCTTATCTCAAAATTTCCTTCCGTCCATGCAATTAAACACATTGATTTGATAACGCTGCTATTGAGCAAACCTAGAAGGTAGTATGCATCAATGGTTTTTGCTGGTTTAATTATTATGAATCCAGTTGCACATTCTCCGTCTTTCAAAATAGAAAACATCGGATATTTTGATATTATCGGACATACGAATCTGATTCCGGAACAATAATCCGGAGTCAATTTGGGTATTGCGTATGGGTCTTTCCGTTTTCCTAGAATCGGTTTGTATCTATCGAGATGTGCGCGTAAATTAGTATATTTTTGAATGGTTGCAGATCCTTTTGAATCCGCGAATATAAGATATTTCGATGTTGTTTTAGGAAAATATGGTTGTAATTTATCCTGTGTGTATATTTTTCTAAGAACTTTTGTTTCACTTACATTCAATTTCAAAGATTTGACTTTAGCATTTGATATAACATAAATTCCTTCGTTCTCTTTAAATCCAGATCCTAGTTTTTTAACATCTTTCTGATATGTACGGTATTTTATCGGAAGTACTGTGCTAATTGAAATTTTAGGATTCAATTCCGAAGGAAATTTTCTCATCAGTCTTTTAAGATGGATTTCATTATTCGTATGGGAAAAAAATAAAATTTTTTCGCCATCGCATTTACCAATGTAATTCATGACTTCATCTAAACAATTCTTATCACGAAATAAATTTTTATTACATAGTTCATGCCCATTGTGGTTAATTATGCACCAATCATTACCGTTAGTGGCTATTCCACAAGCATATCTGTTGCCGATCTGTTTAGCGGTTAATATATCTTTGACTTGATCCTTTGCGGATTTTCCCATACCGTCTTTACGATTCAAAGGTTTATTGAACGGTTTTACTTCAATGATTACCGGAGATCCATTCACTATCCCTTCATAATCAACTCTGCGGTATTGACCTTTGATACAATGTTTTCCTTCACGGTTTAATTCAAAACCTAAATGATGGAGTATCGGTTCAACAAGGTATTGTTTTGTAAATTCCTCCGGAGTACTTTGAGTCATCCAACCTCTTGGTTGAATATCCGAAGAACACAATTCTTTGTGGTTATCAATAACATTGCATTTCCCTTGAACAGACAATCTCTCTAAAAAATTCATGCAAATTGTCTGTATTTTTGAACTCATGTAATTTGAATCGCTCTAAGAATATTATAAGTTACGCAGGAACTGGGCGTTTTCAGTTTTTATCGTATAAAACACCATCGAAATGTCCGGTTTTCCGTTTTTCCAGTTTTCCGGTTTTCCGTTTTGTACACTTTCAACATTGAAATAAATACTCAATGTATTCTGAAAATCGCATTAAAATCGAAACCTCGATTGGATGCAGGAAATAGAAATGTTTGAGAATATCATTAGCGACCTGTCCTGTGTGTCGGGTTATTTAGGTATCGCTGCACTAATCGTAGGTTTTGCCCTCCTTGTAGCATCATGGTACTTCGGATCTCCGTTAGTCCTTGTTGCAAGTATCTGTATGATCGCCTTTGCTGTAGTTTGTATTTTTTTTGTAAATAAGATGATCATTTACATTCCCTGTGTCTTGGAAATACACTATTTTAGAAAAGGAAACAGTTCAATCAACCAAGACTTATCATAAAAGCGAAGGAACGAAGTTGTATGGAAAATAACTGTGTCCTGAATCGCAACCGGTAGGATGCGCAATCAGGCACACAATTTCGTACTATCTTACCTTATATTTATTATTTTTAGCACCTTGGCCAAATATCTCATTAAGAGTTCCATAAATTATGTCAACTCTTCATGTTTAGTGCCGTTAAATAATACGTTTTTTTATACTTTACAAAACACTGTATCCCATTACACTAGAATCTCATCTTTTTGAATTTTAGTAGAAGGGAACATAATGAGTGAAAAAGATAATATCAAACTCAGAGGCAGCTCGGATGTCTCGTATCAGGGAGAATCTATTGATTCGATGATTTCAGAATTTATGAAAATACACGATGTTCCCGGACTAACCTTGGCAATCGTTCAGGCACCTTACATTCCCCGCGTAGTGGGATACGGAATGAGCGACAAGGTTCAGAAACGTTTGGCATCGCCAAACACCGTGTGGCCCGCGGGAAATATTTCCCAGGCATTCCTTGCGGTAGCCGTGATGCAATGTTACGAGAAAAAACTTCTCGATTTGGAAGATTCCGTTGTAAAATACGTAAAGAATATTCCAAACGATTGGCGGAATGTAACCATAATACAATTGCTCCGCCACACATCGGGAATAGTGGATTACAGAAACAATCCCGATTGGAAAAAGGGAACGAAATATTCCTTTGCGGATCTTTGTGCCTTCTCCGATGAAAAACTTGGATTCAAGCCCGGGTACAAAGCAGAGATGAGTGCAACGAATTCGCTTCTTCTCACCGAGGTTGTGGAAGTCGTATCGGGAACAACATACGAAAATTTCGTTAAGGAGAATCAGATTGATTATCTTGGTTTGCAGCATACAGCATTCGGTTCGGAACTTGATATTTTCACGAATGAAGATGTCGGTAAATCAGATAATGTTCATCAGATTTTCAAGAAAGACAAGCTTTTCGTGAATCCTACCGAGCCTGCGGCAAGTTATGATGAAAATGGAAATACGATAACTCCCGAATTCATTTCGGTTAAAGGGTTCAACGATATTTGGGCTTCCGCACAGGATATTTCCCATTGGGATATTGCTTTGGCAGGTTCCATTCTTATCGAAAAACCTGAGAATCGTAACATGGTATACACGCCATGGGAGACTCCCGACGGTAAATCCATGCCTGCGGTATCGGGTTGGATGTTCTACAATCACGAAGGTCTTATGGATATCAAAGGAACGGTTTCGGGATATTCCATGTTCCTCAGTCGTTTCACCAAGGCCGACGAACTTGTTTGCGTTACGCTTCTTGCCAATAAAGAAGGTTTGGATTTCACCAATCTCGGAAGACGCATAGCAAGTTGTTTCGGAGATTTGCTTGCAAGCGGATACAACGAAAATCGTTTGTTTGTGTTTGAAAGCCAGTTTTCCGTGGAAGATACCGTTGCACGTTTGAAATCCGATGTTACGGGACGCGGAATGGAGATATTCTCAATATCCGAGCATTCGTCAAAGGCTGAAGACGTGGGAATGGAACTTCGTCCGACAACCGTGGTTGCCTTCGGATCCCCGAAAGCAGGAACTCCGCTTATGCAGAAGGAACAAAGCGTATCGATCGAACTTCCTCTCCGTATTTCCGTTTGGGAAGACGAACAGGGCAGTGTTTGGCTTGCTTTCCCATGGATGCATAAAGTGATGGAAGATTTCGGTTTGGAGAATGATCCCACCGTAAGCAAAATGCAAGGACTTCTCGAAGATTTGGTGCACAAAGCAGGAAACGTTTATTAAAATCAAAATAGGGGTTAATTCCCCTATTTTTTTCTTTTCAAATCATACAATTTTTGAACAAAAACAATCTTTGTTTTTCTTCCGTAAAAAAATTACGGTAAAGTAAAAACTATCTTATAACCATACGATATTGGAGAGTATTAGAGGCGCTATATGCTTAGAAAATTCTCCGTATCTAATTATAAGAACTTCAAAGAAAAATTAGAATTGGATATGACCGATGTCAGAGATTATCGGTTTAACAAAGATTGTATCAAAAACAATCTTGTGAATAAAGCGATACTTGTAGGTAAAAATGGCAGTGGCAAAACTAATCTGGGATTTGCTTTGTTCGATATTGTATACACGCTTACAGATCGTATGCGTAATCCTCACCAAACAGATCCTGTATCTTTCCTAAACGGAGATTCTTTAAGATCGGAAGCAGAATTTTATTATGAATTTCAATACGGGGATTCTATAATACAGTATGCATATAGAAAAACAGACCCAATGACTATAGTATATGAAAAAATGGTTGTTGACGATGTTTCGATTTTTGAAATCGATCGCATACACGAAAAAAAGGATTATTCGGGTTTGCACCTTGTAGGTGCCGGATCTTTACAATTGGAAAATCTTGGAAAATCCATCTCGTTATTGAGGATAATTGCAAACAATACATTACAATCTGATTCATCACCCATTACATTTGTGATGAATTTTGTTGAAAATATGTTGTATTTCAAGTCAACTCAGGATGGAAATATGTTCATCGGATTTTCAAGTTCCGGGGATGATGTATCTCAATACATTATCAGAAATGGATTGATGAATGATTATGCCAAATTCATTAAAGAAAATACAGAATTGGACATCGATTTGGATATTTTATCTATACCCGGTTTACAAGAAATGCTTGTACAAAAAACAAAAAGAGTTCAATTGCCTTTTGATTTGGTTTCATCCAGTGGAACTTCTGCGCTTAGTCTCTACTATTATTGGAGTACCCAATTCAAAAAAGTATCATTTTTGTTTATAGATGAATTCGACTCACACTACCACTTCGATCTTTCAAACAAGGTTCTGAAAGATGTTCTTTCTTCTGATTGTCAGGCTGTAGTTGTATCGCATAATACTTACAATATATCCAATGAAACATTGAGGCCGGATTGTT
>CAYMPW010000035.1:0-6879 GCA_964392725.1 uncultured Methanomassiliicoccales archaeon
GTATGGTGCCGTGAGCCGGGCTCGAACCAGCGACTTCATGATCTTCAGTCATGCACTCTCCCAACTGAGTTACCACGGCGTAATTCCCCCAACAAAGTAATCTTATTATAAGGTTTTGGTTCCTTTATTTTTCTGGCATTTTCCCTTTTGTCACAGGCAAAGGTTTGTTTTTACGACCAGATTTGCGTCCTTCTGAAACTTTATGGAAGCATTGGATGCAATTTTCAGTATTTTCTGCCATAAAAATCAAAGAATAGTTGCGATACATCACAGGAACGCAAGCTGCGAACACGATGCACATTACCAAAGCGAGTATGCAGTTGATGTAATCTGTGAACTCCACTTTGGGAGCCCACAGATCTACAAACCGTGAAAAGTAGAAGAATACCACTGCGGCGGCTCCCGATAAAATGGCGGGAATTATGACACCAATCGCAGCGAGTTTTTCTTCAGACATCTTCACTCCTCTGTTTCCGGCTTAGGCTCGTTATCGGCTTCGTCTTCGAGTATAGAAGACATCAAAGGTTCCACAGCCGTAATCTTGTCATCGTTACGCATGTCCATAACCCTTACGCCCATTGTGTTGCGTCCGGTGATACGGATTTCGTTAACCATGATACGGATGATTTTTCCCTGTTTGCTTGTAACAAGAAGTTCATCGGTTTCCGAAACTTTGCGAACGGATACGACATTGCCGTTTCTTTCGGTTGTCTTGATTGTAAAGACTCCTTTTCCGCCACGCTTGGTCTTGCGGTAATCGTCAACGTTGGAAATCTTTCCGTATCCGTTTTCGGTAACCGTAAGAAGCATGTCTTCGGATTTTACAACGGCCATAGAAACGACGTAATCTCCTTTGTTGAGAGTTACACCTTTTACACCCATTGTGTCCCTTCCTGTGGGGCGTGCATCGGCTTCATCGAATCTTACGGCCTGTCCGTTGCCTGTTGCGATGATGATCTCGTCTGTTCCGTCTGTTATGGCGGTTTCTACGAGCTCGTCGTCATCTTCCAATTTGATGGCTTTGATACCTTTGCTACGTACGTTTCCGTACATATCAAGAGGTGTTTTCTTGAAGATACCGTTTCTTGTACAGAATGCCATATAGCGATCGGAGCTGAATTCGCTTACACACAACGTTGTCATCACTTTCTCGCCTTCTTCCAAATCAGAAAGCATGTTTATGATTGGCTTTCCACGAGATTGTCTGCTTCCTTCGGGTATTCTGTATCCCTTGAGCCAATGGAGACGTCCGTGGTTGGTGATGAACATAATATAATCATGAGAAGATGTAACGAACATACTGATTACGTTGTCTTCTTCCTTGGTTTGCATGCCCATAAGGCCTACACCGCCACGTCCCTGTTGACGATATGTGTTCAACGGAATGCGTTTGATGTAATTGTCGGATGTGATTGTAATAACCACATCTTCCTTGGGAATAAGATCTTCCTCGTCGATATCAAGCGCGTTCGGATCAATGAATGTTTTACGTTCGTCTCCGTGAGTCTCTTTCATCTCTGTGAGTTCTGTTCTTATGATATCCATAACTCTTGATTCGTTTCCGAGAATGTCCTTCAAATCCTTCATGAGTTCTATTAATGCATCGTACTCGTCTTTGAGTGAATCGATTTCAAGTCCTGTAAGTTTCTGAAGCCTCATATCAAGAATTGCTTTTGCCTGTTCTTCGTCGATATCCAATAAGTCTCTAAGTCCCGCGTTAGCAGTGGGTCCGTCGGGAGATGCGCGAATAAGAGCTATGGTTTCGTCAAGCATATTGAGTGCTTTCATCAAACCTTCGAGAATGTGATACCTCTTTTCTGCCTGTTCCAAATCGAACTGAGTTCTGCGAACAATGACTTCTTTCCTGTGGTTGAGATAATGGGTCAAAAGTTCTCTGAGTCCCAAAAGACAGGGTTTATTGTTTACGAGAGCCAAATTAATGATACCATATGTGGTTTGCATGTTTGTTCTCTTGAACAGATTCTCAAGAACAACGTTTTCAATCGCATCTCTGTGAAGTTCGATTACGATACGCATACCACTTCTGTCGGATTCATCGCGAAGATCGGTGATTCCTTCGATTTCTTTGTTTGTTACACGGTCTGCAATCTGTTCGATAAGTGCGGATTTGTTAACCTGATACGGAATTTCGTCCACGACAATCCTTGTTTTGCCGTTGCCCATTTCTTCCATGTGGGTATTTGCACGGACTTTGATTTTTCCGCGACCTGTTGTGTATGCTGAAATGATTCCAGAAAGACCATAAATTGTTCCCCCTGTGGGGAAATCTGGACCGTGCACAAATTCCATGAGGTCGATTACTTCTGCATCGGGATTATCGATGAAATGAATAAGCGCATTAGCAACCTCTGTAAGGTTGTGAGGTGGCATTTTTGTTGCCATACCGACTGCGATACCATCGGATCCGTTAACCAAAAGATTAGGGAATTTTGCTGGAAGTACAGAGGGCTCCTTAAGAGATCCGTCAAAGTTATCGATGAAATCTACCGTATTCTTATCCAAATCTGCGAGCAAATCGCTTGAAATCTTGGAAAGACGTGCTTCCGTGTAACGCATTGCTGCTGCGGAGTCACCGTCGACTGAACCAAAGTTACCCTGTCCGTCTACAAGAGGATATCTCAATGAGAAGGGCTGAGCCATTCTGACCATTGCTTCGTATGCCGCAGAGTCACCGTGAGGGTGGTACTTACCGAGAACTTCTCCGACTACTCTTGCGGATTTCTTGTGAGGGCGGTTGTAAGGCAGACCCATGTCGTGCATTGCATACAGAATCTTTCTGTGTACGGGCTTAAGACCGTCACGCACGTCAGGAAGTGCCCTTCCGACGATAACACTCATCGAATAATCGATGTAGGAGCGTTTCATTTCTTTTTCTATGCTCTGATTTACGATTCTGGATTCTGTAGGTTGAACATCCATGCCGATACTTTCTTCTCCATCCATGATATCACACATCCAGGTTTACGACGTCGTGAGCATGCGAAATAATGAACTCTCTACGGGGTTCGACTTCATCTCCCATCAAAATGGAGAACAGTTCATCCGCGATGATTGCGTCATCGATACGTACTTTTTTCATAATGCGTGTTTCGGGGTTCATTGTAGTATCCCACAACTGCTGGGGATTCATTTCTCCGAGACCTTTGTATCTGCTTACATTTGCGCCCTGTCCGAGTTCTTCGACGGCCGCTGCCATTTCTTCTTCTGTGTAAGCGTAAATTTCTTTTTTGCCTTTGTAAACTCTGTAAAGAGGAGGCATTGCGATGTAAACGTGACCGTTTTCCACAAGAGGTCTCATCTGCCTGTAAAAGAGTGTAAGAAGCAATGTTCCGATATGAGCTCCATCGACATCCGCATCAGTCATGATAACAACGTTGTGATACCTGATTTTTGAGACATCGAAATCACTTCCGATACCGCCGCCGATTGCGATAACTAAATTCTTAATTTCTTCATGGGACAAGAGCTTATCAGGTCTTGCTTTCTCCACGTTAAGAATCTTACCACGAAGGGGCAAAATAGCCTGGAACATCCTGTCGCGTCCCTGCTTTGCGCTTCCGCCTGCGGATTCTCCTTCCACGATGTACAATTCACATTTGGCAGGATCGCGTCCAGAGCAGTCTGCCAATTTACCGGGGAGGTTCATACTCTCAAAGGCGCCTTTGCGTCTAACGAGTTCTTTTGCTTTCCTTGCGGCTTCTCTTGCCTGTAAAGAGGAAACACACTTCTTGATGATCGTTTCCGCCACAGAAGGGTTTTCAAGGAAGAATTCAGCCAATTTTTCGTTCATCAAAGAGGCTACGGCCCCCTGTGCTTCGCTGTTACCCAATTTTGTTTTGGTTTGACCCTCGAACTGAGGCTCAGGGACCTTTACGCTGAGAACAGCAGTAATTCCTTCGCGGACATCGTTTCCTTCGAAAGTTATGTCTTTGGAAAGGCCTGTGCGCTTTCCATAATCATTAATTGTTTTTGTGAGCGCGGTTCTGAATCCCGTTACGTGGGTACCGCCTTCGGTGGTGTTGATAGTATTAACATAAGAATTAACAGAATCAGTATATCCGTCGGTATATTGAATCGCGACTTCGATTTCAATATTTTCGCGTAGTCCAGACATGTGGATGGGATTTGCATGAATGGGTGCTTTTGATCTGTTGAGATATTGTACGAATTCGGAAACCCCTCCTTCGTAGTGGAATTCATCATGGCGATCGGATCTTGCGTCATCGAAATGAATAGTTACTTCCTTGTTGAGGAATGCTTTTTCACGGAATCTGCTCTGCAAAATATCGTAATCGAATTCCACGGTTTCGAAAATTTCATCGTCGGGGAAGAATGTAATCGTTGTTCCCGTTTCGTCGGACTCTCCTATTGTTTCCACGGGGCCATCGGGTATACCGCGCTGATATGACTGTCTCCAGATTTTTCCTTCTCTACGGATTACGGCTTCCAATTTTACAGAAAGTGCGTTTACGACCGAAACACCGACTCCGTGAAGACCTCCGGATACTTTGTAGCTGTTTTTGTTGAATTTACCGCCTGCGTGAAGATCTGTAAGGCAGACTTCAAGTGCGGATTTGTTTTCCGCGTGATTCCAACCTGTGGGAATTCCTCTTCCGTCGTCTACAACGGTTATAGATCCGTCTTCGTTTATGGTAACATTAATTTTCGTTGCGAAACCAGCCATGGTTTCATCGATACAGTTGTCTACAATTTCGTAAACGAGATGGTGAAGACCTCTTCCATCCGTACTTCCGATATACATACCGGGTCTGAGCCTAACCGCTTCAAGACCTTTAAGCGCGACAATACTGTCCGCTCCGTAATCATTCTCTTGCCCATCCATGATAAAATCTCCGCGCGGATATACGCGCCTATATATGGGTAGGCTACTCGCATATATAAACGCGCGTGAATTATTAAAAATATTATGCGCGCGCATGAGCGGATAATCTGAAATATACCAGACCTCATGTAGAAGGTCATGAGCACGATTATGCAAGAAGCACGCAGAGGCGTAATCACGCCTGCGATGAAGAAAATTGCAGAAAAAGAAGGTGTGACCGAAGAATTCGTAAGAAATGGTATTGCCTCGGGACGCATTGTCATGCCCTGCAATCCAAATCACAATCCTGAACCCGCGGCTATCGGTGAAGGAATGTCCATCAAAGTCAATGTAAATCTTGGAACATCAAGAGACATGGCTTGCCTTGAAACCGAACTTGAAAAACTTAAAGTTTCATTGGAATACGGTGCGGATGCCGTAATGGATCTTAGCACAGGCGGAGACATTGATGCTATAAGAGCCAGACTCTTGAAAGAATGCCCCGTTATGATGGGTTCTGTCCCCATATATCAAACAGGTTTAACCGCTGCCAGAAAAAATGCAGTTGTTGAAATGACTGAAGATGACATCTTCAACGGTATCGAAAAACACGCAAAAGACGGTATGGATTTTATGACCGTTCACTGCGGAATTACAAAAGAAAGTGTTGGTTGGTTGAAGAGATCCGGAAGAACAACCGATGTTGTTTCTCGCGGAGGTTCTTTCCTCACTGCATGGATCCTTCACAACGAAGAAGAAAATCCATTGTTCAAAAATTTTGATTATCTTTTGGAAATGGCGGCCAAATATGAATTCACACTTTCACTTGGAGATGGTTTCCGCCCGGGTTGTATAGATGATGCTACAGATGGTGCTCAAATCACAGAATTGATGACACTGGGTCATTTGGTTCAGAGAAGTCGTGAAGCAGGAGTTCAATGTATGGTTGAAGGTCCCGGACACGTTCCTCTTGACTATGTTGCAGCCAACATGCAGTTGGAAAAACGTATGTGTTATGATGCTCCATTCTACGTACTTGGACCTCTTGTTACGGATATTGCTCCCGGATATGACCATATCGTAGGCGCCATAGGCGGTGCCGTAGCGGCACAGGCAGGAGCAGACTTCCTTTGTTACCTTACACCCGCAGAACACCTCTCATTGCCCGATGTAGATGATGTACGCGAAGGATTAATCGCAAGTAAGATTGCTGCACACGTCGGAGATCGCAACAGAGGCAAAGGAATGGAACTCGACAGTAAGATGGCAGTTGCCAGAAAGAACCTTGATTGGGAAACTATGTTCGACGTTTGCCTTGATTCTGAAAAAGCCAGACGCTACAGAAACAGAGGAATTACCGAGAAAGAAGATGGTTGTTCGATGTGCGGTGACGTTTGTGCCATCAAAATCGTAAGTCAGTACTTGAAATAAATTTAAATTGTTTAAGGCACCGGAATAATATCCGGTGCCTATTTTTAATCACTGTTCTTTGTTGAAACAGAGGAACCAGTCAAGACAGTATTTGTTGGTGTCTTTGGATTCTACACGCTCTTTTGCCACACCGCATGATCCTGCTGTGGGGATGATCGTGTCGTCTCCGGGCTGCCAGTTCATAGGTGTTGCACAGCTGTCTTTGTCAGCTTTCTGCAATGCAAGAACTGTTCTCTTGATTTCATCGAAGTTTCTTCCGGTGGACAAGGGGTAATACATGATACATCTGATAATTCCCTTGGGATCGATAATGAAAACTGCTCTGACTGCCTGTGTGTTGGACTGTCCGGGCTGAATCATTCCAAATTTCTTGGCGACATCCATTTTAATGTCTTCAATCAAGGGGAATTTGACTTCTACGCCTTCCATGTCTTTCCATTTTAAGTCCTGGATTTTTCTGAGCCATGCGATGTGTGAGTAAAGACCGTCGACTGAAAGTCCAACCAATTCGGTGTTGATTTCCGAAAGTTCGCCTGCTCTGTGTGCAAAAGTCATGAACTCTGTTGTACAAACAGGTGTGAAATCTGCGGGGTGTGAGAAAAAGA
>CAYMPW010000036.1:0-4489 GCA_964392725.1 uncultured Methanomassiliicoccales archaeon
AAACAATATTCATACGATGAAAATGAGTATATTTTCTGTATAATTGCAGACAGAGATAAAGCATCAAATCTGAAAAAGTATGATAAATTTATAGAATTATGTAAAGAAAATGGCATAAAACTATTCATTTCAAACCCCTCTTTTGAGTATTGGTTAATTTCACATCATGTAGAGATAGATAAAATGGATTTAACACAGCAAAAAGAATTGTTAGAAAATAAAAAGATAATACGCGGACTTGAAAAAAGGAATAAAGCAGAATGGATTCTTGTTGATATTCTTGGAGAGTACGATAAATCGAAAATAGATTTCGAAAAAAATTATTCGAAACATGTTGATTATGCGATATCAAATTGTCAAAAAGGTGAGATGAGTTTAGTGAAACTAAATGACCATTTAGGATCAAATATAGGAAACTTTGTTGGAGAGATGAGAGGCGATCCGATAATTGGCGAGATTTTTATTTGAATATTCGGCAATTCTAAACATACGACATAAAAATTATTTTATCAGACATGCATATAACAACTCATGGCAACCATAGACGATTTTGTCAAATTGGATATCAGGGTTGGAACAATCATTTCCGCCGAACCGTTTCCCAAAGCGAAAAAACCTGCAATCAAACTGAGTATTGATTTTGGAAACGAAATCGGTTTGAAGAAATCGTCTGCACAGATTACACAGATTTACAATCCCGAAAATCTCGTTGGTCGTCAGATTCTTGCGGTTGTTAATTTCCCTCCGCGTCAAATAGCGGATTTCATTTCCGAAGTTTTGGTATTGGGAACCGATTCCGAACAGGGAATCGTGTTGATTAAACCGGATATGGAAGTTAAGAACGGGGATAAATTGTATTGATTACAATGATTTCAGAAATGCCTCGCAAGCTTTTGTGATGCTTGTGTAAACACCTTCGAAATCTCCCGTATACCAAGGATCTGGTACATCGAAGTCTTTCCCGCAATAACTCATGAGAAGTTTTACTTTGTTATCGGGATCGTTTCCGATTCTGTCTTTCATGTTACGGAGATTGTTTCTATCCATCGCAAGAATAAAATCATTGGAATCGTAATCTTCGGAAACCATACGTCTTGCGCGTCTGTCGGAGTATGAAATTCCGTGTTTGTTCAGAACCTCTGCCGCGGGCGGATAAATCGGATTTCCCAATTCTTCGGAACTTGTGGCGCATGAAGTTATTTCAAAATTTTCGGAAGATCCGTTTTTTAACACCATATCTTTCAGAATAAATTCGGCCATCGGACTTCTGCAGATGTTGCCGTGACATACGAATAATACGCGCAGGGGTTTGCTCATGATAGTGAGAATGGTTAGGTTGGATATGATATTATGTTTAAAACGGATGAATTACACATTGAATGCATCGAGATATTCTCTTATTTTTGTGTTTCTCTTTCTTACAAATTCCAAGTTTAAAGATATCCAATTTGTATATTCTTCGACTGTTTTCGGCATATTGTCTACTGTGAAATCTCCGTTTCCCAACCAAAACAATACTTTGGAATAATCTTTGGAAACACAATCTTGAAGGAAGAAGAAATCCACATATCCTTTGAAATCCACAAACAGCTCGAAAAACCATTCATCCTTTTTCAACGTCTCGTACAATGGGCTGCTTTCGTCAAGATAGTATTTTCTGATACATTCCAAAGTCAAATCGAATCTGTCGCGGATCAGAGGATTTACACCTCTGCATTGATTAATGCTCTGGTTGTGTTTGGGAAAAATTATGCATCCGCCTATTGTGTACGCTTTTCTGAGAAAATCTTCCACATATCCCCTATAATTCGGTATGCCGTTTTCCACTTCTTCCAAAAAAGATCTGTTCTTTTCGTACCTGAAACTCGCGGTTATGGAATCGCTGCCGAAACGATGTCCGTTCCAAGACAAATATTCATGATTCGATTCTTTTAAGTTCAAACATTCTCCGTTCGGAAGCGTTTTGCTCCATAAAATTCTATGATATCTTCGAAGAGTTTGGCTGAAAGCATCGGGATCGTTACCGCACGTACCCAAACCATTGTCCCAAAAACAATCCCAATAATGCGGAGTATCGGTTGTAAAATCAAAATCGATATCGATTTCGTTAAAAATATTGTGAGTCATGTAATTGGAAAACCGAGATGGTTTTGACACCATCTCGGAATAAAATAATCCGATTATTTCTTTTTACCGAGTTTTTCGAGCTTCTTTTTTGCGTGATCGTCACCGGAAGCTGCTTTCTTTTCCAACTCAGCTTTTTTTGCTTTGTTGTGTTTTTCCATATCTTTTTTTGACATTGCCATATAAGATCCCAACATTGAATCATATTCATAGTATATGCCATCTGGGATTAAATCTCAAAAAATTACAATAAAATCTCCAAATCGGAACCAGATTAATAAACCATAAAAATATGCATAGTTTGAATGTGGAACATCGGAAATCTGAAAATCGATGGGCGTGTAGTCCTTGGACCTATGTCCGGTATCACGACGAGCGGTTACAGAGACTTCATGAAACCGTTTGGTGTTGCGGTATCCGTTACGGAATTGATTTCAGATAAAGGTGTAGTTCACGGAATACATCGAACTTTGGATTACATCTCGTTTGAGAAAAATTATCCTACGGGTTTACAACTTTTTGGAAACGATTCCGAGTTTCTTGCCAAAGCCGCAATCATGGCATACGAAGAAAATCCCAACATAGATTTTTTCGATTTGAACATGGGTTGTCCCGTCCGTAAAATTATTCGCAACGGTTCGGGTGTGGCACTTATGGAAGATCCCAAAAAATGCGGAGAAATCGTTCGTACTTTGAAGGATGCGGTTGATGTTCCCGTAACGGCAAAAATACGTTTGGGACAGACTGAAAATCTTATAAATTTCAGAGAAGTAATCGATGACTTGGTTGATGCGGGAGTGGATGCGGTTGCGGTTCACGCAAGAACCAAAAAAGAACAATATTCCGGCTCACCCCACTATGATTTGGTTAAAAATCTGCAATCCGAAATGTCGGTACCTCTGATAATTTCCGGAAACATATTTTCGTTGAAGGATGCGGTTACCGCAGTGAACGTTACAGGCGCGGAAGGAGTTATGGTTGCCCGCGGTGGCGTAGGAAATCCATATTTGGTTACGCAGATTGATAAATATTTCAAAACCGGAGAAGTGCTTCCGAACCCAACCGTGTCTCAACAAATAGATTGGTGTATCGAATTGGCGAATTTCATAATAGATGAAAAAGACGAAGATACCGCCATAAGAAGACTTCGCGGTTTGGCTCCGAAATTCATTTCGGGATGTTTCAGAGGACGCGGATATCGCAATAAACTGGCAACTGAAATCCAAGATTATGATAGTATGATTAAACTTTTAGAAGAAATCAGAAGTAAACTTGGAGATGAACAAATCAAAACCGACGGAAGACTGCTGATCAAAGATTATGATTTGGATCTTTGAGAAGCTTATGCGTTTATGGCAAGTTTTTCCAAAGGCGTACCTTCTCTGAACTTTCTCGTGTACACATTTTTACATTTTCTGATTTTTTTGAATGCGATGTTTGCCGCGACGGAATCTCCGTATACTTTCCAACATCCGATGCAACAATAATCTTTCCGACCCTCTGAGAATGCTTTTACGTCTTCCAAAGGATAGTCGAGTAAAATTCCAATCTCGTGAGGAATACAACCGCGGGATTTTAATCTGGATTTTATTTCATTTATTATAGAATCAATAGAGGAACAATCATATCCTCTACCTTCCAAGAAAATTCTGATTTGGCTTTCACGGATGCGGGATTCCAATTGGAGAGGTCTGTACACATACCAGAGATTTCCGCATCCGCAAGAGCCCAGGGGAATAATGAAAACACCTTTCGGTTCGAGAACTTTGTTACACTGTTCGACTTCTTCGACGATCGACATATCTCCCTCGGTTTTAAAAATACAACCGCATTTAAATCCAGCTAATGTAGCTGCACAGTGTTTTACGATACTCTCTTTCATATTCGCCCTCATGTCACAAGGCACAAGCCTATTATTAGGAATACCTAAATTAGTATTTATATTTAGGCATGACTAAATTAAACAGAACTCAGAATAATAACCTCTGAAGTGTATAAAACTACATATAATCAAAAAAATTGATTTCTAAAAAAATATTTTGAATTAACATCCACGAAATTCATTTATATTAAACATCCGGGTTACGAAAAATAACGATTGTAAAATTCATTTTTACATATCAGGTGATATGACTATGTGTGCCAAATATTCCGCAGATATCTTACATGAAATTCCCGAGGGGCTATACGATATTATAAAAACTGAACTAAAGGAAGACATGACCGAAGATCAAATCGATGAAGTTATTGAAAGAAATATAATTTCATTTATTGACATTTCGTACAAAGGAATTCTGTCGCGCGTCAATTTTGCTTTGGATTCCGATACCTTGTATGATATTTGTGAAGATAAAGACTTGGATAA
>CAYMPW010000037.1:0-3879 GCA_964392725.1 uncultured Methanomassiliicoccales archaeon
GTTTTACAGGTTTGATACTGTAATCGGAGTGTGCGAGTTCGAATGTATCTGCTCCGAGTGCCCTCTCGTGGAGAAGTGCAGCTTCGAGCCTACCCATGTCGACACCGTTTCCGCTGTTACCGTTGTCGCCTGTGAAATCAAGCTGACCGATATCGTATGTAAGTACGATTTCTCTTCCGGGTTCAACGGATACGTTCCTGTTTTTGTCGCAAATGATTTCTGCGAGGAGTGCGAGATCGTCGGAGGACAATGCGGGAACTCCGCCCATGTCCATAGCGTCTGCCATACCTGCATTGATATCATCAATGATTGCTTCTTTGGTCATGGTAACTCTTTTACCATCACCCATTCTTGTGTAGAATTCTGCCATGAGAATCAGCTCATCATTGCTTTTGCTTTCTCGGTTGTTTCGGATGCGGACTCTCCGTAGATGTCTGCGCCGATCTTTTCGCACCATGCCTGTGTGACAGGTGCTCCACCGACGAGAATCTTTACGTCGTCACGGATTCCTTCTGTTTTGAGAAGTTCAATGATGTCTTTCTGGACGACCATTGTTGTGGTCATGAGTGCTGAAAGACCGCACATTTTGCATCCGCCTTTGATTTCTTCAATGAAGTTAGGTGTAGGTACGTCTCTTCCGAGGTCGTGTACATCGAATCCTGCGCACTGAAGCATGGTTGAACAGATGGATTTTCCGATGTCGTGAACGTCTCCTTCGACGGTTCCCATAACAACGGCAATCTTTTCCTGTGCGCCTTCTGCGTTTGCGAGGAGCTCAGGTCCGAGAACTTCCATTGCGGATTTCATACCTGCTGCTGCACCGAGTACGTGGGGAAGGAAGAGTTTTCCTCTCTCGAACATAACTCCGATTTCGGACATTGCTGCGCCCATATCGTCGATGATTTCGGTTGCAGGCATGCCTGCGGCTTTTGCTGCGTCCACTGCTGCTTTTATGTCAGGGACTTTGCATGTGATCATTGCATCATGCAATACTGTTTTTTCGTTTTCGTATGCCATCATCTATCCTCCTTGGATGATTATGATATCGATTGCTCGATAATCCTCCCACAAATTTACCATATATAAATATGATGTAAGATACAACATTAATGATGTCAACGAATTAAAAATAAAAGACCTATCAATAATTTGGATGATATGTCCACAAAAATATTGTTGGATACATGGATGAATTAATAGATATGTTTAAATATAACATGATGTACATTGGCATTTTATACATCCATCATATAAAAAGAACACTGTTTTTATGAAAAAAATTGGAGGATGCATTTAATTCATGCATCCATCCATCAAATCAAAGCTTACCGCTTTTTTTAAGGTCGGGAAGATGTTTTGCTACTTTCTTTCCCAATTCTATTGCTTTTGACATCAACTCAGAATTATCCTTGGCACCATCGCCTGCATATGCAATCTTTCCGACAACATCAAATCCAAACGCTGTTAAATTTTTGCACATACTTTCTGCAACTCTATCAGCATCCGCCTGTTCCCCTGCGGTTACAACAACAACAGCTTTCTTTCCAGGCGAAATATTCAGAGAATTGTTGGGTCCAATAAAACTAAACATGCGATCTTCCAAAATTGCATATTGTGCGGATGGTCGACCGAAATAAACGGGTGTGGAAAAAATTACGGAATCAGAATCTGCAATTTTATCCAAAATCTCGGATACATCATCTTTGACAATACATTTTCCCAATTTTTTACAACCCATACAAGCCTGACAACCGTTTATGAATTTCATATTGTTTAAATGAACCATTTCAAAAATATCAGTTGATAAACCCATAGCTCCAACAATGACTGAATCTACAATTGCAGATGAATTTCCGTTTTTGTGCGGACTTGCAATTATTCCCATTACTCTATCAGACATTTTCCTTACCTTTCCTTACCTAAAAATGTTTATTTGAGACGTTTTGGCATAGCCGGATAGTCGTCATCAAGCGGAATTGTTTGAAGATGGGTGTAATACGGATTGTCATACTGCGAACTGAGATATTTATCAAGATCCTTATCCATATTCTGAAGAATCTTAACCAATGTATTACGCATATTGAGAATATCTTCTCTCGGAATACCGTCAAAATAACTGTTCGTAAGATCAGTAACACGATCCATAATCTCTTCCGCCAAGACACGGCCTTCTTCTGTGAGATAATTGAGATACTTTTTACTTGTAGCCGATTTACGGTCGTCGTAAATAAGTCCATCATCTTTCAGAGTTTTCATGACACGGTTTGTGTTTGCGGGATCCATATCCAAAAATTTGGATAAACTCATAAGAGTCTGACCATCTTGCAAATACAATGCAATGAGGTAAATCGCATGGGCACTTTTGAGTCCTCTGTCTTCAACGATTTCGGTCATATTCTTACGAGTCATAAAACCGATACGATCGAAGAAAATAGATAGGAAAGAATTCCAATAGATATCCTCTTTAACTGTCATTCAAAACGAATATGGATATTATCTATAAAATAAGTAGTGATAAGATGGCGAACGGGGAGGGATTCGAACCCTCGGCTTGCAGCTTAGGAGGCTGCCGCCATATCCAGGCTAGGCCACCCGTCCATGATTGTGGATATAGGTTACAAATAAAAGGATTTCCCCTGATGTTTGAATTCTGATGAAAACAAAAATTGATTTTTTTAGATGATTTTTCTTTTCTGTACTGTTATGATTGGTTCAGGTTGAATAATCATTTGAATAGTTCTGTAAAATATGATTCCCATAACTGTCTGTGACTCATGATTAAAGTCTTGACAAAGTCTTACCAATTTTTGAAATATTGATAAGACTAAATATTGGAACGAATATACAATTTATATGAGATTACCCGCCAAACCGATTTTATTGGATCAAAATAAGATTAGTTTAGATTTGCTGATGTCGAAAGACATCGGAGAGTATGTGCGGGAATTCAATGAAAGATATCTCCATTGGGATGATATCATGCATCGCGATACAAACGGAATAAAACCGGAAGAAATATGGTGTGCGATGAAAATATTCCGTAACGAATCGATGAAAAAAATTCGTTTGGAAGAAGAAACGATAAGATATAATCTTCCGGATTCTTTTTTGGAACAGTTGCACGAAATAGATTTTCATGCCCCATCCGTGTTCGAACCATCCGGTGCTATCGATAAAAAACAACGTTTGGTTTATTCCGCCGGTTCTTTGATGGAAGAATCAATCGCATCAAGTCAAATCGAAGGGGCTGTAACAACAACAGATGTAGCAAAGAAAATGTTACGCGAAGGCCGCCATCCGAAAAATAAATCTGAACAGATGATTTTCAACAATCATAATGCAATGAAATTCATCAAAAACAGACTTGATGAACCTTTATCTCCCGAACTCATACAGGATATTCATAAAATTGTAACATTGAATACTTTGGAACCGGAATACAGCGGTGAATTTAGAGATAATAACGATATTGCCATTATTGATTCGTTGACAGGAGAAATTTCATACAGACCTGTGGATTTTTTGAAAATACAACCGATGATCCAAGATCTGTGTGATTTTGCGAATCGGGATGAAATATTCATTCACCCGATCGTGAAAGGAATTATAATCCATTTTGCAATGGCACATATCCACCCATTTATGGATGGTAACGGTAGAGTATCCCGCGCTCTATTCTATTGGTATTCCATGAAAAAAGGATATGGGTTTATGGAATATCTGTCGATATCCAAGTGTATTAAGAAACACAGCGGAAAGTACTATCGTGCATTCCAACTTTCGGAATCCGATGAAAATGATATTACATATTTCATCAGTTACAATCTGAATATAATTCAAGAATCTGTAGAATTATTCAAAGAATATATCTCTAAAAAG
>CAYMPW010000038.1:0-2949 GCA_964392725.1 uncultured Methanomassiliicoccales archaeon
CGCATCTGGAAGGAAAAGAAGAAGAATTTATGGATAATCTGATTGATACAGGTGTTAAACATATTGTTATCGACAAATTGAATGCCCGCCCGATTCTTATTGAAAGACTTAATCGCATGAATATTTCCGGATCTGAAAATGCGATAGTACGTATATGCGAACTGGCTTCCGAAAATAATATTGAAATCACCCCTGCATTCCCTTCAAAAAATTAAACTGAAAAATAGATTTTTCATATATTGGATATTAACCTGAATATCAATAAGTTAATATAGAAGGACAAAATTACCAATACCTAATAAACAGGAGATAAATCTTCATGTATGGTCAAGGAAATCAGCCTATCATCGTCCTTAAAGAAGGAACCGAGAGAAGCAAAGACAAAGAAGCACAATTCAACAACATCGGTGCAGCAAAAGCAGTATCCGATGCAGTAAGGTCCACACTCGGACCCAAAGGAATGGACAAGATGCTCGTTAACAGCATCGGAGACGTTGTTATCACCAACGACGGTGTAACAATCCTCAAAGAAATCGATGTTCAGCACCCCGCAGCCAAAATGGTTGTCGAAGTTGCAAAAACCCAGGACGTAGAATGCGGTGACGGTACAACCACATCCGTTATTCTCGCAGGAGAACTCCTCAAACAGTCCGAAGAACTCATCGATGCAAACGTCCACCCTACAATCATCACAAGCGGTTTCAAAATGGCAGCAGACAAAGCTGTTGAGATCCTCAATGAAATTGCAGTAGACGCAAACAAAGACGAAATTCTCAAAGAAGTCGCTAAAACAGCACTCACCGGTAAATCCGTCGGAGAAGAAGAAGAATTCCTCGCAGACCTCATCGTTCAGGCATGCAGAGCAATCGAAGAAGACGGAAAAGTCGACACAACCAACATTCGCATCGAAAAGAAAGTCGGTGGCGTAATCGGTGAAACATACATGGTTCAGGGAGTCGTTATCGACAAAGAAAGGCTCCACTCCCGTATGCCCAAGGTCATCAACGGTGCAAAGATTGCATTGTTCTCCTGCCCTCTCGAAGTAAAGAAGACAGAAGTCAACGCAGAAATCAGCATCACCGACCCTACCACCATGGCATCCTTCCTCGCAGAAGAAGAGAACTCCATGAAAGAAATGGTCGAACAGATCAAAGCATCCGGTGCAAACATGGTTTTCAGCCAGAAAGGTATCGACGAACTCGTTCAGCACTACCTCTCCAAAGCAGGCATCCTTGCAGCAAGGCGCCTCAAACAGTCTGATGTCGAAGCAATCGCAAAGGCAACAGGCGGTACAGTTGTCGGAAACATTTCCGAAATCACTGCAGCAGATCTCGGTACAGCAGAACTCGCAGAAGAGAAACTCATCGGCGAAGACGGTATGATCTTCATCACCGGCTGTGTAAACCCCAAGGCAATCACATTGTTTGTCAGAGGCGGTACCGAACACGTCCTCGAAGAAGTCGAGAGATCACTCCACGATGCAATCCGTGTTGTCGGTGTTGCAATCGATGACGGTAAAGTTGTTGCAGGCGCAGGAGCACCTGAAATCGAGCTCGAACTCAGGCTTTCCGAATACGCATCTTCCGTTGGTGGAAGAGAACAGCTCGCAATCGAGAAATTCGCAAAAGCAATGGATATCATCCCCTGGACTCTCGCAGAGAATGCAGGTATCGATTCCATCGACTCCATCATCAAATTGAAGAACGCACACGAAAACGAGAAAGACGGTGCATACTTCGGTCTTGATTTGGAAACCGGCGAAGCAGTCAACATGCTTGCAAAGAATGTCGTTGAACCTCTCAGAGTCAAAGTTCAGGCTATCAACTCCGCAAACGAAGTTGCCAACATGATTCTCAGAATCGATGATGTTATCGCATCACGCAGAGCACCCCCTATGCCTCCTCAGGGCGGTATGGGTGGAATGGGCGGCATGCCCGGCATGATGTAAGATCGTTAAACACTGGGGCTTCGGCCCCTTTTTTAAACTTAATTTTTAGAGAATAATATGACCAAAGGTGTTTTGGGAGTTATTGCTTGTCCGATGCTTGAAGATGAATTGGTCTTCAGTTTAAATTCAGATCTTGAAGGGAAAACCATCTACGTTGTTGATAACCAACATGCAAATTCTTTCAAAAGAAAAATGGATAAAAATAACATTTCTTACACCGATATTTCCGAATCCCAATTCTTTGGACCATTGAAAGAATTGGATAGAGATACGTTTAATATTGTAATTCTCATGAACACACTGGGTCTTCATGAAGAACCTAAAGATCTTCGTTCTGTTGTCGAAGAACAAGTTATGAAATCACAAGATGGTTTTGATGCTCTTATGTTATACTATGGGACATGTGGAAATCATGGTTGGGACATATCAAAATGGGCAGCCGAAAACGGATTGAAACCCGTAACGATTTTCCGTGATGAGAATGGAAAAATCTGCGATGATTGCATAGGCGTTGCTGTTGGCGGATGCGAGCAATATTTCAACCTCTTGAAAAAGTATACGGGGATGTTGTTTCTCACTCCGAATATGGCAACGAGCTGGGATCCGTTTTCAAAATCAATGGAATTGTTCAAAGGAACAGATACAACCAATGAAGAAAATATGAGAGAACTGTTTAGAATCTGCGGATATAAATATGCAGTAAAAATCGATACGGGTCTTGGCGATCAAGAAGATTTTCAAAAGTGTGCTGAAAAAGTTTCAAAGAGCATGAATCTCGAATTGATTTATGCCGATGATTCATGGCCATGTTTGGAACCTACAAACAGGATCTATTCTGAATCCAAGAGTTATCTCAGAGATTAATTACAGCAACTTATAATTAAATTTTCAGTGGAAAAATTAATTATAAACACCATATAAATAAATCAGAAGGTAAAGATATATTTTTGGAAAAATAAGATGGATTAACAATGCAGAGTGTCGATAAAAGTAAAGCTGTC
>CAYMPW010000039.1:0-2577 GCA_964392725.1 uncultured Methanomassiliicoccales archaeon
CTTTCTTCATAAGAATCACTTAACCCCACATTGTATTTCTGTTTATTATCGTTTGCATCATTTTAGAAATACTATTGGAAGTGAGTCAAAAAAAGAGCAGGGTCCGAAGACCCTTGGGTTTAGAATACTTTAACCTTGTCCGGACAAACAAGAGCAAGACTGAGCCATACTGCAAATACAGAGTTCACAAGTGCCACAAGTCCCTTGAGTAAAACGAAGATATCTCCGCCTAATTCAACAGCTCCTCCGAATATAAAGATCAAAGCAGTCATTATCAAAATAATCGTAAGTGATTTGGAAACACCGATTAGAAGTCCCCATACCATCATGATTATGAAGATAATTCCGATTGCTAAATTCACATAAAATCCTGTGGCAAACGCTGCAAGTATAACACCTAAAGCAACCATCAACAGAACAGCGAATGCAAATTCATTACATGCACAATATGATTTCAGAGCTGTAACAAATATTGCGATACCTGTCAGAATCAATACAGCTTTCAGTTCATCCGGCATAGTTCCCGTATCTCCACCGAAATACGTTACCAAACAAAATAACCATATGATTATCGATATGAACGCTACAAATAGAAGTGCTCCACCCGTAGGATCAAAATTTTTAACTTCATCAGACATTTGATTTTCCTCCACCGAATAAATTCGGCGGATAATCTTTGCTTTGTAAGTATTTAAACATAGCATTTTTCTTGTCTTAAAATTTCTAAATTTTTTATTTGTAAAACCATTCACTAAAGTAGCGTTAACAATGAGGAGGTCACACTATTTTAAATAAGCAGTTATAAATATCATTGGATACGATTCAACCGAAGTTTGTATCTGGACTCACCATTTGTTTTTGATTCCATTATATCCTGAACAGTATCAAAATCTTCAATATTCACTACAACTTTAGCATCATGCGGAATTAATATATCATCCCATTTCATATATCCTGCGTAGATTGGGTTGTGAAGAATATTTCTTACATTGTATTTATTCCAAGGATTTCCTCTACGTGTTGAAAAACCATTCTTGTTCAATATATAGCATATGGAATCTATTGTTTCATTATCCAAATACATATCAAAAATTTTTGAAACAATTTCCAATTCATCAATATCTTCAATCAAAGATCCTTTGTCCAAATGATATCCAAAAGGAGGTGTGAATCCCATTGTTTTCTTTTCGGAGTGTTTATTTGTTCCCATAGATTCGGCTTTTTCACGCATTCCGACATACGTTCTTTCACCTATCTGTTCGCTCTCCAATTGAGCAATACGTTGAATCATATCGACTACAAATCTACCCAGGGCATTGCTTGTATCAAGTGATTCGGTGCAAGACATGAATTCCTTTCCATGTTTGTCCAGGGTTTCCATCATAGTCATAAAATTACGACTGTTTCTGTGAATACGATCCATTTTAAGGACAAGCAAAACATCCCACGTATCCATTTCATCCATCATTTTCTGATACGCGGGCCTGTTTGCATTTCTACCAGAATATCCATCATCTTCGTAAATTCCGACGGGCTCCCAATCTTCTGCGATGCACCGGTCTTCCAAAATCTGTTTTTGAGCACCTAATGAATATCCTTCCGCGGCTTGTTCATCTGTGGAAACTCTGACGTAGATTGCTGCGCGCATGATAAAATCACTCTGCGGAGATGGCGCCGTTTATGAATTCAAAATCTGCACAATCTATGATTGGATCGTGTTCTCCGGGGCGGATAAAATCGTCCCATTTCAAATAGCCAGCATACAATGGATTGTGAAGTATTTTACATACACTTTGCCTGTTCCACTTGCCACCTTTTTTGGCTGCGATATTGGATGAATTAAGTTTATCGGATATCTTCTGCATGGACATTCCTCTACGATATAACAGGTAGATGTCTTTTACAACTTCCGCCTCGTCTTTATCGATTTTCAACATCCCGTCTTCGTAAAAATATCCATACGGATGACCTGAACCTAGATGTCCGGTTCCGAAACGTGCTTTACGTTCCATTCCGATTTTTACTCTTTCTCCAATCTGTTCACTTTCAAGTTGTGCGATACGTTGTACAATATCCATAACAAAACGGCCCATTGCGGTAGTAGTATCGAACTTTTCTTGCATGGATGTAAATTCTTTTCCTTTAGATCTGAGATCATCCATCATCAATGTAAAATTTACACTGTTTCTGTGGATACGATCCATTTTCAAAACAAGCAAAACATCCCAGGAATCAGATTCTTTCATCATCCTTTGATACTCAGGACGATCGGTATTGCGACCGGAAAAACCTTCGTCGCGATAGTTGTCGGTTACCGTCCAACCTCTTGATCTGCAATATGCCTCAAGGCGTTTTATCTGCGCATCTAAGGAGTAACCCTCTTTAGCCTGGTCTTCCGTAGAGACCCTAGTGTAGAGTGCTGCGCGCAAACCAATCCATCCCATAGATAAATTGTGAAGGAAGTATATATAATGAGCAGACAAATGTCAGACAAAACCTATATTATTGTCGGTCGAAAAGGTGACAGCTTTACTTTTATCGACACTCTGCATTGTTAATCCATCTTATTTTTCCAAA